>NZ_JBIWPI010000001.1:1394799-2064312 GCF_044768185.1 Amycolatopsis sp. NPDC101161
GGGCCCCGGGGTTCCCCGGGGGGCTCGGGCGGGGCGGGTGGGGGCCCGCCCCCCCACCACCCCCCCACCACGGCGTCGATCACCGCGGTCTTCGCCGCGATCGGCAACCGATGCCGAGCGCGATGCCGCAGAGCGCGGTCGCCACCGAGGCGGCAGCGCCCGATGCGGCGAGCTCACCCACGATGATCGTGGTGAAACCGCCCACGAGGCAGAGCAACCCGCGAAGGTTGCGGGAGTGCTCCCGGGAACCGACGACCCATCGGACGAGCCGGATCAGTTCCAGGTCCCGGGTCGGCACCGGGTTGCGATGAGGCTTTCTCGATGTCTTCATGCACCCAGAAAGCCCTGGTCGGGAGCTGTTTCACAGGCGATCGAACGAAACCGGATCGAGGGAGAACAGCGGCGAACGCACTCGAACGGGAAGTAACGCACGGTGCGGCCGGAACGACCGAGTCGGTTGTGGAAGCAGCCGCGTCTCCTCGTCTGTTCGACGACCTCGCCCCGGACGAGGCGACGTCCGTCGGCGAGTTCGCCGACCTGCTGCAGCAGGTCAAGGCCTGGTCGGGCAAGACGTTCGAGTACATCAGCCGCTGGGCCGCGGACCACCACAGCACGCTGGCCAAGTCGACGCTGTCCGACCTGTTCAAGGGACGACGCCTACCGCGGGACGGCCAGCTGGTCGCGGTCCTGCTGGCCTGCGGTGTCCCACCGGATGCGCTCGAACCGTGGAAGCGGGCTCGGGCGCGGTTGGAAGCTCCGCCCCGCGAGCACGATCTGGTCGTGGTCCGGACCGAGTTCGACGACTTCTCCCGCGACCTGCGTGACCGGCTCGCCGAGGCCCGCCAGGAAGTGGCCGACCTGCGGCAGCGGGAGCAAGAGCTGGCGGCGCGCCTGGCCCGGGAGGAGATCAAATGCCGGCAGCTGGAAGCCGATCTCGAACGCATGCGGGCGCTTCGCGCGCCGGTCGCCGGCGGATCCGTGCCGGGCGACGACCGACGGGAACGTGAACTGCGGGTCCTGCACGAGCGCGAGCGCGAACACATCGAGAACATGCGGGCCGAGCTCGTCTCGATCAACCAGGCAAGGCAACGCGCCGAGGCGCAGGTGGAACTGGTCGCGGCCGAGTCGGCGGACTCGCAGCAGGCGAGCCGGGTCGTCGACCTGCTGGAACTGCACTTCGAGCGCGCGGAGTACGAACGACGGCGGCGTGAAGAGCTGGCAGGCCGGCTCGAGGACGCCCAGCAGCGCATCGTCGACCTGCAGCGAATCCTCGCGATGTACCAAGGACCCGCGCAGGCGGAACCGGAGCAGCCACCGCCATCGCCGCCGGAGTACCGCTGCGACCTGCCGCACGTCCGCTCCGGCCGCTGGTGGCACCGCCTGTTCGCGCGCTCGCCCTGAAGCCCTTCTTCAGCCGGCCGGGTGGGGTGGGAACTTCGGTTCCCGCCGCTCGTTCCAGCTGGCCAGCCCCTCGGCCAGCTCCGGCCGCCCGAACGACTCGATCATCAACGCCGTCGCCTCCCGCGCCGCCTCCTCCAGGGGCAGCAAAGCCTCCCGGGTGAACTGCGCCTTCATCACCGCCATCGACCGCGGTGCGCTGTACGTCGCCAGCTCCGTCGCGTACGCGTGGGCGCGCAGCGGCAGCTCCTCCGCCGGGACCACCTCCTGGACCAAGCCGTAGTCCTTGGCCTGCTCCGCGGTGAACGTGCGTCCGGACAACAGCAGGTCCCGCGCCCGGCCCTCGCCGACCAGTGACGGCAGCAGCTTCGCGATCCCGTACTCCGCGATCAGCCCGCGCCGGGCGAACGCCGTCGTGAACTTCGCGCCCGCCGCGGCGAAGCGGACGTCCGCCGAGCAGGCGATCACGAAGCCCAGGCCCGCGCAGCCGCCGTTGATCGCCGCCACCACCGGGACGCCCACCGATGACGCCGCCAGGACGTCGCGGAAGTTCTCGTGGCCGCCGCCGGAGGCCGGGGGTGCCGCCGCGATGTCGTCCAGCAGGCCCAGGTCGGCGCCGGGGCAGAACGCCTTCCCCGCCCCGGTGACGACCACCGCGCGCACGTCCGGGTCCGCGTCGGCCTGCCTGAGGAGGGCGCCGTAGCGGGCCTGCATGGGGACGTCCATCGCGTTGCTGCGGTCGGGTTTGTCGAACGTCAGCGTGGCGACGGCGCTGTCCGCCGCGTACCGGACACCATCCACAGTGGACAAGGCGGCCTCCTCGGGGTCGGAGACCAGACTAAGCGGTCGCTTGGCTCCTGGCCAGGTGCGTCACGATTCGCCGAGCCGGGTGCCCCGCCGCCAGACCGCGCGGATGTTCAGCGTGTCGTCGATGTCGGCCGTCGGGTCGCCGTCGACGAGCACGAGGTCCGCGCGGAGCCCTTCGGCGATCCGGCCGCGGTCGCCGAGGCCGAAGCGGCGCGCCGTCGTCGCCGTGGCGGCGCGCAGCGCCTTCTCGGGCGTCAGCCCCGCGGCCACGAGGTACCGCAGCTCCCGGTGCAGGCTGGCTCCGTGCGCCAGGCCGCCGAAGAACGTCTCCGCCATGGAGGCGTCCGTGCCGGCCAGGATGTCGACGCCCGCGGCGTCCAGCGCCCGGACGGTCTCCAGCACGTCCTCGAGCTTGCCCTGCGGGTAGCGGTCGTAGCTGGCCCGCAGGGTTTCCTCCCACTTGCCGTCGAGGTGGCGGGCGACCCGCGGGTCGTCGGCGAGGTCGCTGCCGGTGATGCCCATCATCGACGCGTCGAGGCAGACGCACGGCACGACGAACATCCCCGCCGCGGCGACGAGGTCCACGATCTCCTCGGTGTGCGGCCGGTCCATGAACACGTGGACGACCCCGTCGACGCCGGCTTCGGCGGCCATCCGGGTCGCGTCGAGGGTCAGCGTGTGGGCCACGGTGAGGGCGCCGTACTTCTTGGCCTCGGCGACGCCCGCGTCGAGGGTGGCCTGGTCGAGCATCGGCAGCCCGGGATGCCCCTCGACGCTGCCGTCGTCGATCATGAACTTGATGTAGTCGGAGCCCCGCGCGAGCAGCCGCGGGACGAACGCGGCGGCCTCTTCCGGCGTGGTGGAGAACGGCATCAGCGGCATCACCGGCGGCAGGTCGCCGCCCGGCCGGAACCCTTCCGGCATCAGCTCGCTGGGGTGCCCGCCCGGCGGCGTGATGGCGAAGCCGGACGACCGGATGTCGGCCACCGTGTCGTCCTCGGCGACGCGTTCCCGGTTCTCCCGGGTGTTCATGCCCTGCATCTCCAGCTCGGTGGTGACGCCGAACCGCAGGGCCAGCGCCCGGGAGCCGGGCGCGGAGTGGACGTGCGCGTCGATCAGCCCGGGCAGCAGGGTGGCGCCCCGGCCGTCGACGACCTCGGCGCCGGCGGGGACGTCGCCGCCGATCCGGCGGATCTTCGGGCCGTCGAGGACGACGGTCCGCTCCCCGAGGGCCTTCTCCCCGTCGAAGACCCGGGCTCCGGTGATGGCGGTGGTGGCCATGGTGGCCTCGCTTTCTCGTTCGCAGTTACATACCCAATGCTATGCAGTTAACGACTGGCATGCAAATGCGGGGGGTACTACGATCGAGGAGTGGACAGCGCTGAGGACTCCTTGCTCGACCGGATCGGGCCGGCGCTGTCGCGGCTGCGCCGGCGCACCCCCGCTTCGGGCCGGGATCTGTCCCGCAACCTGGTGCTGAACGTGATCGCCGACGCTCCGGGCGAGCTGACCGTCGGCGGGCTCGCCGCCGAGATGGGCGTCGCGCAGCCGGTGGCCAGCCGCACGGTCGCGGCCTGCATCGCCGACGGCCTGGTCCGGCGGGCGGCGTCCCAGGCCGACGGCCGCCGGACCGTGCTGGAGCTCACCGAACGCGGCGAAGCGGAGCGAAACCGGTTCGCGGCCGAGCAGCGCCGGGCGTTCGAGGCCATCACCGCCGGCTGGTCGCCGGAGGACCGCGCCCAGTTCGCCCGGCTCCTCGTCCGCTACAGCGCCGACGCTGGCGCCTGGTCCCGGAGCCAGAACGGCCGCTGACGGCTTCGCGGTTCGAAAGTGTCGAACCCTTTGTCCGTCCGGAAACCCTTGTGCAATAGTGCTTTCCGCCGCGTCCGCCGCCGGAAGGGACTTCGTCGATGCCGACCACCCCCAGCAGGCGCCTCGTCCTCGGCGGCCTCGGCGCCGCCGTCGTCACCTCCGCCCTCGCGCCCGCCGCCCGCGCCGCGGAAGCCCTTTCCCGGCCGGACCTCGACCTCACCGGCCGGGCCACCGACCTGGGCACCGGCTGGCGGTTCGCCCTCGCCAACCCCGACGGCGTCACCGACCCCGACGGCCGCTTCGCCGACGCCGCGGACCCCGCCTACGACGACTCGACGTGGCAGCTCGTCGACGTCCCGCACGACTGGAGCATCGAACTCCCGCCCACCGCCCAGGGCACCGACAGCGGCTCCGGCTTCTTCCGCGGCGGCCTCGGCTGGTACCGCCGGACCTTCACGCTGCCGCCGTCGCTCGCCGGGAAGCGCGTGTCCGTCGAGTTCGACGGCGTCTACTCCGACGCCCACGTCTTCGTCAACGGCGAACTGCTCGGCAACCACCCGTACGCCTACACCGGCTTCGCCTTCGACCTCACCGGCCGCCTGCACACCGACGGCCGGACGCCGAACGTCCTGGCCGTCCGCGCGGTGAACCCGCTGCCCAGCAGCCGCTGGTACTCCGGCAGCGGCATCCACCGCCGCGTCCGGCTGGTGGTCACCGAACCGGTGCACGTCGCCAGGCACGGCACCTTCGTCACGACGCCGGACATCGCCGCCGGGCGCGGGACCGTCAAGGTGGCCACCGACGTCGTCAACGACACCGCCGGGGCGCTGGCCGCCCAGGTGCGCACCACCGTCACCGACCCCGCGGGCCGGGTCGTGGCGACGGGCGCGGCGACCGTGCCGGTGGCCGCCGGCAAGACCGCCACGGCGGTCACCACCCAGACCGTCGCCGCCCCGCGGCTCTGGTCGGTCGGCGAGCCGCGGCTGTACCGCGTGCGCACGGACGTCGTCGTCGCCGGGCGCGTGCTCGACACGACCACCGCGGACTTCGGCTTCCGGTACACCGAGTTCCACCCGGACCGCGGGTTCTCGCTCAACGGCGAGCCGATGAAGCTGCGCGGGGTCAACCTGCACGCGACGCAGGGGCCGCTCGGCGCGGTGATCGACCCGGCGGCGCTGGAACGCCAGATGCGGCTGATGCTCGCGATGGGCGCCAACGCGCTGCGGACCGCCCACAACCCGCCCGCGCCCGAGCTGGTGACCGTCTGCGAACGGCTCGGCATCCTCATGATGGTCGAGGCGTTCGACTGCTGGCGGACCGGCAAGGTCGAGTTCGACTACCACCGCGACTTCGACGCGTGGAGCGGGCGCGACATCGCGGAAATGGTGCACGCGGCCAAGAACTCGCCCGCCGTCGTGCTGTGGTCGATCGGAAACGAGGTACCGGACGCGTCCATGGCGGGCGGCCCGGCCATCGCGGCGGAGCTCATCAAGGCGGTCCGCGGGATCGACCCCACCCGGCCCGTCGTCATGGGCTCCGACCGCTACCGCGGCGTGCCCGCGCCCGGCTCGCCGCAGGACCTGATCCTACGCCAGCTCGACGGCCTGGGCGTCAACTACAACACCGCCCAGTCGATCGACGGGCTGCACGCGCAGTACCCGGACAAGTTCTTCTTCGAGTCCGAGTCGTCGTCGGAAACCTCGACGCGCGGGGTCTACCAGGACCCGGACCTGCTCAACACCGGCGAAAACCACACGCCGGGCAAGCGGGCGACGTCGTCGTACGACAACAACCTGGCCTCGTGGACGTTCAGCGGCGAGTACTCCCTCAAGAAGGACCGCGACCGCCGGTTCTGCCAGGGCCAGTTCCTCTGGGCCGGGCAGGACTACCTGGGCGAGCCGACGCCGTACGACGTCTTCCCGGTCAAGACGTCGTTCTTCGGCGCGATCGACAGCGCGGGCCTGCCCAAGGACACCTTCCACCTCTTCCGCAGCCAGTGGACGACCGCGCCGATGGTGCACCTGACGCCGATGGACTGGTCGACCCACCGGCCGGGCGAACCGGTCGCGGTGTGGGTCTACTCCACTGTGGACACCGTCGAGCTGGTCCTCAACGGACGGTCGCTCGGCGTCAGGCGGTTCGACCTCAAGACCACTGTGGACGGACGTCCGTACCTGGAGACGTCGGAACCCGCCGGTGACGACAAGAACGACCCCTCCGGCAGCTACACCAGCCCGAACGGTGGCACCGGCAAGCTGCACCTGACCTGGACCGTGCCGTTCGAACCGGGCACGCTCACCGCGATCGCCACGTCCGGCGGCCGCGAGGTGGCGCGCGACCGGCTCGTCACGGCGGGGCCGCCGCACGCCGTCACGCTGGCCGCCGAGCCGCGCGGCGACGGCGCGATGGCGTTCGTGACCGCGTCCGTCGTGGACTCCCGCGGGGTCGTGGTGCCCGGCGTGGAACCGGTGCTGCGGTTCGCCGTCCGCGGGCCGGGGCGGGTCGCCGGTGTCGACAACGGGCGCCAGGAGCTCGCCCAGGGCTACCAGCAGCCGACGATCCCGGCTTTCCGTGGCCAGGCGGTCGCCGTCATCGCCGCGACCGGCGGCCGGGGCCCGATCACCGTGACGGCGAGCGCGCCCGGCCTGGCCCCGGGACAGGCCACGTTGCCGGGGACGAACCTCGGGCAGCGCAACGGTCCCGGCGCCCGGGCCGTGGACCGGCCGGTGGTTCCGGCTTTCGTCGCGGCGGACGCGAGTTATTCGGGCGCGCCGGACACGCTGCCGGCGGCGATGCTCGACGGCGACCCCACGACGGGCTGGTCGAACTTCTACGTCAAGCAGGCCACGGCGACACTGCCCGCGGTGAGCCGGCCGCGTGCGCGGGACTGGGTGTCGCTCGCCTTCCCCGCGGCGCGGCGGATCGGCGCGGTGACGGCGAACTTCGTCGTGGACGGGAAGCACGCGGTGCCGTCGGCGATCGAGGTCACCCACCGCACCGCGCGCGGCTGGGAGCCGGTGCGGCACCCGAAGGTGACGTGGGGGAGCGGCTCGAACGACCCGACGACGCTCGAGTTCGATCCCGTCACGACGACCGAAGTGCGGATCACCATGACCGCGAAGGGTTTCCTGCGGATCAGCGCCCTGTCAGCGGCTGCACGCGGCTAGCGCGTCGAGACCCTGCGGTTTGGCCGCGGTGCGGCCGATGGCGGTCGCGATGCGGTTGATCGTCGCGACGCGCTTGTCCTCGAGCGGGCCGAGGATGGCGTTCTGGACGAAGTTCGGCCCTCCCTGGCCGGCGGTGCTGACGAGGCGGTTGTTGGCCTCGGCGATCTGCGTGTTCAGCAGGTCGAGGTTGCGCTGGACTTCGGCCTGGGCCGACGCCGGGATGGCGGGCAGCTGCGACGCGACATCGGGGCAGGTGATCTGCCCGGCCGCGGTGCCCGTGCCCTTCGCCGGTGCTGTCGACGCCGGGCCCGCGCCGGTGCCCGCCCCGGTCCCCGTGTTCGCCTGCCCGCCCTGCGAGCACGCGGCGAGGCTGTCGAGGCCCTGCGGCTTCTGGCCCTGGCGGCCGATCGCGATGGCGATCCGGTCGATCGTCGACACGCGTTTGTCCTTCAACGGCCCGAGGATCGCGTTCTGCACGAAGTTCGGGCCGCCCTGGCCGGCGGTGCTGACGAGGCGGTTGTTGGCTTCGGTGAGCTGCGTGTTCAGCAGGTCGAGGTTGCGCTGGACTTCGGCCTGGGCCGACGCCGGGATGGCGGGGAGCCGGGAGGCGACGTCGGGGCAGGTGATCCGACCGCCCGAAGCCACGCCGGCCGCGTTGGCCGCGCCGGGGTCGCCGACGGTCGTCGCGATCACGAGAGCGCCGGCCGCGATCGCGAGGCCGAGGGCCGCCGTCGCGATCTTCGTCCGCCGCGAGAGGCGGTGCCGTCCACCGGTAGCAGGCATGAATCACTCCAAGTTAGCGTGAACAGAGAGGGTCCACACGGGCAGCGCGCGGTTGTTCCGAATGGCGCGGCCGAGTGGCCGCGGAGGTCATCGTGGCGGCTCCACCAGGGATTTGTCCAGGGCGAAACGGTAAATCGAGAGATGCTGAACCATTCCGAACCGGCGTCCGTATAAAGCGGTGAAAGGCGGCTTGTGCGATTCCCGCGAAGCCGGGTCTTGACGCGGACCGCCCCGGCCTCCTAGCGTCGGCATACCGACCGGTCGGTGTCCAAGGGAGGTCACTGGATGAGCTGGTACGACGCGAAGCCCTGGCTCGCGAGCTACGACGAACGGGTGCGGGACGCGGAACCGGCCCGGCCGACGACGCTGCCGGAGTCGTTCCGCCGCGCCGTGGACGCCGGTCCGGAACGGGCGGCGATCGCGTACTTCGACGCGCGGCTGAGCTACCGCGAGGTCGACGAGCTCTCCGACGGCTTCGCGCGCTACCTCACGCAGAACGGCTTCGAGCGCGGCGACCGGCTCGCCCTGGTGCTGCAGAACATCCCGCAGTTCGTGATCGCGCTGCTCGGCGCGTGGAAGGCCGGCGGCATCGTCGTGCCGGTCAACCCGATGTACCGCGAGCGCGAGCTCACCCACGTCTTCACCGACGCCGGCGTCAAGGCGGTCGTCTGCTCGCAGCGCGGCTGGAACGCCTACATCGGCAAGACGGCCGCGGACAACGGCGTCGGCATCGCCCTCACCACCAGCGAGCTCGAGTTCCAGACCCGCGACGACGAGCGCGTCCTCGCCAAGATCGAGAAAGAGGAGACCCCGGGCGCGACCGAGCTCCTCGAAGCCGCGGCGACGCCGGGTCCGAAGCCGCCGGAACCCGCGTTCGCGCTCGACGACACCGCGCTGATCAGCTACACCTCCGGCACCAGCGGCACGCCGAAGGGCGCCACCAACACCCACGGCAACATCGGCATCAACGCCGCCGTCCTCGGGTCGTTCAGCGGCCTGCCCGCGGGCTCGACGCTGTTCGGGCTCGCGCCGCTGTTCCACATCACCGGCATGGTCTGCGAAGTCGGCTCCGCGATCGACATCGGCGGCACGCTCGCCCTCGCCTACCGCTTCGAACCGGGCGTGGTGCTCGACGCCTTCCTCGAGCACCGGCCGTCGTACACGGTCGGGCCGTCGACGGCCTACATGGCCCTGATGGCGCACCCGTCCTTCAGCCGTGAGCACTTCGATTCGTTCGCCCTGCTCTACTCCGGCGGCGCCGCGCTGCCGCCCGCCGTCGTCGAGGCGTTCCGCGCGAAGACCGGGCACTACATCCACAACGGCTACGGCCTCACCGAGACCACCGCGGGCTGCGTCGTCGTCCCCGGCACGCTCGAAGCGCCGATCGACCCCGAGTCGGGCACGATCTCGATCGGCCTGCCGGTGCCGGACACGATCGTCCGCATCCTCGGCGAGAACGGCGAAGAGCTGCCGTTCGGGCAGGCGGGCGAGATCGCGGTCGAAGGCCCGATGGTCGTCTCCGGCTACTGGAACCGCCCCGACGCGACCGCCGAAGCGCTGCCCGGCGGCCGGTTGCTCACCGGCGACATCGGCTTCATGGACGAACGCGGCTGGGTCTACGTCGTCGACCGCAAGAAGGACATGATCAACGCGTCCGGCTTCAAGGTGTGGCCGCGCGAGGTCGAAGACGTCCTGTACACGCACCCGGCGGTCCGCGAAGCCGCGGTCGTCGGGGTCGCCGACGAATACCGCGGCGAGACGGTCAAGGCGTACGTCAGCCCGGCGCCGGGCGCGACCGCCGACCCCGCGGAACTGGTCGCCTGGTGCAAGGAACGGCTCGCCGCCTACAAGTACCCGCGCACCATCGTGGTGCTCGACGAGCTGCCCAAGACCACCAGCGGCAAGATCCTGCGCCGCGAGCTCCGGGCCCGGGGGTGACGAGGTGGTCGAGACCGTTCGCGGCGCGATCGCGCCGGAAGCGCTGGGCCGCGTCCTCATGCACGAGCACCTCTTCGTGCTGAGCCCCGAGTTCGTCGCCAACTACCCGGAGCACGAAGGGTTTCGCGAGGACGAGCACGTCCCCGAGGCGATCCGGCGGCTCAAGGAGCTGAAGGACGCGGGGATCGACACGATCGTCGACCCCACCGTCATCGGCCTGGGCCGCTACATCCCGCGCGTGCAGCGGGTCGCCGCCGAGGTCGAGGTCAACATCGTCGTCGCGACCGGGCTGTACACCTACAACGACGTGCCGCACTACCTGCACTACCGCGGGCCCGGCACGATGCTGCAGGGCGAGGACCCGCTCGTCGGGATGTTCGTCGGGGACATCCGCGAGGGCATCGCCGGCACCGGCGTCAAGGCGGGACTGCTCAAGTGCGCCACCGACGAACCCGGCGTGACGCCCGGCGTCGAGCGCGTGCTGCGGGCGGTCGCGAAGGCCCACGTCGAGACGGGCGCGCCGATCATGACCCACACGCACGCCGGCACCCGGCGGGGCCTGGAGCAGCAGGCGATCTTCGAAGACGAGGGCGTCGACCTGGGCAAGGTGCTGGTCGGGCACTCCGGCGACTCGACCGACCTCGGGTACCTGACCGAGCTGGCCGACCGCGGCTCGCTGCTCGGCATGGACCGCTTCGGCCTCGACCTGCTGCTGCCGTTCGAGGAGCGCGTGAACACCGTCGCGGCGCTGTGCGAACGCGGCTACGCGGGCAGCATGGTGCTTTCGCACGACGCGTCCTGCTACATCGACTGGCTGCCGGCCGACCAGCTCCCCGTGCTGACGCCGAACTGGCACTACCTGCACATCACGCGGGACGTGCTGCCCGCGCTGCGGGAGCGCGGGGTGTCCGAAACGGACATCACGACCATGCTCGTGGACAACCCGCGGCGGTTCCTGTCCTGGCAGGGCTGAGCCGTTATCCTGGTGCGTCCTGACTCGGAGAGGGGGTACTTGCGGTGACCCGAGCAAGCACCCGTAAGCCGGGCGAGGCCTCCGGCGACGACCAGGCCGCCGTGCCGCGGCGGCTGCTGGAGCACGCCACGAAGCTGTTCGCCAAGAAGGGCTTCGACCGCACGTCCGTCCAGGAGATCGTCGAAGCCGCGGGCGTCACCAAGGGCGCGATGTACCACTACTTCGGCTCGAAGGACGACCTGCTCTACGAGATCTACGCGCGCGTCCTGCGCGAGCAGACCCGGCAGCTGGAGAGCGTCGCCTCGTCGGACGCCCCGCTGCGCGAGCGGCTCGGCGCCGCCGCGTCCGACGTCGTGGTGTCCAGCATCGACAACCTCGACGACAACACGATCTTCCTGCAGTCGATGCACCAGCTGTCCCCGGACAAGCAGAAGGCGGTCCGCGCCGAGCGCCGCAAGTACCACGAGCGCTTCCGCGGCCTGATCGAGGAAGGCCAGGCGTCGGGCGAGTTCCGCACGGACAAGCCGGCCGACGTGGTCGTCGACTTCTTCTTCGGCTCGGTCCACCACCTGGGCTCGTGGTACCGCCGCGGCGGCACGCTGTCGGCGCGCCAGGTCGGGGACCACTACGCGGACCTGCTGCTGGACGCTCTGCGGCCACCCGGGTGACGTTGCCCGTCCTCGACAAGCTGACCGGCGCGGAACGAGAGCTGCTCGACGCGGCCCGCAACGGTCTCGCGTACGTGACCGACGCCCCGCTGCGGGCCGCGGTGCTGCGCGAGCTGCTGCTGGGCCTGCGCGGTCCGGTGGACCCGCGCGGGGTGCGCGTCGAGGGCGCCCGGATCGCCGGGACGCTGAACCTGGACCACGTCGAGGCACCGGTGGGGCTGGCGCTGGCCGGCTGCGTGGTCGTGAACCCGATCAGCGCGCGGCACGCGAAGCTGCCCTGGCTCGACCTGTCCGGCGGCCGGATCGCCGGGTTCGACGGCACCGGCCTCCGGATCGGCCACGACCTCGACCTCACCGGCGTCCGCGCGACCGGCTCCGGCGAGTACGGCGCGATCTGCCTGCGCGACGCCCGGATCACCGGGCGGACGCTCCTCTCCGACGCGGAGGTCACCAACGAGGACGGCCCCGCCGTCTACCTGGACGGCCTCGAAAGCGGCTCACTCCGGGGCGTCGACCTGCGGGCGACCGGCGCGGGACCGCTGGGCGCCGTCCGCGCGATCGGCGCGCACATCACCCGGGACGTAGATTTCGACGGCGCCGAGCTGACCAACGGCTCCGGGCCCGCGCTGGTGGCCGGCGGCCTCGTCGTCGACGACGAACTGCGCCTGGCGGAGACGAAGCTGACCGGGGCCGGCCCGGACGGCGTGGCCGTCCTGCACGGTGCCCGGATCGGCGGCGAGGTGGCGCTGGACGAAGCCGTGCTCACCAACGAGAGCGGACCCGGCCTGGAGGCCGATCGCCTCCGGGCGGGCGACCTCCGCTGCACCGGGGTCACCGTGACCGCCGCCGGGGGAGACGCCGCGGTCTCCCTGCTCGGGGCGCGGATCGGCGGCCAGGTCGACTTCGGTGGCGCGGTGCTCGCCACCACCGAGGGCCGGGGGCTGAGCGCCGACGGCATGCGGGTCGAGGACAGCTTCTCCGCCGAAGGCCTGAAAGCCCGGGCCTCGGGCGAGTACGGGGCGCTCTGCCTGCTCGGCGCGCACGTGGGCGGGAACTGCTACTTCGAAGGCATGGAGCTGGCCAACGACTCCGGGGCCGCGTTGAGCGGCGACCGGCTGCGGGTCGGCGGCAACGTCCACTTCTCCGGGCTGACCGCGACCGGAGCCGGGGAGCCGGGCACGATCCGCCTGCTCACCGCCCGGATCGACGGCGACCTCTACCTCGAAGGAGCCCGGCTGGCCAACGACGCCGGACCCGCGCTGCACGCCGATCGGCTGGAGATCGGCGGCAGCGTCGACCTGGCCGGGGCGCACGTCACCGGCGCCGGCGAAGAAGGGGCGCTCCGGCTGCGGGACGCCGGGATCGCCGGCCAGCTGCGGCTGCCGGGCGCGGAACTGGCCAACGCGTCCGGACCCGCCCTGGGCGCCGATGACCTCCGCGTCGGGCCGTACCTGGACCTCGCCGGCGTCAAGGTGACCTGCTCGTCGGAGTTCGGCGCGCTGAGCCTGCGGTCGGCCCGGATCGGCGGCTCGGCTGTCCTCGCCGACGCCGAGGTCGTCAACGACGCGGGACCGGTGCTGGTCGCCGACCGGTGCGAGATCCGCGACAGCCTGTCGCTGACCGGCTTGCGCGGGACCGGCGCGGGCGCGGACCCGGCGATCCACCTGCTCGGCGCCCACATCGGCGGTCAGCTGGCGTTCTCCGGCGCGACGCTGGACACGCGCGACGAAGAGGGAACGCTCGTCAGCCTCGAAGGCGCCGTCGTCGACGGGACGGTCTTCCCGCCCGACGGGTTGGACGGTCTCGTCGAGCTCGACGGGTTCCGGTTCGGCTCGCTCGGCGACGTCACCTGGCGCGAGTGGCTGACTCTGATCCGGTCGCACACCGCCGCGTACCGGCCCGGGCCGTACCAGCAGCTGGCCGCGTCCGAACGCGCTGCCGGGCACGACGGGAACGCGCGGCGGATCCTCATCGCCCAGCAGCGGGACCTGCACCGGCGGGCGCCGAAGGCCGTCGGCGGCTGGCCGGCCCGCCGGTTCCACTGGCTGTGGGGTGCGCTGGCCGGGTACGGCTACCGCGCGCGCCGGACGGCGGCGGCGTTGCTGCTGGCCGTGGTCGCGGCCGGGGGACTGGGGCTCTGGGCCGGGCACGTCGGCGACGGTGGTCACCGCGCGGCCGAGCGGACGGCGGACCTGAACGCCGCGACCGGCACCCTGTGCACGACGGTGGAACTGATCGGCGTCGGCCTCGACCGCGGGTTGCCGCTGTCGCCGGGGGTGCGCGGGCGGTGCGACCTCAACACCGGGATCGCCGCCGGGCAGTGGTTCACAGTGGCGATCTGGCTGGTCCAGGCCGCGATCTGGGCGCTGGCCACGCTGGCGCTCGTCGGCTACACGGGCCTGGTCCGCAAGACCGGCTAGTGGCGCCGGAGGTGGTCCAGCAGGAGGGCGATGACCTCGTCGGGGGCCTCCATCGCCATCCACTGGCTCGCGCCCTCGATGATCTGGAAGCGGTACTCCGCGTCGATGTGGTGGACCGTCAGCTCCGCGGCGCTCTGGCCGAGGTACGGGTCCTCGCTGCCCCAGAGGTATAGCGTCGGCACGGTGATGCGGCCCGCCGGGACGTCGAAAACGTCGTTCGTGGCGCCGCGGTACCAATTCAGCGTCGCGGTCAGCGCGCCCGGTTCGGAAAGGCGCGCGACCGTGCGTTCGACGATTTCGACCGGAATCCGGCGATTGTAGACAGCGCGTAATTGCGCGGCTTCGTCGCGTAAGAGGAATTTCTCGGCTTTGCCGACACCGCGGCGGAAGAAGCGGATGTAGCCGAGGTCGTGGAACTGCCCGTCATCGGTGGCGGCGGCGCGCTGCAGGGCCGAGGGGTGCGGCGTGGAGAGGACGGTCAGCGACCGCAGCCGGCCGGGGTGCGCGGTGGCGAGGGCCCAGGCGACCATGCCGCCCCAGTCGCGCGCGACCAGGTGGAACCGGTCGGCGCCCTGGCTGTCGGCGAAGGCGAGGGCGTCGTCGACCAGGTGCTCGATCGAGTAGTGCTCGACACCCTCGGGCCGGGCGTCCCGGGCGTACCCGCGCTGGTCGACGGCGAGGGCGCGGTACCCGGCCTCGCCGAGGGCGTGCAGCTGCTCGGTCCAGGACTCGGCGAATTCGGGCCAGCCGTGCAGCAGCAGCACGAGTTCACCGGACGCGGGCCCGGCGGCGAGCGCGCTGTGCCGATGCCCGCCGACGACGACGGTCGCTTCCTCCAGCGCTTCCGTCGGTGCGACGGCGAATTCCATGGCGCCCAGGCTAGATCCCGGCGGGTGGGGAGAACCATGGGAACGGGGGCAGTTTTGCCACCCTTTTGCCCTGCAAGTGGCGCGGCTCACAGAATTTTCGCTCAGATGAGCGAAAATTCGGAAGAAAAATGAACGGGATTCACGAAAGGGGAGTTGCCGCCGCGCGGGGCCACCGGCGCGGGTGGCCCGCGCGGGCGGGTGAGGAGTGCGTTAGGCGGGCATAGCTTTCCCCTAGTGGCCCTCCGGCACCCCGAAGCTGTCATTGTGACTACGGCCGGCAACACCGGGTCAAGGCGGGAAAGATGCCTTGACCCGGCGCTGCCGGCCGTGTTCTGGCTTCGGATCGGGGTGCGGGGGAGTCTGGGTTCTCGTCAGTGCCCGTTCTCGTGCCGGCTCGCCTGGGAAGCCCGTGGGGCGGGGCGAGCAGGGGTGCGGCCAGGACCACCCCGCCTCGCCCCACCTGCTCGGCCGGCAAATCCTCAAGCAGGCAAATCAACCAACTCGGCCAACCGAGCCCGGTGCTTCCCCGGCGTCCCCAGCGCCAGCTCGTCCGCCTTCGCCCGCTTCAAGTACAAATGCGCCGGGTGCTCCCACGTCATCCCGATGCCGCCGTGGAGCTGGATCGCCTCCTCCGTCGCCTTCACCGCGATCGGCGACACCCGCGCCTGCGCGACCGCCACCGCGATCGGCACGTCCGTCCCCGTCGCCAGCGAGTCCGCCGCGTAGCGCGCCGCCGCCCGGGCCAGCACCAGGTCCGTGTACAGGTTCGCCAGCCGGTGCTTCAGCGACTGGAACCCGCCCACCGGCCGGCCGAACTGGTAGCGCCCCTTCAGGTACGACACCGTCTCCGTCAGCGCCCACTCGGCGACGCCCGTCTGCTCCGACGCCAGGATCCCGGCCCCGAACAGCAACGCCTCCTCCAGCGCCGAAGCCGCCTCCGGGCCCGATGCCACCAGCGTCGCCGGCGCGTCCGAAAGCTCCACGTCGGCCACGCGCCGGGTCAGGTCGAACGACACCAGCTCCGTCACCGTCGCGTCGGCCGCCGAGACGACGTACAGCGCGGGACCGTCCGGGCCCGCCGCCGGGACGACCAGCAGGTCCGCGACCGACGCGTCGGCCACCGTGCCGACCCGGCCGCTGAGCCGGCCGTCGGAAGCGGTCACCGACGACGGGAAACCCGCGCCCGGCGCCGTCGACAGCGGCACGGCCAGCGCGCCGATCGCCGAACCCGAAGCCAGCTGCCGGACGTACTCGCCGGCCGAAGCGCGGACCAGCGCCGTCGTCGCCAGCACCACGCTGCCCAGGAACGGCACCGGCGCGACGCTGCGGCCCAGCTCCTCGGCCACCACGGCCACCTCACGCGCCGACGCGCCGTGCCCGCCCAGCTCCTCGGGCACCGCGAGCCCGGCCACCCCGACCTCTTCGGCCAGCGTGCGCCACAGCTTCAGGTCGTACCCCTCGGCCGTCTCCACGCGCGCCAGCAGCGCCTCCGGCGAAGCCTTGTCCTTCAGCAGGTCCCGGACCGAGGCCCGCAGATCCTCTTCGACGTCCGAGTACAGCAGATCAGGCTGTGTTTGACTCATCGGGGGAGGTCCTTCCAGGCGACGTCCTTGTCGACGCGCGGCTCCGAGGGCAGCCCCAGCACGCGCTCGGCGATGATGTTGCGCAGGACCTCCGAGGTGCCGCCCTCGATGGAGTTCCCCTTCGCGCGCAGGTAGCGGTAGCCGGCTTCGCGGCCGGTGAAGTCGACGATCGCCGGGCGCCGGAACGTCCAGTCGTCGTACGCCAGGCCCTCCTCGCCGAGCAGCTCGACCTCCAGGCCGGTCAGCGCCTGGTTCAGCTCGGAGAACGCGACCTTCATGGCCGAACCTTCCGGCCCGGGCGCGCCCGCCGTCAGCTGCTGGCGCAGCCGGGTACCGGCCAGCCGCAGCGTCTCCGCCTCGACCCAGCGGTGCACCAGGCGGTCACGCAGCTCCGGCGTGCGCAGCTCGGGCCGCTCGCGCCAGGTCTTCGCGACGATCCCGATCAGCCCGCCCTCACGCGGCTGGACGTGCCCGCCGATCGCGACGCGCTCGTTCATCAACGTCGTCTGCGCGACCTTCCAGCCCTCGCCGACCGCGCCGAGGCGCTGGCTGTCGGGGATCCGGACGTCGGTCAGGAAGACCTCGTTGAACTCGGCCTCGCCGGTGATCTGGCGCAGCGGCCGGACCTCGACGCCGGGCGCGGTCATGTCGCACAGGAAGTACGTCATGCCCTGGTGCTTCGGGACGTCCGGGTCGGTGCGCGTCACCAGGATCGCCCACTGCGACTCGTGCGCGCCCGACGTCCAGACCTTCTGGCCGGTGACGATCCAGTCGTCGCCGTCGCGGACGGCGCGGGTACCCAGCGCGGCGAGGTCGGAGCCGGCGCCCGGCTCGCTGAACAGCTGGCACCACACCTCCTCGCCGGTCCACAGTGGACGCAGGTAGCGCTCGCGCTGCTCCGGCGTGCCGAAGGCGAGGATGGTCGGCGCGGCCATGCCGAGGCCGATGCCGATCCGGCGCGGGTTGTTGTCCGGCGCGCCCGCCTCGGTGAACACACTGTCCACAGCGGACTGCAGCGCGCGCGGCGCGTTCTGGCCGCCGAGGCCGGCGGGGAAGTGGACCCAGGCGAGGCCGGCGTCGAACCGAGCCCGGAGGAACTCCATCCGGTCGGTCGACGCGGGGTCGTGCGCGGCCAGGAACTCCGTCGCCTGACGGGTCAGGTCTTCGGCGGTGACAGTCACTTCGCGCCCTCCGAGAGGTACTTCTTCAGCTCACGCCGGGCGAGTGAGCGCTTGTGGACCTCGTCCGGCCCGTCGGCCAGCCGCAGCGTCCGGTTCCCGGCCCACATCGCGGCCAGTGGGAAGTCCTGGCTGACGCCGCCCGCGCCGTGCACCTGGACGGCCTTGTCGAGGATCCACTCGACCGCGGCGGGGGTCGAGATCTTGATCGCCTGGATCTCGGTGTGCGCGCCCTGGTTGCCGACGGTGTCCATCAGCCACGCGGTCTTGAGCACCAGCAGCCGCTGCTGCTCGATCTTGACGCGCGACTCGGCGATCCAGTCCTGCACGACGCCCTGCTGCGCGATCGGCTTGCCGAACGCCTCGCGGGAGATCGCGCGCTTGCACATCAGCTCGAGCGCGCGCTCGGCCATCCCGATGGCGCGCATGCAGTGGTGGATGCGGCCCGGCCCGAGGCGGGCCTGCGCGATGGCGAACCCGTCACCCTCGCCGGCGATGAGGTTCTCGACCGGCACGCGGACGTCTTCGAACAGCACTTCGGCGTGGCCGCCGTGGTCGCTGTCGTCGTAGCCGAAGACGTGCATGCCGCGCTTGACCGTCAGGCCCGGGGTGTCGCGGGGGACCAGGATCATGCTCTGCTGCTTGTGCGGCGCGGCCTCCGGGTCCGTCTTGCCCATGACGATGAAGATCTGGCACGCGGGGTTCATCGCGCCGGAGATGTACCACTTGCGGCCGTTGATGACGTACTCGTCGCCGTCGCGCCGGATCGCGGTCTCGATGTTGCGGGCGTCGGAGGAGGCGACGTCCGGCTCGGTCATCGCGAACGCGGAGCGGATCTCGCCGTTCAGCAACGGTTCCAGCCACTGCTTCTGCTGCTGCTCGTTGCCGAACATGGCCAGCACTTCCATGTTCCCGGTGTCCGGCGCGGCGCAGTTGAGCGCGGTCGGGGCGAGCCGGATGCTGCGGCCGGTGATCTCGGCCAGCGGCGCGTACTGCAGGTTCGTCAGGCCCGCGCCGTGCTCGCCGGGGAGGAAGAAGTTCCACAGGCCGCGCTTGCGCGCTTCGGCCTTCAGCTCCTCCATGACCGGCGGGATGGCCCACGGGTCGTCGCGTTCGGCGAGCTGCTGCTCGAACACCGGCTCGGCGGGGTGGATGTGCGAGTCCATGAACTCGAGGAGCTTCCCGCGCAGCTCCTCGGTCTTCTCGTCGAACGCGAAGTCCATCTACTTCTCCTCTTTGAGAATCTCGTTGCCGTGCGAGATGAGCAGCGGGACACCGGCCCCGACGCCTTCGAAGCCCGCGCCGACCGTCTTGCCCTGCGTGTAGCGGTAGTGGATGCCTTCCAGGATCACGGCCAGCTTGAAGAACGCGAAGCTGACGTACCAGTTCAGCTGCGAGACGTCCCGCCCCGAACGTTCGGCGTAGCGCCGCACGACCTCGTCGGTGCTCGGGTACCCGGGCGCGGAGCTGGCGTTGGAGACGAACTGCAGCGACACCTTGTCGCGCTCGGCGTAGGCCACCAGCAGCGCGAGGTCGGTCAGCGGGTCGCCGAGCGTCGACATCTCCCAGTCGAGCACGGCGGAGATCTTGTCGTCGCCGTCGACGAGGACGTTGTCGAGGCGGTAGTCGCCGTGGATGATCGACGGCTTCCCGGACACCGGCACCGCCGCGGCGAGCCGGTCGTGCAGCTCCTCGATGCCGTCGAGGTCGCGGCTGCGGGACGCGTCGAGCTGCTTCTTCCACCGCCGCAGCTGCCGCTCGAGGAAGCCCTCCGGCCGGCCGAAGTCGCCGAGCCCGACCGCCGCCGGGTCGACGGCGTGCAGGTCGACGAGCGTGTCGACCAGGGCGTCGGCGATGGCCCGGGTGCGTGCTTCCCCGAGTTCCGCGAGCTCGTCGGCGGTCCGGTAGGGGGTGCCCTCGACGAAGCTCATGACGTAGAACTGCGCCCCGACGACGTCGGCGTCCTCGCAGAGCAGGAGCGCTTCGGGCACCGGGACGGCGGTGTCGCGCAGGCCGGAGATCACCCGGAACTCGCGGGTCATGTCGTGCGCGGTGGGCAGCACGTGCCCGAGCGGCGGGCGGCGCACCACCCAGCGTGAGCGGCCGTCGCCCACCACGTAGGTGAGGTTCGACCGGCCGCCCTCCACGACGTCCGCGGTCAGCGCCCCGGCGACCAGGCCGGGCCGGTGCGCGTCCAGGTGGGCGCGCAGGCGGTCCAGGTCGAGTCCTGGCGGGTTCATCCGGCCTCCTCAAGCTTCGCTGGGGCGAGCATACCGACTAGTCGGTATGACGTACAGAGTGCGCCGGGAAGCGTCACTTTCCCCACGAAAGTGACGCTTCCCGGATGGCATCACGCCAGGAAACGCGTCACCCACTCGGCGACGCAAGCGGGCTTCGCCTCGCCGTCGATCTCGACGGTCCACTTCGACACCGCCTGCTTGCCGCCCGGGATGTCGGTGACCTCCACCAGCTCGGCCCCGGCGCGCACCTTCGAGCCGACCTTCACCGGCTGCGGGAAGCGGACCTTGTTGAGGCCGTAGTTGATGCCCATCTTGATGCCGTTGACCTTGTAGATCTTCGGGCCGAACGCCGAGAGCAGCGACAGCGTCAGGAAGCCGTGGGCGATGGTGCCGCCGAACGGGCCCGCGGTCGCCATCGGCTCGTCGACGTGGATCCACTGGTGGTCGTCGGTGGCGTCGGCGAACAGGTTCACCCGGTCCTGGGTGACCTTCAGCCACTCGCTGTACCCGAGGTGCTCGCCGACCGCGGCGGCGAAGGCGTCCAGGTTCTCGAACTCGCGCATCGGCCTCAGTCCTTCGGTCCGCCGGCGGCGTAGATGACCTGGCCGGAGATGAACCCGGCGCCCTCGCTGACCAGGAAGGAGGCCAGGTGGGCGATGTCGTCGGGCGTGCCGACGCGCTGCACCGGGATCTGCGACGCGGCGGCGGCCTTGAACTCCTCGAAGCCCATGCCGATCCGCTCGGCCGTCGCGGCGGTCATGTCGGTGGCGATGAACCCCGGCGCGATCGCGTTCGCGGTGACGTTGAACTTGCCCAGCTCGATGGCGAGGGTCTTGGTGAAGCCCTGCATGCCGGCCTTCGCGGCGGAGTAGTTGACCTGGCCGCGGTTGCCCAGCGCCGAGGTGCTGGAGAGGTTGACGATCCGGCCGTACTTCTCCTGCGTCATGTACTTCTGCACCGCGCGGGTCATCAGGAACGAGCCCTTGAGGTGCACGCCGAGGACGGAGTCCCAGTCCTGCTCGGTCATCGTGAAGATCAGGTTGTCGCGGGTGATGCCGGCGTTGTTGATCAGCACGACCGGCGGGCCCAGCTCATCGGCGACCCGGGTGACGGCGGCCTCGACCTGCTCGGCGTCACTGACGTCGAGGGCAACGCCGACGGCCTTGCCCCCCTTGGCGACGATGGCCTCGGCGCCCTGCTTGACGCCGGCCTCGTCCAGGTCGAGCAGCCCGACGGCAAAACCGTCTTCGGCCAGCCGGGCGGCCACGGCGGCACCGATGCCGCGGCCGGCACCGGTGACCACGGTGACACGGGAAGGGGAATCGGTCACGGGGACCTCCTCGTCGTTGAGAAACGGGCTCGTGCCCGCGAGCCTACTAAGCAGTCGGTCACCTGACGATACGCGGGATCGACCCCCGAAGTGGTGACACCATGCGCAGGATCATAGCCACGGCGGAGGGCGGGAAGCCGGTTGCTCCGCTTGGGGGAACCGCTTCAGGTAGTCCGCTTCTCGGGGCTCTTGACGTGCCGCCGTGAGCTGCTGTAAGCGCCACTGCCGGCAGGCGAGCTCACCCGCTGGGTGGTGACGCCCCGGCGGATGTCGCCGGGTAGGGGGCGGACGCGCTGGAGGTCGCGGCGGTGGGTGGAGCTCAGCTGCCACGGGACGCTGGTGACCATGACGCCCGGTTCGAACAGCAGCCGCCCCTTCAGCCGCAGCGAGCTCTGGTTGTGGAGGATGTTCTCCCACCAGCGGCCGACGACGTACTCGGGGATGTAGACGCTGACGACGTCACGCGGGCTGGACCGGCGGAGGCTCTTCACGTACTGCACGACCGGCCGGGTGATCTCGCGGTACGGCGACTCGAGGACCTTGAGCGGGACCTTCACGCCGCGCCGCTCCCACTGCCGCTGCAGTTCGCGGGTGTCTGAGTCGTCGACGTTGACCGTGATCGCGGTGAGGGTGTCGGGCCGGGTGGCGCGGGCGAACGCGACCGCGCGCTGGCTCGGTTTGTGCAATGTGGACACCAGCACGATCGCGTGGACGCGGCTGGGCAGCAGCTCGAACTCGTCGTCGGGCTGCAGTTCTTCGCGGACGTGCGTGTAGTGGCGGTGGACGGCGCGCATCAGCCCGTACAGCAACGGGATCGCGATCACGACGAGGTAGGCGCCGTGGGTGAACTTGGTGACCAGGACGACGACGAGGACGATGGCGGTGAGGGCGGCCCCGAGCGCGTTGATCAGCCGTGAGCGGTGGGCGGCCCGCCGGTCGCGGGCGCCGGTCGTGTCGGCGAGGACCCGGTTCCAGTGCTTGACCATGCCGACCTGGCAGAGCGTGAACGAGGTGAAGACGCCGAGGATGTACAGCTGGATGAGCCGCGTGGTGGAGCCGTCGAAGGCGAAGATCAGGATGCCCGCCACCAGCGACAGGGCGATGATGCCGTTGGAGAAGGCGAGCCGGTCGCCGCGGGTGTGCAGCTGGCGCGGCAGGTAGCGGTCCTGCGCGAGGATCGACGTCAGCAGCGGGAAGCCGTTGAACGCGGTGTTCGCGGCCAGGATGAGGATCAACGCGGTGGCGGCCTGCAGGACGAAGAACAGCACGCTGTGGTCGCCGCCGAAGACCGCGGCGCCGATCTGGCTGATCACCGTGCGCTGCGGGTCGTTCCGGCAATCGCCGGCGAAGCCCGTCAGGTCGCAGGTGTTCTCGGCGATGTGCACCTTGGTGATCAGGGCCAGCGCCGTGATGCCGCCGAACATGACGACGGCGATGGTGCCCATGGCGGTCATCGTGCGCGCCGCGTTCAGGGCTTTGGGCTTGCGGAACGCGGGCACGCCGTTGGAGATCGCCTCGACGCCGGTCAACGCGGTGCAGCCGGACGCGAACGACCGCAGCAGCAGGAAGACCAGGGCGAAACCGGTCAAGCCGACCTGTTCGGGACGGACGTCGTAACCGGCGCTTTCGGCCACCGGAGCGTGCCCGGTGAGGGTGCGGCCCAGTCCGACGACGATCAGCAGCATGACCGAGGCGATGAACAGGTACGTCGGCGCGGCGAACGCCCGGCCGGACTCGCGGATGCCCCGCAGGTTCATCGCCATCAGCACGACGATGAAGCCGACGTTCAGCGCGATCCGGTAGTCGTTGAGCTCCGGGACGGCGGAGATGATGTTGTCCACACCGGACGCGACCGAGACCGCGACCGTCATGATGTAGTCGACCATCAGGGCCCCGGCGACGACCAGCCCGGCGCGGCTGCCGAGGTTGCGGGAGGCGACTTCGTACGAGCCGCCGCCGCTGGGGTAGGCGCGCACCACCTGCCGGTAGGAGATCACGACGACGGTGAGCAGCACGGCCACGCCCAAACCGACCCACGGCGCCATCGTGAGGTAGGCCAGCCCGCCGATCGACAGGATCAGCAGGATCTCCTGGGTCGCGTACGCCACCGAAGAGAGCGGGTCACTGGCGAAGATCGGCAGGGCGAGCCACTTCGGCAGAAGCGTCTCCCCGAGCGTGTCGCTCCGGAACGGCCGGCCGAGTACCAGCCGTTTGAGCCATGAGGTGGGTGCCGGCACCACCGCAGCGTGCCTCGGCCGCCGGGGAGCCGGCGTAGAGAAAACGTCAAGATCCGCGCGTCGGCGTAGGGAAATCGTAAGTGTCTCCGGGGTGATCGTCAGGTTCTCGTCAACGACGCTGGTCTTCGCCGGTTTGGACGGCCCGGCCGCGCCGTAGGCTCGAGCCGTGACCGATCCCGATGAGGCCATCGAGCTGGCGGCCGAGCGCGGCGACACCGCCGAACTGCGGAGGTGGGCGGCCGCGGGGCATTCCGATGCCGTCGACCTGCTCATCGAGGCCGCTACTGAACGCGAGGACCTCGACGAGCTCCGCCGGCTCGCCAACGAGGGCAGCCGGACCGCGGCCGAGGTGCTGGCCGAGCTCGAGGACGAATAGCCCGGGTGTGCGACGCCGGCGCCGGCCTAGGGGTCGCCGAACGCGATCGAGCCGCCGGGGGGCCCGGCCCACCCTCGGCAGAGGCGGGCAGGCCCGCCGGAACGCGGCGCCTCGCGGTTCCCCAGCCTTGCTCGATGTTCATCGTGTCGGACTTGGAGATCTTGCGGCGGTACGCGGCCGTGGCGAAGACGTAGGCGCCGACGAGGAGTCCCGCGTACCAGGCGAGCGCGACCGGGTGTTCCGGCCGCTCCCGCGGTCGAGCCGCAGTCACCGTCCGGCGTCGTCGGCACTCGATCCGTGAAGGGGCTTGCCACCGGATCGTGTTAACGCTCACAATGTGCGCTTGAGGCTGGTCGTCGAACCGGTTCGATGATCACCGCCTCGGTCGACACGCTCAGCCGTTCGGACCTACTCAGGAGCAGCGACGATGGTGCTATCGAGAGGAACGCGGACGCCGGTCCGCACGGTGACGCTGGTGCTGGGCGCCGCCCTGCTTGGCGCGGGCCAACTGTTAGCGCTACCAGCAGCTGCGGCCGAGGCGCCGGGGCCGCTGGTGCACTACGACTTCGACGCCACCGACGTGAGCACCGGGGTCGTGTCCGACTCCTCCGGGCACGGGCTCGACGGCACGCTGGTCAACGGCGCCACCGCCCAGGTCGTCGCCGGGGCCGGTGGCGGCGGTGCGCTGGCCTTGCCCGGCGGTGCGCCGACCTCGAACGGCGCCTACGTCAAGCTCCCGCGCGCCGCCCTCGGCAGCGCGCCCGATGTCACCGTCTCCGTGCGCGTGAAGTGGGACAACGCGAACGCCGCGCCGTGGCAGTGGCTCTTCGCGCTGGGCAAGGACACCACGAAGTACCTGTTCGCGACGCCGTCGAACGCCGACGGACGCCTTCGCGGCGCGGTCACCACCGCCGGCGGCGGCGCCGAGGCCCAGGTGACCGGGTACGCCGCGCTCCCGACGACGTGGCAGACCGTCACGGTGACGCTCGACTCGGCCGCGCACCGGCTCACCGCCTACCTCGACGGCGCCGCCGTCTCGTCGGCCAGCACCGACGTCACCGCCGCGCAGCTCGCCGACGCGGGCACCTCGTTCGCCGGCTACCTCGGCAAGAGCTTCTACGCCGACCCCTTGTTGAAGGGCGCGATCGACGACTTCCAGCTGTACGACACGGCGTTGTCCGCCACCCAGGTCGCCGAGCTGGCCGGACCAGCACCCGCCGTCACCGGCCTGACCCAGACGCAGCTCGACCTCCGCGCCACCGTCGGCACGCCGCCCGCGCTCCCGGGCGCGGTCCGTGGCACGTTCAGCGACGGCTACGACCGGGACGTGCCGATCCAGTGGTCCACTGTGGACCCGGCGGCCTACAGCCGCCCCGGCACGTTCACCGTGCCGGGGACGGCCGCGGGCCGGGCGGTGACGGCGTCGGTCACGGTCGTCCGCGACGGCCAGCTGACCATCGACCTCGGCAGCGACACCGGGCCGTTCCACGGCGGCGCCGCCGGCAGCCTCTACGGCCTGTACGGCGATGGCGTCCCGACCAACAACCTCATCGAAGGCATGCACGTCCGCACGATCGCCACGAAGGCGCAGGACGGCCCCCAGCACCCGGGCGCCGACGCCCTGGAAATCGTCAAGCCGCTGGCGGACAGCACGAACGGCGACGTCTACGTCTACATGACCGACATCCACCGCGGCTTCCCCTACCAGTGGCCGGGAAACACCCCTGAAGAGAAGCTGCGGCTGTACTCGGAGAAGATCGCCAAGCAGGTCGACCAGGTGCTCACGCTGGACCCGATGTACCGGGACAACGTCGTGTTCGTGCCGTTCAACGAACCCGAAGGCAACATGTTCGGCACCGGCGAGTGGAGCTACGACGGGGTCAGCTGGCTGACGAACCCGGCCGGCTACTTCGCCGCGTGGGACCAGACCTACCGGCTGATCAAGGGAAAGCTGCCCGCGGCGCGGATCGCCGGGCCGAACACCAGCGTCCTCTACGACCAGGTCAAGGGCTTCCTGCAGCACGCCGTCGCCGCCGGCACCGTGCCGGACGTGATGACGTGGCACGAGCTGAGCCACCCCGAGCAGATCCGCACGAGCGTCGCGAAGTACCGCGGCTGGGAGGCCCAGGTCTTCGCGGGAACGCCCTACGCCGGGAAGCAGCTGCCGATCAACATCGACGAGTACGCGTTCAACTACCACACCTCGGTCCCGGGCCAGATGATCCAGTGGGTCTCCGCGATCGAAGAGTCCAAAGTGGACGCCGACATCGCGTACTGGAACATCGACGGCAACCTGTCCGACTCGGCCGTGCAGGCCAACCGCGGCAACGGTCAGTGGTGGCTCTTCAACGCCTACGGCGAGATGAGCGGGCACACCGTCGAGGTGACCCCGCCCTTCCCCGGGCAGAACTACTCGCTGCAGGGCGTCGCGACCCTCGACCCGGCGAAGGCCCAGGCGCGGGCGATCTTCGGCGGCAAGGACGGCAACGCCTGGGTCGAGTTCGCGAACGTGCCGAAGGCGCTCGGTGGCACCGCGCACGCCTGGATCCGGGAGATCCCGTGGACCGGGCAGATCGGGGACTCGGCCCAGCCGGAGCTGATCTCCGAACGTGACGTCAAGGTGCAGAACGGCGTGGCGGCGTTCGACTTCGGCGGTTCACTGCCGAAGCTGAAGGAGTCGTCGGCCTACGAAATCGTGCTCAGCCCAGGCGGCACCGGCGCTCCGGCGGCGGCCACGCCCAAGCTGTGGGAGCAGCGCTACGAAGCCGAGGCCGCGACCTACACCGGCTCGGGCTACAGCAAGAACGGCCCGGAAGGCTCCCCGAACGACGTCTCGAAGTTCTACACCTCGGGCGGCTACGACGTGGGCGGCCTCCGGACCGGTTCCGACGGCGTGCTGAGCTTCGGCGTCGACGTGCCGAGCGACGGCACCTACGACCTGAGCGTGTTCGCCAACTCCCTCAACACCTACGACCTGGTCAAGGCGAACGGGCCCACGAACGTGTTCCTGCGCGTCGACGGGGCGGCCGAGCAGGAGCTGCTGCTGCCGCTGGGCTACAAGTGGGTGGTCTGGGACCACGCCGACACGAAGGTGCGGCTGAGCAAGGGCAAGCACACGCTGTCCCTCGCCGCCCGCAGCCTCGACGGCACCCGCGCGACGCAGGGCGACGCGATCGTCGACAGCCTCCAGCTGTCGCTGCCGAACCCGGCCGCGGCCACCGCGGTGTACGAGGCCGAACTGGCCACGACGTCCGGCGGGAAACCGGTCTACGGCCCCGGTTCCGGCGCCGGCACGCTCCGGCTCGGCCGCGGGGACACGGCGACGTTCTGGGTGTACTCGCCGCAGGACGCCGAGTCGACGCTGACCGTGCGCGGCCTCGGGCTCACGAACCTGGCGGTCAACGGGCAGGACCTCGGGAAGGCCACGGGCCCGGTCGCGGTGTCCCTCTCCGGTGGTATCAACAAGGTCACCGTCACCGGGGTCGCGGCGGCGTCCTGGGTCGACCGGCTCGACGTGCGCCGCACCGACGGCACGCTGCCCGCGAAGACCTACGAGGCGGAGAACGCCCAGCTCGCCGGGACGGCGCAGGTGACCGCACTGTCCCATGCGGACGGTGGCCGGGCGGTCACCGGCGTGGGCGGCGCGCCCGGCAACGGCAACACCGTAACGTTTCACGTCACCGCCGACCGGCCGGGCACCTACGCCCTGCGGATCCGCTACGCCAACCCGGAGCAGTCCGAGGCAACGCACTACAACCCGGATCCGCTGGCCCGCCACGCGGACATCTCGGTCAACGGCGGTGCGGCGCGGCGGGTGCTCTTCCCGCACACCTTCCACCGGAACAACTTCTGGGAGCTGACCGTGCCCGTCCAGCTGAAGCCGGGGGACAACACTCTTTCGTTCCGGTCCGAGGAGCTGCCGGACTTCGACGGCACGACCTACGCGTCGGACACCTACCCCGGCGTCCTGCTGCGATCGCCCTACGCCCCGGTACTCGACCGGATCGCGATCGCCCCGTTCAGCGCCCCGGTGCGCTGAGCCACCTTCGGAGGAAACAGTGGTCACCATCGGCGACGTCGCCAAGGCGGCGGGGGTCTCCCGCAGCACGGCGTCCTACGCCTTCTCCGGCAAACGCCCGATCTCCGCGGAGGTCCGCGTGCGGGTGCAGGACCTGGCCCGGCAGCTCGGCTACACGCCGAACGCCGGCGCCAGGGCGCTGGCCACGGCCCAGACCATGGTCATCGGCCTGCTCGCGCAGTTCCTGGAGGACGAGTTCAAGCCCGCGATGCTGCAGTACATGCTGGGCGTCTCGGACACCGCGCGCGAACTCGGCTACGACACGCTGCTGGTGACCGAGTCCGACGGGGCGCACGCGCTCGACCGGATCACCAGCTCCCGCATGGTCGACGGGATCGTGCTGCTCAACGTGGCCCACGAGGACGACCGGGTCCCGCTGCTGCGGGCGGCGCCCCAGCCCGGCGCGCTCGTCGGCCTCACCCGCGACCCCAGCGGCGTCGACGTGTTCGACCTGGACTTCGAAGCCGCCGGCCGGCTGATGGTCGGGCACCTGCACGCCGCCGGGCACCGCGAGCTGGTCCTGGTTTCCCAGCCGGAGCACGTCGTCGAGCGAGGCGGTTCGTACGTCTGGCGGCTGCGCAACGGGGCCCAGGACGAGGCCGGGCGGCGCGGGATGGTGCTGCACGCCGTGTTCGGCGCCTCCCGCCAGCCGGAGGTGGGTCGCGAGCTGCACGCCCTGCTCGACGCCCACCCCGGCGTGACCGGGCTGCTGCTCAACAACGAGGCGGCGGCCGCCGCGCTGCCGTCCGTGCTGCACGACCGCGGGCTGCGCGCGCCGGAGGACCTGTCGGTGATCGGCCGGTACTCCGACGAGTTCGCCCGCACCTTTTCCCTGCCGTTCTCGTCGATCGACAGTGCCCCGGACCGGCTGGGCGAACTGGCCGTGCGCCAGCTCGTCCACCGGATCGAGACCCTGGAAGCGGGCGAGGAACCCGACGTGCTGCACCTGCTCGCGCCCGAGCTCGTCGACCGCGGCAGCACCGGCACCCCGCACCGAAGCTGACCCCTTCACGCAGTTCAAGGAGGAATACCGTGAAGCCTTCACCCATCCGGCTGGCGGCCGCCGCCGGCACCCTGGCGCTGGTCACCGCCCTCGCCGCCTGCTCCTCGTCGTCCGGCGACGGCGGGGCGGCCGGCGCCACGCCCACCACCTACACGTGGTGGGACCCGTACCCGCAGCACGACGCGTCCTCCGGCTGGGCGAAGCGGGTCGAGGCGTGCGGAACGCAGGCCGGGGTGAGCATCAAGCGCACCGCCTACGACACGACCGCGCTGACGAACCAGTCCCTGCTCGCCGCCCAGGAGGGGACCTCGCCGGACGTCATCCTGCTGGACAACCCGGCCGTCTCGACGCTGGCCGACACCGGCATGCTGTCCACAATGGACGATCTCGGCGTCGACACCAAGGGTGTCGACCAGAACCTGCTCGGCGCCGGCGTCGTCGACGGCAAGACCTTCGGCATCCCCATCGGGGCCAACACGCTCGCGCTGTACTACAACAAGACCGTCCTGGAGTCGGCGGGCGTGGACCCGGCGTCGATCAAGGACTGGGCGAGCCTGACCGCGGCGCTGCAGAAGGTCACCGCGGCCCACCACAAGGGCATCACGTTCGCCGGCATCGGCACCGAAGAGGGCACGTTCCAGTTCCTGCCGTTCTTCTGGGGCGCCGGCGCGAACCTGCGTCAGCTCGACTCGCCCGAGGCCGTGGCCGCGCTCGACCTGTGGACCGGCTGGCTGAAGTCCGGGTACGCGCCCAACTCGGTCATCCACGACTCGCAGAACACCAGCTGGGAGGAGTTCCTCACCGGCGAGTTCGGCTTCGCCGTCAACGGCACCTGGCAGGTCACCAGCGCGTCGAAGGCCAAGTTCCCGACCGGTGTCGTCCAGCTCCCGGGCCGCTCCGGTGGCGTGGCGCCGACGCCGACCGGCGGCGAGTTCATCACCGCGCCCGTGCAGAAGGACACCAAGCGCTACGAGGTGACCAAGAAGATCGTCGACTGCATGACGACGCCGCAGGGCATGGTCGAGACGGCGAACACCTTCGCCTACTACATCCCGCCGACCCGGGCCGGCCAGGACGCGCTGCTGGCCCAGCACCCGGAGCTCAAGCCGTGGGTCGACGCCGTGCGCACCGCGAAGGGCCGCACCGCCGACAACCTCGGCACCAAGTACCCGAAGATCTCCGAACCCCTGTGGACCGCGGTGCAGAACGCGCTCAGCGGCGCGAAGTCCCCGCAGGACGCGCTCGGCGAGGCCCAGAAGGCCGCGGCCAAGGCGGTCGGCTGACGCCATGCCCACCACCAGTACGACGTTGCTCGCCGAGCGGTCGAGCGCCCGCTCGGCGAGCCCGCCGCCGCGCCGGGTGCGCCGCCCGGCGCGGTGGGCGGCCGCCGGCTTCCTCGCGCCGCTCACCGCGTACCTGCTGATCTTCTACGTCTACCCGCTCTACCGGAACATCGACCTCAGCCTGCACCACTACAACGCGCGGGCGTTCGTGCAGGGCAACGCGAAGTTCGTCGGCGCGGACAACTACACGGCGATCTTCTCCTCGCCCGACTTCGGCCTCGCGCTGGGGAACACGGCGGTGTTCACCCTCGTGTCGATCGCCTTCCAGTACGCCATCGGCCTGGCCCTGGCGGTGTTCTTCCGCGGCAACTTCCGGCTGTCCGGGTTGCTGCGGGGCCTGTTCCTGGTGCCGTGGCTGCTGCCGCTGATCGTGTCCGGCTCGACCTGGGCCTGGATGCTGGGCAGCGACAACGGGATCGTCAACGCCGTCCTGCGGGCGTTCGGCCTCGACGGCATCGACTGGCTGACCTCGCCGCACTGGTCGCTGACCTCGGTGGTGATCGCCAACATCTGGCTGGGCATCCCGTTCAACCTGGTGATCCTGTACTCCGGGCTGCAGAACATCCCCGCCGAGCTGTACGAAGCCGCCGAGCTCGACGGCGCGACCGCGTGGCAGAAGTTCCGCCGGATCACCCTGCCGATGCTCCGGCCGGTCTCGGCGATCACCCTGCTGCTCGGGCTCGTCTACACGCTCAAGGTGGTGGACATCATCTGGATCATGACCACCGGCGGGCCCGGCACGGTGTCGACGACGCTGGCGGTCTGGTCCTACCGCGAGGCCTTCGGCACCGGGCAGCCGGACTTCTCGCCCGCCGCGGCGATCGGCAACCTGCTGATCGTCATCGCCCTGGTCTTCGGCTTCCTCTACGTGCACCTGCAACGACGTCAGGAGCGGTCATGACCCGGCGGCGCGGCGCGTGGAAGACGGCGCTCGGCGTCGTGCTGGCCGGGTGGATGCTCTTCCCGGTCTACTGGATGGTCAACGTCTCGCTCACCCGGACCGAGGACATGCGGACCGATCCGCCGCACTGGTTCCCGTGGAACCCCACGCTGGACGGGTACGCGAACGCACTGGGCGACCAGCTGCCCGCGCTCGGCACCAGCCTGCTCGTGGGGCTGGGGTGCGTGGTCCTGACCGTGCTGATCTCCGCGCCCGCCGGCTACGCGCTGGCCAAGCTGCGGGTGCGCGGGGCCGGCACGGTCAACTTCGTGCTGCTGGTGGCACAGATGATCCCGAGCGTGGTGATGGCGATCGGGTTCTACGCCATCTACGTGCGCCTCGGCTGGCTCAACACGCTGTGGGGCCTCGTCGTCGCGGACTCCACGATCGCGGTGCCGTTCGGCGTGCTGGTGTTCACGGCGTTCATGTCCGGCATCCCCGGCGAGCTGGTGCAGGCGGCGAAGATCGACGGCGCCGGCACCGTCCGGACGTTCACCTCGATCGTGCTGCCGGTCAGCCGCAACGCCGTGATCACGGTGTCGCTGTTCGCCTTCCTGTGGGCGTGGTCGGACTTCATCTTCGCGTCCACTTTGGACCGCAACGGCTCGATGATCCCGGTGACGCTGGGCATCTACCGGTACATCGGCAACAACACCACCGAATGGAACTCGATCATGGCCACCGCCGCGGTCGCGTCGGTGCCGGCCGCGGTCCTGCTCGTCGTCGCCCAGCGGTACGTCGCCGGTGGCGTGACGGCGGGCGCGGTGAAGGACTAGCCACCTCCCTTCCGAAGCAAGGAGACCGAACTTGGTCAGGTTCTTCCCGGCGGAGACCGCGCTCGAGGTCCGCCACCGGCACGAGGTGCTCACCATCGAAGCCTGGGGCCCCGACAGCGTCCGCGTGCGCGCCGCGCAGTTCCGGCTCCCGGCCGGGAGCCACGGCGCGCTCGACCGGCCGCCGCCGTCCGAGCCGCCGGTCATCAAGACCGCCGACCGGCACGCCGTCTTCGTGCACGGCGAGCTGACCGTCGACGTCGTGTTCGACGCCGGTGCCGCCTACCCCGAGCCGCTGCTGACCTTCAGCCGCACCAGCACCGGGCAGGAGCTGCTCGCCGAACGCCGGGAGCACTTCTGGCTGCCCGGCGCCCGGTTCTTCCAGGGCAACCGGTCCGGCGCCCACGAAATCCACCAGCAGTTCGCCGCCTACGACGACGAAAAGCTGTACGGGCTCGGGCAGCGCACCCACGGCCGGCTGGACCTCAAAGGACTGTCGCTGGACCTGGTGCAGCGCAACGGTGAGGTCAGCATCCCGTTCGTGCTCTCCAGCCGCGGCTACGGTCTGCTGTGGAACGTCCCGGCCGTCGGCCGGGTGGAGTTCTCCGCCAACGCCACGCGCTGGACGGCCGGCCAGGCGCGCGAAATCGACTACTGGCTGACCGCCGCGCCGACCCCCGCCGCGATCCTCGGCCGCTACGCCGACGCCACCGGCCACAGCCCGGACCTGCCGGAGTGGGCGAGCGGCTTCTGGCAGTCCCGGCTGCGCTACCGCTCCCAGGAGGAGTTGCTGGACGTCGCCCGGGAGCACCACCGCCGGGGGCTGCCGATGTCGGTGATCGTCGCGGACTTCTTCCACTGGAGCGCGATGGGGGACTACCGGTTCGACGAGACCGAGTGGCCCGACGTGCCGGGGATGGTCGCGGAGCTGGACGAGCTGGGCGTCAAGCTCATGGTGTCGATCTGGCCGACGGTGTCGCCGCTGTCGGAGCACTTCGACACCTACCGCGACCACGGTCTGCTCGTGGGCACCGACCAAGGCGCCGAGTTCCACCAGACCATCCAGGACAAGGGCATGGACGTGCCGATGCCCGTCGCGTTCTACGACCCGACGAACCCCGAGACCCGCGCGTTCGTCTGGGACCTGGTCCGGCGCAACTACCTCGACCAGGGCATCTCGGTGTTCTGGCTCGACGCGTGCGAACCCGAGCTGAACCCGGCGCACCCGGGGAACCTGGCCTTCCACGCCGGCCCCGGGGCCGAGGTCGCCTCGATCTACCCGCGTGACAACGCCCGCCTGTTCGCCGAGGGCATGGCGGCGGCCGGGCACGAGCCGACGGTGCTGCTGTGCCGGTCGGCCTGGGCGGGCTCGCAGAAATACGGCGCCGCCGTCTGGTCCGGGGACATCCCCGCCACCTGGCAGTCACTGCGGCAGCAGATCCGGGCGGGGCTGAACATCGCCATATCGGGGATCCCCTGGTGGACCACCGACATCGGCGGGTTCCACGGCGGCGACCCGGCCGACCCCGCCTACCGCGAACTGTTCGTCCGCTGGTTCGCCTACGGGGTGTTCTGCCCGCTGTTCCGCCTGCACGGCGACCGCGAGCCGCGCACGCCCACCGGGTACGCCATGACCGGCGGCCCCAACGAAGTCTGGTCCTACGGCGACGAGGCCTACGAGATCATCGTGGGGCTGCTGGACCTGCGGGAACGGCTCCGGCCCTACCTGCACGAACAGCTGCGCGCCGCCGCCCGCGACGGCGTGCCGCCCATGCGGCCGCTGTTCGTCGACCACCCGGACGACCCGCGGGCGTGGCAGGTCGAAGACCAGTTCCTGCTCGGCCCGGACGTCCTCGTCGCCCCGGTCACCGAAGCCGGGCAGCGCTCCCGGCCGGTGTACCTGCCGGCCGGGACCCGCTGGGTCGACGCGAGCGGCGCGGTGTTCGACGGCGGCACCACGGTCGAGGCCGCCGCACCCCTCGACCGGATCCCGGTGTTCACCCGCGAAGGCGCCGGCGTCCCGTGGGGGCCGCGGTGACCGGGACGACGACCACCGTCGGCGGCCGTCCCGTCGTGCCCTCCCGCGGCCCGCTGCGGCCGCTCGGGCTGCGGGAAACGACGCTGACCGGCGGGTTCTGGGCCGACCGCCAGGAGGTCAACGCCGTCGCGACGCTCGACCACTGCGAAGCCTGGATGGAACGGCTGGGCTGGCTGGCCAACTTCGACCGGGTCGCCGACGGGACGATCGGCCTCGGCCGCACCGGCTGGGTCTTCGCCGACTCGGAGGCGTACAAGCTGCTCGAAGCGCTGGCGTGGGAGCACGGCCGCACCGGCGATCCCGCGCTGGACGAGCGGATCCGCCGGCTCACCGCCCGGATCGGCCGCGCCCAGGACCCCGACGGCTACCTGAGCACCGCCTTCGGGCACCCCGGGCAGCCGCCGCGCTACAGCGACCTCGAAACGGGCCACGAGCTCTACAACGCCGGCCACCTCCTGCAGGCGGCCGTCGCGCGGCTGCGCACGGCCGGACCCGACGACCTCGTGGAGATCGCGCGCCGAGCCGCCGACCACGTGTGCGCGCGGTTCGCGGGCGCCGGCCTGTGCGGGCACCCGGAGATCGAGGTGGGCCTGGCCGAGTTCGGCCGGGCCCTCGGCGAGCCCCGCTACCTCGAGCAGGCCCGGCGGTTCCTCGACCGGCGCGGGCACGGCAGCCTGCGCGACATCCCGCTCGGCCGGGCGTACTTCCAGGACGACCGGCCGATCCGCGAGGCCGGCGCCTTCCGCGGGCACGCCGTGCGGGCCCTCTACCTGGCCGCGGCCGCCGTCGACGTCGCCGTCGAACTCGACGACCGCGAGCTGCTGGCGGCGATCGAACGGCAGTGGCGCCACACCGTCGCCCGGCGCACGCACCTCACCGGCGGCATGGGGTCCCGGCACCAGGACGAAGGGTTCGGCGAAGACTGGGAGCTGCCCCCGGACCGCGCCTACTGCGAGACCTGCGCCGGGGTGGCGTCGGTGATGGTGGCCTGGCGGCTGCACCTCGCGACCGGTGACGTCCGGTACGCCGACCTCATGGAACGGACCTTCTACAACGTCATCGCGACCTCGCCCCGCGCCGACGGCCGCGCGTTCTTCTACGCGAACCCGTTGCACCAGCGCGTTCCCGGCGCGCCGGGCGACGAAGACGAGGTCAACCCGCGCGCCGAGGGCGGCAGCCGCGCGGCCTGGTTCGACGTCTCCTGCTGTCCCACCAACGTGGCCCGGACGCTCGCGTCCTGGCCCGCCTACCTCGCCACCGCCGGCGACCGCGAACTGACCGTGCTGCAGTACGCGTCCGCCCGCATCGACACCGAACTCGGCGGCGGCCGGTTCCGCCTCGACGTCGAAACCCGGTACCCGCACGACGGCGACGTGACGATCCGGGTCGAGGCAGCTCCGCCGGACCCGGTCACGCTGCGCCTGCGGATCCCGCCGTGGGCGGACGGCGCGTCCCTCGAGGAGGACGGGCGCCGGCGCGAGGTGGCGCCGGGCCTGGTGGCGACGACCCGCCGGTTCACGGTGGGGGAGACGCTGCGGCTGCGGCTGCCCGTGCGGCCCCGGCTCACGTGGCCCGATCCCCGGGTGGACGCGCTGCGGGGCTGCGTCGCGGTGGAACGCGGCCCGCTCGTGCTCTGCGCCGAGTCCGTCGACCTGCCCGACGGCGTCGGCCTCGACGCCGTCGGCATCGATGTCGCGGCCGGCGTGGCCGAGCGCGACGGGCGGACGGTGGTGCGAGCGAACGCTTTCTCCGCTGAGGATCCGGCCTGGCCGTACGGTCCGCGTGCCCGGCCGGACCGGGGGCCGGCGTTCGACCTGCCGATGACCCCGTACTGCCGGTGGGCCGAGCGCGGGCCGGTGGCCATGCGCGTGTGGCTCCCGGCCGGCCCGGGCGACGGTTGACTCGGCTTCTCCCGGGGTACCGCCGGATAGCGGACGTCTTCAGCAGCGAGGACGGAGACCCCCGGGAGGGTTGACTCGTCATGCCCGAGCCGAGCGAGGACCCGACGTCGTGGTCGATGGATCTGCGCGGCACCAGCGCGCCGGCGCTGGTCGAGATCCGCCGCTGGGCGTCCCGGACGCTGGCCCGGGTCGACGACGCCCACCTGGGCGACGTGCTGCTGGTGGCCACGGAGCTGGTGACCAACGCCTACGACCACGGCAACGGCCCGCTGGGCGTCCGGATGAGACACACCCCGAGCCCGTGCCGGGTGTGGATCGAAGTCGACGACAACTGCCCGGACCACCCGGTGCTCGCCCCGCCGTCACCCGAGCGCCTGGGTGGCCGCGGCATGTACATCGTGGACAAGCTCGCCTGCGCCTGGGGCGTGCTCGACCACCCCGGGGGCAGCAAGACGGTGTGGGCCGAGGTGTCCTGCGACGGCGTCGACGCGGTCCCGTGCGCGGCGACCCTTGCGTAGGCCTCCGACACGCCTCAGAAAATCTATGCCGGCTGAAGTAGACATTGGGTTGCGGGTGTGTGTAGTGTTCTTTTCGTAACGAGGAAGACAACGTCAAGCAAGCGCGGGAGAGGACGTAACTGCCCGCGAGTTGTAGGTAAGTGCAAGTGCAGTGGCAGGACCGGTCAGGTGGCCGGAGCCGATCAGTGAGTGGGGCTCCGGGCAGTGACCAGCGGCGTCAGCGTGCTGGGACCGATCAGTGGAAGGGTCCCCGCGGTGACGCCAGCAGTAAGTGAAGTAGCAGTACCGAGTAAGTGGAAAACCCAGGAAAGAAGGGAACGGAGCCATCATTGGATCGCCCGCGGCGGCGGGATAGCAGTGCCGCGCGGGTGCCGCAGTTCCATCGAGTTCGGAGGTGGTGCTCGGTCACGAGTAAGCGATCCCCGCGAGACCCGGCTTTCGGCCGGACGCGGGTGCAGGAAGCCGGCGGTCGCGCCGGTTGACAATGGTGAAACCCAACCCTTTGAGGACCCCGGGTGCCGTGGACGGCACCCGGGGTCCTTTGTGATGCGGAGGTGGATTTGATTCCTGATCAGGAAGGGCCGGGCACGCCGAGCCGGGCCGACAAGTTCGACGACGAGCATTATCCGGCCTACACGATGGGCCGGGCCGCGGACATGCTCGGCGCGACGCAAGGCTTTCTGCGCAGTCTCGACGAGGCGGGGTTGATCACGCCGCAGCGTTCCGCCGGTGGGCATCGCCGGTACTCGCGGTACCAGCTGCGGCTGGCCGCCCGGGTGCGGGAGCTGGTCGATCAGGGCACCGCGATCGACGCCGCCTGCCGCATCGTCAGTCTCGAGGACCAGCTCCACGAGGCTCAGCGCCTCAACACCGAACTCCGCGCCGGCGACTGATCTCGCCGGCCCGGCCACGACGTTTCGCGACTCTCGGGGCCGGCGGGCGGGCTATCGAAGCCGATGCCGCCGCCGGCCCGCTTGCGCTCTGTCCATGAAGGATCACGCGCCGCCGCACCAGGCGATGGTGGTGCTCACGCCGGGCGGACCGAGCTGGGCCGGCTCGCCGGTTGATGTTGCCGCCGGTCAGCACCACCGACAAGGGCCGCCCGTGCCGGGACACGACGAGCACCGGCGGCGTGCCGATGCGCCCGCACGATGCTGGAATCCACCGACAGCTGACCGATGACCAGCCACTGCTCATCGGTCAGCTCGTGCCACCCAGAGGACAGGCACTAGCGCCACCACGGACGGTGGCGCTGGGCCGCCACCACCGCGGCGGGCTCGACTAGCTCGGCGAGCCGGGCCGAGACGTGCTTGATGTGTTCGTGCACCCACAGCGCGCAGGCGAGGTCGCGCACCGAAGCGCCCGGCTGCTCGAGGAGGTCGGGGAACGCGGGTGGGGCGAGGATGGGCACGTCGCCGTGGTCGGTGCGGTCCAGGCGGGACGCGAGGTGGTCGTACCAGGCGGCGAGCTGTCCCGCTTGGTCGCCGAGGAGCCGGCGGAACGGGTCCGGCTCGACGTGGGGGTTCGGCAGTCCGGCCAGGGACTGCGCGGTCAGTCGCGAGCGGACGGTGCCCATGACCAGCCGCCACAGATCGTGCTTGGGGACGTGCTTGGTGCCCTGTTCGCTGAGGAACCCGCGGAGCGCGTCGTCGAGGCGGGTCCCGGCCGCGGTCGCGGCGGCCGGCGTGGGCGCGTCGTGGCGGAGACCGAGTGCCCAGTTCGCGGCCGCGGCCAGGAAGGCGCCGCCGGTGCGGAACGCGTCCGCGAGGTCGTCGGCGACGACGGCCCGGGCGCCGCGCGGCCAGAACAGCGCGCCCACCACCAGGCACACCGCGCAGCCGATGGCGACGTCTTCGATCCGCACGACCCCGATCTGCCAGCCGGCCGGCGCGAGCAGGTTGAACAGCACGGACACCGTCACGGTGAAGGCGGCCTGGCCGGCGGTGAACGGCAGAACGCCGGGCGCGTAGGCGGCGACCAGCACCGCGATCGGCAGGGCGATCCACAACGCGGGCGCGCTGGTGCCGATGACCAGCAGCAACAACGCGCCCACGACGACTCCCAGCGCGGTGCCGAGCAACGCCCGAAGCGCGGTCGACCCGGTCGCCGCCGCGTTGCCGCGCAGGACGGACAAAGTGCCCAGCACGACCCAGAACCCGTGCTCGACCCCGCTCACGCCGGCGACCACGACCGCGGCGGTCAGGGCCACCGCGCCGCGGAGGCTGTTGACGAACCACACCGACCGCAGGCTCGTGTGGGGCGAAGCGACCCGCGTCAGCGACGCCAGTGGGATCCCCCTCGGGAGGCGGGTCCGCCGGCTGCCCGGTGTCGCGGCACTCGCTTCGACAGCCGCGGCGCGGACGGCGAAAGCCGCGGTGCGGGCGTGGAAGGACAGGTGGACCGCGTCGGCGTAACCCGGGTCGCCGGAACCCAGGCCGCGCAGCCACTCCACACTCGCCTGGATCTTGCGGTCGAGTTCGTCCGCGTCGAAGGAGGCGGCCCGGCCGGCCATCAGCCGCTCGACCGTGCGCAGGCAAGCGCTGGTTTCGGCGAGCAGCTGCCGTTCGACGTCCGGTGCTCCGCTGAGGTCCGGGTATTCGCCGAGGGTGTCGGCGATGACCGAACCGCACCATTCGAGCAGGCCCACCAGGTTGTCGAGGGCCTGGTCTTCGGCGGCCAGGCCGGTCTGGCGGTACGGCGTCGCGGTGAACTCGTCGATCAGGTGGTGCTTGGCCTCGACCGCCGCGTCGTGGGCGGCGCCGACGGCGGGGCCGCCGCCCAGCGCCCCGTCCAGGTAGTCGGCCATCGCGCCGGCCGCGCGGGACGCCGCGTCACGCAGGGCGGTGGCGGGGGAGCGGGGCGACAGCAGCAGGACGGCCGCGGTGCCGACCACCGACGCCAGCCACCAGCCGCCGAGGCGGGCGGGCACCATGCTCATGGCGCCGGGGGAGGCGGCCGGGAGCACGTAGGCGAGCAGGGCGGCGGTGCCCCCGGCCGCCGCGTTCGGTCCGGCGACCCCGCCGAACAACACCAGGAAGGTCACGATCAGCGTGACGACGGCGGCCAGTGGCAGGGACACGCTGGCGGCGGTGCCGACGACCAGCAGCACACTGCCCACGACGGCGAGCCCGAAGTGGGCGCGCAGCTTGTCCCGCCGGTCGCCGCCGAACGAGGCCAGGACCAGCGTGGCGAACCCCCCGAAGGCGGCGAAGGTCGCCACCTGCAGGTCACCGATCACGGTGACGCTGAAGGCGAACAGCGTGGGCACCACCAGCGTGGCCCGGACCGCACGCAGGGCAGCGGCCGTCGACCACTGGGGAATCCACTCGCGGGGTGCCACCCGGCGCGCCTTCAGGGCGGGGGAATCGATCGCCACCGGCCGAGCATAGACGGCGATTTCCTCCCCCGAGCGCCCTGCGGCCCGTCGGTCGGGGATCAGCTGTAGGCGACCTGGGTCGTCGAACTGGCGCTGAGCCAGGTGATCGTCCCGTGCTGGAAGTTGTTGCGGCGGCCGCCGGTCACGCCGTACTCGTCGCTCGACGGGTAGCCCAGCCCGCTGCGTTCCCAGCCCAGCGACGCCCACCGCTGCCGGATCGCCCCGTGGAGGGACTGGGCGCCGGTGGCGGAAGTCCAGTAGATGGAGGCGCCTTGGGCGCCGTTGAAGTGGTTGAAGCGGCCGACGCCGTCGGGGGTGCCGTCTTCGTCGGTGGTCGGGTAACCGAGACCGGCCTCCCAGCCCAGCGCCGCCCACTTCTGCCGGATCTGCCCGTGGATGGACTGGGCGCCGGTCGCGGGCGTCCAGTAGATGGAGGCGCCTTGGGCGCCGTTGAAGTGGTTGAAGCGGCCGACGCCGTCGGGGGTGCCGTCCTCGTCGTTGGTGGGGTAGCCGAGTCCGGTCTCCCAGCCGAGCGCCGCCCATTTCTGGCGGATCTGGCCGTGGACGGAGTGGGCTCCGGTGGCGGAGGTCCAGTAGATGGAGGCGCCTTGGGCGCCGTTGAAGTGGTTGAAGCGGCCCACGCCGTCCGCGGTGCCGGACTCGTCCGTCGTCGGCAGGCCCAGCAGGCCGCCGGGGCCGCCGAGCTGCTGGTAGCGCTGCCAGATCGCGCCGTGCACGGCGTACGCGCCCGTCGCCGGGAAGTAGCCGATGACGCCGTGCTCGTAGTCCTGCGCCCAGCCGCCGGCGGCCGTGTACTCGCCGCCGGACGGGTTGCCCAGGTAGGACGACGCGCCGCCGAGCTCGGTGTAGTGCTGCGCGATCTTGTCGGCCTCGGTGCCGGTGGCGAAGGACTGCAGATCGGTCACGCCGCCGTTGAACACGTCCTGGTCACCCGGGAACGTGCCGGACGACGCGGTCTGGTCGAACGTGTAGTCCGTCCAGCTCGCCGGCATGGTGACCGTCGAGGCGATCCACAGTGGATCGTTGACGAAGTTCGGGCTGTTCGCGGTGCAGTTCGACCACCAGCCGTTGGTGGTGTAGATGACCGGCCACCGGTTCGTGCGGTCGTGGACCGTCGTGACGAAGTCGGAGATCCACGCCGAGACCTGCGCCGGGGTCATGTTGTAGCACCAGCCGGCCCAGTCCTGCGTGCTGTAGGGGTCGTACTCGATGTCCAGCACCGGCGGCAGCGTCTTGCCGTCGGCGACCCAGCCGCCGCCGTGGCTCAGGAAGAACTGCGCCTGCGCCGCGCCCGACGAGGTGTCCGGCAGCCCGAAGTGGTACGCCCCGCGCAGCAGCCCGGCGTTCGCCGAGCCGGCGAAGTTCGTCGCGAACTGCGGGTCGGTGTAGGTCGTGCTCTCGGTGGCCTTCATGTAGGCGAACTTGGCGCCCTGGCCGGCCGCGGCACCCCAGTCCACCGTGCCCTGGAAGTGGGAGACGTCCATGCCCGGCGTCGTCACGCCCGAGGCCGCGGTCGCGCTCGCGGCGGCCTTCCGCGTCGCCGTCGCGTGCGCACCGATCGTGGACCCCATGAAGTCCGAGTCCGGATGGGCCGGCGCGCTCGCGCCACCGCCCGAAGCCGAGGCGATCGCCGGCGTTCCGGCCAGCACACCCGCGACCAAAACGGCGACCGCACCCGCGGTCACCGCACCACGAAACCCACCCACCACAAACCTCCACCCGGTATTCGTCCACCTCGCTATCGACGGGGACCCCCCGGCGTTACCGATGGCGGTGCGGATCACCCGCGGTGGTGGGAAAAACGGCGGCGGCGAACGGGAAAATCGGACATGGGTGCGGCTTCCCGGCCTCCGCGCGGCCGGGCCGGGCGGGCGAAGTAGAGTCCGGAGTTCGCTCCTTCCCTTTTGGTAAAGGAATTCCCATGACTTCCACCGGCATGGCGCCGGCGCCGGTTTTCGACCCGGCTGCCGCCTACCCGGAAGCGGGTGTGCTGCGGTCCGCCGCGGAAGCGGGTGATTGGCCGACCGTTTCGGGCTTTTTCGCCCGGTTCACCGCTGCGGACGAGCACAGTTTCGGCGTCGGCACGACGATGTCCGTGCCGGCGGCCGAGCCGATGCTGCGCGCGGTGGTCGAGCGGGAACCCCGCTCGGAGCTGGCCCGGGTGCTGCTCGCCGCCCAGCTCGTCCAGCGGGGGTGGAGCATCCGGGGCGGCGGCCGGGCCACCGGGGTCAGCCGCGAGCAGTTCGCCGGGATGCACGAACACCTGCGGCGGGCCGAGCAGCTGCTGATCGACGTCACCGCCCGCGACCCGGCGAACGCGCCGGCCTGGTGGCTGCGGCTCGCCACCGCGCGCGGGCTCGAGCTCGGCCAGAGCGAGGCGCGCCGCCGCTACGACCGGCTGACCGCCCACCACCCCGGTTTCCTGGCCGCGCAACGCAACCTGCTCCAGCAGCTCTGCCCGAAGTGGGGCGGCTCCTGGGACGCCGCGCACGCGTTCGTCCGCGAATGCACGACGGCCGCGCGGCCCGGCGGTCCGCAGGGGGTCCTGGTCCCCGAGCTGCACCTGGAGCGCTGGCTCGAGCTCAAATCCGAGGCGGGCAACGATTACCTGCGTCAGCCGGGAGTCCGGGAAGAGATCACCGCGGCCGCGTCGGCGTCGGTGCTGCACCCCGCCTACCGGTCGCGGTTCGGCTGGGTCAGCGCGCACAGCACGTTCGCCATGGTGTTCAGCCTGATCGGCGACCTCCCGCGCGCCGCCGTGCACTTCCGCGCGCTCGGCGGGCGCGCGAGCGAAGCCCCCTGGCACTACCTGCCCGACCCGGTCGCCGCGCACGTGCGCCACCGCGACCGCGCCCTCGCGAAAGGCTGAACCGTGCTGTCCACGTTCGAGGTCGACGGCGTTCCCGCCGTGGCGGCCAAGAGATCCGGCCCGCTGACCGCCGGCCTCGTCTTCCGCGTCGGCCGGGCCGACGAGACGCTGGCGACGGCCGGCATCACGCACCTGGTCGAGCACCTCGCGCTGCACCGCTTCGGGGTCGGCGAACACCACTTCGGCGGCGCGACCGGTGCCGACCACACGTACTTCGAGATGGCGGGCTCGGAAGCCGAAGTGGTCGCGTTCCTCAGCGGTGTCTGCGCGTCGCTGAGCGATCTTCCGATGGAGCGGCTGGAGACCGAGAAGTCGGTCCTGCGCACGGAGGAGTCGAGGCGCGGCGGTGGGGGACTGCTGGCCCGCCACCGCTACGGGGCGCAGGGGTACGGCCTGACCGACTTCCTGGAGCTCGGCGTCCCCCGCTTGGGCCCCGCGGAGGTCGCGCACTGGGCCCGCACCTGGTTCACCCGTGAAAACGCGGCGCTCTGGGTGGCGGGGGAGCAGGTGCCCGCGGGGCTGCGGCTGCGGCTTCCGCCGGGCGTCCGGCGTCCGGTGCCGCCGCGGCCCGCCATCCTGGCCGCGGGGCCGGCCTACTTCTCCTACGGCGAAGGCGGTGTCGCCTTCAGCGCGGTCGTGCGCCGAGGAGCCGACGCGCAGGTCTTCGCGAAGGTCCTCGAACGGGAGCTGTTCCGGGCGCTGCGCCAAGAGGGCGGCTACTCGTACCAGGCGGCGACGTCGTACCAGGTCCGCGGCGACGGCCTCGCGGAGATCGTCGGGCTCGCCGACGCCCTGCCGGACAAGCAGGCCGCGGTGCTCGGTGGCGTCATCGACGTCCTGGCCCAGTTCAAGGCCGGCCGGATCGATCCCCGCGACGTCGAAACGGTTCGCACGCAGGCCGAATCCGCGCTCTACGGCGAGGACGCGGACGCGGCGCGGCTGCCCGAGCACGCGGTCGCGCTGCTCTCCGGGGTGCCGCTGCCGAGCACCGAGGAGCGGATCGCCGGCCTGCGCGCGGTCGACGTCGCGAGCGTCCACGCGGTCGCCGTCGAAGCGTGCGGCTCGATGCTGCTGCGGGCACCGCACGGCCGGTCCGCGGACTGGGCCGGCTACACCGAGGTGCCGCGGTTCTCCTCGGCGGCGGTCGCGGGAACCCGTTTTCCCGCGCACAACCAGCCGGACGCCCACTTGGTCGTGGGCGCCGACGGCTGCAGCGTGCAGACTTCCGAAGGCGTGTCGACCGTGCGTTTCGCCGACTGCGCGGCGCTGCTCGCGTGGCCCGACGGCGGCCGCCGCCTCATCGGCCTCGACGGCCGGACGGTCCAGGTCGACCCGACGCTCTTCGCCGGGGTGACCCCGGCGGTGACCGCGACGATCGACGCGGCGATCGGTCCACATCGGACACTGCCGCAGGCCGCGCGGGCGGTCCCGGCTCCGGCGAACCGGCCGCCGACGTCATCGGCGAAACGTGCCGCACGGACCCTGTTCATCGTGGCTGCGGTGCTCGGCGTGGTCGCGCTGCTGGCCACGGCCGGTATGGCGATGGACCCGCCCGACGCGTCGGGCTGGGCCGGGGCGGGGTTCCTGTGGCTGCTCGCCGGGGTGTTCGTCTTCACGGCGGTGCGACGACGGCGGATCTGACCGGGGGAGACGCCTACGATGGTTGTCCAGGGAGGTCCTGGCTGATCATGACGACTGGTGACACGCCGGCGCACCGGGCCGGTTCGGGTGATCCGGCGACGCCGCCGTCGACTCTGCTGTACCTGGTGAAGCAGGTCGAGCTGTCCGTGCGCGCCGGGCTCGACGCCCTCGTCCGGCCGGCGGACATCACGACCCTGCAGTACACCGCCCTGACCGTCCTCGAACGCCACCCCGACCTGACCGCGGCGCGCCTGGCCCGGCACTCCTTCGTCACCGACCAGAGCATGGCCGACATGGTGACGACGCTGCTGAACCGCGGGCTGATCGAGCGCCACCGCGACCCCGCCGATCGCCGCCGCCTGGTCATCGCCCTGACGTCCGCGGGCCAGCGGCTGCTCGACCGGCTGCGGCCGGAGGTGGCCGCGCTGCAGGACCACATGCTCTCGCTGCTTTCCGACGGGCAGGCCGGCGAACTCCAACGCTCGCTGGAACTGTGCCGCCGCGCCTTGCTCGAGCGCCGGGTCGAAAGTGACCCACCACCCGGCCCGGTGGACGGCAAACCCCGGAAAAAGCCGACCTCCTCGCGATAGTCAGGAAACCTGTACATCTGGTTTTCGGTGTGGTTTGCTTCACAATCGTGAGTGAGACCGTCGCCCCCTCCGGCTCGACCGCACCAGCGCAGCTCCGCCGCGGCACCTTGGTGGCCGCGGCGGCAGCGGTCGCCGTCGCCCAGATCGGCCTGTCCATCCCGGCCGTCATCAACGGATTCATCAACCAGGACCTGCACACCTCGTCGACGACGCTGACGTGGATCTCCGACGCCTTCCTGGTGCCGGTGACGCTGCTCGAGCTGTCCTTCGGCGTGGTCGGCGACCTCTTCGGGCGCAAGCGGCTGCTGGCCGCGGGCGCCGCGCTGATGGCCGTCGGCGGGCTGCTCGGCTTCTTCACGCCCAGCGGCGGCACCGGTGTGCTGATCACCGGTCAGGTGGTGTCCGGCATCGGAGCCGCGGCGATCTTCCCGACGTCGATCGCGATGCTCGCCGCGGGCACGCAGAGCGTCCGGCAGCGCGCGCACTCCATCTCGATCTGGGCCGCCGCCCTCACCGGCGCCGGGTTCATCTCCCCGGTGCTGGCCGGCCTGCTGGCCCGCATCCAGCACTCGGGTGGTGAGTACGCGAGCTGGCGGTACGCCTTCCTCGCCATGGCGGTCCTGGCCTTGGTCAGCTGCGTGATCACGTTGGTGGGGGCGCAGAACTCCTCCGCGCCGGTGGGCCGGTCCCTGGACTGGCCGGGCCAGATCACCATCGCGGTCTCCCTGTTCGCGTTGCTGTACGCGGTGATCCAAGGAGCCGAAGACGGCTGGGGCAGCCTCCCGGTGATCGGCGGGTTCGTCGTCGCCGTCGTGTTCATGGTGCTGTTCGTGGCGATCGAGCGCCGGGTGGACCGGCCGCTGATCCGCTTGGACCTGTTCGGCAACCGGATGTTCACGGTCTCCGCGGTGGTGACCGTCGTCGGCATGTTCGCCTACCTGGGCACCGCGTACGCGACGAGCATCCGGCTGTCGGCCATCCAGGAGTACACGCCGCTCGCGACGTCCCTCGGCTTCTTCTGCCTGAACGTGATGGGCGTGGTGCTGTTCCCGGTCAGCACGCGGGTCGTCGAGCGCTTCAGCCCCGGCGTGGTGCTCGGAAGCGGGATGGCGCTGATCGCGATCGGCGACTTCGCGCTCGCCGCCATCCCGGCCACCAACCTGTCGATCGGGGCGGTCGCGGTGCCGCTGCTGGTCGTCGGCGCCGGGTTCAAGCTGGCCGTCACCTCGATCACGGTCGTCGCCGTGAACAGCGTCCCGACGTCCAAAGCCGGCATGGCCAGCGGGGCGACGAGCATGTTGCGCGACGGCGGCCTGACGCTCGGGCCCGCCATCGTGGGCGCGATCGCGCTGACGAACGCCGCGAACGCGATCAACGCCCAGATCGCGTCGTCGCCGTCCCTCAAGTCCGCATTGGACAGTTTCTACGCCGCACCGGAGCACGTCCCCGCCGCGCAGCGCCCGACGGTGGAAGCCGCCGTCCACGCGGTGAAGTCCGGTCCGCTCGGGCAGAACGGCGTCCCGGCGCAGGTTCCGGGACCCGACGGCACGCCGATCCCGTTCAACCCCCTCAAGGACGTCGCGTTCCACGCCCTTTCCCACGCGTACGCCATCGGCTACCTGGTGTGCGGCATCGCCGCCGCGGCGGCCGCCCTCATCGCCTTGACGATGCTGGGCCGGCGGCGGAACGAGGACGTGTTCACGGAAACCGAGGTCGCCGAGCAGTCCTGACCGCGGACCGGCCTCCGTCAGTCGTGGAGGCCGGTCCAAACTGCTACCTTACATACTTGTCAGACGACCAACAAGTATGTAAGGCTGGTCGCGTTGCCCGCCGAACCGGAGGGTGGGGCTTCGCCGGACCGACCAGAGGAAGAAGAATGTTCCCTTCAACCCGTGTCGCAGCGCTTGCCGAACTCCCGACGGCTCGCAACGACGTCGACGGTGGCCGCTGGAGCCACTTCGCCCCGGGTGACCGGGTGCTCGTGTTCGGCGAGCCGGATCCGGCGACCGGGTGGTCCCGGGTCCACCGCGGCACGGTGACCGATGTCGCCCACGACAGCATCGGCGTGGACTTCGGTGCGGCTGGCCGAACGGTGTTCGCTTCGGCCGACCGGATCCGGATCAGCCACGTGGCCGGGTCGTGCCGGTGCGTGGTGGCGCTTCCGAACGGCCGTGGCGGTCAGTGGTCCGAAGTGGACGGTCGAGCCGCGAGCGCCCGGCGCACCTCGTCCGCGCCCGGCACCACGGGGGAGCGCAGCGACCCGACCTCGCCGATCTCGATCTCGACCACGTCTCCCGGCTGCAGCCCTTGATCGAGTCCCGGCACGACGGAGGTGCCCGTCGAGAGCACGGCGCCGTCGGGGAAGTCGTTGTCCCGCCACAGGTACTCGACCAGTCCGGCCGGTTCGCGGTTCAGCTGCGCGGTACTGGACTCGCCGGCGAACACCTCGTGACCGTCGCGCAGGATGCGCATGCGGAGGGCGAGCGACAGCGGGTCCGGCACCTCCCACGCCGGCCGCACCCGCGCCGACACCGCGCACGAACCGGTGTAGATCTTGGCCTGGGGGAGGTACAGCGGGTTCTCGCCTTCGATGCTGCGGGAGCTGACGTCGTCGACCACGACGTACCCGGCGATCTCCCCGGTCCGGGTCAGCAGCAGGCCGAGTTCCGGCTCCGGCACGTTGTTGGCGGAGTCGGTGCGAACGGCGATCGGCTCGTCATCGGTGACCACACGCCACGCGGCCGACTTGAAGAACAGTTCCGGCCGCTCCGCGCGGTACACCCGCGCGTAGACGTCCTCGTCGGCGCTCTCCTCCCGGCGGGCTTCCTCGGACCGCAGGTAGGTGACCCCGGCGGCCCACACCTCCATCCGCCCGTCCAAGGGCGGCAGCAGCCGCGCGCCGGACGCGGGCACGGGCTCCCCGGCGGCCTCGGCCAGTTCGCGGATCTCGGCCAGGGGGCGGCGCAGCAGGTCGCTCATCGACGCCACCGCGAGAGGCCGCAACTGGTCATCGGCGAGCAGGCCGACCCGGACGGTGCCGGTTCCGTCGGCGAATCGCACCAGATGGCTCAACCTGAGTCTCCTCGTTCGGTGACCTGATCCGCGTCCGGCATCGAACCTACGGAGTGCGGAGCGTGGCGGTCAATGAGTGGCCGCGCGCGCGGCGATCGCGTTGAGCAGTTCGGTGGCCGTCGCGCAGGCCTCGTCGGTGATGATGTGTTCGGTGCCCGGGTCGACGCGCACGTCCACCTCCGCTCCGGCCTGCCGCAACAACGCGGCCGTCTCCTCGACCCGGTGCCGCGGGACCCAAGGGTCGTCCTCGATGCTCCGCAGCACCGCCGGAACTCCGCGCAGGGCCTTCTCGTCCGGCACCGGCGGCGTCGTGCCGAGGTAGCCGCCGGTGAACAGGACGAGCCCGGCCAGCGGCCGCGGGGCGCTCAGCACCAGGTGCGACAGCAGGCAGGCGCCTTGGGAAAAGCCCCACAGCACCACGCGGTCACCGCCGAAACCGGCCTCGGCGAGCCGGTCGAGGCACGCTTCCAGCACCCGCACCGACCGGTCCAGCGCCGGCTGGTTGCGCTCGACCGGCTCCAGGAACGACAACGGGTACCAGGTGTTGCCCTCGGCCTCCGGCGCGAAGAACCGCGCTGACACCGTGCCGAGCCGCTGAGCCGTCGCGTGCATGAAATCCGGGTTCTGGCCGCGGCCGTGCACGGCGAGCACGGCCAGTGCCGCCCGGTCCGCCGGGACGCCCCACTCGGTGAGCGACGGGGTCACGGCGTTTCCTGGAGGTCGAGGAACACCCACCGCGCGCCGGGTGCCAGGCCGCTGAGCAGCTTGCCGCAGTTCTGCAGCACGACCGGGCTGGAGGTGATGTGCTGGGTGCCCGCGTGCAGGTCGCGGAAGAACCGCTGCAGGACGCCGTGGCGCAGGGCCGCCGTCGCCGCCCACTTGTAGACGGTCTGGCCCACGGCGTGCACCGACCACGTGGTGTTGTTGAGCATCAGCCGCGTCAAGGTCTCCTGCCCGGTGTCCAGCGGCTCGCCGCGGTCCAGGGTGGCTTCGTTGTCCGCCCAGACCTCCGACGCCCACGCCTGCGCCGCGCGCAGCTTCGCCTCGGCTTGGGCGTACTCGGCGTAGAACTGCTGCGTGTCCACCGACGCGCCCGGGCTGCCGGTCTTCTTGGCCGCCAGCACTTTCAGCTCGTCGAGCATCCGGCGGCCGACCCCGAGCGCCCACCCGGTGTGGCAGACGCCGGCCATGTTCGCCAGTCCCATGCGGTAGATCGCGCCGCCGTGCCGGACGTCGGTGGTCGCGATGCCGTAGACGTGGCTCTCCGGCACGAACACGTCCTCGCACACGTAGTCGTGGCTGCTGGTCGCCCGCAGGCCCATGACGTCCCAGTTGTCGATGACGGTGGCCTGCTCCTTGGGCAGCGTGAAGACCAGCGCCTCGCCGGTCTCCGCGCAGAGCGCGGCGGTGTGGATGTGCGTCGCCATCGAGATCCCGGACGCGAAGTGCCAGTGCCCGCTGACGCGGTAGCCGCCGTCGGTCCGCACGGCCGCGCCGAGTTTGGTGCCCTGGCCGGCGATGAGCGCGTGGCCGCCGTGACCGGCGTCCGGGTACAGGTCCGCGGCGGCCTCCGGGCCGAGGTAGGCGGCCGTCGTGCCGGTGACCATCTGCACGGCCATGAAGGCCCAGCCCACCGAAGCGTCCGCATAGGACAGTTTGGCGATCGTGTCGATCACCTGGCGTGGCGAGAACTCGTATCCGCCGAGCTCCCGGGGGATGCCGATCTTGAACGCGCCGGTTCCCTGCAGGGCCTTGGCCGGCTCGTCGGGTACGCGGCCGAGCACCTCGCCCTGGTCGGCGTTGTCCTCGATGACCGGTGTGATCGCGTCGAGCCGGGTCATGACCGCGTCGAATTCGTCGCTGACGTGCAGGTGGTTCACGATGTCCCTCCTCGGGTGCGCAGCGTGGCCAGGATCCAGTCGATGACGGGTTTCACGGTCTCGTCCGAGTTCGCCTCGAAGATCAGGCCGTGCCCGTTGCCGGTGATGCCGAAGTCCGGCAGGTGCAGCTGCCGGGCATGCGCCCCGGCGGTGTTCAGGAATTCGACGATCCGCGGAGCGAACCCGGCGAACGCCGACGCGCCGCCGGTCACGACCGCGACCGGCTTGCCCGCCAGGGCCGGGATGCGCCGGCCGTCGGCTTCGGCCGGGTCGCCGGCCGGCGGGTCGCAGGTGATCTCGGCGCTGGTGAGGCCCCAGGTCAGCGTGCCGAGCCCGGGGAACTGCGCGAACGGGGGTCCCATCGGCTCGACGGCGGCGATGGCCGCGACCCGGTCCGGGCGCGCGTCGGCGGTCAGCCAGCCGACCGGGCCGCCCGCCGAATGGGTCACCAGCACGGCCTCGCCCACGATGTCGAGCAGCCTGCCCAGCCGCTCGGCGTCCAGGCGTTGCGACTCGGCCAGGTCCGCGGGCAGCGGTCCCATCGGGCAGAGCAGCTGGTCGACGTGCTCGGGCCCGTACGTCCACTGCGTCTGCGCGTCGCGAGCCTCCTCGGGGAGGAAGAGCGCCCGCGCCGCCTCGTACGGGAACGGCGCGCCCATCGGGGCGACGACATCGGGGTGGTACGGCGAGCGTCCGTGCCCGCAGCGGTCGACGACGTAGACCGCGAACCCCGCCTCGACGAACCGGGTCGCCCACCCCGGCCTGCCGTCGGGGGTGCCGGTCCAGTCGGTGCCCTGACCGCCGCCCCCGTGCACGAGCACGAGCGGGATCGGATGGGCGTCTCCCGGTGGTGCTTCCCACTGCACGAACAGCGGCGCCCGTTGCACCGTCCCGTGCTCCGTGCGCACCCGTTCGCCGGGTACCCAGAACTGTCCACGCCGGACGGTGACCCGGTGCCCGCCGGCCACGTGCGGTGCGGTCACGGTTCCCGCCCTCAGATGTCGATCGGTTCCAGCCGGCCCAGGATCTCGTCGCGGCGGTGTTCGAACTGTTCCGGCAGCTGGAAGCGGGTGCCGAGCTCGTGCGGGGACTCGTCGCAGGTCCAGCCGCCGTCGGCGTGCGTGACGGCGAGCTCGAACAACGCGCCGCTCGGCGTGCGCACGTAGACGCTCTTGAAGTACTTGCGGTCCTTCAGCTCCGAGATGTCGGTGTAGCCGCGCCCTTCGATCTCGAACTTCAGCGCGTCCTGGTTCTCCAAGGTGGCCGCGTTCCACGCGAAGTGGTGGTAGGTGCCGGCGCCGTAGCCCCAGGTGCCCTGGTCGTCGGTGCGGTTGACGGTGATCTCGAGGTGGTTGCCGTGCTTGGCGTCGCCGATCTGCAGCCCGATGACGTCGCCCTCCTCGGCGAGGTCGTCCCGGGCGAAGAACGACTCGCCGGCGAACTCGACCATGCGGTCGGGCGTGGCCATGTGCACCCCGATGCCGTGGATGCCGTGGATCGCGTGCTCCGGCGGTACCCCGTGACCGGGGTGGCCCACGCGCTCGTCGCCGCTGTTGCCGACGAAGAGGTACTCGATGCCCGACGGGTGCCGGAACGCGAGCCGGCGCCTGCCGAACCGTTCGACGTCGGTGACCTCGACGCCGTGCTCGGTCAGCCGGCCGTGCCAGAAGTCCAGCGAGTGGTCCGGGACCGACAGCAGGACCTCGCGGGCCTGGTTGGTGCCGCGCTTGCCGAAGAACCCGGCCTGGGCCCACGGAAAGGTCGTGACCACGCTCGACGGGTCGCCCGCGGCGTTGGAGTAGTACAGGTGGTAGATCGGCAGGGAGCCGTCGAACAGGACGGTGCGCTTGATGAAGCGCATGCCGAGGATCTTGACGTGGAAGTCGACGTCTTCCTGGGCGTCCGCCACGGAGAGCGTCACGTGGTGCGAACCGTGCACGTAGGTCATGGGTGGCTCCTCCACACTGAGATGTCCGCCGAGGCGAACTCTAGGAACGCGGCGGGCCGGTGGGTGGCGCGAGAGCGCACGGCGATGTCGAACCAGCGCACTGGTCCGCGCGGGGGCGGCTGGGTACCGTGGGCTGACCGACCGTGGAGCTGACGATGACGTCGTTCACATCGCTACCGGAACAGTTCACCGGCGTCGCGCCGCGCCCGATCACGCTCAGGTCCTGGGCGGACGCCGTCCGGCGCAGCGTGCTGACCTTCGAGTTCGACTGCGACCGGCCCGAGAAGTTCACCGGCCGGGTCCGGGACCGCCACCTGCACGGGGTCAGCTTCGTCGACATGGCCTCCGGACGGCACGCCGCCTACCGCGACCAGCGCACGATCCGCGCCGCCGACGCCGGGTTCTACGTGCTCACCCTGCAGCTCGCCGGCGACATCCGGATCGCCCAGGACGGCCGCGTCGCCCGGCTCGAGCCGGGCCTGTTCGCGTTGTACGACTCGGGCAAACCGGCCGTCCTGACCGTCGGTGACGGCTACCGCTCCACCTGCATCCGGTTCCCCAAGACCGCGATCACCCCCCGCCAGGACGATCCGCTGGCCGAGATCACCGCGACGCCGTTCGCCTGCGCACCGGGACTCACCGACACCGTGTGGAGCACGGTGCTCAGCGTCAACCGCAACCTCGAGGCGCTCGGCCCGCACGGACCCACCGCCATCCGGTCCCTGATGACCCTCGTCGCCGCGATGCTGCGCGGCGAGCTCGGGCACCGCGTCCCCGCGCGGGCCCCGCAGGAGGACCTGCTCGAGCGGATCCTCGCCTACATCGACGGCCACCTGGCCGACGCGCGCCTCGACCCCGCCCGGATCGCGGCGGCGCACTTCCTCTCGTCGCGGGCGTTGCACGGCCTGTTCGAGCGGACGGGCACCACGGTGTCCCGCAGCATCCGCGAGCGCAGGCTCGAACGCTGCCGGCTCGACCTGGCCGACCCGGCCCTCGCGCACGTCCCGGCGTCCGCCATCGGCGCGCGGTGGGGTTTTCCCGGCGCGTCGCACTTCGGGCAGGTGTTCAAGCGGGAGAACGGATTGACGCCCGCGGAGTTCCGCCGGCAGCTGCTGACGGGCGGCGCCCAGCGCGTATAACGACGTATAGGGCGTCCCGGTGTGGTGTGATCCGGGGGTGAGCCGCGCCGTGGAGGACGTCAACCGCCGGATGCTGCGGGCCCGCGACACCATGGACCGGGACTACGCGAAGCCCCTGGACGTGCCCGCGCTGGCCCGGGTCGCGCACGTCTCGGTGCCGCACTTCGGCCGGACCTTCCGGGCCACCTTCGGCGAAACGCCGCACCGCTACCTGCAACGCCGGCGGGTGGAGCGGGCCATGTTCCTGCTGCGCTCGGGCGATCGGAGCGTTACCGACATCTGCCTGGAGGTCGGCTTCACCAGCCTCGGGACGTTCAGCCGGACCTTCCGGGACATCGTCGGCGAGTCGCCGACCGCCTACCGGCGGCGCGGGCCGCTGGCCGGCGTGCCGACCTGCTTCGCCATGGCGTGGATGCGGCCGCGGAACTGATCGTTTCGGATAAGCGCCCCGGCGCCCACCTGAACTACCGTCGCCCCCATGCTCAACGCAATCACGATCTCTCAGATCTTCGTGCTCGACCAGGACGAGGCGCTCGACTTCTACGTCGGCAAGCTCGGCCTGGAGGTCCACACCGACGCCGACCTGGGCTTCATGCGGTGGCTGACGATCAACGTGCCCGGTCAGCCGGACCGCGAGATCCTCCTGGAGAAGCCCGGCCCGCCCCGGATGGACGAGGCGACGGCGAACCAGGTCCGGGACCTGCTGACCAAGGGCGCGATGGGCGGCTCGCTGTTCTTCGGCAGCGACGACTGCCGCAAGACGTACGAGACGCTGCTGGCCAAGGGCGTCGAGTTCACCGACGAGCCGACCGAACGCCCGTACGGGATCGACTGCGGCCTTCGCGACCCCTTCGGCAACAGCATCCGGTTCAGCCAGCCGCTGTCCGGTTCCTGACCGTTCAGTGCAACGCTGCTGGCGATCTCGGCCATGATGGTGGCCATGCCCGATGAGCCGCCCGCCGGTATCCCGCCACTGGCCGCGGAAGACCACACCTGCGCCGAATGCGGAATCTCGTATCCGGCGCTCACGCTCGACGCCGCCCGCGCGATCATCGCGTCGCTGCCCGATGCGGTGGAGGCCGTGGCCGGGGCGGCGTCCCGGGAGGACCTCCGGCGCCGGCCCGCGCCGGAACGCTGGTCGGCGCTGGAGTACCTCCTCCACCTGCGCGATGTCTGCGTGACGTACACGATCCGGGTGCACCGAGCCCGCACCGAGGACCGGCCCGTGCTCGAGCCGATGCTCAACGACCTGCGCGCCCGACGTTTCCGCTACAACGACCGGTCTTTCGAAGGAGTGCGTGACGAGCTGGCGGCCTGCGCCGCCGGACTCGTCGACGAGATCGGACGGCTGACCCCGGCGGACGGCGAACGCGTCGTGACGCGCTTGCCGGGCGAACACCGCACGGCCCGCTGGCTGGTCCGCCAGGCCGCCCACGAGGTCACGCACCACGTGGAAGACATCAGGCACTGCCTGCGAGCCGGCTCAGTGCCGCGCTGAGGAACGCTGTTCGGCGGCGGGCAGCCCGTACATCAGGGCCGCGTCGAAGCGCGCCCCACCGAGGTCGATCCCCGGCGATCCGGCGCCGGCGCAGTCCCAGTCGACCAGGCCGGTGCAGCGGTCGCCGGACCACAGGGTGTTCCCGAACCACAGGTCACCGTGCACGAAGACCGTCGGGCATGGGCAGCTGCCCAGGCGTTCTTCCGCAGCCGTCAGCCCGCCGGGCGGGCTTTCACCCGGCGAGCAGCCGCTTCAGGCCGTCCTCCGACGGGGTGCCGGGCGCCGCCGTGTAGACGAGGAGCCGGTGCTCGGATCCGGGGACGGCGAGGATCTCGCAGTCCAGCTCCAGCGGGCCCACGACCGGGTGGACGGTCCGCTTGGTCAGCGTCCGCTGCACGACGACCTCCCGCTCGGCCCACAGCCGGGCGAACTCCGGGCTCTCTTCGAGCAGCTCGCCGACGAGTGCGCGCACCGCGGGATCGGCCGGGTACCGCCCGCTCGCGCGCAGGTCCGCGACGCACAGCCGGGCCAGGTCCAGGCGGTTGCCGGTGATCGCGTCGCCGGTGTCGAACAGCCGCCGCAGCCGGTTGCGCCGCCGCGGCGGCCACGTGGTCGGGTCGCCGATCAGCGCGACCAGCATCCGGTTCCACGCCACCAAGTCGTAGCTCGCGTCGATGACCATCGCCGGTACGTCATCGAGGCGGTCGAGCAGCCGCAGGACGTTCCCGGGCACCGGCCGCGGCGCGGACGCGGGAGCCGGGCGCGCCAGCCGCAGCAGGTACGCGTGTTCGTCGCCGGTCAGCCGGAGCGCGCGGCCGAGGGCGGTCAGGACCTGCTCCGACGGCCGGGGCCCGCGACCCTGTTCGAGCCGGACGTAGTAGTCGACGGAGATCCCGGCCAGCAGCGCGACCTCGGTGCGCCGCAACCCCGGTGCCTGCCGCCGCGGGCCGGGCGCCAAGCCGACGTCGGCGGGCCGCAGCCGGTCCCGCCGGCTGCGCAGGAACCCGCTCAGCTCCGTCCTGTCCACGCTCCCATCATCACCCCGCGCCGGGGTGGTACCGCCAGTGCCTACCCCGCTCCGAGCCCCGGCGGCGAGTCTGAGCGCATGACGATCTTGGTGACCGGCGCCCGCGGGAACGTCGCCCGCGCGCTGGTGGGACAACTGCTCGACGGCGGACACGAGGTCCGGGCGGCCGGGCGCGACCCGGGCGGGGCCCGGCTGCCCGGCGGGGTGGAGGTGGTCGCGGCCGACCTGGCCCGGCCCGAGAGCTGGGACGCGGCCCTCGACGGCGTCACGAAGGCGTTCCTGTATGCGGGGACCGCGGGTCTCGACGGGTTCCTGTCCCGGGCGAGCGGCCTGACGCAGGTCGTGCTGCTGTCGGCCTTGGGCGCGGATCCGGCGTCGGACGACGCCATCACCCGCGCCCACGGCGAAGCCGAGCAGGCGGTGCGTGACTCGGGGATCCCGTGGACCTTCCTGCGCCCCGGCGGGTTCGCGGCCAACCGCTTGCTGTGGGCCAGGTCCGTCCGCGACGGCGTCGTGCGCGACCCCTTCCCGGATTCGCATTCGGCGTTGATCCACGAAGCCGACATCGCCGCCGTCGCCGCGTGCGCCTTGACGTCGTCCGGACACCTCGGTGCGGCGTACGCGCTGACGGGTCCCGAGTCCCTCACGGTGCGGCAGCAGGCGTCGGTGCTCGGCCGGGTGGCCGGACGGCCGGTCCGCGTCGAAACCCAGGACCTCGACGACTACCGCCGCGAGCTCACCGCGGCGTTCGAGGCACGCGGGCTCGGCAGCGTCGGGTCGGCCGAGGTGATCGAGGCCCGGATCCGGCGGCTGGCGGCGCTGGTGGATCGTCCGCAGCCTACGACGCAGACCGTCCGGGAGGTCACCGGCCGCCCGGCGCGCGGCTTCGCCGAGTGGGCCGCGGACCACGCCGGGGACTTCAGCTGAATTGAGGCTGGAGCGCGGGTCTCGCGCTCCAGCCCGGTTGCCGCGAATCAGGAATCGGTTTCGACGATCGACGCTCCGGCGGCGGCTCGCTGGACGGCCTCGCAGCCGGCTCGCGCACTCGACTTGCTTTCGTAGGCCTCGCCGACAGCGACGACTTCGCCGTTGCCGGCCTTGAGGCGAAAGCGGTACTTGCCGTTCGACGCTGACGCCGCCGGGCCGCACGCGCCGGCTGCGGCGTGGAGGATCGGCCGGAGGGGCCAGCGGACTCGGCCGTCGCGGCGACGCTCGCCGTGGGACGAATGCCTCATCGGTGTCGTGAACACCCCGAACGGTGCGCTCGGGCTGCACCCGGGCGACGGCGCGGATAGCTTTCGGTTCGTGGTCAGATTCGGTGCGGTCGCCGTGCTCGTCCTGCTGGCGTTCGGCGCCGGCGCGCTCGCCGTGGCCGCCGGCCCGTGGTGGTGGCTGCTCGCCGTGCCGCTGCTCGTGCTCGCCGCCATCGGCTGCTGGGATCTGGTTCAGCGCAAGCACTCGGTCCTGCGGAACTACCCGGTGCTCGGGCACCTGCGGTTCCTCCTCGAAGCCGTGCGGCCCGAGCTGCAGCAAGTACTTCGTCGAACGCAACTTCGACGGCCGCCCCTACGACCGGGACGTTCGCAGCATCGTCTACCAGCGGGCCAAGGGCACCGACGCCGAAGAGCCGTTCGGCACCGAGCGCGACGTCTACGCCGACGGCTACGAATCCCTCGTCCACTCGATGGCCCCGGTCGCGCCCCCGGACGACCCGCCCCGGATCCGGATCGGCGGGCCGGACTGCACGCGGCCGTACGACATGGCGCTGCTGAACGTGTCGGCGATGAGCTTCGGTTCCCTTTCGGCCAACGCCATCCTCGCCCTCAACAAAGGCGCGGCACTCGGCGGTTTCGCCCACGACACCGGCGAAGGCGGCCTGTCCGAATACCACCTCCGGCACGGCGGTGACCTCGTCTGGGAAATCGGCACCGGCTACTTCGGCTGCCGCACCGGCGACGGTGACTTCGACCGAGCCGAATTCGCCGACAAAGCCGCCCACGACGCCGTCAAGTGCGTGTCGCTGAAGCTTTCCCAGGGCGCGAAACCCGGCATCGGCGGCGTGCTGCCCGGTGGCAAGGTGAACGCGGAGATCGCCCGCGTCCGCGACGTGCCCCAGGGCAAGACCGTCATCTCCCCGCCGTACCACCGGGTCTTCTCGACCCCGCGCGAGCTGGTGCTGTTCCTCGCCGAGCTGCGGCGGCTGGCCGGCGGCAAGCCGGCCGGGTTCAAGCTCTGCCTCGGCTCGCGTCGGCAGTTCCTCGCCGTCTGCAAGGCCATGCTCGCCGAGGGCGTCACGCCGGACTTCATCATCGTCGACGGCGCCGAGGGCGGCACCGGCGCCGCGCCGCTGGAGTTCGCCGACCACATCGGAACGCCGCTGACCGAAGGGCTGATCACCGTCCACAACGCACTCGTCGGCACCGGCTTGCGCGACCGGATCAAGATCGGCGCCAGCGGCAAGGTCGCCACCGGCGCCGACATCGTCAAGCGGCTGGTGCAGGGCGCGGACTACACCAACGCGGCGCGGGCGATGATGTTCGCCGTCGGGTGCATCCAGGCGCAGCGCTGCCACACGAACACCTGCCCGGTCGGCGTCACGACCCAGGACGCCCGGCGCGCCCGCGCCCTGGACGTCGCGGACAAGTCCCTGCGCGTCGAGCGCTTCCAGCGCGCCACCGTGACCGGCGCCCAGCGGATCATGGCGTCGATGGGCGTGCGATTCCCCGCCGAGCTGCGCCCGCACATGCTGCGCCGCCGCGTCGACCCGCACCGGGTGCTGTCGTATGCCGAGCTCTACGACTGGCTCGCCCCCGGGCAGCTGCTGTCGGAACCGCCCGAGCAGTGGGCGCGCGACTGGGCCGAGGCCGACCCGGACCGCTTCAGCGTCTGAGTCGCCGGGGACCGCCGCTCTCGGTGGTCCGAACAATCTCCGCCGCAACTGCAACAGCCCACCGGGGCAGCGGCATCTTAAGGGTGTGCAGTTCGAAGAGTTCTCGCGCGAGCAGCTGCCGGGCCTGGTGCGGTTCGCCGCCGTTCTCACCGGGGACCGGGAGCTGGCCCAGGACGTCGTCCAGGACGCGCTCGTGCGGGCGCACCGCGGGTGGCGGCAGGTGGCGGCGGCCGATCGGCCCGAGCTCTACCTGCGGAAGATGGTCGTCAACGGCTATCTCGGCTGGCGGCGCCGGTGGTACCAGCGGTCCGTGCACCCCACGGCGGACGTCGCCCGGATCCGGGAGCCGACCGCGCCCGATCCGGCTCGGCGGATCGCCGATGCCGACCAGCTCAGCGGGCTGCTCGCGCGGCTGAGCCGGGCCCAGCGGGCGTCGATCGTGCTGCGGTTCTACGAGGACCGCGACGACGCCGAGATCGCCGCCGTCCTCGGGTGCGCGCCCGGGACCGTGCGCAGTCACATCTCGCGTGGCCTCAGCTCGCTGCGCGTCGGGATCGAAGAAGGCAAGGAGAGCGTGTGATGACCGACCTCGACGAGCTGCGCCGCGTGCTGCGCGACCGGGAGTACCTGGCCCCCGACCCGGGTGCCGTGCTCGCCGGCGCCACCCGGCGGATCCGGCGGCGGCGGGCGACCAGCGTCGCCGCGGTGACGCTCACCGTGGCCGCCCTCGGCGCGGGGGCCGTCGGGCTGCTGAACCGGGGGACTCCGGCGACGCCGCCGGCCACCCTCGCGAGCCCCGCGGCGAGCGAGGCACCGGACGCCGCCAAGGTGCCTCCGGCCGCGCCGGCGATCAGCCTCGAGGACAAGTCCTGGGAGCTGCTGTTCTGGGCCGTCCACCCGCACTCCGCCAGCCTCCACTACGGCCAGGACCACCAGTACGGGTTCGACATCGATGTCGAGGACGGCCGCGCCCCCGAAAGCGCGCTGCCCGCGAAACCCACGGCCGCCGCCCAGATCGCGCACCCGAAGACGGTCATGTGGCAGGACGGCCCGCAGCGGTGGGTCCGGGTGCGGACCACGAAGCCGGTGACGGCCGAGCAGATGCTCGCCCTGCTGGCGAAGATCGGCACCACGCCGCCGGTGCTCGCGTCCCCGCTGAAGTCGCTGCAGGTCCCCGACGGGCAGAAGGTCGCGGGGTTCACCAGCGAGCCCGAGACCAACACCCTGGTGCTCTGCCCCGATCTCGAAGCGAACCTGGCACCGCTCGACCCCCGGTGCTTCTCCCTGTTCGTGTTCCTGACCGGCACCGGTGAATCGACAGGTGGCGTCGACCCGAAAGACCCGCTGCCCGCGCACCAGAGCCGGAAACTCGGCGGGTACACCCTCGAAATGAACAGCTCGTACCCCAACAAAGCGGCCGCGCTGGCGTTGCTGAATTCGGTCCGGCTCAACCGATGAGCGCGGCCCTCGCCCGGCCGAGGGGGTCCCGATGCGTGTTTCCGTGCTCGTCGTCGTGGCCGGCCTCGTCTTCGGTGCGCTCACCGCGGCGGTCTGGCTTCGCCCCGCGAGAACGCCCGCGGCGGCGGAACTTCCGGTTTCCTCCGTACCACCGTCGCCGGCCACGATCGCGGTGAGCCCGAAGCGGGCCGAGGTGGCCGTCGACGTCCGCGGCGAATGGTCGTGGGCGTTGCGGGAGCTCGACACCGGCGCCGTGGTCGGCGACGGGGCCCTGCGCACCGCGGCCGAATCCCTGGTCGAGATCTGGATCGCCGTCGACTACCTCGCTACGCGGGACTCGCGGATCTCGATCGAAGACGAGGGCCGGGTGACCCGGATGATCCGCGGCAGCGACGACCGCGCCGCCCGGACGCTGTACCTCCGGCTCGGCGGCGACGGTTCGATCGCGCGGATGATCCGGACCTGCGGGCTGCGCGAGACGGTGATCCACCCGGGCTGGTGGTCCAAGACCACGATGTCCGCGGCCGACGCGAGCCTGCTCGGCCGGTGCGTGGCCCGCGGTCCGGGCTTGAGCCCGCGGTGGCGGGACAAGCTGCTCGACCTCATGCGGCCGGTCGACGCGGGCGGCGCGTTCGGCATCCCGGCCGCGCCCGCCTTAGCGGGCCTGCGCCCGGCGGTCGGGAACGGCTGGACCCGGCACGGGACCTGGTGGGCGGTGGACTGCCTGGCGATCTGGGACCGCTGGGTGCTCGCGGTCATGGTGCACTACCCGGAGCAGGGGGACGGGCACCGGTACGGAGCCGAAGTGTGCGAGACCGTCGCCCAGCGGCTGTTCGGCCGCACGGACACCGGTACGCGCCGAATCGGGGGGTGATCCGCGGAACATCCGCGTCCACCCGCGAGTTGAGGGTGGGCATGAACCAACTCGTGGACCGCACGATCGCCGCCCTGCGTGCCGAGCACGACGTGCTCGCCGGCCTCGTCCGCACCCTCACCGACGAGCAGCTGGCCGCGCCCAGCGGCGCCGAGGAGTGGACCGTCGCCCAGGCCGTCTCCCACCTCGGCAGCGGCGCGGAGATCGGCCGCGCGCCCATCGCCCGGGCCGCGGGGGAGACCGTCGAGGCCGAAGACAACCCGACGATCTGGGCCCGCTGGGACTCGTCCACGCCGCGCGCGCAGGCCGAAGGCTTCCTGGAGCACAACGCCCGCTGGCTCGACACGGTCGAGGCGCTCACGGCCGAGCAGCGTTCGTCGCTGACCGTCGACCTCGGCTTCCTGCCGGAGCCGGTCCCGCTGGTGACGGCGCTGGGCATGCGGCTCAACGAGGTCGCCAACCACTCGTGGGACGTGCGGGTGGCGTTCGACCCGGCGGCCGGGGTGTCCGCCGAGTCGGCCGAGGTGATCGTCGACCTCCTGGCCGGGCCGGTGGGCTTCCTGGTGGGCTTCTTCGCGAAGCCGGCCGAGCTGGCGAACCCGGTGTCGGTCGCGGTGCCCGGCGGCGGCCTGGTGATCGACGACTCGGTGACCGTGGTGGACCACCTGGAGGCGCCGTCGGCGACGTTCACCGGACCGGTGGAGGCGTTCGTCCGGCTGCTCAGCGGCCGGCTCAAGGCGCCGTACGACCAGGGCGTCACGGTCGAGGGGAGCGTCACGCTCGACGACCTGCGCCGGGTGTTCCCGGGCTTCTGAGGGTCAGCACGTCCCGCTCGGCCTCGTGCCGGGCGGGGCGAACTCCAGGCGCAGCGCGGCCGAGCGGGGGACGACGAACGACACGCCGTCCGACGTCCGCCAGCGCGCGGTGACGAACACGTACTGCCCGCCGGACTGGAGCAGCAGCTTCAACCCCGTGTACCGGTACCGGTAGGCGGCTTCCGGCTGCGCGCACACGACTTGCCGGACACCGTCCGCTTCGAGGCTGAGGCCGCGCTCGCTGTAGACGGTCACGGCCGGCATCGCGGAGATCCGGGCCGCCGTGGCGTACGCCTCCCGGATCCCGACCTGGGCGGAGTAGTCGGAGACCGCCCAGAACAGCCCGAACGCGACGAGCAGGTACGTGGTGGTCCATTCGGCGACGAGGAACGCCGGGGCGTGTTCGCCGGGTGCCAGCCGGCGCGAGCCGACCACCGCGAGGACCACGCCGGCCGCGAACGCGAGCCCCGGCAACCCGGCGTGGAAGCCGAACGGATCGACGCCGAGCACCTCGGGCACGGTGACCCCGACCAGGGCCAGGCCCGCGATCGTCGCGAACGGCGGACCGAAGCGGGCCAGCCCGGCCCGGATCCGGTCCGGCAGCAGGAACCGCGCGAGCCGGACGACGGCGAACGAGCCGAGCCCGATCCCCGCCGCGGCGCCGATCGGCAGGTGCAGCCCGAAGGCGCCGCGCGCGAGGATCTCGTCCGAGGACTGGTCGAGCACGGTGTAGTGCACCCGGAAGTAGCCGAAGAACTTCTGCGTGTAGACGAGCCCGAAGAAGTACAGCAACGCACTGGACAGCGCGAGGTTCGCCGCCACCGACACGATGACCTTGCCGGCCTGCGAGGCCCCGGCCTTCGCGCGGGCAGCGCCGTCCTCGGGCAAGGGCCGCCGCAGGCCGGTGCGGCGGACGCTGCGACCGGGCACGGGGGCCTACGGTGTTTCCGAAGGCGAGTCCGACGTACTTTCCGCCGGCGGCGCCGGTTCCCGGGTGTCCGGGCACGGTCCGGTGTGGACGGTGATGACCCCGCCACGCCGGACCTCCTTGGCCGGCGTGAGCCGCTTGGCGCAAGCGGTCGCCCGGCCGTCGATCACGACGGTGATGCCGCACCGCGGGCGCGGGCAGCCCAAGCCCCGGGTGGCTTCGTCCAGTTGTCCTTGGAGGGACTCCCGGACGTCCCCGGCCAGGCGGTCGCCCGACCCCACCTGGGTGCTGTCGTACTCGATCGGGCTGCCCAGCGCCCCGGGCGGAGGCGAATCCGAACCCCGGGGCGGCTCCGGGACCCCGGGCGTCACCGGAGCCGGTTCACCCGGTGTCACCGTCGGGTTTCCGGGCGCGGACGTCCCGCCGCACCCCGCCACGAGAACCACGGCCGCGACCGCCGCGCCCCAGCAGACCTTCATCGGAGTTCGCCCCCTCACCTGGACTTCCTGGTGAGGAGAGGCGCGGGGCCGCGGAAAAATACACGGCGGCTCAGGCCGCGGTGCTCAGTTCGACGAACGCCCGGACCCCCGACTCGAGCGCGTAGTTCATCGACCCCCCGTTGGGTTCGAAGCTCGTGTGCTCACCCGCGAAGTGGATGCGGTGCTCCGGCGCGCGGATGGCCGGCATCAGCTTGCTGTGGCCGCGCTCGGGCAGGACGTACGACCCTTCGATCCACGGCTCGTGGTCCCACGCCACCGAAACCCCCAGCTCGAACTGCTCGTGCGCTCCCGGGAACATCGTGTCGACGTGGTCCAGCGCGAACCGCACGCGCTCCTCGCCGGTCATCGCCGCGATCGCGCGGGCACGCCAGCCCGTCATCAGGACCTCCAGGATCCGCCTGGGGCCGGGCTGGTTCGCCGTCGCGTCGCGGACCCAGCGGATCGGCAGGTCCGTCGACACCGAGACGTTGTGCCCCTTCCAGAACTGCTCGCGCACTTGCAGGTACACCCGGACGATGGACGCGTACCGCAGCTTGCGCGTCGCCTCGATCTTGGCGTCGGTCAGCCGCGCGTGGCTGACGTCGACGTGGCGGATCGCGCTGAACGGCACCGTCACCACGATCCGGTCGGCGGTGGCCCGGGCCAGCCGGCCGTGGTCGAGGTAGGTCACCGTGGCCGAGTCGTCGTCCTGGTCGAGCCGCACGACCGGGGCGCGGTAGCGGATGCGGTCGCGCAGCTCGTGGGCGAAGGCGCGGGGCAGCTCGTCGGTGCCGCCGGCGATCTTGCCCCACCCTTCGGTCGAGGTCAGCAGCGAGCGGTAACCGCTTTCATGACGCAGCCACGACAACGCCGACGCCGAAAGCAGGTCGCCGCCGCGCATCTCCAGGAACATCGGTTCCATCAGGTCGATCGCCGTCTGCGAGGCGCCCCGGGCGCGCAGCACTTCGTCCACAGAGGATTGATCGAGCTCCTCGAGGTCGGCCGAGGGCGCCCAGTGCGGGGCGGTCAGCTCGGCGCCGAGCTCGTCGGCCGCCGCCGTGACGTACCGGGCGATCAGCTCCGGCACGCCGAGGCCGCGCTCGTGCTCGGCGAGCGGAAGACCCGCCGCCGCCAGGGAATCCGCGTCCGGCCGGACGAACCGGCCGTCGACGAAGTAGGAGAAGTCCTGGTCGAGCAGGTCCGACCGGTCCAGCCCGACGTCTAGCCGCTGCCGGTAGTGGGTGACGTAGTGGCATTCCGGCGTCACGGTCATCGCCCCGGCCTCGACTTGCAGGCCGTCGGCGAACGGCTGCCGCAGGGTGCGGGCCCGGCCGCCGGCGCGTTCGGTGGCTTCGAGGACGGTGACTTCGCAGCCGGCCCGGTGCAGCTCGTACGCGGCGGCGAGGCCCGCCAGCCCCGCCCCGACGACGATCGCCGTCCGGGGCGGGCGCAGGCCGCGCAGGTCCTCGCCGAGGTGCCGGCGCAGGTCGGCGGGGGTGGGGGCGGGCACCGTCACCAGCTCCAGCCGCGCTCCGCGGGCGGGGTCCAGACGTTCGCCTTCTCCAGGTACGGGAAGACCTCGCCCATCAGCTCGATCTGCTCGGCTTCGTACATCACCGGCAGGAACATGAACCCGCGCACGCCGGTCTCGCGGTGCAGGTCCAGCAGCTGCCCGGCGACCGTCTCCGGCGACCCGACCAGCACCTTGCTGCCGCACGCGAGGCCGAGCGTGCGGGCGATGTCGTCGAACTCGCCCTCGTAGTTCTCCTGGTAGGTCTCGCTGCCGCCCATCAGCTCGGTCGCGATGTCGCGGGCGGCGCCCATGTCGAGCGAGTCGCGCACCCACGAGAACTTCTCCTGGGCCTCGGTGTCGGTCTTGCCGAGCAGCACGCCGACCGCGCCCGCCATGTTGACGTCGAGGGGGTCCCGGCCGGCGGCTTCGGTGCGCTCGGCCAGGGAGTCGACGGTCTTGCGGACCTTCGAGTAGTCGTCGGGCAACGGCGTGAACGCGAAGTCGCAGGTCTCGGCGATCAGCTGCTGGCCCGCGGCCGAGACGCCCGCGTTGAACAGGCACGGCCACGGCTGCTGCTCGATGTGGGGGCCGATCAGGCTGCCGCGCAGGTCGTGGTACTCGCCGTGGAACTCGACGTGTTCGCCGCGCGAAGCCCACAGCGTCTTGACGGCTTCCACGGCCTCGGTGGTGATCTTGTAGCGCAGGTCGTGGTCGGTGTCGGTGGGCGCGCCGAGCAACTCGGCTTCCGGCGTTTTCCAGCCGGGCACGATGTTCCAGCCCCAGCGGCCGCCGCTGAGCGCGTCCAGGTTGGCGCCGAGGCGGGCGATGACGCCGGGGGAGAGGTACCGGGTGTGCATGGTGGTGACGACGCCGATGTGCTGCGTCGCGGCCATCACGACCGGCGCGTAGATCGGCGCCGAGATGTGCGGCTGGGCGTGCCCGATGCGGGCGCTGTTCTCGCCGTGGGTGATGTAGCCGTCGGCGAAGAAGACGTAGTCCATGCCGATGTCTTCGACGCGGCGGGCGAGGTCCATCTGCGTGGCCGGGTCGAGCGAGTCCGGGTTGCGGTCGGCGACCGCCTTGGACGTCGCGGTGGGCGTCGGCGAGCTGAGCCACATGAAGCCGAATCGCAGCTGCCCGTCGGGGAGGCGGTCCTTGGTCGTGCCACGGGACATGCGCATCTCCTATCCGATGGTTGCTTTCAGGCAACCATAGTAATCACGCGATAGGGTGAAGTGTCAACCGTTTACCTTGTGGATCAACTAAAATCCACGAGTTAGCAAGTCCTTTGTGGACAGTTAACGAATACGGCGGGAAATCATTTCGCGGTCAGCCGACCGCGCGGTCGTGCGGAGGCCGCGGCGGCGGGAATCCGCCACCGCGGCTGCCGAGAGCGTCTTTCAGGCGTTCTTCAGGTCCGCCCGCAGGTATTCGGCCGTGTAGGACTTGCGGTCCTTCAGCAGCTTCTCCGGCGTCCCCTCGAACAGCACGCGCCCGCCGTGGCGCCCGGCTTCCGGGCCCAGGTCGATCACCCAGTCCGCGTGCTTCACGACGTCGAGGTCGTGCTCGATCACCACCACCGTGTTGCCGCCGTCCACCAAGCGGTCCAGCAGGTCCAGCAGGTGCCCGATGTCGGCCATGTGCAGGCCGGTGGTCGGTTCGTCGAACAGGTAGACGTTGCCGGTCTCCCGCAGCCGGTGCGCGAGCTTGACGCGCTGCCGCTCGCCGCCGGACAGCGTCGACAGCGGCTGCCCGAGCGTCAAGTACGAGAGCCCGACCTCGGCCAGCAGCTCCAGCTTGCGCGTGATCGCCTCCTCGTCGAAGAAGCCGAGCGCCTCTTCGACGGTCAGCGCTAGGACGTCGACGATGTTCTTGCCCCGCAACGTCTTGTCCAGCACCTCGGGACGGTAACGCTGCCCGTCGCACGCCTCGCAGATCGTGGTCACCGGGTCCATGTACGCCAGGTCCGTCTCGATGACGCCGCGGCCCTTGCACTCCGGGCAGCCGCCTTCGGAGTTGAAGCTGAACAGGCCCGGCTGCGCGTTGTTGGCCTCGGCGAACAGCTTCCGGATGACGTCCATGACGTCCAGGTAGGTCGCCGGCGTCGAGCGCGTCGACACCCCGATGGCCGACTGGTCGATCATCACCGCGTCGGGGTGCTGCTGCCGGAGCGCTCCCGAGACGAGGGTGCTCTTACCCGACCCCGCCACCCCGGTCACGACGGTGAGCACGCCGGTGGGGATGTCGACGGTCACGTCGTGCAGGTTGTGCAGGGCCGCCTTCTTGATCGGCAGCTGCCCGGTCGGCTCGCGGAACTCCTCCTTGAGCCCGGGGATGTGCGTCAGGCACTTGCCGGTGAGCGTCGACGCTCGCCGCAGCTGCTTGACCGTGCCTTCGAAGACGACCTCGCCGCCGTGCGTGCCCGCGCCGGGGCCCATGTCGACGACGTGGTCGGCGATGGCGATGACGTCGCGGTCGTGCTCGACGACCAGGACCGTGTTGCCCTTGTCCCGCAGCTCGCACAGCAGTTCGTTGAGCCGGTGCACGTCCCGCGGGTGCAGTCCGACGCTCGGCTCGTCGAAGACGTAGGTCAGGTCGGTGAGGCTGCTGCCGAGGTGCTTGACCGTCTTGAGGCGCTGGCCCTCACCGCCGGACAGCGTCGAGGTCTCGCGGTCGAGGCTCAGGTACCCCAGCCCGATCGCTTCGACGCGTTCGAGCGCCGCGAGTGCGCCGGCCAGCACCGACTTCGCCGCCGGGATGTCCAGCGACTTCAGCTCGGCGATCAGCTCGCTGACCTCCATCGCGCAGTGGTCGGCGATGGACTTGCCGTGGATCTTCGACGCGAGCGCCGCCTTGTTCAGCCGGCCGCCCTTGCACACCGCGCACGGCCCTTCGACCACGATCTTCTCGACCTCGCGGCGGTCGCGCTCCTTGAGCGTGTCCAGGCCGTTCTTGAGGTAGCGGCGGGTGAGCTTGACGACGACGCCTTCGTATTCGTTCGAGTAGTTCTGCCGCTTGCCCGAGCGGTCCACCCGGAACCCGCCGCCGTGCAGCAGCAGGTCCCATTCCTTCTTGGTGAACTTCTTGAGCGGCTTGTCCGGGTCGAACAGCCCGGACTGCGCGTAGAGCTGCCACATGTAGGTGCCGATGGCGAACAGCGGCGAGTCCAGTGCGCCCTCGTTGAGCGACTTGTCGTAGTCGATCAGCAGGTCGAGGTCGAGTTTCGTGGTCTTGCCGAGGCCCTGGCACTCCTCGCACATGCCTTGGGGGTCGTTGAACGAGTACAGGTTCGACGACCCCGCGCTCGGCTTGCCGTATCGGGAGAAGAGCACGCGCAGCATCGCGTGGATCTCGCTCATCGTGCCGACGGTCGAGCGGGCGTTGCCGCCGATCGGCTTCTGGTCCACGACGATCGCCGTGGACAGGTTGCTCATCCGCTCCGCGCGCGGCCGCTCGTGCTTGGGCAGCCGGTTGCGGATGAACCAGCTGAAGGTCTCGCTGAGCTGCCGCTGCGACTCGACCGCGATCGTGTCGAACACGATCGACGACTTGCCCGAGCCCGACACGCCGGTGAACACGGTGATCTCGCCCTTGGGGATGCAGAGCGAGACGTTCTTCAGGTTGTTCTCGCACGCACCCTCGAGCACGATGTGGCCGCCGGTGCGCCGGGTTTGCCCGTTCGCCATGACCTGCGCCTCCTCGTCCCGGGACGGCGCGTGCGCGGCACCGGGGTCGATCGGACGATTGGTTTCCGTTCGGCAATCACTTTACCAGCTCGAGTCCTTCGCGGCCGCGCGAGGAGTGCCGTGCCTCGAGGGTGACCTGCGGGCGAACGGGAAGTGATATCCTCTGACCTTCCGACTGCGGTGCGCTTTTCCTCGAAAGCTGAGGTGGGCAATGACGAAGTTCCACGGTTCCCCGACCGCCCCGCCGGGCCGTCCCGGCGAGCTGGAGAACGCGCTCTCCTACCTCCAGTGCGTGCTGGTGGCGCGGCGCACGCGCGCGACCCCGGAGAAGATCACCTGGTCGCAGTACGACGTGCTGGAGACGCTGCGGATCCACGGCCCGATGACGCCCTCGGCGATCGGGGAGTCCCTGGGCATCTCGCGCCAGAGCACGTCCAAGCTGCTGCGCGTGCTCAAGGACCAGTTCCTCATCGAGCAGGCCTCGCGCGGCACCGACCGGCGCGAGCAGACCACGTCGCTGACCGAAGAGGGCGAAGAGTTCCTCATGCGCGCAGCTCAGGGCCGCCGGGAGACCGCGAAGGTCGCCGGCGCCGCGCTGACCGCGGGCGAGGCGAGCCTGTTCGCCGAGCTCTGCCAGAAGGTCGCCGACTCGCTGCACTCCACACCCCAGCCTTTCCCGCTCCGCGACGTTTGAGCCGCGCCGGTCACGCCCGGCCCCCAGACGTGCACACCGTGTGGCGGATTCCCCGGCTCCGGGGTGCCCAAACGCGGCCGCGGCGATGTCACGCGGTGTGCACGCCGGGCCCCCGCGCCCCCGTTGCGCCGATCGGAGCAGCGCGCACCGCTGATGGTCGTCAATCCACCCCGGATCCCCGCGCCCGAGTTGCGGCACCAGCGCCGGCCGGTACCGTTCGCGCGCGAATTCACCGCTATTCACCATTTTCTCAGGTAATCGTTTTCAGACGATAAGCGCGACCCTCGGTTATTTGAGTATTCGACGATTTCCGGCGGGTTGACAGTCCTCCGGGCCCTTTGCATACTGGTTGCTGAAAAGAAATCATCTCATCTCAATTGATCATTGCTGCCGCCGTGCGCGGCGGCATCGGACAGGGGGATCCATGCCCGTCGACGGAAATCCGGCCGGGCGCGAAGAACTCGTGCTGCCGCGGCTGTTCGAGCGCGCCGCCGCCGACCATCCACATCGGACGGCCCTGAGCGGCGACGGCCCCGAAGTGTCCTATGCGGACTTGAACGCCCGCGCCAACCGGCTCGCCCGGACCCTGCGCGTGATGCAGGTCCGCGACGGCGCCCCGGCCGGCCTCTTCCTCGACCGCTCGACGGACCTCGTGGTCACGCTGCTCGCGGTCCTCAAGGCCGGCGGCTGCGTCGTCCCGCTCAACCCGGCCTACCCGGCCCGGATGATCCGCCACATCGTCGAGGCGACCGGCCTGCGGACGGTCGTCCACCAGGGACAGCCGTCGCTGGCCGAGGCGGATCTTCCGGTCCGGCAGGCGCACGTCGCCGACCTCGTCGGGGAAAGCGCTTCACACGAGGACGGCAACCTGCCCACGGCCCCGGCCGCCGGGGACGACGCGTTCGTCCTCTTCACCTCCGGGTCCACCGGACGGCCCAAGGGCGTCCGGCTGGCCCACCGCGGCCTCGCCCGGCTGGCCGTCGCCGACCCGAAGCTGACGGTCACCCCGGACGACTGCCTGGTGCAGCTGGCCGCGTTCTCCTTCGCCGCGTCCGGCAACGAGTTCTGGCTGAGCCTGCTCAACGGCGCCGAGCTCGTCCTCCTGCCGCCCGGCCTGCCGTCGCTGTCCGATCTGCGGGACGTCGTCGAGAAGCGCGGGGTCAGTGTGCTGAGCCTGCCTTGTGGACTGTTCAACCTCTTGGTCGACAACGAGCTCGACGTCCTGCGCCGGCTGCGCGTGATCATGGTCAGCGGCGACTTCCCGTCCCCGGCGCACCTGGCGACGGCCGCGGAACACACCACCGCCGCGATCTTCAACGGCTACGGCTGCACCGAAAACTCGGCCATCTCGTCGCTGTACCCGGTCACGCCGGCGGTCCGCGACCTCGACCGGGTGCCGGTCGGCAAGCCGCTGTCCGGCGTCACCATGGAGGTGCTCGACCAGGACCTCAAGCCGTGCCCGCCCGGCGACGCCGGCGAGCTGGTCATCGGCGGCCTCGGCGTCGCCAACGGCTACCTCGACCTGCCGGACGTCCAGGCCGAGAAGTTCATCGACGGCGGCGCGCGCTACCGCACCGGCGACCTGGCCCGGCTGACGCCCGACGGCGACGTCGTGCTCGTCGGCCGGTCCGACAGCCTGGTGAAGATCCGCGGGTTCCGCGTCGAGACCAGCGCCGTCGAGCTCGCCCTGAAGTCGTTCGACGACGTCGAGCACGCCGTCGTCAAGGCGTTCGGCAACGAGGCCAACGAAAAGAGCCTCGTCGCGTTCTACACCACCTGGAGCGGTCAGGAGATCGGTACCGGCGAACTGATCGCCCAGCTCGCCGACTCCCTGCCGGAGTACATGATCCCCTCGGACTTCCGCCGGCTCGACGCGATGCCGGCGAACCTCAACGGAAAGATCGACCGGGCCGCCCTGCACGACCCGCGCGCCCGGTCCCGGGAAGAAAAGGAGCAGCCCATGACGAACCCCCTCGAAACGGTCATCCTGCAGATGTGGCGCGACATCATCGGCACCGACGACTACTCCGCCACCGACCCGTTCGTCGGGCACGGCGGCAATTCCCTGCACTTCGTGAAGTTCGCTTCCGGGCTGCAGTCGGTCTTCGCGGTCGAAGTGCGCCCCGAAGACGTGTTCCGGCACGGCACCGTCCGCGGGCTGGCCGAGCACATCGAGTCGCTGCGAGCGGGCGCTCCCGCGCGCTGAGCCGGCAGACCGAACCGACGCACGGGGGGCCGCGATGATCGGAGAGGTACTGACACCATGGAAAACCCACTCGAGTCGGTGATCCGCCGGACCCGTTCCGGCGTCACCGCCGACGGTGCGGCCGGCCACGAGCAGTTCGCCGGGCTGCTCAGTGCGCTGCTGGGGGTCACCCTGGGGGCCGACGACGTCCGGCGGCACGAAGATCCCGCCGACCTGGCGCGCCACATCGACGACCTGCGCGGCGGCCCGCCCGGGCTGACCGCGACCCCGGCGGACGGTCCCGCCCCGGCCTCCTACGGCCAGCGGGGCATCTGGTTCATCGACCAGTACTCGCCGCACCCGGCGGCCTACAACGCGCCGTTCGTGTTCACCGTCAAGACGCCGCTCGACACCGGCGTGCTCCACGACAGCCTGCGCGCGCTCATGGCCCGCCACGAAATCCTGCGCACCACGTTCACCGCCGAGGACGGCGACGTCCGCCAGCACGTCGGCGCGGAACCGGCCTGCGACTTCTCGGTCGTCGAGCTGAGCGCCGGCCGGCCACTGGACGACGTGGTCGCCGAAGTCGTCGACACCGAGTTCGACCTGGCCGCCGGACCGCTGGTCAAGGTGGTCTGCGCGGTCGAGCCCGACGGGCCGACGCACGTCGTGTGCAGCATCCACCACATCGTCTTCGACGCGGCCTCGGCCGGGGTGTTCCTCACCGAGTGGTTCACCCGCTACCACGCCGCGCTCGCCGGGGACGCCTACGACGAAGGCGAGCCCCGGCCGCAGTACCGCGACTTCGCCCGCCGGCAGCGGGAAACCGTCCGCGGGGAGCGGCTGGAAGAGCTGCTCGCGCACTGGGAGACGCGGCTCGCCGGGCCGTTGCCGCTGCTGGACCTGCCGGCGGACCGGCCGCGGCCGCAGGAGCAGTCGCACCGCGGCGACATCGTCCGCTTCGACCTCCCGCCGGAGCTGACCGACCGGCTGCGCCGGCTCGCCGCCGACGAGGGCGTCACGCTGTTCATGCTGCTGGAGGCCGCCTACGCGGCGTTCCTCCACCTGCACACGCGCCAGGACGACCTCCTCGTCGGCAGCCCGGTCTCGCTGCGGGACCTGCCGGAGACGGCCGACATGCTCGGCTACTTCGTCAACATGGTCGTCTTCCGCCACAGCGTGCGCGCGGACCTGCCGCTGCGGGAGCTGTACGCGCAGGCGAGCACCGAGGTCACCGAGGCGCTGCGGCACAAGGACGCGCCGTTCGAGAAGGTCATCGAGCGCGTCAACCCGCCGCGCAGCCCGAGCCACTCGCCGGTCTTCCAGACCATGTTCGTGCTCCCGGACTCCGACTGGGCGGCCCTGGACCGGCTCGGCCTGGACGCCGACCTCGACCTCTACGTCAGCCGCAGCTCGAAGTACGACCTGTCGCTGATCGTCGAGCAGGACGGCACCGCGCTGCGCGGGGTCTTCGAGTACGACACGGCGTTGTTCGAGCGCGAGACCGTCGAGGCGTTCGGCGACCGGTACGTCCGGCTGCTCGACGCCCTCGTCGAGCACCCCGGCGGCACGGTCGGCGACCTGGGGCTCCTGTCGGAAGAGCAGGAGCGGGAGGTCCTGGAGTGGTGCGCGCCGCCGGCGGAGGACACCACCCGCCGCCCGGTCGCGGAGCTGTTCGAGACGCAGGCCGCGGTCACCCCGGACGCGCCCGCGCTGGAGCACGGCGACCGCGTGCTGACCTACCGCGAGCTCAACGGCCGCGCCAACCGTCTCGCCCGCGACCTGCGGGCGAAGGGCATCGGACGCGGCGACCGCGTCGGCATCCACGTGCCGCGGTCACCGGAGATGGTCGTCGCGCTGCTGGGGGTCCTGAAGGCGGGGGCCGCGTACGTGCCGGTCGACCCGTCCTACCCGGCCGAGCGGATCGAGTACATGCTCGCCGACTCCGGCGTCGCGCTGGTGCTGGAGTCCGTGGAGCCGGAGTCCGCCGACGAGACCGATCTGGGGCGGCTGAAGAGCGGCGACGACGAGATCTACGTGATCTACACGTCCGGCTCCACCGGCCGGCCCAAGGGCGTCGTGCTCACCGAAGCCACGGTCACCAACCTCGTCGAGTACATGCGCCGGACCTCGCCCATCGGCGCGACCGGCCGGACGCTGCAGTACATGACGCTGTCGTTCGACGTCTCGGTGATGGAGATCCTGGGGACGCTCTGCGCGGGCGGCACGCTCGTGCTGATCGACGAAGACCTGCAGAAGGACCTGCACCGGCTCAGCGGCTTCCTGCGCGACCACCGGATTTCCCGGACGTACTTGCCGTACGTCGCCGTGCAGCAGCTGGCCGCCGTGGCCGAGGACAAGCCGTTCCCGGACCTGGTGGAGGTCGCCTCCGTCGGCGAACAGCTGGTGATCACCCCGCAGATCCGCGAGTTCTTCGCCCGCCGGCCGGAAATCCGGTTCCTCAACATGTACGGCCCGTCCGAGACGCACCTCGCGTCGGCGCACGAGCTGACCGGGGACCCGGCCGGGTGGCCGGAGGCGCCGTCGATCGGCGGCCCGATCGGGGGCCTGTCGATGCTGGCCCTCGACGAGGGCGGCCGGCTCGTCCCGCCCGGGGTGCCGGGGGAGCTGTACCTCGGCGGCGATCTGCTCTCGCCCGGCTACCACGGCCTGCCCGAGCAGACCCGCGAACGGTTCGTCGAGACGCCGTTCGGGCGCCTCTACCGCACCGGCGACCTGGTCCGCTACGACCGCGACGGCGAGTTCGACTACCTCGGCCGCGCCGACACGCAGATCAAGATCCGCGGCTACCGCGTCGAACCCGCCGAGGTCGAAGCCGCGCTCAACGAGCTGCCCGGCGTCCGCGCGTCCGCCGTCGCCGCGGTGGCGTTCGGCGCGGGGGACCGGCGGCTGGCCGGCTACCTCGTCACCGACGACGAGATCGACCCGGTCGCGGTCCGCGCCGCGCTGTCGGGGTCACTGCCGGACTACCTGGTGCCGTCGCACTTCGTGCGGCTCGCCGCGCTGCCGACCGCGCCCAGCGGCAAGATCGACCGCAAGGCGCTGCCGGACCTGTTCGACCCCGGCACGGCGGGCTCGTCCCGGCCGCCGGAGACACCGACCGAGCTGGCCGTCGCCGAAGCGTGGACGGACCTGCTGGGCACCGGCGGAGTCGGCCTCGACGAGGACTTCTTCGCCGCCGGCGGACACTCGATCCTCGCGACCGAGCTGATGTACCGGCTGCGCAAGCGCTTCGACGTCGACGTCCCGCTGCGGACGCTGTTCGACGACCCGACCGTCGGCGGGATGGCCGCGCGCATCGACGCCCTGGTGGCCGGCACCGACGACGGCGGCCGCGTCGACCTGCGCGCCGACGTGAAGCTGCCGGAGCACATCCGGGCCACCGAAGGTCCGGCGACCGCCGAGGACGTCCTGCTCACCGGCGCGACCGGGTTCCTCGGCATCCACCTGCTGCGCGAGCTGCTGGCCGAGACGACCGGCCGGGTGCACTGCCTGGTCCGCGCGTCGGACGCCGAAAGCGCGTGGGAGCGGATCGCCGAGACGGCCGGCCGTTACGGCATCGGGGAGTTCCTCGATCGCGACCGCGTCACCGCCGTGCCGGGCGACCTCGCCGCCGAGCGGCTGGGACTGTCCGAAAAGGACTACGAAGACCTCGCCCACCGCGTGGGCACGATCCACCACACGGCCGCGCACATCAACTTCGTCGCGCCCTACGCGTCGGTGAAGCAGGCCAATGTGGACGGTCTGGTCCGGGTCGTCGAGTTCGCCGCGGCCGGGCCGGTCAAGCCGGTGCACTACACCTCGACCGTGGCGGTGTTCTCGCCGAAGCCGCGGGCCGAGGCGATCACCGAGGACGACGTCCCGGACGACGCCGACGACCTCACGATCGGCTACACGCAGAGCAAGTGGGTCGCCGAAGAGGTCGCGCGGCTGGCCCGCGACCGCGGGGTGCCGGTGACGATCTACCGCATCGGCCGGATCGCCGGCGACAGCGAGACCGGCGCCCTGCAGGCCGAAGACTTCCTGTGGCGCCAGGTCAAGAGCTTCCTCGAGCTGGGCGTCGTCCCGCCGCCCGAGGAGCACGACACCGACCTGCTGCCGGTCGACTTCGTCGGCCGCGCCCTGGTCCGGCTGGCGAAGGCGCGGCCGGCCGGAAACGACACCTGGCACCTGTTCAACCCGGACATCAAGACCTTCGACGTCGTCTACCGGGCCATCCGCGAACTGGGGTACCCGCTGCGGGAGATCCCGGTGGGGGAGTGGCGGGCGGCGCTCGCCGACCGCGACAACCCGCTGTCCGCGATGGCCCCGCTCTACCAGGAAGGCGCGCTCGACATCGGCGACAACACCTACGCCAACGAGCGCACCGGACGCGAGCTGGCCCGGCTGGGCCTGCGCTGGCCGGAGATCACGCCGGCCGTGTTCACGAGAATGATCGGCTATTTCCGTGAAACGGGCGAATTCACCGGCTGAGGCCGTATCGCCCCCGTTCTTTCCCGATTTTCCCTCTCCAGCAAGGAATGCGCGATGAGGAAGACGCTGCCCGCACGCGCCCGGCCGGTGCTGCACCGCACCCCCGAGCCGAGCGCCGAGACCCTGACCGGCTACCCGGCCGCCCAGCAACCCGAGTGGCCCGACCCGCACGCGCTCGCCGAGGTCCGCGACACCTTGGCCGAGCGTGAAGACGTCGTCGGTCCCGCCGAAGTGCTCCAGCTGCGGTCCCTGCTGGCCCGCGCGGCCGAAGGCGAGTTCTGCGTCCTGCAGGCCGGCGACTGCGCCGAGGACCCGGCCGACACCGGCGTCCACGCGGTCGCCCGCAAGGTCGGCATGCTCGACACGCTCGCCGAGGTGATGCGCGTCGGCTCCGGCCGCCCGGTCCTGGAGGTCGGCCGGATCGCGGGCCAGTACGCCAAGCCGCGCTCGGCGAACGTCGAGGAGGTCGACGGCCGGGAGCTGCCGGTCTACCGCGGCCCGATCGTCAACAGCCCCGAGCCGACGGCCGAAGCCCGCACCCCCGACCCCACCCGGATCCTCGCCGCGCACCGGGCCGCGCTCGACGTCCGCGCGTCGATCGGGCGCCTCGGCCGCGGTGCGGGCGCCGACCCGGCCGAGCGGATCTGGACCAGCCACGAGGCCCTGCTGCTCGACTACGAGGTCCCGCTGGTGCGCGGCATGCCGGGCGGCCGCCGCTACCTCGCGTCGACGCACTGGCCGTGGATCGGCGAGCGGACCCGGCGCCCGGACGGCGCCCACGTGCACCTGCTGTCCACTGTGGTCAACCCGGTGGCGGCGAAGGTGAGCGCGAAGGCGTCGATCGAGGACGTCCTCGAGCTGTGCGGGCGGATCGACCCCTTCCGCACCCCCGGGCGCCTCACGCTGATCCCGCGGTTCGGCGCCGCCCGGATCGGGCAGCTCGCGCCGCTGGTGCGCGCGGTGCGCGACGCCGGGCACCCGGTGCTGTGGCTGTGCGATCCCATGCACGGCAACACGGTCGTCGCCGACGACGGGCTCAAGGTCCGCTGGCTCGAGGACATCATGAACGAGCTGCGCCAGTTCGTCCGGATCGTCACCGTGGAAGGCGGCGCGTGCGCCGGGCTGCACATGGAGGCGTCGCCGAGCGAGATCTCGGAGTGCCACGGCGCCGGCATCACGGCGTCGCGCGGCCCCGGCTACACGACGCTGTGCGACCCGCGGCTGAACCTGACCCAGGCCGTCGCGCTGACCGCGCACTGGCAGCCCGAGGCCACCCACGAACTGAGGACGGAGCTGGCGTCATGAGCGTGACCCTGGTGACCGGCGCGGCGAGCGGGATCGGCGCCGCGACGGCGACCCTGCTGGCCGGGCGCGGGCACACCCTCGCCCTGTTCGACCGCGACGAAGCCGCCTTGGCCCTGGTCGCGAAGCCGCTGCTGGACGAAGGCCACAGCGTCTACACCTACACCGTGGACGTCACCTCCAGCGCGGAGGTCGACGCCGCCGTCGAGCGCGTCGAGAACGGCTTCGGCCCCATTTCCGGCCTGGCGAACGTCGCCGGCGTGCTGCGGATGGGCCGCGTGGCCGACCTGTCCGACGAGGACTGGAACGCGACCTTCGCGGTCAACGCGACCGGCGTCTTCCACGTCTGCCGGGCGGTCTCCCGCCGGATGGCCACGCGGAAGGCCGGTTCGATCGTCACGGTGGCGTCGAACGCCGCCGGCGTGCCGCGCAGCCACATGGCCGCCTACGCCGCGTCGAAGGCCGCCGCGACCAGCCTGACCCGCAGCCTCGGCCTGGACCTCGCGCCGCTCGGCATCCGCTGCAACGTCGTCGCGCCCGGCTCGACCGACACCCCGATGCTCCGGTCCATGTGGACGGACGAGACCGGCTCGCAGTCCACTTTGGACGGCGATCCCGGCCAGTTCCGGCTGGGCATCCCGCTCGGGCGCATCGGGTCGCCCGAGGACGTCGCCCGCAGCGTGGCGTTCCTGCTGTCCGACGAAGCCCGGCACGTCACTCTCGCGACCCTGCTCGTCGACGGCGGCGCGGCCCTCGGCGCGGTCTGAAAGGAGGCCTGATGAGCGGCATCACGATCGAACCGTACGACCTGCCCACGTCCGTCCCGGTCAGCACCGCGGGCTGGCGGGCCCACCCGGGCCGCGCGGCCCTGCTGATCCACGACATGCAGCGCTACTTCGTCGGCTTCTACGCCCAAGACGGCGAGCTGCGGCGCACGCTGGTCGGCAACATCGTCCGGCTGCGGGAAACCGCGGACCGGCTGGGGATCCCGGTGTACTACACCGCCCAGCCCGGCTCGATGACGCCCGAGGACCGCGGGCTGCTGCAGGACATCTGGGGCCCGGGCATGAAGGCCACCCCGGCCGACCGGCAGGTGATCGACGAGCTCACGCCGACACCGGCGGACCTCGTGCTGACCAAGTGGCGCTACAGCGCGTTCCACCGCACCGACCTGCTCGACCGGCTCCGGGGGGCCGGGCGCGACCAGCTGATCGTCTGCGGGATCTACGCCCACGTCGGCTGCCTGGTCACGGCCGTCGAGGCGTTCACGCACGACATCGAGACGTTCTTCGTCGCGGACGCGGTCGCCGACTTCGGCCCGGACGAGCACCGGCTGGCCGTCGACTACGCGGCCCGCAACTGCGCGGTCGCCACGACGACGGCGGCGCTGGCCGGGCAGCTGGAAGGCGCGGTGGTCGCGTGAGCCGGCTGCCGATCCGCGCGGGGTCGCCGTACGCGATCCTGCACCGGCCCGGCAGCGGCCGCGGCGACCAGGTCGAGGTCGTCTCCGGCCCGGTCCGCACGGCCGGCCGGCTGGCCGACCTGACGCTCGACGAGGGGTCGTGGGAAGGCCGCAGCCGGCACACCAAGCTCGTCCTGCTCCCGTACCGGCAGCTCGCCGAGCGCGGCTACGACTGCCCGGACGACCAGGTTCCGTTGCAGGTGATGGACATCGAGTCGCAGGCGACGCTGACCGTCGCCGAGACCCTGGCCGCGCTGCCCGACCACGCCCCGCCGCTGGAGAACCGCGCGTTCGACCTCGGCGACGACGAGTACGCCCGCACGGTCGAGCGGATCCTCGACGACGAGATCGGTGCCGGCGAGGGCGCGAACTTCGTGCTCTCCCGCAGCCTGCGCGGCCGGTTCCCGGGCTTCGACGACGACGTCGCGCGGGCGGTGTTCAAGCGCCTGCTCGGCGCGGAAGCCGGCGCGTACTGGACGTTCCTGGTCTTCACCGGCGAGCGCTACCTGCTGGGCAGCACGCCGGAGCAGCACGTCCGGCTGTTCGACCGCACGGTCACGATGAACCCGATCAGCGGCACCTACCGCTACCCGGAAGGCGGCGCCGACGCCGGCGGCCTGCTCGAGTTCCTCCACGACGAGAAGGAGGCCGACGAGCTCTGCATGGTCGTCGACGAGGAGCTCAAGATGATGGCCGAGCTGTGCGACCGCGGCATCCGGGTGTCCGGGCCGCGGCTGCGGCGCATGTCGCGGCTCGCGCACACCGAGTACTCCCTCGAAGGCGAGACCGGCAAGCCGCTGACCGAGGTGCTGCGGCACACGCTGCTCGCGCCGACGGTCACCGGCAGCCCGCTGGTCAACGCCTGCCGGGTGATCCGCCGGTACGAGCCGAAGGGGCGCGGCTACTACAGCGGCGTCATCGGGCTCGTCGGCAGCGACGACGACGGCCGGCGCTCGCTGGACTCGGCGATCCTCATCCGCACCGCGGACATCTCGCCGGGCGGCGACGTCCGGCTGGCGGCCGGGTCGACGATCGTGCGCGAGTCCGCGCCGCTGTCGGAAGCCGCCGAGACGACGGCGAAGGTGTCGGCCGTCCTGAAGTCGCTGTCCGGCGAAGCCCGCCAGTCCGCGACACCCCCGCCGCCGACGTCGTCCGATGAGGTGCGCTCCGCGCTGAAGGCCCGCAACCGGGGCAAGTCGCGGTTCTGGCTCGACGGCGCCCGCCCCGGCCGCGGCTCGCGGGTGCGCATCACGGTCGTCGACGCCGAAGACGCGTTCACCGCGATGCTGGCCTACCAGCTGAAGTCGGTGAACTGCGCGGTGACGACCGTGCCGTGGGACGCCGGCGAGCTGCCGGAGCACGACCTCGTGCTGCTCGGCCCCGGGCCCGGCGATCCCAACGACGTCGAGGGCGCGAAGGTCGGCCGGCTGCGCGCGCTGGCCGCGGACCTGCTGCGCTCGGGCCGCCCCCTCGCCGGGGTCTGCCTGGGCCACCAGGTGCTCTGCGCCGAACTGGGGTTGCCCGTCCAGCGGCTCGCGCGGCCCAACCAAGGACGTCAGGCGCACGTGACGATCGACGGCGAGCGGCGGGCGGTGGGCTTCTACAACAGCTTCGCCGCGCGCACTCCCGACGACCGCGTCGAAGTGCCCGGCCGCGCGCCCGCCGACGTCGTGCGCGGGCTCGACGACCAGGTCATCGGCCTGCGCGGGCCGCGGCTGGCGACCATCCAGTTCCACGCCGAGTCGTTCCTCACCGAGGACGGGCCGGCCATCCTGCGCGACGTCGTCGACCACGCTGTCGACCACGCCACCGAAGGAGGAACCCCATGACCACGACCGCCCCGGCGTTCGACCGGGCGAGGCTGAGGGCCTTCCTCGGCCACTTCACCACCGGCGTCACCGTCGTGACCTACCGCCGCGGCGAGCTGGTGCGCGGCGCGACCGTCAACGCGTTCACGTCCGTGTCGCTGGACCCGCCGCTCGTGCTCGTTTCGCTGGACCGGCGCAGCCGCTCGGTCCAGCACCTCGGCGACGGCCCGTTCGTCGTCAACATCCTGGCCGAGGACCAGCGCGACGTCGCCCTGCACTTCGCGGGCAAGCCCCTGGAAGACGACGCCGTGCCGTGGGCCGACCTCGACTCGCCGGTGCCGCGGCTCGCGGGCACGGTCGGGCACGTCGAGTGCACGCCGTGGCGCGCCTACGACGGCGGCGACCACGTGCTGCACGTCGGCGAGGTGACCGGCCTCGACCTGGCCGGCGGACGGCCGCTGCTGTTCTTCGGCGGCGAGTTCCCGCGCCTGGCCGAAGAACCCGAAGCACCGCACTGGTCGTGGTCGCTGGACGACCCGATCGCGCCGCAGCCCTTCGCGGCGCCGCACCGATGGGAGGCAGCCAAGTGAGCGAGACGACGACCCGGCCGATGACCGGGGACGAGTACCTGGAAAGCATCCGCGACGACCGCGAGATCTGGGCCTACGGCGAGCGCGTCGACGACGTGACCAAGCACCCCGCGTTCCGCAACACCGCGCGGATGACCGCCCGGCTGTACGACGCCCTGCACGACCCGGCGAAGAAGGACGTGCTCACCACACCGACCGACACCGGCAGCGGCGGGTTCACGCACAAGTTCTTCCGCGCCCCGAAGTCCACAAAGGACCTCCTGGGCGACCGGGACGCGATCGCCGAGTGGGCCCGGATGAGCTACGGCTGGCTCGGCCGCAGCCCGGACTACAAGGCGAGCTTCCTCGCCACCCTGGGCGTCGACCCGGGCTACTACGGCGAGTTCGAGGGCAACGCCCGGCGCTGGTACGCCGAGGCGCAGGAGAAGGTCCTGTTCTGGAACCACGCGATCATCAACCCGCCGGTCGACCGGCACAAGGCGGCCGACGACGTCGGGGACGTGTTCGTGCACGTCGAGGAGGAGCGCGACGACGGCCTGGTCGTCAGCGGAGCCAAGGTCGTCGCGACCGGGTCCGCCTTGACGCACGGCAACTTCATCGCCCACTACGGGCTGCCGGTGAAGAAGCGCGAGTTCGCGCTGGTGGCGACGCTGCCGATGGACTCGCCGGGGCTGAAGCTGATCTGCCGGCCGTCGTACGCGCTGCAGGCCGACACGATGGGCAGCCCGTTCGACTACCCGCTGTCCAGCCGCCTCGACGAGAACGACACGATCTTCGTGCTCGACAAGGTGAAGATCCCGTGGGAGAACGTCTTCGTCTACGGCGACCAGGCCAAGGCGGCGACCTTCCTGTCGGCGTCGGGGTTCCTGAACCGCTCGACGTTCCACGGCGTGACGCGGCTGGCCGTCAAGCTGGACTTCCTGGCCGGGCTGCTGCTCAAGGGCGTCGACGTCACCGGCACCAAGGACTTCCGCGGCATCCAGACCCGCATCGGCGAGGTCCTGGCGTGGCGCAACATGTTCTGGGGCCTGAGCGACGCGATGGCGCTGAACCCGGACCCGTGGAAGGACGGCGCGCTGCTGCCGAAGCTCGACTACGGCATGGCCTACCGCTGGTTCATGACGATCGGCTACCCGCGGGTGCGCGAGATCATCCACCAGGACCTGGGCAGCGCGCTGATCTACCTCAACTCCCACGCCAGCGACTTCCAGAACCCGGAGCTGCGGCCCTACCTGGACAAGTACGTCCGGGGTTCGTCGGGCTACGACGCCGTCGAGCGGGTCAAGCTGATGAAGCTGATCTGGGACTCCGTCGGCACCGAGTTCGCCGGCCGCAACGAGCTCTACGAGCGGAACTTCTCGGGCAACCACGAGAACGTCCGGATCGAGATGCTCACCGCGCAGCAGATGTCCGGGCAGGTCGACGGCTACAAGGGGTTCGCCGAGCAGTGCCTGGCCGAGTACGACCTCGACGGCTGGACCGCCCCGGACCTGATCAACCCCGATCGGCTCTGACGTGTGTCCCGAATGGACGGAGGGCCTCCCCGCGGTGCGGGAAGGCCCTCCGGTCGGGGGTCCGTCAGCTCTCGACGAGCATCAGGCAGAACCCGTCGTGGCCGCGGCTGCCGACGGTCTGCACGGTCGTCGCGGTGACGCGCGGCTCGTCGGCCACCAGCTGGTTGAACCGGCGCACGCCCTGCACCGCCGGGTTGGGGCTGTCGGCCTCGACGACGAGCCCGTCGAGCACCACGTTGTCCACGACGATCACGCTGCCCGGGCGGGTCAGCTTCAGGGCCCAGCCGAAGTACTCCGGGATGTTCGCCTTGTCGGCGTCGATGAACACGAAGTCGAACGGCTCACCGCCCGCCAGCGTCGGCAGCGTGTCGAGGGCCTTGCCGACGCGCAGGTCGACCACATCGGACAGACCCGCGTTGTCGATGTTCCGCTGCGCCACTTCGGCGAACGACGGTTCGGCCTCCAGCGTGGTCAGCGTGCCGCCCTCGGGCAGCGCGCGGGCCAGCCAGATCGCGCTGTAGCCGCCGAACGCGCCGACCTCGAGGATCCGGCGCGCGCCGTGCGTGCGGGCGAGCAGGTGGAGGAACTTGCCCTGGTTGGGCGCCACCGCGATCTCCGGCAGCCCGGCCTCGGCGCTCGCCTTGGCCGCGAGGTCCAGGGCGGCGTCGTGCTCCACCATCAGGGCCGAGGTGTAGGTGTCGATTTTCGTCCACTGGTCTTCGCTCATGTCTCCCGATCGTACTGGAGGATCGCGCGCGGCTTAAGGGAGAATCGAAATTCTTTTGCCGTCAACTTGATTTCCCGGCGGCAACCAATGTAGGCTCGAAGGAGATCGGGCGGTTGTATTCACCGCCGCTCCCCGTGATCCATCAAGGCCACTCTCGAGGCGCCGTCTGGGAATGTGAACCGGCGCCGGAAGAAAGGATGGCGACCATGACCGAGAACGCCGTGGCGACCCTCGAGTCGCCGCGCCTCGCCTCGCTGCGCGCGGCCGCGTTCCACCACCTGGGGATCCAGACCGCCGACCTCGGCAACTGCGTCTCGTGGTACCAGGACTTCTTCGGCTGCAAGGAAAACTGGTCCCTGGAGGAGTTCTCCGAGCTGACCACGAGCCGGCTGCCCGGCATCGTCAAGCTCGTCGAGCTGCGGGCCGGCGGCACCCGGTTCCACCTCTTCGAACGCGCCGGCGCGGGGGCTCAAGCCCCCGATCCCGGCGAGGCGCAGTTCCAGCACGTCTGCATGGAGGTCGGCTCGGCCGCCGAAATGCGCGCGTGGCAGCGCCACTGGATGAAACTGTACGAATCCGGCCGCTACCATTTCGTCCGCGACGAACCGGCCACGGAGATCGTCACCGACGCCGACGGCGTGCAAAGTTTCTACGCGTTCGACGTCAACGGCCTGGAATACGAGTTCACCTGGATTCCGGAGGCCGCGTGATGACCGTTCCCGTGCTCACCGAGGTCCCCGTGCGCGAGGGGTGGGACTTCGGCGACTTCCCCTACGGTCTCGAACCGCTGACCATCCCCGACGCGGGCACCGAGCCCGACGGCGACGGCCCGTGCTCCCGCTTCGCGGGCCTGTGCACGCACCTGGAGCACCTCTCCCGCGAGGGCGCGCCGGGCGCGGTCGAGCCCGTCGAGTCGTCCGACCGGCTCTACTGGTTCCGCTGGATCACCGGTCACCAGGTGACGTTCGTGCTGTGGCAGCTGGTCGCCCGCGAACTGGCGCTGGCCGAACGCGGCGAACGCGACCGCGAGGCCGCGCTGGCCTCGGCGGCCCTGTTCACCCGCGGCTTCAGCGCGATGCTGCTCTACACCAGCTCGACACCGATCGACGTCTACCACGAGGTCATCCGGCCGAGCATGTTCCTGCAGCACCGCGGGTTCAGCGGCACCTGGGCACCGGACTTCGCCCCGGTCCGCGACCTCTACCGCGGCAAGGGCCTGCCGGACGACGACTCGCCGGGCGTCAAGGCGCTGCGCGACGAAGTCGGCTTCTACCAACGCGTCCACGGCGGCATCGCGGCGAAGCTGGTGCCCAGCGGCCGGTCGCTGCTGCAGGACGCGTCCGGCGCCGCCGAGCCGACCCACCCGGACGTGCTCAGCGTCGTCTACGACAACTACTTCATGACGCTGCGGGCGCCCACGTCGCTGCCCGACGTCGTCGCGCAGCTGCTGCGGCGGCTCAACGCCGTGGCGCTGGACGTGTCCGTCAACGGCGTCGACTCCGTGTCCGACGCCGCCGACCCGCCGGCGGAGCTGACCAGTCCCGAGGTCCGCTCCTGCGAGGCCGGGTTCGTCGGCCTGCTCGCCGACGTCGCCGCGTGCGCCGCCGGCTCGCCGGCGGACTGAGCCGTGCGCCACGGCATCGTCCTGCTGCCCGAGCAGCGCTGGTCCGCCGCGCGGGACCGCTGGCGCCGCGCCGAAGAGCTCGGGTTCGACCACGCCTGGACCTACGACCACCTGATGTGGCGCTGGCTGCGCGACGAGACCTGGTTCGGCTGCCTGCCGACGCTCACCGCCGCGGCCGGGGTGACGTCGAAGATGCGGCTCGGCTCGCTCGTCGCGACGCCGACGTTCCGTCACCCGGTGCCGTTCGCCAAGGAGCTGATGACGCTCGACGACATTTCCGGCGGCCGGCTGATCTGCGGCGTCGGGTCGGGGGCCGGGGGATACGACGAGAGCGTCTTCGGCGTCGCGCCATCGGGTAGCCGCTCTGCGCGGTTCGCGGAGTTCCTCGAGCTGACGGAGCTGCTGCTGCGGCAGCCGCTCACGTCGTACGAAGGCCAGTACTACCGCTGCGAAGACGCGTGGATGGAGCCGGGGTGCGTGCAGCGGCCGCGGGTGCCGTTCGCGGTCGCGGCGACCGGCCCGAAGGCGATGGGCCTGGCCGCCCGGTACGGCGAAACGTGGCTGACCGCGGGCGCGCCGGGCCGGTTCGACGCCCGCCGCTGGGACCTGGTCGTGCCGGAGCTGAAGGACCAGCTCCGGGCGTTCGAGGACGCGTGCGTCGCGGCGGGCCGCGATCCGGCGTCGGCCGGGAAGCTGCTGGTGACCGGCGCGACCGTCGGGGGCGTGCTGGACTCCGCGCAGTCCTTCCGGGACGCCTCGGGCACGTTCGCCGACCTCGGCTTCACCGACCTGGTCGTGCACTGGCCCCGCGAATCCGAGCCCTACCAAGGGGATGAGCGCGTCCTCGACGAGCTGGACCTCTCCTGAAGGGAGCAGCATGCCCGCGTACGAGATCGTCAACATGTTCGCCGACCACGTCTACGCCGGCAGCGCGCTCGGCGTCGTCCCGAAGGCCGGCGACCTCGACACCGCGGGCATGCAGGCGCTGGCCCGCGAGATCAACCACACCGAGACGGCGTTCGTCCTGCCGCCCACCGGCACCGGCGCCCACTACCGCGTGCGGGTCTTCACCCCCGAGGCGGAATCGCCGTTCGGCGGCCACTCCAGCGTCGGCACGGCGGTGACGCTCGCGCGGCTCGGCCTGGTGCCCGCCGGGCGGGTCGTGCAGGAGTGCGGCCCGAAGCGGCTGCCCCTGGACGTGACCGCCGAAGCGGGCAAGATCACCGCGAACGACCCCCTGGAGAGCGAACCGCTCGACCCGGGGCCCCTGCTCGGCGCCGTCGGCCTGCCCGCCCCCGCGGCCGACGGCGCCCGCCCCGCCGCGTGCGGCTTCGGCCCCGCGTTCCACTTCCTGCCGGTGCGCGCGGACGCCGTCGCGGCCGCGGAACCGGACTTCGCGGCCATGGCCGCCGCCGGCCTCGCCGACGTGCTCGTGTTCAGCTGGGACGCGGCGACGAACACCGCGCACGGCCGCCTGTTCGCGCCCGGCTACGGGATGCCGGAGGACCCGGCGTGCTCGTCGGCCGCGCTCGGCCTCGGCGTCTGGCTCGTCGAGGCGGGGTGGCTCACCGGCGAGGGCGTGCACGACTTCACGCTGCGCCAAGGCCGTGAGCAGGGCCGTCCGTCCACTTTGTACTGCTCGGTCCGGGTCGCCGACGGCCGGCCGGTGTCGGCGTCGGTGTCCGGTGCCGTGCTGCCGGCCGGGTCCGGCGAGCTGGCCGACCCGGACCGCGAGAAGGGAAGCTGACGTGCTCGACCGACCCGAACTGCTCGGCACCCGCGGGGCCGTGTCCTCCACGCACTGGCTGGCTTCGGCCGCCGGCACGGCGATGTTCGACCTCGGCGGCAACGCCTTCGACGCGGCCGTCGCGACCGCGCTGGTCATCCAGGTCGTCGAACCGCACCTCAACGGCCCGGGCGGCGACGTTCCCATCCTGGTCCACGACGGCGCGACCGGCGACGTCGAGGTCATCTGCGGCCAGGGCCCGATGCCGGAAGCGGCGACGCCCCAGGCGTTCCGCGACCGCGGCGTCGACGCGATCCCGGGGTCGGGCCTGCTGCCGGCCGTCGTGCCCGGCGCGTTCGGCGCGTGGCTGCGGCTGCTGCGCGACCGCGGGCGGCTCGACCTCGGCACGGTGCTCGCCCCGGCGATCGCCTACGCCTCGGACGGGTTCCCGCTGCTGCCCAAGGCGGCGGACATGATCGAGGTGCTCGCGCCGCTGTTCCGCGAGGAGTGGACGGCGTCCGGCGAGGTCTACCTGCCCGACGGGCGGCCGCCGCGGCCGGGGTCCCGGCTGCGCAACCGGCCCCTGGCCGCGACCTACCGGCGCATCCTCGCCGAGTCCGAGGCCGCCCCGGGCGGACGCGAGAACCGGATCGACGCCGCTGTCGCCGTGTTCTACCAGGGGTTCGTCGCCGAGGCGATCGACAAGTACCTGGCCACGGCCGAGCCGCTGGACTCCACCGGCCGCCGCAACGGCGGCCTGCTCACCGGCCACGACCTGGCGTCCTGGCGGCCGACGATCGAACCGGCGGTCACCGCGGACTACCGCGGCCACACCGTGCACAAGGCGGGTCCGTGGTCGCAGGGCCCGGTGTTCCTGCAGCAGCTGGGCCTGCTGGAGGGCTTCGACCTGGCGGCGATGGACCACGGCGGCGCCGAGCACCTGCACACGGTCGTCGAATGCGCGAAGCTCGCCTTCGCCGACCGGGAGGCGTTCTACGGCGACCCGGCGTTTTCCGACGTCCCACTTGGTCGTTTGCTCGATCCGGAGTACGCGGCGGCTCGTCGTGCCCTGGTGGGGGAGCGGGCGTGCGGGGCGCTGCGCCCGGGCCTGGACGGCTGGTTCCCGGAGCCGCCGCTGCCCGCCCCGGCCGACCCGGACTGGCGCGCCCAGCTCGCCGACGGGATCCCGGCGGTGGTGAAGCTGACCGCGGCCAAGGGGGACACGTGCTGCATCAGCGCGTCGGACCGCGAGGGCAACATGGTCGTCGCGACCCCGAGCGGCGGCTGGCTGAAGAGCTCGCCGGTCATCCCCGGGCTCGGCTTCCCGCTCGGCACCCGCGGCCAGATGGCGCTGCTGACCGAGGGGCACCCGAACACGGTCGCGCCGGGCAAACGCCCGCGGACCACGTTGAGCCCGACACTGGTGACCAAGGACGGCCGCCCCCATCTGGCGTTCGGCACCCCCGGCGGCGACCAGCAGGACCAGTGGACGCTGAACTTCTTCGTCAGCCACGTGGACGGCGGCCTGGGTCCCCAGGCGGCGATCGAGCAGCGGGCGTTCCACACCGACCAGGTCCCGTCGTCGTTCGCTCCGCGCTCGGCCCGCCCGAACAGCCTGGTCGTCGAGGCCGGGTGCCCGGCCGAGGTGGTCGAGCAGCTGCGCGAGCGCGGCCACGACGTCGTGGTGGCGGCGGAGAAGTCGTTGGGCAAGGTGTGCGCGACGGGTTTCGACGACGGGTTCGTCCTGGCGGCCGCGAGTCCCCGGGGTCAGCAGGCGTACGCCGTGGCCCGGTGACCTACCACGGCACGGGCTTGCCGTGGCGGTCGAGGAACCGCAGGCCGGGTGTGCCCGCCTCGGCTTCGAGCACGTCGACGACCGCCGGAATGCTCTCTTCGGGGTCCAGCGGCGCGTCGGGCCCGCCGAGCCGCGTGCGGTTGTGGCCCGGGTCGATGAGCAGCTTGGTCCGGCCGTCCGCGGCCGTCCGCGTCGCGTAGCTGCGCATCAGCTGGTTGAGCGCGGCCTTGCTGGCCTTGTACAGCTCGTAGCCGTCCTCGGTGTTCAGCGAGACGCTGCCCTGCTCGGACGACATGACGGCGATGGTTCCCCGGGGTTCGACGAGGTCGCCCAGGGCCTCGACGGTCCGCAGCGGGCTCAGCGCGTTGGTGAGCATGACCTCGGTGAAGACGTCCGCGGGGACCTCGCCGATGGGCGTGTTCCCGCGGTCGATCGCGGCGTTGACGAAGAGCAGGTCGAGCCGGCGCCCGGCCAGCCGTCCGCGCACCGCGGCGAGCTGGTCGGCGCTCGTCATCTCGAGGGACTCGATCTCGACGCCGTCCAGGGCGCGCAGGCCGGGGCTGTCGCGGCGGGCGGTCGCGATGACGTGCCAGCCGCGGCGGAGCAGCTCGCGGGCGAGGACGAGCCCGAGGCCGCGGGAGGCACCGACGACGAGGGCTTGCTTGGGGGACACGGGAACTCCTTCGGGTGGATTCATCCCGTAGACTAGACGCGACGTTGCGTCTAGACAAGACGTCGCGTCCAGTCAGCGGCGGCCCGGTAGGGTGTCGCGCATGCCCGACAGCCCCCGCCCGCGTTCCGGCAACCGGCGCGACGAAGCCGCGCGCCTGGCCGTGCTGCACGCCGCGGACGACCTGCTCGTCGAGCACGGCTTCGCCGCGCTGACGATCGAGGCGATCGCGCGCCGCGCCGGCGTCGCCAAGCAGACGATCTACCGCTGGTGGCCGTCGAAGGTCGAGATCCTCCTCGACACGCTCATCGAGGACAGCGCGAAGGGCTTCCCGGTCCCGTCGGGCAAGGCGACGGCCGAAGCCATCCGCGGCTACCTCCGCGCGTTCACCCGGTTCCTCACCCGCGACCCGGCGGGCAAGGTCCTGCTGGCGCTGCTGGCCCAGGCCCAGCACGACCCCGCGACGGCCGAGAGCTTCCAGGAGCGCTACCTCGGCCCGCGCCGCGAGCAGGAGCGAGCAATGCTGACCCGCGCGATGGAGGCGGGCGAGATCGCTCCTCGCCTGACGCCGGACGCGGCGCTCGACGCATTGCTGGGCCCGCTGGTGTACGCGGCTTTGACCGGCGCGAGCGTCCCGCGGGGCATGATCGCCACGCTGGTCGAGGACGTGCTCAAGCCCCGCTCGAATTGAGCCGCGCGAGGGTATGCTGGTGAAGCCACCGCCCTCCGCCCACGCGCCGGCGGCTTCGGCGAAGGGGGATTTGTTGTACAGCGCCGAGGATATTCGTCAAATCGATCTGATGGACTACTTGCGCGAGAAGCCTGGTCGCTACTTTCGGGGTGGCGAATTCGACCCGGTCGAGATGGCTCAAATGCTTGCGGGTGAGCCGATTCTTGTCGGTGCGAGCACCGTGCACATCTCCCGGCGGGGTCGCTGGCTGGTCGTCGAGTCCGATGTGGACTGGCTACGCGAGGTGGAGGACGTCGTCTTCGAGAGGATCATCCCCTTTCCCGATGCCGGCCCGAACAGTATGTTCGCCGAGGTCTTGCTGATGGCCTTCGCTCGAAGCGTGGCCACCGGCTCGGCGGCGGGAGTGCGGGTCATCAAGGGCGCGGATGCGGGTCCGCTCGCGGGGTCGACGCCGCGAGGCCGTTCAGTGGCGTTCGAACCGCCCCTCTCGTAGCCCGGTCAGGGGCGGAAAATGAGACCGGACCAGCCTCCGGGTCTCGGTTTCCGCACGTAGCGTCGGGGGAGACCGGGGCCACCGACGAGGGGCGAGGTGCATGCGGGCGGAGCTCGAACCAACCGGCGACGTCGTCCTGTCCACCGGCCGCCGCGCGTGGACCGTCGGCTTGATGTGCACCGCCGTCGGCCTGGTGATCGCCATGGTGACCATCGTCAACGCCGCCCTGCCCGCGCTCGCCGCCGACACCGGGGCGAGCCAGGCCGAACAGACGTGGATCGTCGACGTCTACACCCTCGTGCTCGCCGCGCTCGTGCTGCCCGCCGGCGCCCTGGGGGACCGGTACGGGCGGCGCGGGGTGCTCGTCGCCGGCCTGCTCGTCTTCGCCGTGGGCTGCGCCGCGCCCGTCTTCCTCGACACGTCGACGTGGCTGATCGTCGCCCGGGCCGTCACCGGGTTCGGCGCCGCGATGATCATGCCGGCCACGCTGTCGATCATCACCGCGAGCTTCCCGGCGCAGCGGCGCGGGCGGGCGATCGGGATCTGGGCGGCGGTGGCCGGCGTCGGCGGGCTCGGCGGCCTGGTGCTCGCCGGCGTCCTGCTGCAGCACTTCTCGTGGCACTCGGTGTTCCTCGGACCGGCGGTGCTGTCGGTCGTCCTGGTGGCCGCGAGCCTGACCGTGCCGACGTCGCGCGACCGCCATCCGCACGCCTTCGACGTCGCCGGCGCGGTGCTCAGCGCGCTGGCGATCGGGGCGGTGGTGTACGGCATCCTGCGCGTCGCGGATCTCGGCTGGGGCGACGGCGTCGTGCTCGGGTCGATCGCGGGCGGGCTCGTGCTGGGCGTGCTCTTCGTCGTCTACGAGCTGCGGCGCCCGTCGCCGCTGCTGGACGTCCGGCTGTTCGGCAACGCGGCTTTCGCGGCCGGCTCGGTCTCGGTGACCGTCCAGTTCACCGCGGCGTTCGGGATGTTCTTCGCGCTGGCGCAGTACTTGCAGCTGGTGCAGGGGTATTCGGCGCTGAAGTCGGGGCTGGCGCTGTGGCCGGTCGCGGTGTCGCTCTTCCCGCTGTCGCTGGCTTCGGCGCCGCTGGTGCGCCGGTTCGGGCTGCGGGTGGTGACGTGCGCCGGGCTCGCGGTGGTCGTCGTCGGCATGGTCCTCATCGGACAGCTGGACGCCGGAAGTGGTTATGTCGCCTTGGCGATCGCGGTGTGCGTGCTGGGCGCGGGGATCGGCGTGACAGCCCCGGCGGCGACGAGCGCGATCCTCGACAACGTGCCGTCGTCGCAGTACGGCGTGGCGTCGGCGGTCAACGACGCGACGCGCGAAATCGGTGCGGCACTGGGGATCGCGCTCGTCGGCAGCGTCCTTTCCGCCGCGTACACGGATTCGATCCGCTCGGCGACGGCTTCGCTGCCACCGCAGGCGCGCGAGGCCGCGGAGGGCTCATTGGCGGGCGCGCTCGCGGTGGACGCGCACCTGGCGCCGGCCGCCCGCGCGGCTTTCGCGCACGGCATGGGGATCAGCATGCTGGCGCTGGCGGCGGTCGTGGTGGCGGGCATCGTCGCGACCGCGGTGCTGGTGCGCCGGTAGCCGCGGTCCCGCCGGCGAGTGATCACCCGGTGACGGGCTCGGCGGTCCACGAAGCCAGGATCCGCAACGCTTCGTGCGCCGCCGAGCCCGGTTCCGCCGTCAGGACCATCAGGCGTTGCCCGCTGCCGTCCGGGCTTTCCCACATGTCGCAGTCCAGCGTGAGGGCGCCGACCACCGGGTGGTGGTAGTGCTTGACGCCGTAGCCCTGGCTCGTCACGTGGTGGGCCGCCCACCACGTGCGGAACTCCGGGTGGTGCACGGCCAGCTCGCCGACGAGCTCCGCCAGCTCCGGCGCGTCCGGATCGCGCGCGGCCTCCAGGTGCAGAGCCGCCACCGCCGTGCGGGCCGCTTCGTCCCAGTCGACGTGGAGCGCGCGCACCTGCGGGTCGGCGAAGAGCAGGTAGACGTAGTTGCGGCGGTTCGCCGGGTAGCGAGCGAAGTCGGTGAACAGCGCGGCGGCCGAGTCGTTCCACGCGACGATGTCCAGCCGCCGGCCGAGCACCATCGCGGGCGTCTCCGCCAGCTGGTCGAGAAGCCGTTTCATCGCCGGACGCAGCTTTTCGCTGGCCCGGCGCCGCGGCCGGCGGAAGGGCTTGCCGGCGAGTTCGTACACATAGGACTGCTGGTCGTCGTCCAGCCGCAGCGCGCGGGCAAGGGTGGCGAGCACCGAGGACGAAGCCTGCACCCGCCCCTGTTCGAGCCGCGTCAGGTAGTCGACGCTGATCGCGGCGAGCTGCGCGACCTCCTCCCGCCGAAGCCCGGCCACGCGCCGCGGCGAGGAGGGTTCCGGCAGGCCGACATCGCGCGGATCCAGCTGCGCGCGGCGCGCCTTGAGGAAGTCGCCGAGCTCCTTCGGCTGTCCGGTGGGCTCCATGAGTTCGATTGTCCCCCGGCCCGGGCGGCCGTGGGTGGGCAGGTTTCATCCCCCGATGTCAGCCGCGCAACGCGGTGGCCAGCGCCTCGACCGCGGCGGCGGCGCCCGCCGACCGGCGGGGCCCGGTGACCACACCGTGCTCCGGCCGCCCGGTGTCAGCCACGCAACGCGGTGGCCTGCTCCCGCACCGCGCTCCGGGCCCCCAGTCTCAGCCGCGCGGGGCGGTGGCCTGCTCCCGCAGTGCCTCGACAGCGGCGGTGGCGCCCGCCGGGCGGCCGCACCGCGCTCCGGCCCGCCCAGTCTCAGCCGCGCAGGGCGGCGGCCTGCTCCCGCAGCGCCTCGACCACGGCCGTGGCGCCCGCCGACCGCCCCGGCCTGGTAACCACCACCGCACTCCGCCCCCGCCACCCCGGATCTTCCACCGGGACCACCACCACCCCAGCCGGCACCGACGCCGCCGCAACGCCCGGCAACAGCGCCAACCCCAGCCCGGCCGCCACCATGCCCAGCCGGGTCGTCCAGCTCCGGACCGCCCACCCGACCCGCGGCTCGGACAGCGTCGGCCACGCACCGAACTGGGGCTCGCCTCGGCCGCCGCGGCCGACTATCCACGTCTCCTCCCGCAGGTCCGCCACCTCGGCCCGCCCGCGCCGGGCCAGCCGGTGCCCTTCCGGGACCGCGACGCGCAGGTCGTCCTCGGTCAGCACGTCCTGGTGCAGGCCCGCGAGGTCGTAGCCCGGCAATCCCGCGCCGACGCCGATCACCACCACCTCCGTGCGGCCGCCGCGCAGGCGGGCGAGCAGCGCCGGCGTCGCCCCTTCGTCGAGCGTGACGACCAGCCCGGGGTGCCGCGTGCGCAAGACGGCCAGCGCCCGGGGCACCAGGACCGCCGCCGCGGCCGGGAACGCGCCGACCGACAGCCGGCCCGCCAGCCGGTCGCGCAGGCCGGCCAGCTCCTGCTCCGCGGTATCGACGACCGCCAGCGCGGTCGCCGCGTGCCGGGCCAGCGACGCGCCGGCCGGCGTCGGGCGCACCCCGCGCGCGTGCCGCTCGAACAACGCCGTGCCCGCGGCGGCCTCCATCATCGCCACCTGCCGCGAGATCGCCGACTGCGTGTAGCCCAGCGACGCGGCCGCCGCCGTGAACGAGCCGCTCGCCGCGACCTCGCGGACCACCCGCAGCCCGGCCAGCGTCACTTCGCTCATGCCGCCAGCCTAGCCATGACCAGGCCGCATGGCTCTCATGAAAAGACATCGCTGGTGCTCATGGGCGTCCAGGCCGAGCATGGAAGCATGATTTGGTTCATCACAGGATCCTCGAAGGGCTTCGGCCGCCACTGGGCCGCAGCCGCCCTCGACCGCGGCGACCGGGTCGCCGCGACCGCCCGGAACCCCCGGCAGCTCGACGACCTCGTCGAAAAGCACGGCGACGCCGTCCTCCCGCTCCGCCTCGACGTCACCGACCGCGCCGCCGCGTTCGCCGCCGTCCAGGAAGCCGCCGACCACTTCGGCGGGCTCGACGTCGTCGTCAACAACGCCGGCTACGGGCACTTCGGCCGCGTCGAAGAGCTCACCGAGGACGACGTCCGCGCCCAGCTGGAGACGAACTTCTTCGGCGCCCTCTGGGTCACGCAGGCGGCCCTGCCGATCCTGCGCGCCCAGCGTCACGGCCACATCGTCCAGGTCACCAGCGAGGGCGGCGTGATCGCGTTCCCCGGCATCGGCGCCTACCACGCGTCGAAGTGGGCGCTGGAAGGGCTTTCCCAGTCCCTGGCGCAGGAAGTCGCGGAGTTCGGCATCCACGTCACCAACCTCGAACCCGGTCCCTATGCCACCGAGTGGCTGGACGTCGGCTCGCGCCGGAGCACGCCGAACCCCGACTACCCGGCCGTCGGCGAGGGCCACTGGGAGGTCGGCGACCCGCACGCCACCCGCGCGGCGATCCTCGAGCTCGTCGACGCCGCCGACCCGCCTCTGCGGATGTTCCTCGGCAAGTCGCTCGCCGCGGTCACCGACGAGTACCAGGCCCGGCTCAAGACGTGGAACGACTGGCAGGACGTGGCGGTGCGGGCGTTCGGCTGAGCGCCGCGTGCGGGTCGTCCGCCGGCAGCCACTCGAGGTCCGGCGAGCCGACGTCCCGGGTGAGCGCCTCGATGGTGGCCCGGACCGGCGCGCGGGTCTCGTCCCGGCGCGACACCAGCGACCACGTCCAGAACGGCGCCGGGCCGGTCACCGGCCGGCGCGCGAGATCGGGCGGGACGGGCGCCGTCTGGCCCTTGGGCGAGTTGAGCACCGGGCGCCGCAGCCGCCGGACGTGGTCGAAGAACGCCGCGCCGGTGATGCCGCCGTCCTGGATGCGCACGACCCGCGCGCCGGTGGCCTCCGCGAACTCCTCGGCGTAAGCGTTCCACGACGCCCAGCTGGCGGTGTCGGCGTCGACGAGCACGACGACGTCCTTCGCTTCGACGTCCGCGGTGCCGGTGCCGATCGCGTGGAGCCGGTCCGCGCCGAGCAGGTGGGCTTCGAGGTCGTGGTCGGCCAGGTCGGCGGCCCGCGCCCAGCAGATCGCCAGGTCGATGCTCCGGTCGGCGACCCGGTTCAGCTGAGCGTGCGAGGGCAGCACCCAAGTGTCGACGTGCAGGTGCGCGACGCCCGCGACGCGGTCGAGCAGGTCGGCGGGCCGCCAGTTGACGTACCCGAGCCGCACCGGCTCGCGCGCGGCGATCCCGGCAGCCGAGCGGCGCAACTCGTCGGCCTGCTCCAGCAGCGCGCGGACCTGCGGCAGCAGCGACTCGCCGCATTCGGTGAGGGTGACCGAGCGGCGGTCGCGGTCGAAGAGCCGCACGCCGAGGTCGCGTTCGAGCGCCTTGATCTGCTGGGACAGCGACGGCCCGGCGATGCGCAACCGCTCCGCGGCCCGGCCGAAGTTCAGTTCTGTGGCGACGGCCACGAAGTACCGAAGCTGGCGTAGCTCCATACCGGGAGCTTAATGCGGTGGGAGGTACGGCCTTCCAGCTGAGAGCGAACCGGTCGTGGCGAACCGGGTCCGGCGAGCAGATCCTCGGCTCTGGAAGCACCACCCACCAGGAGGTTTTCATGAGCACCCAGAAGGTCGCGGTCGTCACCGGCGCCTCGCAGGGCATCGGCGCGGCCGTGGTCGAGGCGTACCGGAAGCTCGGCTACGCCGTGGTCGCGAACTCGCGATCCATCACCCCGTCGGGGGACGCCGGGATCCTGACCGTCGCGGGCGACATCGCCGACCCGGCGGTCGGCGCCCGCGTGATCGAGCAGGCGCTGGCGACGTTCGGCCGCGTCGACACGCTGGTGAACAACGCCGGCGTCTTCATCGCGAAGCCGTTCACCGAGTACACCGGCGCCGACTTCGACCTGGTGACCGGCGTGAACCTGCGCGGCTTCTTCGAGGTCACCCAGCGCGCCATCGCCGCGATGCTCGAGGTCGGCGGCGGGCACGTCGTCAACGTGACGACCAGCCTCACCGACCACGCGAACAGCGCGGTGCCGTCGGCGCTGGCGTCGCTGACCAAGGGCGGGCTGAACGCGGTCACGAAGTCCCTGGCGATCGAGTACGCCACGCGCGGCGTGCGTGTGAACGCCGTGTCGCCGGGCATCATCCGCACCCCGATGCACCCGGCGTCGACGCACGAAGCGCTCGCGGGCCTGCACCCGGTCGGGCGGATCGGCGACCCGGGCGACATCGTCGACGCCGTCGTCTACCTGGAGGGCGCGCCGTTCGTGACGGGCGAGATCCTGCACGTCGACGGCGGCCAGAGCGCGGGACACTGACGTCATGGACATCTTGACCGGCGTGCTGGACGCGTGGAAGTCGGCGGTGGACGCGCACGAGCCGGCTCGGCTCGCGGAGTCGTTCACCGAAGACGCGATCTTCCAGGGCCTGCACCCGTACAGCGTGGGCCGCGACGGCGTGGCCGCGTACTACGCGTCGCAGCCGCTCGGCATGACGGCGGACTACCGGATCGTGGAGTCCCGGCGGCTGGCCGACGACGTGGTCCTCGGGTACGCGGAGGTCGACTTCGGCTTCACGGACCGGCCGACGTTGTCGGTGCACCTGAGCGTGGTCGTCCGGCGGGTGGGCGACGCGTGGTTGATCGCCCACTACCAGGTCTCGAGGCTCTGATGAGGGAATTCCTCGTCGACATGAGGACCACGGTCCCGCCGGGCACCCCGGACGAAGAGGTGGCGGCCACGCGCCGTCGCGAGGCGGCGCACACCGGCGAACTGGCGGCGCAGGGCCACATCCTGCGGTTGTGGAAGCCGCCGGAGGCGCCGGGGGAGTGGCACACGATCGGGTTGTTCGCGGCCGCGGACGAGGGAGAGCTGCAGGCGGTGCTGGAGTCGATGCCGCTGCACGTGTGGATGGCGGTGACGGTGACACCGCTGAAGGCGCACCCGAGCGACCCCGGCCGGGGGTGAGCGGTCGCGCCGCCCGCCGGCGACGACCGACGGGCGGCGCTCGCTCAGCCCCGCGTCTCGTCCTGCTCGACGTCCTCGTCCTCCGGAGCAGGCATGTGCCGGATGCTGTCGCTGCCCTTGTGGTCGTGGGCGCGGGAGTACCGGGAATCCAGTACCCGCCCCAATTTGTGCGCCGCACCGGCGTAGGCGTCATCGACGGTGGCGGCGTGGTGGGTGACGGCGACGGGTTGCTTGCCACCGGGCCGGGCTTCGATCACGCACTTCTTGTCTTCCGGCTTGCTGCCGCCGTCCTCGCTGAGGTGCACCTCCACCCGGGTCAACCACCCGCCGAACCGGGAGAGGCTGTTCTCCAGCTCGGTGGTCACGTAGGTGGCCAGCCCTTCGCCACCGTGGATGTTGTGGTCGGTGTTGACCTGGATCTGCACGAGCACCCTCCGAAACCGGGAATAGCGATGATCCCGGTCAGTACCACGAGCGCGGCCGGCTCAAACCCGGGCCGCGGCCGGCCGGGTGGTGTCCGCCGAGTTCCGGCTCAGCCCAGCACCGTGCCCGAGTTGGCGGTGTTCCGGCTGCGCTTGCGGGAGAACGCGCCCAGGTCGATCTCCAGGCCGGTGCGCGGGGCCCGGAACCGGACCGGCACCGCGTCGTGGTCGGCGCCGTTCTCCACGCGGTCGATCAGCTCCGTCATCAGCTGCCCCACGACCGGCGCGTTCTTGAACTGGTTGCCGCTCGTTCCGATCGCGACGTAGAAGCCCTCCAGTTCGGTCCGGTCGTAGATCGGCGTCCAATCGTCGGCGACGTCGTAGACGCCCACCACGCCGCGCGCCCGGTTGGGCACCGCCAGGTCGGGCAACCGCCGCGCCGCCCGCGTCACCTGGGCCTCGAAGACCGCGGCCGTCGGGTGGACGTCGACGGTGTCCGGGTCGTCGGTCCACTGCAGCGGATCGCACTCCGGTTCCGTTCCGCCGACGAGCAGGTCCCCGCCGACCTCACCGCGGAAGTACGTGCCCAGGTCCATGTCCGCCACCACCGGGCCGCCGTAGCCCTCCCGGACCGGCACGTGCGCCACTTCCTGCCGCATCGGGCGCACACCGACCGTGAAGTCGGAACCCACGCCCGCCAACCGGTTCACCGCGCCCGACCACGGGCCGGCCGCGTTGACCACGACGGCGCAGGGAATCCGGGTCCCGTCCGACAGCCGCACCGCCGTCACGCGCCCGCCGGCCTTTTCCACCGCTGCCACCGTGCTGCGGAAGCGGAACTCCGCCCCGCACGCCGAGGCTGCGGCGGCGAGGTTCACGGCGGCGAGGCCCGGGTCCGAGACGTATCCGGCGTCCGGGGTGTACACGCCACCGAGCGAGGTTTTCGCGTCCTCCCAGAATTCCTCGTCGTCGAGCCGCTTCGGCGGCCAATAGCGGCCGGTGTCGATCCCCGGGACGCGCTCGGCCAAGGTCGCGCTGTCCCATTCCTCGTAGGGGACACCGATTTCGTCGAACAACGGAAGCCAGGACGCGCGCGGAGCCGCCTCGACGTCCAGCATGACCAGCCCGCTCTTGCGGAACACCGCCAGATCGCCGACGTCGTGCCCGAGGTGGCCGGCCCAGTCGAGCCAGCCGAAGTGCGCTTCCCACGCCGTCGCCACCCCGGCGGTGGTGGAGAAGTTGAACCGGACGACCGCACTCGATGCCGAGGTCGACCCCTGGCCGGCGCCCGCGGCCCGGTCGAGCACGGTCACCCGGTGCCCCGCCCGCGCCAGCTCGAGGGCGATCGACGCACCGATCACCCCGGCCCCGATCACGACCACCTCGGCACTCGCGCGCTCACCGGGCACGGCAGGTCCTGAGGTAGCTGAGGAACGACGCCTGCAGGCCGGTCACGTGCGTTTCGCGCAGCACCGCGCTGGTGACGGCTCCGCCGCCGGCGGTCAGCCGGTGCAGGACGGTGGCCGCGTTCTTCGCGAGGTTCTGGTAGACGGCCAGGCTTCCGAGAAGCTCTTGGTCGTTGACCGTCAGGTGGAGCTTGGCGGCGGGCAGGCTGTCACCCAGTTTCTCGAGCATCGCGAAAACCTGGCTGTCTTCACCGACGACACCGGGGCTGCCCGCTCCGATGCTCTCGAAGAGCGTGTTGCCGGTGAGCCAGGCGTAGAGACTGAAGAGCCCGCCGTAGGAGTAGCCGAAGAGGCCGTGACCGCTCGCGGCGGTGCCGTAGTCGCGTTCGATCCGCGGGTGCAGCTCCTCGGTGAGGAAGCCCAGAAACGCGTCGGCGTGGGTTTCCTTCAATTCGGCGAGGTAGGCGTCGGCTTCCTCGCGGGTCATCGCGCCCGTCCGGATCCCCGTCTCCACGGCGTCGACGAACTCCGGGGCGATGGGCTCGCCGGGCGGCACGAGGTCCCGGTTGCGCAGCCGCGCCCAGTGCTGCGCGTCCTCGCCCGCGTAGCCGACGCTGACCTGGATGTAGGGCCGGATCTGCTGCATGGGGTCTTTCTGGGTGACGATGAGCGGCGCCGTCATGCCCACGGCCCAGTTGCCGTCGAGCACGTACACGGCGGGCGCCTGCGTCGAGGCCGGGTCGTAGCCCGGTGGTGTGGTGACCCAGACGCCGTAGTCGTGCCCTCCGCCGGACCGCAGCTCGAAGTAGTCGGTGTCGGCGAGGCAGCCCTGCCACATGGTGCTCATCGGAGGTCCTTCACGATTCGGCCGGCCTGCATGACGAGGACGGCATTGGCGGGATCAGCGAACAGCTCCGGGTCTTCGACCGGGTTGCCGTTCCACAACACGAGGTCGGCCTGCGCGCCGGGAGCGATGACCCCGACCTGGCCGGACAGGCCGAGGATCTCGGCGTTGGTCTTGGTGGCCGCCACCAGGGCGTCCATGGGGGTTTCGAGCTTCGCGCGCAGCCTGAGCTCTTCGCCGCGGCGGTCCTGAGCCGGGCCGATGAGGTCGGAACCCAGCCCGATCCGCACCCCGGCTTCCTTGGCGACGGCGAGCGCGTCGGTCATCCGCTCACGAACACCCAGCACCCGATCGCGGGTCGACGCGTCGAGGCCGGCGCCGGCGGTGTCGTGCAGCAGCTGCTCGACGACGGCGAACGTGGGCACGAGGGCGACATCGTGAGTGGCCATCAGGGTGGCCGTGGCTTCGTCGAGATCGGTGCCGTGCTCGACGCAGCGCACCCCGGCCTCGACCGCGTTGCGGATGCCGTCGTTGTTGTGGGCGTGCACCGTGACGTAGGTGCCCCGCGCCGCGGCTTCCTCGACGGCGACGGCGATCTCCTCGACGGTGAACTGGGTGTCGGTCAGCCGGTCGTGCGCGCCGACCACTCCGCCGGTCACGCAGAGCTTCAGGAAGGAGGCTCCGCGCCGGAAGGCCTCGCGCACGTTGCGCCGCAGCTCGTCCGCGTTGCCGGACATCATGGACAGGGCGCACAGGCCGGGGAGGTGGTGGTCGCTCCACCGCTCGGTGGGTTCCCATTCGGCTCCGTAGTAGCCGTGGCCGCCGATCTGGCACTGGACCGGTCCGCACGAGAGGACGCGCGGCCCCCTGACCTTGCCCTTCGCGATCGTGGTGACGAGGCCGCCGTCGACCCCGCCGGTGTCCCGGACGGTGGTGAAGCCGGCGTCGAGCGTCGCGCCGGCCGTGGCGAAGATGTCGGCCGCGAGCTCGGCGGCGCTGATCCGGAACGAGAACTGCGGCTGGATCGGGCTCGACAATCCCAAGTGGACGTGCGCGTCGATCAGGCCGGGCGTCATCGTCAGGCCGCCGGCATCGAGGCGCTCACCGCGTTCGCCGGCGGCCCCCACCTGAGCGATGACCCCGTCTTCGATGCTGACGTCGACGTCGACCGGGTCGCGGCCCGACCCGTCGACGACCGTCGCACCGACCACTTGACACGGTCCCATGAGTCGTTCCCTCCGCAGGCGCCGGCTGCGACCATGTGGGGGCAACGCGGCGGTTCTTTTCCAATGGATAAACTGTGGGAGTGATCCTGTCAAGCACGGAACGCCGGGGCGACGCGCGGGAGCGTCTCCTCGCCCGACTTCTCGACGCCTTCGGCGAGGACCTGCCCGCACCGGAGGTGTCGCTCCGCGAGATCGCCGTCCGGGCCGACACCAGCCACGCGCTCCTGCGCTACCACTTCGGGTCCCTGCCGGGCGTGCTGGCGGCCATGCTCGGGGCGCAGCGCTCCCGGGACAACGAGGTCCTGGTCGAGGCCGCCCGCCAGGGCACGTTCGACGACCTCGTCGTGGCGATCTGGCGGACCTACACGCGGCCGGAGCAGCTGTCGCGGGTCCGAGGGTTCTTCCACGTCGTGGGACTCGCCGCGTACAGCCCCGAGGACTTCCGCGAGTTCATCGACTCGCTCGACGACCTGACCAAGATGCTGGCGTCGCTGGCGGAACGCGAAGGGCTCGACCCCGGGGAGGCGCTGAATTTGGCCACGGTGACTGTTGCTGCGATGCGTGGCCTGCTCTTGCAGGAGGTTTTGACTCCGTCAGCCCACTCGGAGGACTCGGTCGCGTTGATCCTGCGCATGAGCAAACGTTGAGCCCTCGACGTGGTCAGCGACCGCAGCGGTCCACGCGTGGCCAGGGCCAGTCGGTCGCGAGCCAGCGTGCGACGGCGTCGGCGAGCGGTCCGTCGAGGTCTGATCTGTCGGCGCGCACCCAGGACCGCACCGTGACGTCCCATTCGTCGGAGGCCGAGGGGTACAGGTAGACGCAACCGATGACGTCGTCGTCGCGCGGGTCGAGAACCGTGAAGGTGAAACCGGCGTGCCGCGCGAGGTCGTCGGCGTGGCGGCGAAGGTCGGCGAGGTTGGCTTCTGGGGTCATGCCGTCGCGGGGTGGCCAGTTGCGGTGGTGGTAGCCGGGAGTCGCCCGGATGTGCTCGATGCTCGACATCCAGGCGGCATGATCGGCGGAATTGTGCTGCGGCCCCAGCGGTTCGAGGCGAAACCGGTCGGCGACGAGCGAGGTCGGCGGATCGAACCCGTCCGGCACGAACTTGTCCGCGGAGCCCGCCCAAGGCAAACCTGCGCGGAAAGTCATGGTGTCCAAGAGCCGGTGAAGAGCGCCATCTCGACGCGGTCCGGTTCGTCGCCGAACCCGGGACGGGCGGCTTGGTCCGCTGCCCAGTGCAGGTAGGTCAGCCAGGTGCTGGTCCACCAGGCCGTGCTGTACTTCCCGGCCGGCCCTGCCGCCGTGGGCATTCGGCCCGCTACGACCCGATCCAGGATCAACGGCTGAATTCCCCCTTTGCCGCGGCGATAGCCGGTGAAGTAGAGCAGCTTCGTGAAGAAGGCAGCTCCGAGACCGGGGAGCTTCGCGGTGGTCGTGAACCGCTCGTAGCAGTCTTCGAGCACAACCGGGGTGACGAGGTCCGGACGCAGTCCGCCGAGCGCGGCTTCCAGCCGCTCGCCGGCCAGTTCCCGGGTGAGGACGCGGCCGGTCCGATACGGTCCGTACCCGCGGATCCCGTGTCCCCAGGCCAGTACGCCCGCCGCGAGCTGCACGCTCGAGACGTCCCGCGCACGCCAACGTTCGGCGAGGGCGAAGACCTCGTTGCGGTAGACCTTCCCGCTCGTGGCGAAGCCCGCCGGCCAGGCGTCCGGAGGTAGTCCGGCTGCCCAGCGCGTCGCGTCGACCGGGAAGTTCATTACATACGCCATCAGCGGATATTCGCTCGTTGCTCCCGCTCGTGTGCCTTTAGGGTGGCGGCGGTACGGCGACAGACCGCGACCTTCGAATTGTCGTGGTCGCTCGCCGCTGAACGGAGGGTGTCATGCACAAGCTGGTGGTCCTGTATCCCGAGCCCGCCGATCCCGACCACTTCCGCGACTACTACGTCAACAACCACCTCCCGCTGGTCAAGCGCATGCCCGGCCTGCTCGCGTGGCGCTACAGCTTCGAGGTGACAGCGACGCAGGGACAGACGCCGTACTTCGCGGTCTTCGAGGCCGAGTTCGCTGACGCCGCGGCAATGACCGCGGCAAGGTCGTCTCCGCAGGGCCTGCAGGTAACTGCCGATGTCGCCAACTACGCCACCGGTGGTGCGGTCGTCATCCACTACCCGGTGCAGGACGGCACCTGCTGAGCCTGGCCCGAGCTTGTGCGGCGAGTGCTTGGCCTGTGTCCTGGCTACGGCATCCACCCCGGGTCGGCCTGACGCGGATGGCGCCGTACCGACATAATCCGTCGCATGCCGCTGTTCGACTACTTCCGCGCACCCGATGCCGACGCCGTGCGACGAGTGCTGGATGCCGATGACGGGTCCACGCCGGTCGGTACCGCGTTCGACGGCGTCGAAGCGAAGGGCGTCGATCCGACCGTCGTGCTGGGCCAGATGGTCGCCGCGATCCGGCAGGTGCCGTGGAGTTCGGACCTCGTGGACGACCGCCTGGTGTGGCCGGCCGGTGGGGAAGAAGACGCCGACTTCGAGGGCCCCTGGGTGACCGAACTGGACACCTCGGTCCGCGATGCGCTGGCCCAAGCCGACGATCTGCCTCGCGTGGCGCAGGAGTGGGCACGGATCGAAGAACACGACGTCGACGTCGCGCACGCACAGGAGTTCATCGAGTCGATGGTCGGACTCGCGCGACGCGCTCGGGAAGCCGGGGAGCTCATGTTCTGCTGGACGAGCCTCTAGTACCCCTCACTGCTGACAAAGCCCGTCCGGTAAGCGAACACGACCGCTTGCACCCGGTCCCGCAAGTCCAATTTGGTCAGAATGCTGGAAACGTACGTCTTCACCGTTTCGAAGCCGAGCCCCAGCTCCTCGGCGATCTCCGTGTTGGACAAGCCTTTCGCGATCAACCGCAGCACCTCGCGCTCGCGCGGGGACAGGATCGCCGGTGCTCGGCTGTCCTGCGCCGCCGGCCGGACGCGGGTGGCGAAACGGCCGATGAGGTTTCGCGTCACCGCCGGGGCCAGCAGCGACTCACCCCGGGCGATCGTGCGGATCCCGTTCACCAGCTCGGTCACCGGGGAATCCTTGAGCAGGAACCCGCTCGCCCCGGCGCGCAACGCTTCGTAGACGTACTCGTCGGTGTTGAACGCCGTCACCACGAGCACCTTCGGCGGCCGGGTGGCGCCGGGCCGCGCGATCCGCCGGGTCACCGCGATGCCGTCCGGGCCCGGCAAGTGGATGTCCATGACGACGACGTCCGGGCTCAGGCGCTCGCTCGCTTCGAGCGCCGCCTCGCCGTCGGCGGCTTCGCCGACCACCTCCATGTCCGGCTGGGCCCCGAAAACCGTGGCATAACCCGTGCGGACGAGTTCCTGGTCTTCGCAGATCAGCACGCGGATGGTCATGCGCCACCGGCGATCGGGACCACCGCGCGCAGCCGGAACCGGCCGTCCGGCCGCGCACCGGCCGTCAGCTCGCCGCCGAGCGCCGAGACCCGTGCCCGCAACCCCGTCAGGCCGCGCCCGCCGGCGAGCTCCCGCCGGACCCCCACCGAGACCGGGACCGGCGCGGCGGAGTTGGTGACCTCGACCTCGACGCGGCCGTCCAGGTAGGCGGTCCGCACCTCGGTCGGCTGCCCGGCGGCGTACTTGACGGCGTTCGTCAGGCCCTCCTGCACCACCCGGTAGACGGCCAGGGAGACGTCGAGGGGGAGGGGCGGCGGATCGCCCGTTTCGGCCAGTTCGACGGGTTGTCCGCTCGCGCGCGTGCGCTCCACCAGGTCCCGCACGGTGCCCTGGACCGACGGCCGCGGCGCGGACTCGCCCGTGGCTTCCAGGACGTCGAGCTGGTGGCGCAGCTCGGCGAGCGCCTGCCGGCCGGTCGCGCCCATCGCCGTGAGCGCCTTGGTGACGCGGTCCGGTGAGCCGACCAGGAACTGCGTGGCGTCGGCCTGCACGACGATGGCGGTGACGTGGTGGGTGATCACGTCGTGCAGCTCCCGCGCGATGCGCGCCCGTTCCGCGGCGGCCGCGGCGGTCGCCGCCGACCGGCGCCGTTCGGACTCTTCCGCCCGCCGGTGCCGGACGAAGGCGCCCAGCACCCAGAACATGACGAAGATCAGGGAGAAGACCGAAAACTCGGTCAGGCGGTCGGGGGAGCCGAGGACGGTCAAGACGACGCAGAGCACGACGTACGCGGCCGTCGCCAGGCCGGCCGTGGTCCGCCGGAACCGCTCCAGGTACGCGCCGGCGGAATACAGCGCCAGGTACACGGTCACGGTGCTGAACTGCGGCTGGTAGGCGAGCGACTCGTGGACCGCGAAGGCGAGGCCCGTGATCGCCAGGCACGTTGCGGGCCGGGTGCGGCGCACAGCGAGCGGCACGGTCTGCGCCAGCACGAGCACCACCGAAAAGAGGTCGGCGGGCCGCCGCGGCAGGTCGCCGAACTCCGCGCCCATGGTGGCCAGCGCCGGCACGAACGCCAGCACGGTGAACACCACGGCGATCCCCCGGTCCACGACCGCGGCGTCCCAGCCCCGCCACCGGTTCCCGACCGCCCCCAGCCGCTTGCTGACCCACGTCGTCGGCATGGCGCAGAGCCTAGTATCCCCCGTGCGAGCTACCCGCCGATGTCCTCGGAAGGGGGAATCGCGTGGCCGCCGTCCCTTCTAGCTTTTCCGGCAACCCCCGCATTGTCCGGAACCGAAGGGATCACCCGACATGACTTCCCCAGCCGACGACACGACCACCGGCCGCCCGGCACCCTGGTCGCGCCGGTGGCGCTTTCCGTTGCTGCTGGCCGCGATGCTGGTCGTGATGGTCGTCGCGCAACAGCTGACCGTGGCCTTGAACGGCTTCAGCGTCGTCGACCTCGTCGTCGGTGTGGCCGTCGGCGGTGCCACGCTGTTCTGCTACGCACGGCTGAGCAAGCTCGTCGAACACCGGCGATCCGTGCCGGAGCTCGCGCGCGACCGGGCGCTGCCCGGGCTGCTGGGCGGAATCGCCGTCGGCGCCGGAGCCTTCCTGGCGACGATGCTGATCATCCTCGTCTTCGGCGGCTGGCAGGTCACGGAAGGCGACTCCTGGAAGTTCCTGGCGACGCTCGGCGTCATGGCCTGCGTGGCGGTGACGGAAGAAGTCGTGTTCCGCGGCGTGCTCTTCCGCATCGCCGAAGAGCGGTTCGGGACCTGGCCCGCCCTGGCGATTTCCGCGGTGCTCTTCGGCGCGGTGCACCTCGCCGGAACCTCCGAAACCGGCACGGGCGCGATGCTGTGGGGCGCCACCGCCATCGTTCTGCAAGGCGGCATCCTGCTCACCGCCGCCTACATCGCCACCCGCGCGCTCTGGATGCCGATCGGCGTCCACTTCGCCTGGAACGTCGCCGAAGCGGGGGTCGGCACGGCGGTGTCGGGCAAGTCGAGCGAGTTCGGCGGCCTGGTCCACACCGCGTTGTCCGGGCCGCCGGCGCTGACCGGCGGCTCCTTCGGCCCGGAAGCCGGGGTGGCCGGCATCCTGTCCTGCCTCGTCGCCGCGGCGTTCCTGCTGCGCTCGGCGATCCGCAACGGCCGGATCACCGCTCGCTAAACGAGAACCGGTGCGATGGCTTCCTCGGCGAACGCGCGGAAGGTGGTCTGCGTGGTGTTCTCGGCGGTGCGGGGGATCGCGTTGTTGATGCCGCGTTCGCCGGCCCGGTCCATGTCCACCACGGACCGGGCCATCGCCTCGGAGAACCCCCGGCCGACGAGGAACTGTTCGACGGCAGCGCGTTCCCCGGCCTCGTACCGGACGGGCGAGCCGAGGACGTCGCTCAGGATTCCGGCGATGTCCCGGTACGAGAGGTCCTCGCCGCCGAGGACTTCGACCGGGTCCTGCCCGGTCCACGTGTGGTCGAGCAGGTAGCCGGCGGCGAGCGCCGCGATGTCCTTCGTCGCGATCCACGGCATGGTGAAATCGGGCGGGATCGTGCCCGAGACGACGCCGTTCCGGATCGAGGCCACCTGCCGGAGGATGTTGTCCATGAAGCTGGGCAGTTCCAGGGCGCGCACGTGCGCCCCGGTGCTGCGGAAGAGGTCTTCCATCGCGTGCGACGCGGAGATGTGCCCGGCGTAGATCTGCGACCCGCGCCCGAGCGCGGAGATGACCACGACCCGCGGGACCGCGTGGCGTACGACGGCGTCGGCGCCCGGGATGGACGCGCTGACGTACGCCTCGTACGGACTGCTCGCGGTCGGGGCCGCCGGCATGAGCCAGAACAGCGCGTCGGCGCCGTCGAGGGCGTGCTCCAGGACGTCGCGATCGCGGTGCGACCCGACGACGACCTCGGCTCGCTCCCGCACTTCGGCGGGCAGCTTGCCGGGGTCCCGGACGATGAGGCGGACCGGCTCACTGTGCCGCAGCACCGCGGGGACGAGCTTGCTGCCGATCTGCCCGGTGGGAGCGGTGATCACGATCATGGATGATGACTCCGAACGACGAGGACCAGAAGTAAACTCGACTGTACCGTATACTTTGAGGTGGACGCCATGGCGAGACGCGGGGAAGCGCTGCGCGAGCACATCCTCGACACGGCGAAGCTCGCGTTCCTGGAGGACGGCTTCGAGCGGACCACCATGGACGCGATCGCCGCGCGCGCGGAAACGTCGAAGCGGTCGCTGTACGCGCACTTCCCGACCAAGGACGAGCTGTTCCTCGCGGTCGTCGAGCGCGTCCGCGCCCTGTTCGGAGCGCGGATGCGCACGCCCGCCGAGTACGCCGACCACCCGGCGGACGCGGTCGTGCGCTACTGCGGGCGCTTCCTGCAGCTGGTGCGGTGGTCGTCGGTCGCCCGGATGCTCCGGCTGGGCATCGCCGAGGCCGACCGGCTGCCGGACCTGGCGGCAGGCCTCTACGACGTCCTCTTCGGGACCACGGCCCGCGAGCTCGCGGCCCACCTGGCGGCGGCGTGGGGGCTGGCGACCGACGAGGCCGACGCGGCGGCGAACGAGCTGATCGGCCTCGTCGTCCACCCGACGCTCCCGCGCCTGTTGTTCGGAATCGAGCGTTCGGTGGACGAGCTGCCGGACGAGGCCGAGCTGGCCGCGGACGTCGACCTCGACCGGATCGCGCGGCTGTTCCGCAGGGTGCTGCCGCCGTCGGCGTCGGTGGATTAGAAGCCCATCTCGCGGCCCGCCGGGGAGACTTGCATCCCATTGCGCGACGCGGCATTTCATGGCTTATGAGGTGGAGTCGGCCTACGGCGCCCCGGGTGACCTTCGTTGCGCGAATCCGGATTTCGTGCCCGCAATGGCGTCTCGATAGCTTCGCATTCATGAAATGGAGCTATCAGACGGCCGAAGAACTCGTTTCCGCGTTGCGCGCCGGTGCGGTGACTTCAGTGGAACTGACCGATGAGGCGATCGCCCGCATCGAGCGCGACGACGTGGTGGTCAACGCGATCTGCGTACCGGATTTCGACCGGGCACGCGCCGCCGCGCGCCAGGCCGACCAGGCCCGCGCGCGGGGTGCGGACCGGCCGCTGCTCGGCGTTCCGGTGACGGTCAAGGAGTCCTACGACGTCGCCGGGCTGCCCACGACCTGGGGCATGCCCCCGCATCGGGACCACGTGCCGGCCGAGGACGCGGTGCAGGTGTCGCGGCTCAAGGCCGCGGGCGCGGTGGTGCTCGGCAAGACCAATGTCCCGTTGGGACTGCAGGACATCCAGAGCTTCAACGAGATCTACGGGACCACCGCCAACCCGTGGGATCCCGGCCGGACCTCGGGCGGGTCGTCCGGCGGGTCGGCGGCGGCCCTGGCGTCCGGGTTCGGCGCACTGTCCATCGGCTCCGACCTCGCCGGCTCGCTGCGCACCCCCGCACACTTCTGCGGCGTCTACGCGCACAAGCCGACGCTCGGGCTGGTGGCCGTTCGCGGCATGGTCGCGCCGTCCGAGCCGGCCCTGCCGGTCGACCTCGACCTCGCCGTCGTCGGCCCGATGGCGCGCAGTGCCCGCGATCTCACGCTCCTGCTCGACGTCATGGCCGGGCCGGACCCGCTGACGTTCGGCAAGGCGCACCGCTTGGCACTTCCGCCGGCCCGCCACGAGCGGCTCGCCGACTTCCGGGTTCTGGTCCTCGACGAGCACCCGCTCATCCCGACCAGCGCCGCCGTCCGGGCGGGCGTCAACCGGGTGGCCACCGCGCTCGCCGACGGCGGCGCGCGCGTCGAACGGCACAGTCCGCTGCTGCCCGATCTCGCCGAAGCCGCGGCGCTGTACATGAAGCTGCTGATTTCGGGCTCGATCGCGCGTTTCCCGATCGAGCAGCTGCCGACCCTCAGCGCGGACGACGAAAGTCTCGACGCGGTGCGGGTGCGCGCCCTGGACTTCAGCCACCGCCAATGGCTGGAGGCGAACAACAGCCGTGAGGCCCACCGCCACGGCTGGCGGCAGCTGTTCGCCGAGTTCGACGCGGTGGTCTGCCCGATCACGCCGACGCCGGCGTTCCCGCACGACCACCACCCCAATCCACTGGAGCGCCGCACCGACATCGACGGCGTCGAGTACCCGTACTTCGACCAGCTCGTCTGGGCGGGCTTGGCCACCATGCCCGGGTTGCCCGCCACGGCCATCCCCGCGGGGCGGTCTCCCGAGGGGCTGCCCGTCGGGGTGCAGCTCATCGGCCCGGCGTTCGAGGACCGCACCCCGCTGCGGCTCGCGGAACTGCTCGAACAGCGGATCGGTGGCTTCCAGGAACCGGCCGCCTTGACTCTCAAGCCGGTCGAGATCGCATAGTGGCGGGTATGAACGAGCTCTATCCCATCGGCGATGTCGCCCGCCGCACCGGTCTGAGTGTGAGCGCGATCCGGTTCTACGCCGACGAAGGCGTCGTGACGCCCACCGGTCTCACCGAAGGCGGCTTCCGGCAGTACGACGTGCACGCCATCGCCCGGCTCGAACTCGTGCGCACCCTGCGCGACCTCGGCGCCGGTCTGGCCGACATCCGCCGGGTGCTGGCCGAGGAGAGCACGCTGCAGGACCTGGCCGTCAGGCACCTGCGGCTGGTCGAGGACCAGCTGCGGCAGTTCCGCGCGCGCCGAGCGGTGCTGCGGACCATCGTGCGGCAGCACACCACCACGGAACAGGTGAGCTTGATGCACAAGCTCGTGTCGATGTCCGACGACGACCGCGACGAGCTCATCAGCCGGTTCTGGGACTTCGTGACCGACGGTCTGGACGTCCACCCCGGCTACCTGGAACGGCTGCACAACCGGCGGCCGCACCTGCCGGAAGAGCCGTCCACCGAGCAGCTCGAGGCGTGGATCGAACTCGCCGAGATCGTGCAGGACGACGGGTTCCGCACGGAGCTGCGGGCCCACTTCCACCGGGCTTTCGGCACCGAACAGGGCAAGCTGATGGCCACGCCGGAGATGCTGGCCCGCGCCGAGCGGCGGCGGCTCCTCTACCTGGAGGCGCAGGCGGCGCAGCAGGCAGGCGTCCCGGCGGACTCCGCGCAGGCCCGGGACATCGCCGAGCGGATGGTGGCCGACTCGGCCGCTTTCGTCGCGGCCATGACGGGTGACCACGACATCGAAAAGTCCCGCCGCACCATGGCCGAATTCGACCGGACGAGATCGGCGCAGAGGCGCGCCCAGCTGACCGGGACGAACTTGATGGTCAGGTACACCACGCTCGTCGCGACGATCAACGGAACCCCCAAGCCGGACCCGGACAAGACGGCGGCGGTCCAGGAATGGATGGCGGCCGCCTTGCGCCAGGAGCCGACCTGAGCCCGCTGGCCGCGCTCACCGCCGTGCTCCTTCATGCTGGGGCTTCGGTCATGTTTTGCGACGGCGCAGGAGAACGATCAACGCGCCGACAAGCGCAACACCTCCGGCCACCATCAGTACCGTTGCGATGACATCGACCGCTTCGCCGGCGGCAGGTGCCACCTGCAGCAGTGCGAAGACCGCGGCCAGCACGACCAGTACGCCGATGGTGACGCCGAGGAAGATTCCGCGTTGTCGCCTATCCACGCGAGCAGAGCGGACAGCTGCGGGGAACCGGCCAGCGCGCGTACGGTGTCGGCGAAGACCCGCCGCCGTGCTGGCGCGGCCGGCGGATCGATGTCCATTCCGGCGATAGTTCCCGATCATGGAGCTTCGGCCAACGCAATTCCGCTCGCCAGAACGTCGTTGCGGTCGTGGGCGGGCTGGGTCATGATCACGCCGTGGAACTCGACTGGTGGTACTTCCGCCGGCTGTACGAAGGCTTGCTCGAGCACGACGACTGCCGGGCGTACCTGGGCGACCAGCGGTCGGAGGCAGCCGACCACCTGGCCGCGTTGGAATCGCTCCGCAAGCGGGAACCGGTGCCTGCCGCCGGCGACGACGAGCAGCTGTGGCGGATCATGAAGCTGTACGGGCTCAGCCGGGTCAGCGACTACCTGATCGAGCGGTTCGGCGGCCAAGGCGAGCACGCGGAGTTCTTCTCGGCCATCGGACTGACGCCGTTCGAGCACGCCGAGTCGTTTTCCCCGTTCCACCACGAGATCTCCGCCGTGGTGCAGGACCCATCGGCGACCGCCGTGACCGTGGAGGAAGTGCTGTGGCCGGGCTTGTGGTTCGGCGACCTGCTGTTCAGCCGCGCCGGTGTCCGGGTGCGGGCCCCGAAGCACCTCGTCGACGCCACCGTGGCCACGACGTCGACGCTGTACTTCACCTTTCGCCGCGGGCAGCGCCCGACCTCCGACCTGTCCCACGGCTGGGGTTCGAACTCCCAGTGGGGGACCAGTTTTCCGCGGTTCTACTCCGACCAGGACGGCCTGCACCTCAACTGGGACGGCGAGGTGGACATCGGCGCCGATCCTCCGGCGCTTCGCGCGGGGTGGTCCGAGGAGGAGACGGAGCCGCTGGACGAGCGCCGAGAACTGTTGCTCCACCGCTGTTTCGTCCGCGGGCCGGTGCCGGCGGACGCAAGTGATCGGTACCCCTTCGACGACCGGCTCAGCCTGACCTCCGCGGAGTGGCCGCTGCGCCCGGAGTCGATTGTGGACGCGCGACCCGATGTTCAGAAGCCCGAAGGGTGAACGGACAGCCAGTCGGTGTGGCGATGTTTCAGGTCGTCGTGTTCACCGATTGCGGGCAGCAGGACGTCGGAGCCTCCGTCGTCGGCGGCGGCGCGGAGCAAGTCGTCCACGAGGTCGGGTCGCCAAGGCCGACGGCCGGCATAGCGTTGCGATTCGGGCAGGCTGTGGAAACGCACCCATCGGTCGCGGTACGCCAGTTTCAGCTCATCGGCGAACGGACGGCACTCGGGCCACTGCCGCTGCCACAGGGGGGACAGGTCGTCGTCCGACACGTGATCACCTTTCCGGGGCTCGCCGCCGGGTCGACTGAGCCCGCTGAACCTACGCGCGAAGTGATCCACGTGCACCCTGCCGTACCGACCGGATGGTATGTTGACCCGGTGATCGAAACGGCGCGGCGGACCTGGCGATTGCTCGAGCCTTACCACGGAATGATCTACTTCGCCCCGGAAGCCGTTGCCGCGTACGGGGAACTCGGTCTTCGCGGCCGCGCGGGCTACTTCGCGTCGAGGTCCGCGGCGCTCGGCGCGGTCCCGGCGCCGGTCGTCGTCGCCACCTTCTACAACTTCAACCCGGTCCTCGTCGAGGAGTCGATCGCCGGCGTCTGGTCCGTGACCGACCCGGCCGCGGTCATCGCCGCCCGCTACGCCGCGGCCGATCAGGCCCTGCGCGGCACCCTGGGCGACGCGATCACCTCACCCGAGATGCGCCGAGCCGCCGCCCTCCTGCGCACGGCCGCCGAGACGGTCACCGGCGACGTCACCGGCCGCCCCCTGTTCGCCGCGCACGCGGCCCTGCCGTGGCCCACCGAACCCCACCTGGTCCTGTGGCACGCGCAGACCCTGCTCCGCGAGTACCGCGGCGACGCCCACGTGGCCGCCCTGCTGACAGCCGGCCTCAGCGGCGTCGAAGCTCTGGTCACCCACGCCGCATCCGGCGCCGTCCCCGCCGATACCCTGCGTACGTCCCGGGCGTGGTCCGAGGCGGACTGGAGCGGAGCCATCACCGGCCTCCGTGAGCGGGACTGGCTCACCGGCGACGCCGACCCGACGTTCACCCCCGACGGTGCGGCCCGCCGAGCGGAGATCGAGAAAGCGACCGACGAGAACAGCGTGACTCCCTACGCGCACATCGGCGAGTCCGCCTGCGCCGAGCTGCAAGACCTGGTGCGTCCGTTCAGCCGGGCGCTCGCCGAGAAACTCATGCCCTGGGCACTCGCGAGGAAGTAGCAGCGGAACGCGCGCCTCTCAGCAGGCTTTCGTGAGATGACCGACTCGTACGCCTGATCAAGGTGCCGTGGATGACCGGCCCGGCTCACCGCTCACGACGGCCCGGGGCGTCCGGCTGCCGATGGACACGGCGACGGCCGCGCCGGCCAGGCAAACCACGGACGTGATCAGGAAGATCGCCCGGTATTCCGTCAGCAGCGCCTCGCGGACCGCGCCGAGGTAGTCGGCGAGTGCCCGGTCGTAGGCCGGTGCGGACGGGAACAGGATCCGCAGCGGTGGGTTCAGCGACGCGGTCAACGTGTGGAAGTAGTGCAGGCCGAACGCCGACACGGCGGCGACGCCGACCAGCATCCCGGTCATCCGCGCGACCACGACCGCGGCCGACGCGACGCCGTGCTGGGCGCGCGGCACGGCACGCAGCGCGACAGCCGACAGCGGGGCGATGACCAGGCCGAGCCCCAGTCCGGCCAGCGCCAGGTCGACGTCGAGGCGGGGGAGCCCCAGGACCGACTTGGCCGCGAGAACGTCGGCGGGCCAGCGGGACATCAGCAGGTAGCCGCCGGCGGCGATCAGCATCCCGGCGCCCGCGATCCAGCGTTCGCCGATCCGCGTGGCGAGCAGGCCGCCGAGCAGCGCGCCGACCGGCAGCGCGACCAGGAACCTCAGGAGGAGCTCGACGCTGCCGCCGTCGTCGCGGCCGAGCAGTGTCTGCGCGAACAAGTCGACGTCGACGAGCGTGATCATCAACGCTGCCCCCGCGGCGACGCTCGTCCCGAGCGCGGTGAGGAACGGCCGCAGTGACACGTTCGCCGTGTCGATGAGCCGGACCTTGGCGCGCGATTCCCACCAGAGGAACGCGGCCAGGCTGAGCCCGGCGCCGATCAGGAACGGCACGCCCCACGACGGCAGTACCTGCTCGCCTGGGTTCGGGTTGTCCAGGCCGATGACGAGCAACGCCAGCGTGAGCGCCAGCAGCAGGACACCGACGAGGTCCACGCGCGGCCGCTCGGCGGGTTTCCCACCACGCACGGAAACCTGCACCGCGACGGCGGCCAGCACGGTCAGCGGGACGTTCACCCAGAACACGCCGCGCCAGCCGGTCGCGGCGGCCAGCCCGATGCCGTAGAGCGGCCCGAGCACGCTGCCGAGCTCCTGCGCGGCGCCGACCGCCCCCAACACGGCGGAGCGGCGGTTGCCCGGCCACAGATCCGCGGCCAGCGCGAGGGTGACCGGGAGCAGCGCGCCCCCGGCGGTCCCCTGGATCACCCGGCCCACCACCAGGAGTGGCACCGTGCCGGCCAGCGCGGTGACGACCGACCCGGCGAGGAAACCGCCGAGGCAGGCCTGCAGCAGCAGCTTGCGGCCGAAGCGGTCGGAGAACTGGCCGAGCAGCGGCATCGCGGCCACGTAGCCGAGCAGGTAGCCGGTGATGACCGGCGTGACGATCTCCAGCCGGTTCACCGGAACGCTCAGGTCGTCGATGATCTGCCGCAGCAGGCCGACCACGACGTAGGTGTCCAGGGCGCCGAGCAGCACGGCGAGACCGCCGGCGCCGACCGCGAGCGCGCGGCCGCCGCGCACGCCGTTCAGCCCGGTCACGCCGGCGCGGTGATGGTGACCGGCTTGTCCACGTCGGACAGCGTGACGTCCACGCTGGCGCCGCCCGGGTACCCCAGCGAAGCCTTGACGGGCAGGTGGCCGCCGTCCTGCCGGAGCCAGAAGGTGGCGTTCGCGTCCGAGGACACCCCGGGAACCAAGGCGGCCAGCGCGTCCTTCGGCACGGTTCCGGTGACGCGGTACGTCGGCGTGCCGTCGACGTCTTCCTTCCCGTCCGTCTTCGGGTTCTGGACCGAGGACAGCACCTTCGGGATGCCGCGCTGCGGGTCGAGGATCGCGGACGGGTCGTAGATCGAGGAGCTCAGCGCCGCGGGGATCTGCTGGAACCCGCCGGTGGGTCCCTTGATGTAGAGCGAGCCGTTCACCAGGACGAACTGGGCGTCGACGACCTGGCCCAGCAGCTCCAGCGTGCCGGTGCCCTTCGCGCCACCGCCGTTGGCCTTGGTCAGGTCACCGTCGAGGCTGTGCACGCTGAGGCCCTGCACGGTGCCGTTGACTTTCAGCGTGAAGTGCGTGCTGGTGACGCCGCCCATGGCCGTCGCGCTGTCTTTGAGCAGGGCACCGGCTTCGGGCAGCGACGCGTCGCCGTTCGAGGAGCAGCCGGTGACGATCGCCGCGCTCAGGGCCACCAACGCGAGCAGGGTGCGCCGCAGAATCATGTGTGCACCCTAGAGCAGGAGGCACGCCTCGGCACGAACCGCCTCGCGACCGGGGACTGGGCAGAACCCGTCTTGGACTCTCGCCATGTTCGAGTACCACGGGTGGATAACGCTTCGCCCGACCGCCGAAGCACTCGACGACGAACCGCCGCTTCGGCTCGGGGAGATCCAAAGCCTGGTCGACGAGCACGCCGGCTACGCGTTGATGGATCTTCAGCCGATGAATGGCACCTACTACATCCATCTGGGCGGGAACCCGAATCGCAGCGGGCAGCACGGACCAGCGATGGTCGACTTGTTCGCCAAGGTCGGTCAGCTCGCCCCCGGGTCATACGGGCTGCTGTACGTCCACGACGACGAGCATACCGAGCACATGCTGAAGTTCCGTGTCTTCCGGCTGGCGCGGGGCATGGTCACTGAGCACGCCGACCACCTTTTGTCACCGGTGATCCCCACATTGGAAGATCCCGAGGCAAACTGACCTCGAAGACGACGCATCCGCTCATCGGCATGAGCGCGAGGGCGCAATTCGGTCGCCACTGCACGTGCTCCGAGCTCCGCTTGCGCGGAGCCCGCCCAAGGCGTATCTACCCGGGTAAGGGTGCGTCCTGCCCGTCGCGTGGTGGGGGTGGCAGCCCGTTCGAGCCGGGCCGGGTCCGGGGAACTCACGCCTCGACGGGAGGTGTCGGGGTTCCCACATCATCCTGCTCATCGGCCGCGCCCGGGACGCCATTGCATACCCTCGTGTTCCGGTGAAGATCGGCGTGACGCGGCGGGCGTGGCGATCGATGGGCTCTGGCTACGGGGTGCGAGACTGGGCGACGGCTTGACGACGCGAAGGAGCTCGCTGTGGCCTCTGATGCCCTTGACCGACCGGTCCCGGCGTCGAGCGGGCCGGTCCTCGAGCTGCTGGACAAGGCCATTGGATTGCCGACACCGCTGGTGCGCAAGAACATCGCCCGGGCGCGTCAGCGCAATCCGGAGGCGACACCGGCCGAGGTGGTTCGCACCCTGGAGCGGATGTACGTCAGTGCCCTGGCGGGCACCGGAGCCGCGGTCGGGGCCACTGCGGCCGCGCCCGCTGTCGGCACCGGGGTCGCGCTGGCACTGTCGGCGGGCGAGGCCTTCTCTTCGCTCGAGCTAAGCACCCTGTTCGTGCTCTCGGTCGCCGAGGTCCACGGCGTTCGGCTGGACGAGATCGAACGCCGGCGGACGCTGGTCATGGGGATCCTGCTCGGCCAGTCGGGTTCCTCGACCATTGTCGGAAAGGTCGCCGAGCGCACCGGTCGGCATTGGGCCGGCCAGCTCGTCAACAGGGTGCCCGCGGCGACGCTGCGCCAGATCAACAGCGTCCTGGGCAAGAACTTCATCACCAAGTACGGCACCAAGCAGGGCATCATCGTGCTCGGCCGGGTGGCTCCGTTCGGCATCGGCGCGGTGATCGGCGGTGGCGCCAACGCCACCGTGGCCGCCCTGGCAGTCCGAGCAGCCCGACGCGCGTTCGGCCCCGCGCCACAGTCATGGCCCGAGACCGAGCTGGTTCCGGGGGAGGGTGCTGATGGCCCGCTCAGCGTGGATTGAGGCGGCCAGGCGCGTCACCGAGGGCGCTCGGGAAAACGTGCGTTGCCCAGAGAATGGTGACGACTTTCTGGAAGTCGAATGGTTTCCGAATGACGGTGGCGTCAGTGGTGAGTATCGGCTGCGCTGCCCGTCGTGTGGTGCCGAGAACTGGATTCGGAAGGGTTGACGTAGTGCCCGGTTCGGTGCCGGTGGACTATCGCGAAACCGGGTTGCGAGGGCTGGGCATGGGTATCACGAGCCCCGGTGGGCGGGAGGCGGTTCGGTGGTGGTTGGGCGAACTGGCCGAGGAGCTGGTGCAGGGCAGGCTCTCGGTCGCCGGGCTCGCGCGCGGGATCGTGCCCGGGGAAGACTGGATGACCGAGGATGAGTACCGCTTCGCGCATCTGGGCTACTACTGGCAGGACATGGTGGATCTGGCCTCGGCCCCGCAGGTTCGCGCCGCTGAGGTCGACCTGCTCGACGCGGCCAGGGCGATCCTGCCGCAAGCTTGCGGCTGATTGGTCAAGTCTGGTTCCGGCCCTTGAACCAGGCGTAGAGAAAAACCACTCCGAGAAACGCGCACAAGATGAAGAGGACGATTCCGAGTACCAAATACAGCGTACTGCTGTGGTTTACAGCCATCACTGCTCCGACGGCGGCACCTGCGAGCAAAACCAAGGCGGCGAGAAGCATTCCCGGCGGCGGTGCCGCTTTGGCGTTGTCGCGAGTCATCGGCTCATCTCCCACACTACATAGTAGTCACAAGGGGTCGTGCGTGTCGCCGGGTTCAGTGACTGGCGGCCAGCACCGCCGCGAGCCCCTCTCGCAGATCCTCGACGAAGAACCCGGGAACCTCCAGCGACGGGAAATGGCCCCCGGTCTCGGGTGACCCCCACCGGACGATCCGGCGGAACCGCTCCTGCGCCCACGGGCGCGGGCACTTCTCGATGTCGCGGGGATACACGCTGATCGCCGACGGGACGTGGACCCGGAGGGCGGGGTCGAGCGAGTCGTGGCTTTCGTAGTAGATGCGGGCGGCCGACGCGCCGGTGCGCGTCAGCCAATACAGCGTCACGTCGTCGAGGACGCGGTCGAGGGAAATCGTCTCGAACGGGCTGTTCGACGTGTCCGTCCACTCGGCGAACTTGTCGAGGATCCACGCGAGCAGCCCGACCGGTGAGTCGACGAGCGAGTAGCCGATGGTCTGCGGCCGCGTCGCCTGCTGCTTCGCGTACGCCGCGCGGTCGCGCCAGAAGTCGCGGGTTTCCTGCGCCCACTTGCGTTCCGGCGCCGTCAGGCCGTCCGTGGGCAGCCCGGGCGGTGCCTGCGCCGTCGTGGTGTGGATGCCGATGACGCTCTCCGGGAACCGGCCGCCGAGGATCGTCGTGATCACGCCTCCCCAGTCGCCGCCGTGGGCGGCGAACCGGTCGTAGCCCAGCCTCCTCATGAGCTCGACCCAGGCGGCCGCGATCTTTTCGGTGCCCCAGCCGGTGGTGGCCGGCTTGTCGCTGTAGCCGAAGCCCGGCAACGACGGGGCCACGACGTGGAACGCCGGCGCATCCGCGTCTTCCGGATCGGCCAGCTCGTCGATCACGTCGACGAACTCGGCGACGCTGCCCGGCCAGCCGTGGGTCAAGAGCAGGGGAGTGGCGTCCGGGCGCGCGGACCGGCGGTGCAGGAAGTGGATTCCCAGCTCGTCGACGACCGTGCGGAACTGGCCGATCCGGTCGAGGCGCGCTTCGAACGCACGCCAGTCGTACCCGGTTCGCCAGTAGTCCACGACTTCGGCGAGGTCGGCGAGCGGGACGCCCTGGTCCCACCGGCGAGGGCCGGACGCGGCGCGGTCGATCGTCTCGGCTTCCGGCAGCCGCGCCGCGGCCAGCCGCGCGCGCAGGTCGTCGAGGTCGGCGTCGGTCGCGTGGGCTGCGAATGCGTGCACGTCGGGCATGAGACCTCCTGGCGTCGTGTGAACCGGCTTAGACGGTTCTAACACGTCTCGCCGCCGAGGGGCAACCTGCTAAGCTGGTTCCATGCGTGCTGGGTTCCCCGACTTCCGGCTGGGTAGCGTTCTGGCGACCAGCTTCACGGGCACGCTGACCGAGCGTCGGGGCAACGCCCTGGAGCGCATTCCGACGCCGGAGCGGCTCGTCGACTGGCTGAACGTGAACGGCCTCGCCGTGCAGTCCTGCACAGCCGCCCAGCTCGAACTCGCCCGGGAACTGCGGGAAGCGATCCACGCCACCGCCACCGCGGCCGCCACCGAGGACGCGCTTCCCGAGTCCGCTGTCCGGATCATCAACGAGCGCAGCGCTCAAGGCCGCGCCGCGGCGATCCTGACGCCCGAAGGCGACCGGCGCTGGCAACTCGGCTCGGCGTCCTCTGTGGAGGATGCCCTGGGCGTGATCGCCGCCGACGCGATCAGCATCATCGCCGGCGAACGGGACGGGAAACTGGCCTTGTGCGCCTCGCCGACGTGCCAAGCCGCTTTCTTCGACACCAGCCAAAGCCGTACGCGCCGGTGGTGTGACATGAACACGTGCGGGAACCGTCAGAAGAAAGCGCGGTTCACCGCCAACCAGCGGAAAAACTCGGCCCGGCAGTGACGATCACGACGGAAGGCCGGCTCCGACGGCCCGCCGGTACTCGCGGTGCAGCCGAGCGAACCGCACGGGATCGACGGCGGCCGGGTCGGTCAGCAGCTCGATGACCGCTGCGCCGCGGCGAGTCCGGCGGACGCCGGCGCCCAGTTCCGCGGGGAGGGGTGCCAGCTGCCGGTGGCGCTCGGCGCCGAAGTAGGTCGACCAGCTCAGCCAGTCCGGCCACGAACCCGGGGCCGGCGGGGTGGCGCGCAGCGTCGGATCGGGCAGCTCGGACCAGATCTGCTCCAGCGACCACTCGTCCTCGACGCGGCCGAACAGCGCGCCGGTCTCGTCCGCGATGGCGATCCACAGTTCGGTGAGCCGCCGGTGCAGTTCCCGGAACGGTTCGGCCCGGGCATCGGGCTCCCGCCGGCAGTGAACCGAGTCGAGCGACAGTGTCACCGAGTCCCAGCCGTGCGCTCCGGGCCTGGTTGTCACGAGGACGTCCGCCTCGGACCGGGTCCACAAGTTGGTGCTCCACGAGCCCGTGGCGAGGGCCGGCACCAGCTCTTCCCGGTCCAGCACCCGATGTTCGCCCTCGTGGCCCGGGGAGTTGTCGAAGCCGTTGATCCCGCCGCCCGGCCGGTGGGGCGACAGCCCGGCCGCGCCGGCCAGCGCGAGCAGCCGTTCGGCCGTCGCCGGGGTCAGCGTTCCGCCGGGTAACGCCAACGTCCACCACCAGTCCGAGCCCATGGCAGGCATCCTCCCTCGCCGGCGCTCCGCACGGAACCGGATTTGCTGCGTCAGGCAGGCCGAGGCCGAGGGCGCACTGGACCGGACCAATCACGAGACACGATCGCCGGCGGGCCTTGACTCCACGTCGGGCCGGGCACTGTGCTGGTACCGCGGATGTCCGACTCCGAGCGCCCTTCCTGCTGAGCCCGAAGGAGACCTCCCATGCGCCGCGGCACGCTACCCCGCCGGCTTTTCCTCCTGTTCCCGGCGGCTCTGCTCGCCGCCGCGTCGCTGGGAGCCGTCGCGACGCCCGCGGCCGCGGCCACCACCACGATCGCCGTCGACGGCGGCAGCACCGGGCGCACCTTCGACGGCGTCGGCGCCATCAGCGGCGGTGGCGGGAATTCGCGGCTGCTGATCGACTACCCGCCTGCGCAACGGGCCCAGCTCCTCGATTACCTGTTCAAACCGGGTTACGGCGCCGCGGTGCAGCTGCTGAAGCTCGAGATCGGCGGGGACGCGAACTCCACCGACGGTGCCGAGCCGAGCCACCAGCACGTGCGCGGTGAGATCGACTGCAACGCCGGCTACGAGTTCTGGCTCGGTGAACAGGCGGTCGCCCGCAACCCGGCGATCAAGCTGGTGGCGCTGCCGTGGGCGGCGCCGGGCTGGGTCGGTGGCGGGAACTTCTGGTCCCAGGACATGATCGACTACGACATCTCCTGGCTGGACTGCGCCAAGCAGCACGGCCTGACCATCGGCTACCTCGGCGGCTGGAACGAACGCGGGCACGACAAGACCTGGTACGAAAACCTGCGCTCGGCACTGAACGCGCGTGGCTACGGCGCCGTGCAGATCGTCGGCGACGACACCGGCTGGAACACCGCCGACGACATGCTCGCCGACAGCCGGTTCGACGCGGCCGTCGGCGTCGTCGGCTCCCACTACCCGTGCGGCTACCTCTCCGACGCGACGACGTGCGCGTCATCGGCCAACGCTGTCGCCACCGGGAAACCGTTGTGGGCCAGCGAGTTCGGCTCGCAGGACTTCAACGCCGGCTCGGCCGCGTACATCCGCACGATCACCCGGGGCTACCTCGACGGCCGGATGACCGGTTTCATGAACTGGCCCCTCATCGCCGCCCTGTACTCCAACCTGCCCTACAGCACGGTCGGTCTCGCCACCGCGAACACACCGTGGTCCGGCGCCTACCAGCTCGGGAAGAACCTGTGGGCCAACGCGCAGGTGGCCCAGTTCACCCAGCCCGGCTGGAAGTTCCTCACCGGTTCGGCGAGCGGCTACCTCGGCGGGAACCGCGCGGGAGGCAGCTACATCTCCCTGAAACCCGTCAACGGCACCGACTACTCGACCATCTACGAAACCACCAGCGCGACGGCCGCGCAGACGGTCGACGTCACCGTCTCCGGAAACCTCAGCGGCGGCACGGTGCACGTCTGGTCCACCGACCTCGGGTCCTCGAACGCCGCCGACTACTTCGTGAAGCAGGCCGACGTCGTCCCGTCGTCGGGGAAGTACTCGCTGACCCTGCAGCCGAACCGGATCTACACGGTCACCACGACCACCGGGCAGGGCAAGGGCACCGCGACCGGTCCCGCGGCGGGAACGCTGGGCCTGCCCTACTCCGAGACCTTCGACGGCTACCCCGCGCACAGTGCCGCCAGGTACTTCTCCGACATGCAGGGCTCGTTCGAGGTCCGCCCCTGCGCCGCCGGACGCGGCGGGCAGTGCCTGCAGCAGGTCGCCCCGGTCCGGCCGATCGAGTGGCAGGACGACAGCGACGCCTTCACCCTCGCCGGCGACCCGCACTGGAGCAACTACACCGTCAGCACCGACCTCGACATGCAGCAGGCCGGCACGGTGACACTGCTCGGGCGAGCCGGCCTGCAGAACCGGCCGCAGAGCCACCAAGCCGCCTACCAGCTGCGCGTCGCCGACACGGGCGCGTGGTCGATCGCCAAGAACAGCAGCGGTGGCGTGCTCACCACCCTCGCCTCCGGTTCCCGCGCGGCACTGGGCTTGAACACGTGGCACACGGTCAAGCTCGGGTTCAGCGGCAACCGGATCACCGCGAGCGTCGACGGCGTCGTGCTCGGCGCGGTCACCGACACGGCGTTCACCACCGGGCTCGTCGGCCTGGGTGTCGTCGGCTACCAGACGAACCTCTTCGACAACGTCTCCGTCACCCCGAACGCCGACGGCGACCTCGGCGGCATCCTCAAAGGCCGGGAGTCCGGGCTGTGCACCGACGTTCCGGCGGCGAGCCAGGCCAACGGCACCGCCGTCGCCCTGTGGGACTGCACCGGCGGCGCCAACCAGAGCTGGACCGCGACCCCGGCCGGGCAGCTGACGGTCTACGGCACCAAGTGCCTGACCGGCGGAGCGGACAACGGGGCACCCGTCCGGATCGACGACTGCGACAACTCCGCCGCGCAGCAGTGGACGGTCGGCGCCGACGGCTCGGTCGTCAACGCCGGATCGGGCCGGTGCCTCGACGCGAGCGCGCACGGTACGGCACCCGGTACCGCACTGGTGCTCTGGGACTGCACCGGGGGCGCCAACCAGAAGTGGGCCCGCGGCGACACCGACGGCATCCTCAAGTCCGCGGAGTCGGGCAAGTGCGCCGACGTCCCGGCGGCGAACCAGGCCGACGGCACCGTACCCGCGCTGTGGGGCTGCAACAACGGCAGCAACCAGGCGTGGACCTCGACGGCGACGAACCAGCTCAAGGTCTTCGACACCAAGTGCCTCGAGACCGCCGGCGGTGCGACGGCCGACGGCACGGCGGTGCAGATCCACGGCTGCACCGGGGCCGCCACGCAGCAGTGGCGGGTTCAGTCCGGTGGCGCGGTCGTCAACGTCGGGTCCGGCAAGTGCCTCGACGTGAAGGGTCACGGCACCGCCGACGGCACGCCGTTCGTGATCTGGCCCTGCACCGGCGCGGCGAACCAGCAGTGGTCCCGCGGCTGAGCGGGCGAGTCGCGCGGGGAGTGTTCCCTCGGCCGAAAGTACGAGACGGCCGCGGCTCAGCGGGTGCGGGGCCGCGGCGGGACCTAACTTCCCGGTATGACTACCGAAACGGTCCGGGCGAACCCGCCCGGCACGATCATCGCCGCCTTCTTCGGCTTCCTCGTGTCCACGGTCTCCGCGATCGCCGGCGCGCTGCTCATCCTGAGCGCGCGCGACGAAATCGCGGCGGCGCTCCGCCGCACCAACCCGTCGATGACGCAGGACCAGCTCGACCGGCTCACGCTGGTCGCGCAGGCCGTCCCGGTCGCCATCGCCGCGGTCATCGCGCTCGTCTACCTGTGGCTGTCGTTCAAGCTGAAGGCCGGGCGCAACTGGGCCCGCGTCACGCTCACCGTGATCACCCTGCTCCAAGCCGCTTCACTGCTGACGACGGAACCGTCGTGGGCCGGCTACGCGAGCTGCGGGGTCGCGGTCGTCGCGACCGTGGTCAGCTACCTGCCACCGTCCAACCGCTACATCGCCGGAGCCCGGCGCGCGGGGTGATCCCGGCCGGTGGATCATGACAACCATGCGCGGAACGGGGGCCCGGGCCCGGCGCGGCATGCTCGGCACCGAGATCGTGGTGCTCGCCGCGGCGATGGTCGCCGATGTGCTGCTGGTCCTGCGCACGCCCGGAGGCGGCGCCGGCTGGGCCGTCCCGCTGGGCGGACTGGCCTCGACGGGCACGGCTGTCCCGGTACTGGTGGTGCTGCGGCGGCGCTTCCCCCGCCACATCGGCGTCCTGGGGAGCGCCGTCGCCGCGCTGTCGGTGCTCGGCACCGCCGTGCCGATCATGACCGGCGCGCGGAGCCAGCCGCCGATCGCCGAAATCGTCGCGACCGGGGTGCTCGCCGCGTCGGCCGGCCGCAAGCTCGAGCCGAAGCGGGCGGCCGCGCTGGCACCGGCGCTGGGCGTCGTGATGATCGCGGCGCCGTTGCTGCGCTACGGATCGGACGGCCCGGCGGCGTTGCTGGCCGTGGCGGCCGCGGCGTACTGGGGCGCCTGCCTCGGGGTCGGGCTCATCCTGCGCGCGGCGGACGGCCGGGAGCGGGACGCGCTGGAGCGGGTGCGCGGCCACGAACGGCTGCAGCTGGCCAGGGAGCTGCACGACCTGGTGTCCCACCACGTCAGCGGCATTGTCGTGCGCGTGCAGGCCGCCCGCGCGATCACCGAGGCGAAACCCGATGAGGACGGCCACGCCGCGGTCTACCGCGAGATCGAGGAGGCCGGGAGCGCGGCGCTGGCCGCCGCGCGCCGGCTCGTCGGCATGCTGCGGGACACCGAGGGCGTGCCGCCGCCCGCCGGCGCCGTCCTCGGTGACGCGGTGCGCGCGGCCACCGGCTCCTTCGCACGGGCGGAAATCGCCGAGGAGCTGGACCAGCTGCCGGTGCCGGCCCAGCTCGCCACGACGATCCACCGCGTCGTGACCGAGGCGCTGACCAACGTCCGGCGGCACGCGCCGGCGGCGACCGAAGTGGCCGTCTCCGCCCGCGTCGAGGCCGACGAGCTGGCGCTGGACATCCGGAACGACGGCGTGCCCGCGACCCCGCTGCCCTCGCCCGGCGGGTTCGGGATCGTCGGCATGACCGAGCGGCTGGCCATGCTGGGCGGCACCCTGACCGCGGGGCCCGAGGCGGGCTCGCGGTGGCGGGTCGCGGCCCGCTTGCCGCTCGGCGGGGAAGACGCTCCCTTCGACGCGTTGCCGCGGGGGATCTGATGACCATCCGGGTGCTGGTGGCCGACGACCAGGTGATGGTGCGCACCGGTTTCCGGCTGGTGCTCGACGCCGCCCCGGACATCGAGGTGGTCGCCGAGGCCGCCGACGGCGAGACCGCGGTCCGGCTGGCGCGGCGGTTGCGGCCCGACGTGACGCTGATGGACATCCGGATGCCCCGGGTGAACGGCCTGCGGGCGACCGAGCTGCTGGCCGGGCCGGCGGTGGCCGACCCGCTGAAGGTGGTGGTGGTGACGACCTACGACGCCGACGAGAACGTCTACGCCGCGTTGCTCGGCGGCGCCTGCGGGTTCCTGCTCAAGGACGCCGGGCCGCGGGTGCTGGTCGACGCGGTGCGCGCTGCCGCCAACGGCGAGGCGATGGTCTCGCCGTCGGTGACGGTGCGCCTGCTGGCCCGGTTCACCGAAAAAGCCCGGCGGCGCGCGGAGGGGACGCCTGCTCTCCTGACCGACCGGGAGTCCGACGTCGTGCTCGCGGTCGCGCGGGGCCGCACCAACGCGGAGATCGCCGACGACCTGCGCGTCTCGCTGTCGACGGTCAAGACGCACCTGGGGAGCGTGCAGCGCAAGCTCGGGCTCCGCAACCGCACGGAGATCGCGATCTGGGCGTGGCAACGCGGTTTGCTCGGCTGACGGCGGTGCTTGACCGATGTGGAAGACTCGCCGAGTGTGCTGTCAGCGCGGTGACCACTTCACCCGGATCGGCCCCGGAACCACCCGCCACCGACCGCGCGGGTGAGCCGGCGGAGCGGTGGGGGATGGCCGGGCGCAGGGTGGTCCAAGCGGTACTGGACTGGGCTCTTGCCGTCGGCATCGGGGTTTTCGCCGCGCTCGGCGCCGGCCTGGTCGCCATTCCGTTGGTGCGGTGGGGTTTCGTGCCACCGAAGCTCATCCTGTGGGCGCCGGCGGTCGCGTTCCTCGCCGTCACCTACGCCTGCGACATCGTCATCCAGATCTGGGTTCCGGTGCGCCGGGGCGGGAGCACGCCCGGGATGCTGGTGATGGGCCTGCGGGTGCAGACCCTGCGCGGCGGGCAGCCGAAGGCGCGCGCTTACCTGATCCGGTGGGTGCTCCTCACGGTCGACGGGCTGCTGCTGGGACTCGTGGCCGTGGTCAGCATCGTGGCGACCCAGCGCCGGCAGCGGATCGGCGACCTGGTGGCGCGGACGCTCGTGGTCCGCGCCGAGCGCGCGTAGCACGACCGTGCTCGCCGCTTGTCAGACCGATTCCCGTTGCGGGACAAAGGCAGGAAGCGCGTCGAGGCTGTGGCGCACGGCTTCGGCGCCGTACTCGAACATCTGCCGCTCGTAGTCGCCGACCGCGCCGAGAAGGTCCTGGCGGCCGTCGGCCAGGCAGCGGCGCAGCAGGTCGGCGTCGCGCAGGGCGGTGTTCGCGCCGTTGCCGCCGGTCGGGGAGGTGGCGTGGATGGCGTCGCCGAGGAGCGTGACCGGGCCGGGTGCCCAGCGTTCGCCGGGCTCGACCACCCGGATGGACAGCAGGGTGCTGTTGTCCGGATCGGACTGCTCGACGAGCGCGCGCAGGTCCGGGTGCCAGCCGTCCATTTTGGACAGAACGGCCTCCTGCGGCGACGGGCCGGCCGATCCGGCGGGCGGCAGGATCATGGCCCACCGCACGTAGTCGCGGACGTCGGGGAGGGTCACCTCGGGTGCCAGTTCTTCGGCGGCTTGCTTCGGCGGGGTGCGGAAGCGCATCGCGCCGAGCAGCAGGCTCACGCCGTCGCCGGCGATCTTCGAGCCGAACGCCCGGCTCAGGCCGGCGAACTGCTCGGTCAGCGGCGTGCGGCCGATGACGAACCGGACGCCGGTGTCGATCGGCGTGGTCCGCGGCGAGAGCGTCGCGCGGACCCGGGAGCCGATCCCGTCCGCGCCGACGAGCAGGTCGGCGACCGCCGGGTCGCGGTCGGCGAACCGGGCTTCGACCCTGCCGTCGTCCAGCACGTCGTAGCCGGTCAGAGCGGCTCCGGTGTGGACGGTGAGCCCGGTCAGCAGCAGGTGGCGGAGCACGTGCCGGTCGACCACGGTCCCGGTCCGGCCGGGGCCGAGTTCGCCGATCTTGTTCAGCCGCGGGTCCAGGACCAGCCGCTCGCCGTAGGCGTCGCCGACGATCGCGTCCAGCAACGGGTGCCAGCGTGGCGGCAGACAGCCTTGCAGTGCCGCGAACCCGGCCGGGTTCAGCACGAGCCGGTAGCCCTGGAACCGCGCGGTGATCGCCGGGTCCCGCTCGTAGACCTCGGCCTCGATCCCGGCCTGGCGCAGGCCCTGCGCCAGGCACAGACCTCCCAAGCCGGCTCCGGCGACGGATACTCGCATCTCGCACCTCACGAACTTAGTTCGTCCATTACGAACTAAGTTCTAACACGCGAACTAAGTTCGTCGCAAGCTAGAGTGACCGGCATGCCCGCCGACCCCCGGCAACGCCGAGCCGCCCGCCACGCCCAGCCCGCGGGGGACTCCGCCGCGTCGTCGCCCAAGAAGCCCATCACGGTCGACCGGATCACCGACGCGGCCCTGCAGGTCGTGGCCACCGAGGGCTACGACGCGCTGACCATCCGCCGGGTCGCCGCGGTGCTCGGCACCGGGCCGTCGTCGCTGTACGCGCACATCGTCAACAAGGACGACATCGACGACCTGCTCGTCGGCCGGCTCTGTTCCGAGGTGGTGCTGCCCGAACCGGACCCGGCCAGGTGGCGGACGCAGATCCTCGACGCGTACGCGCAGATCCGCGACCAGTACCTGAAGTACCCGGGGGTCTCGCGCGCGGCGCTGGGCACGGTCCCCACCAACCTCGACGCGCTGCGCGTCCGCGAAGGGCTCTTCGCGATCCTGCTCGCCGGCGGGATCGAGCCGCGGACCGCCGCCTGGGCCCTCGACGCCCTGTCGCTGTACGTCAGCGCCTACGCCTGGGAGCAGTCGCTGGTCCGGCAGCGGCGGAAGCACCCGGACGACGCATGGGTCGTCGGCCGGGACGAGCTGCTGAGCCGGTTCGCCGCGCTGCCGGCCGACACGTTCCCGCAGACCCGCCGCTACGCCGCCGAGCTGACCTCGGGCGCCGGGCACGACCGGTTCGAGTTCACGCTCGGCTTGATGCTCGACAACCTCGGCCGGTGAGTGATCACCAGGCCGGCAGCGTGACCAGCCGGCAGGCGCAGAGCGAGGACTTCGCGGCGCGCCGCCGCCGGGAGAAGGCCGCCGGGACGCCGCCCGCGCCGACGCGTTCGAGTCCGGCGTCGACCCGCTGCCCACGTGCCGCGCCTGCCGGTGGTCGCTGACCGCGGACGCCCCTTGTCCCGAGTGCGGCGTGGATCCCGCGCACGTCGGACCGCGCGCTGAGTCACACCAGGCGGTCGAGCAGGCGGAGCCGTCCGCGGTTCGGCACCGACCGCAGCGGGTGCCCCGCCACGCCCCAGCCGGTCAGCAGCTCGTTCGCCGCCGCCCAGCCGGTCGTCGCCGCCCGTTCCATGAGGGCCACCGGCAGGTCGACCCGGATGGCGTCGCCCGCCAGGACCAGACCCGGCTCCGGGGTCACCACGGCCGGCCGGGTCGCGAACCCGCCGACCGGGAACAGCGGGCAGTCCTGCCGCGTCACCGTGATCTCGCCCAGCACCCGCGCCGCCGCCGTCTCCGGGTACAGCTCGTGCAGTCGTTCGTCCAGGCCCGCGCCGTCCGGCGACGCGTACGCGTGCACCTCGACGACCGAGCCACCCGTGCGCGCGGCCCAGCGGCGGGCTTCGCCCTCGTAGCGGTCCAGGACGCTGATGTTGTCCAGCGGCGGCAGCCCGCCCGTCCCCAGGAACGCCGGCCGGTCGGCGCGCACCGGCCGGTCGAGCCAGAGCCGGCGGACCACGAACGGCGGTGCCGTGCGCAGCCCCGCGACCGCCGCCCGCCACGACGGCGTGCCCAGCCCGGGCGAGGTCGCGACGATCCGGCGCAGCCCCGCGACGTCGCAGGCGAGCACGGCCGCGTCGAACCGGGTCCCGTCGACGAAGAACCCGTCGTCCTCCCGCACGACTTCGCGCACGGCCGTCCCGAGGCGGATGTCCACGCCGCGCCCGGAAAGGTAGTCGCCGAGCGGGTTCCATAGCGCCTGCGGGAACGGCTCGGCCGGCACGTCGAAGAGGAGGCCTTCCGAGGAGCCCAGGAAGTACAGGTGGAACATCGTCGCGAGCTCGGCCGCGGAAAGTTCGCTCGGGTCGGCGAAGAAGCTGCGCGAGAACACCTCGAACGCCAGGTGCCGCGCCGCCGCGGGGAAGTTGATCGCGCTGAGGAACGACGCCGCGTCGAGGTGGTCCAGCTGCTCGTAGACGCGGGGGACGCGGACGGTCGCCAGCGGCAGCGCCCGCCGTCCGTCCAGCCGCACCAGGTCGCGCGCCCGGAACGTCGGGCTGCGCAAGGCGAACGCCAGCGCGTTCAACGGCGGCGTCAGCGGCAGGCCGGCGAACGTGTCGGTGCGGCCGTGCGGGTCGACGAGCGGGTAGTCGGGCACCGCGACGAGCCGGTCCAGGCCCGGGTCGGTGCGCGTGAGCAGCGCCCGCAGGTTGTAGTACTGGCGGAAGAACGCGTGGAACCCGCGGCTCATGGTGACTCCGGTGCCGTCCGGCAGCCGCTCGGGCCAGCCGCCCGCGCGGCCGCCCAGGTAGCTCTCGCGCTCGAAGACCGTCACCTCGACACCGCGCTCGGCGAGCCCGGTCGCCGCGGCGAGCCCGGCGATACCGCCCCCGATCACGGCCGCGCGCGGACGGCGGCCGAGCCGCCCGGCGTCGGGCAGCCCGCCGGGGGCGGGGTGGGTCTCGGCCCGGCGGTCGCGGCCCGCGATCACGGCGCGGTGCCCAGGACCGTGTGGACGATCCCGCGGGACCAGCCCGGCATCGTGCCGGTGCGGACGTCGGTGAAACCCGCGCGGGACAAGCGCGAGCACAGCTCGGTGACGCCGTCGAAGGCCACGACGCTGCGGCGCAGGTGCCGGTAGAGCGTGGCGTCGCCGGTGGTGACCGAGCCCAGCGGGATGACGATCGCGCCGCACACCGCGTTCCACACCCAGCGCGCGCGGCGGGAGTCGCGCACGGAGTACTCGTGCAGCGCCAGCTGTCCGCCGGGACGCAGCAGCCCGCGCAACGCCCGCAGGGTGGCGTCGGGGTCGTCGACGTTGCGCAGCAGGTACGCGGCGAGGATCGCGTCGAACGGGCCCGCCACGCCGGCCAGCTTCTCCACCGGGGTGTGCCGGAACTCCACTGTGGACGGCCAGGACTTCGCGCGCGCCCGCGCCAGCATCGCGCCCGACGCGTCGATCGCGGTGACGCGCGCGTCCGGGGCGATCGCCAGCAGCGCGGCCGTCGAGGCGCCCGTGCCGCAGCCGGCGTCGAGGATCCGCAGCCCCTGGTGCCCCGGCCGGACGAGCCGCCGCGCCGAAAGCCGCAGGTCGCGGTGGTAGCCGGGGTTGAGCCCGACGAGCCGGTCGTAGGCCGCCGCGCCCGCGTCGAACGCCGCCGGCACTTCGGCGCGGGGCAGGCCGTTGCCTTTCATGCACTGTCCTTTCGCGACTTCCCGCGTTCCCACAGGAGCAGGACCGCGGTGACGAGGGCGTAGCCGAACAGGAAGTCCTCCACCGGGATGTCCCACGGGAACCGCCAGCCGGTGATGCCCGCGGGGGAGTAGCGGACGATCGGCGCCGACAGCTTGGTCAGCCAGCCGTCCACCGGGATCTGGAAGGCGATGACGATCACCATGGTGACCCAGTACGTGGTCCGCCGGAACAGCCCGGTGCGCAGGAGGAAGACCTCCGCCGCGACGACCGCGAGCACGGCGGCGAGGGCGGGAACCGTGTAACCCCAGGGCATCAGCGCCGCACCCGCCGCCGGTCGGCGATCGGCCGGGCGAGCCGGCGCAGCAGCTGCCCGGTCAGGTCGACGGCTTCGTACGTCAGGATCCCGCAGACCGGGATCACGACGAAGAACAGCACCTCTTCCAGCGGAACCCCGAACGGCATGCGCAGCCCGGTGACGAACGCCGGGTCGAAGTCCCAGACGCCGGCGGCGATGGCCAGCACGTCCCACACCAGGAACACCGCCGCGACCGGCAGCACCGCGCGCGCCAGCTGCCGCGGCCGCCGCCACGCGCGAGCGCCCGCCAGCTCCAGCGGCAACGTCACCAGCACGCACGCGCCGAGGACGACCAGGTATTCCCAGCGGCCCACGTCACGTCACCGCCGGGTGGCGGCGCCGCGCCCACTGCGCCCGGACGAGCGCGTCGCCGGCCGCGGCCAGCCGCCGGTACCGCGGCACGCGGGCCCGCCCGGCGAACACGTTGTAGCCCAAGGCTTCGATGCGGTCCAGGATCCCTCCGTAAAGGACATACGCGGTCCGCACGCACGGCTGTGACGCCGGGTGCAGCATGGCGATGCCCGGCCGCGCGTAGGTGTAGACGCGGCGGGTGGCCGCGACCTGCTCGGCCAGCGCCCGCCGGACCGCCGCGTCGAGCCGGCGCGCCCGGACGCACCAGCCGAGCCGGTCGCGGTCGACGCCGTGCGCGGCCAGCTCGTCGGCCGGCAGGTAGACCCGGCCGCGCTCGAAGTCCTCGGCGACGTCGCGCAGGAAGTTGGTCAGCTGGAACGCCTTGCCCAGCGCGGCGGCCCGCGGCCCGGCCTCGTCCCGGGGGACGACGGTGCCGAGGACCGGCAGCACTTGCAGCCCGATCACCTCGGCCGAGCCGTGCACGTACTCGTCGAGCGCGACGCGGGTCGGGTAGCCGGTCACGGTCAGGTCCATCCGCATCGAGGCGAAGAACGCGCGGAAGTGCGGCTCGGGGATGGCGTACCGGGTCGCGGTGTCGATGACGGCGGCGCGCAACGGGTCGTCGCTCGTCCCGGCGGCCAGCTCCTTCAGGAACCCGTCTTCGACGTCGAGCAGGGTCGCGGCGATCGAGTCCGGGGTGGCGCCGGGCTCGGGCTCGTCGACGAGGTCGTCGAGGCGCCGGGCGAACCCGTAGAGCGCGTGGACGGCCGGCCGCTGCGCGGGCGCGAGCATGCGCGTGGCGAGGAAGTAGGTGCGGCCGTGCCGGGCGTTGAGCTCGCGGCAGTGCCGGTAGGCCTCGCGCAGCCCGGACCCGGTGATGCCGGCGGCGTCCAGCTCGCGGCGGGTCATCTGGCTCCTTCCCCGGTGATCCGGTCGGCGGCGAGCCGGCCGGAGAGCAGCACGGTCGGGACGCCGACCCCCGGCACGGTCCCGCCGCCCGCGAGCACGACGTTCTCCGCGCCCGGCGGCAGGTTCCGCGGCCGGAACGGTCCGGTTTGGACGAACGAGTGCGCGTAGCTGAACGGCGTCCCCGCGACCATCCCGCGGCGCGCCCAGTCGGCCGGGCCGATGACGTGCCACGCCTCCGGTTCGAAGCCGGGCAGCAGATCGGCGCGGACGTGGTCGAGGATCTCCTTGGCGTACGGCTCGGCCTCGCTGTCCCAGTCGCGCGGTCCGCGCTCGAGGTTCGGGACCGGCGCCAGGATCGAGAACAGCTGCCGCCCGGGCGGCGCGAGCCCGGGGTCGGTCGCCGTCGGGCGGGTGATCAGCAGGGACGGGTCGCTCATCCGGCTGCCGTCGGTGATGAGCTCGCGGAAGGTCGACGCCCAGCCGCGGCCGAAGGAGATCGTGTGGTGCCCGACCGGCCAGTCCCCGGGACCGCCGGTGTGCAGCACCAGCGCCGACGGCGCCGGGCGCAGCGGGACCGGGCGGCGCGGCGCGCGGCCCAGCAGGCGGTAGGACTCGTGCGGTTCCGTCGTCAGCACCACGGCGTCGCACGGGATCCGGCCCTCGGACGTCCGGACGGCGGTGATCCGCGCGCCCCGGCGTTCGAGCGCCAGGACCGGTTCGCCGAACCGGAGCCGCACGCCGGCCGCTTCCGCGACGCGGGCCATGGCCCGGGGCACCGCGGCCATCCCGCCTTCGGGGAAGTACACGCCGCCGACGGTGTCCATGTAGGAGATGACCGCGTACAGCGCGAGCGCCCGCATCGGCGACTCACCGGCGTAGAGCGCCTGGAAGGTGAAGACGCGCTTGAGGCGTTCGTCGCGCAGGAACGCGCCGATCCGCCGGTCCAGGCGCCGGAACCCGCCGAGCGCGACGAGCCGGGCGAGGTCCGTCGACAGCAGGCCGAGCGGCGAGTCGATGTTGCTCGCGACGAACCGGTCGAACTCCGCCGCGTACAGCCGAGTCAGCCACGCGCGCAGCCGGCGGTACCCGGCGGCTTCGTCCGGCCCGGCGAACTCGCGGACGGCGTCGGTCATCCGGTCGGCGTCGGAGTGCACCGGCAGGACGGACCCGTCGGCGAACCGCGCGGTGTAGGCCGGGTCGAGCCGCGTGAGCCGCAGGTGGTCGGCCAGTTCCGCGCCCGCGGCGGCGAACGCGCCGGCGAGGATCGACGGCATGGTCAGCACCGTCGGCCCGGTGTCGAGGTGGTAGTCGCCGGTCTCGACCCGGCCGGCGCGGCCGCCGGGCCCGGGATCGCGTTCGACGACGGTGACCTGCCGGCCCCGGCCCGCCAGGTGCAGCGCGGCGGACAGGCCGGCGAGGCCGGCCCCGACCACGACGACGTGGTCGGTGCGTCCGGTGACCGTCCTCATCGGACGCGCTCGGTGCAGCGGTTCGCCAGGACCGTGAGCGCGGAAGCGGCTTGCCGCGGCAGGGCGACCAGATCGATCGCCTCCAGGGCGCGCCGGACGCGCTCGTCGATGAACTTCTCGAGCTGGTCGCGGGCGCCGGTCGCGGTGATCAGCGCCCGCCACGCGGTGACGGCGTAGTCGTCGACCTCCTCCAGGGCGAGAAGTTCGCTCAGCTCGGTGCGCTGACGGCGGTCGGCCAGGTCCCGGGCGAGCACGACCACGCTGGACGCCTTGCGCTCGCGCAGGTCGTCGCCCGCGGGCTTGCCGGTGACCGCCGGGTCGCCGAACACACCCAGCAGGTCGTCGCGGAACTGGAACGCCTCGCCCAGCAGGCCGCCGTAGGTACCGAGCGCCGTGACGACGTCTTCGGGGCAGCCGGCCAGCGCCGCGCCGAACTCCAGCGGGCGGCGGACGGTGTAGTTGCCGGACTTGCGGCGGATGACGTCGAGGACGTCGGCCCAGGACGGCAGCGTGCGGGCGTCGTTCACCAGGTCGCCGAGCTGGCCGACGGCCAGCTCGGACCGCAGCAGGTCGTAGCTGGGCCGGCCGCGGGCGAGGGCGCGGGCGTCGAGCCCGCTTTCCCGCAGCAGCTGTTCGGACCAGACGAGGAACAGGTCGCCCATGAGCACGGCGGCCGACTCGCCGAACCGGGCCGCCGAGCCGCTCAGGCCCTGTTCCTCGTGCCAGCGCGCGAAGCGGACGTGCAGCGACGGGCGGCCGCGGCGCCGGGCCGAGCCGTCCATGACGTCGTCCTGGGCCAGCGCGAAGCAGTGCAGGAGCTCCAGGCTGGCCGCGGCGCGCAGGGCCGCGGCGTCTTCGGGGCCGCCGCAGCGCCAGCCCGTGTAGGCGAACATCGGGCGGAGGAACTTGCCGCCGGTGACGAACTCCGGCAGCGCGCGGGCGGCGGGGGTGTCCGCCGCGCGCCCGGTGAAGTGCTCGCGCACCCGCTCGGTGACGAAGGCGTGGACGTCGGTCCCGCAGCGCCGGCGCAGCGCGTCGAGCCACGCCGCCGGTCCGGCGGCCGTGGAGGTCGCGGTCATCCGGGCTCCTCTCTCGCCGTCTTGCGATGCAAAAACGATGCACCCAGTCGGCGAGCATCGAGGGGCACGCCGGATCGCCTGGCTGATACCCCGGTTTTACCGTGACAAACGCGTTCGCGCTCGCTGGGCAGCCGAATTCGGTGACGTTGCGAGCCCGATGCGGATCGGCCACGATGGTCCGATGAACGTCAGCCGCCGGATCGCCGCGCGGTGGCCGCGGCGATGGCCCGTCCAGCCGTTCGCGGAACCGCGCTGGGCGAAGCAGGAACCGACCTACCGAGACTGCTCGCCCGCCGTGATCGAAGCGGCGGGCAAGCGCGCTTCGGCGCGCCCGTCGGGCAACTGGTTCGTCGTCGCGGCGAGCCGGGAGGTGCGCGCGGACCGGCCGTTCGGCGTCACCGTCGGCGGCCGCGAGCTGGTCGCGTGGCGCGGGCCGGAGGGGGACGTCCGGATCGGCCCCGGCGCGTGCCCGCACCTCGGCGCGCCGCTGGCCGACGCGCGGGTCGACGGCGGTGGCCTGGTCTGCCGCTGGCACGGCTTGCGGATCGACGGCTCCCGGTGCGGGACGTGGTCCCCGGTGCCGGCGCACGACGACGGCGTGCTCGTCTGGGCGCGCCTGGACAGCCTGGGTGGGGAGCAGCCGTCGGAGTCGCCGGTGGTGCCGGCCCGCCCGCCGGGCCCGTCCCGCATCGACGCCGTCGCGACGCTGACCGGGACGTGCGAACCCGAGGACGTGGTGGCCAACCGCCTCGACCCGTGGCACGGCGCGTGGTTCCACCCGTATTCGTTCAGCCGCCTGCGGGTGCTCGAAGCGCCGCAGGGGATCGACGTACCCGACGCCGACGACCGGTTCCTGGTGGAGGTGACGTTCCGGCTGGCGGGCCGCTGGGGCGTGCCGGTGCTGGCGGAGTTCACCTGCCCCGAGCCGCGCACGGTGGTGATGCGCATCGTCGAGGGCGAGGGGCTGGGCAGCGTGGTGGAGACGCACGCGACCCCGCTCGGCCCGGGCCCCGACGGCCGCCCGCGCACGGCGGTCATCGAGGCGACGATCGCCGCTTCCGAGCGGCCGGGTTTCGCGGTGGCGGCGAAGCTGGCCCCGGCGATCCGCCCGTTGATGCGCCACACGGCGGCCCGCTTGTGGCGGGACGACCTCGCGTACGCCGAACGCCGTTACGCGTTGCGCGCGAGCTGACAGAGGGGGCGGCGACGGATCGATTGCGCCGAATGCCGACGCGAGCGGAGTTTGTCGCTCGGCGAGCCGGGTACACGGCTCGCGGCGGTGCCCCGCCCGTGTTCGAGCTCAGCCCGTGACCTCCATGATCCGGGCAGTCGGGCGGGCGCCGCTGCCACCTTTCCGGATGGCTGAAGAGAGCGTTCCCGGCATGACACCGCGGGTGTCGCGCGTGGTCATCGGTTCTCCAGGTGCCGGGCGAGGTGCTGCTGGTTCTCCACCAGCCGCAGGCAGAGGTGGCGCAGCCGGGTCGTTTCCTCCTCCGTGAACCCGCGGAACAGCGCCGCCATCGCCAGCTGCGACGGCCGCCGGAACTCCTCGAGCCACCTCCGGCCGTCGTCGGTGATGCGGACCAGGACCGACCGGCGGTCGCGGGGGTCCGGGACCCGTTCCGCGTGCCCGGCCCGTTCCAGCGTGTCGACCAGGCCCGTCACGTTCCGCGAGCTGACCCCGGCCGACGCGGCGAGGTCCTTGACGTTCGCCTCCGCCGCGCTGAGCCGGATCAGGAGGTCGAGTGCGCCGGAGCTGAGGCCGCGGCTGTCGGTGCCGTGCGAGCGCAGCTGGTCGAGGCTGCGCGCGGCCGCGCGGACGGCGGCCGCCGCTTCGAGCGCGCCGGTGTCCTCGCCGCGGGTGAAGCCGGCGAGCGCGCTTCGGACGTCGGGGGAGTAGAGGGAGTCGTCGGGGTCGTTCGAGAAGTCATTCATTGTGAAGCACTACATTAGTACGTACTTCCGTATCTGCGTCAAGCCGTTTACCGGAGTTTCGCCCGGAGTTAGCCTCGGGCCCGGCACAGGTTCTCGTAGCCCTACGCACAATGACCCGGCTCTCCACCCCGACACCCCCGGAGTCCCCATGACGGACGTCAACCGACGGCGTTTCCTGCAGCTGGCCGGCGGCACCGCCGCCCTTTCCGCGCTCTCGACGAGCATCGCGCGCGCGGCCGAAATCCCCGCCGCCCACCGCACCGGCACGCTGCGGGACGTCGAGCACATCGTGGTCCTCATGCAGGAGAACCGGTCGTTCGACCACTACTTCGGCACGATGCGCGGCGTACGCGGCTTCGGCGACCCGCGGCCGGCGACCCTTTCGAACGGCAAGCCGGTGTGGGCGCAGTCCGACGGCAAGCGCGACATCTACCCCTTCCGCCCCGAAGCCGACAACCTGGGCCTGCAGTTCATCCAGGACCTGCCGCACGGCTGGAACGACACGCACGCCGCGTGGAACGGCGGCAAGTACGACAAGTGGGTGCCCGCCAAGGGCTCGACCACGATGGCGTACCTGACGCGCGAGGACATCCCGTTCCACTACGCGCTGGCCGACGCGTTCACCATCTGCGACGCCTACCACTGCTCGTTCATGGGCTCGACCGACCCGAACCGCTACTACATGTGGACGGGCTACACGGGCAACGACGGCCAGGGCGGCGGCCCGGTCCTCGGCAACGACGAAAAGGGCTACTCCTGGACGACCTACCCCGAGCGGCTCGAGCGGGCCGGCGTCTCGTGGAAGATCTACCAGGACATCGGCGACGGCCTCGACGCCGCCGGCGGCTGGGGCTGGATCGACGACGCCTACCGCGGCAACTACGGCGACAACTCGTTGCTGTACTTCGACTCCTACCGCAACGCCAAGCCCGGCGACCCGCTGTACGACAAGGCCCGCACCGGCACGAACGCGAAGGCCGGCGAAGGCTACTTCGACCGGTTGCGCGCCGACGTCAAGGCCGGGAAGCTGCCGCAGGTCTCGTGGATCACCGCGCCCGAGGCGTTCTGCGAGCACCCGAACTGGCCGGTGAACTACGGCGCCTGGTACATCGCGCAGGTGCTCGACGCGCTGACCGCGAACCCGGACGTGTGGAGCAAGACCGCGCTGCTCATCACCTACGACGAGAACGACGGCTTCTTCGACCACGTCGTCCCGCCGTACGCGTCGGCCGGGCAGTCCACTGTGGACACGACGGGCGAGATCTTCGCGGGCTCGGCGGCGAACCCGGCCGGCCCGTACGGGCTCGGCCAGCGCGTCCCGATGCTCGTGGTCTCGCCGTGGAGCAAGGGCGGCTACGTCTGCTCGGAGACGTTCGACCACACCTCGATCATCCGGTTCATCGAACGCCGCTTCGGCGTCCAGGAGCCGAACATCACGCCGTGGCGCCGGTCGGTCTGCGGCGACCTGACCTCGGCGTTCGACTTCGCCCGCACCGACGCCCGGGTGCCCGCGCTGCCGGACACCGCCGGCTACGAGCCGCCGGACCGCAAGCGGCACCCGGACTACGTGCCCGCCGTCCCGGCGCACAACGCGCTGCCCAAGCAGGAACGCGGCCGGCGGCCGGCGCGGGCGCTCCCGTACGACCTGGCGGCCGACGCCCGGGTGGCGGACGGCAAGCTGACGGTGACCTTCGCCAACCACGGCCGCGCGGGGGCGGCCTTCTACGTCGTGACGCCGTCGGGTGAGCCGCGCACGTACACGGCGGGTGCCGGCAAGTCGCTGGCGGCCGCGTTGCCCGCCGCCGGGGCGTACGACTACACCGCCTACGGGCCCAACGGGTTCGTGCGGCAGTTCCGGGGCGGCACCGCCGGTCCGGAGGTGGGCGTCCGCCAGGAGGGTGACGACTTCGCACTGGTCCTGACCAACACCGGCACCACGACCGTGCAGCTGACGGTGGCGGACGCGTACGGCCGCTGCTCGACGACGCGCCGGCTCCGGCCGGGCGCGCGGGTCGTCGAGCACGTCGACACCCACCGCAGCGGCAACTGGTACGACGTCTCGGTGACCTCGGACCGCGACCCGAAGTTCCTGCGCCGCCTGGCGGGGCACCTCGAGAACGGCCGGCCGAGCACCAGCGACCCGGCCACGCTCACGGACTGACGTCCACCCGGCCGCGGCGCCAGTCCGACGGGCTGGCGCCGCGGTGGCGTTTGAAGGCCACGCTGAACGCGAACGGGTCCGCGTAGCCGACCGCCTTCGCGACGGCGGTGACGGTGTCTTCGGTGTCGCGCAACAGATCCGCGGCGAGCGTCATCCGCCAGCCGGTGAGGTAGGTCAGCGGCGGCTCGCCGACGAGGTGCGCGAAGCGCGCGGCGAACGCGGCCCGCGACAGCCCGACCCGCGCGGCCAGCGAGGCGACCGTCCACCGGTGCGCGGGCTCGGCGTGCAGCAGGCGCAGCGCCTCCCCGATGCCCTCGTCGTCGAGTGCGCGGTACCAGGCCGGCGGCGTGTCCGTCGCCGCGCACCACGCGCGCAGCGCCAGCACGAGGACCAGGTCCAGCAACCGGCGGAGCACCGCGTCCTGGCCCGGTTCGTCGCGGGCGACCTCGCCGGCCAGGAGGTCGAGCGCCGCCCGCGTCCGGGGACCGGCGGGCACGACCGCCAGCGGCGGGAGCGTGCCCAGGAGCCGCTCGGCGGCGACGCCGTGGAGTTCGTAGGCACCGCGCAGCATCGTCGTCGCGCCGGGTGCGCCGTCGCCGTAGGTGCGCGGCGCCCGCGGGCTCACGTCGGCGGTGAGCGGGTACTTCTTCGCGCCCCGGATCACGACCTGGGGTGCGGTGGCCGGGTCGTCCGCGATCGTGTGGCCGGCGGCCGAAACCAGGGCGATGTCGCCGGCGGCGAGGCGGACGGGTTCGGCGTCCCGGAGGCTGACGAACGCGTGCCCGCCCAGGGTGGCGACGAGCGTGAGCGCCGGGGGGTCGGCGAAGGTCATCGACCACGGCGGCCGCTGGATCAGCTGCCGGACGAGCGCGTCCGCGGCGCGGGCCCGGTGCAGCAGGTCGCTCAGCACGTCCATGACCCGACCGTAGACGATCACAAAGGAATCATCGACGTTTTCCCATGGATCGTCTTGCCGGTTCGCGGTTGCCTGAGGGCATGACCACTTTGATCCTCGGCGGCACCGGCAAGACCGGCCGCCGTGTCGCCCAGCGCGTCCGCAACGCCCGGATCGCCTCCCGGGCCGGCGGTTTCGACCTCGGCGACCCGGCCAGCTGGGCGCTGACCGGCGTCACGGCCTGCTACCTGGTCGAACCCGACCTGCAGGCCGCGCGACTGCCGCGGTTCGTGGACCACGCGGTCGCCGCGGGCGTGTCCCGGCTGGTCCTGCTGTCCGCTCCGCGGGCGGGGGAGGAGGGGCATCCGCTGCACGCCGCCGAACAGGCGGTCCGCGGCTCGGGTGTGGGCTGGACCATCCTGCGTCCCCAGTGGTTCGCGCAGAACTTCAGCGAAGGCCCGTGGGCGCCGGGAATCCGTGCCGGCGTGCTGAGCCTGCCGGCCGGCGACGGCGGTGCCCCCTTCGTCGACGCGGAGGACATCGCCGACGTCGCCGTGGCGGCGCTGACGGGCGACCGGCACCACGGCGAGGTCTACGACCTGACCGGCCCGCGGGCGGTCGGCTTCGGCGAGGCGGTGGACGTCATCGCACGGGCCGCCGGACGGGAGATCGAGTACGTCGACGTCGAGCCCGAGGCGTTCGTCGAGCGGCAGATCTCCTTCGGCGTCCCGTCGCCGGTGGCGCGGCTGCTCACCGGCTTGCTCGCGGACCTGCGCGAAGGCCGGGGAGCCGACCTCGGCGACGGCGTCGAACGCGCGCTCGGCCGGCCGCCCCGGACGTTCGAGCGGTTCGTCGCCGCGACCACCTGGACCTGAAGGGACGGTCAGAGCCGCGTGACGGTCAGCCTGAGCGAACCCCGGTTGCTCGAGTAGCCCAGCCAGCTGTCGTTGGCGTAGGCGTAGAAGTAGCCCGGTTTCCTGTTGGTCCACCGCTTCACCCCGCCGCCGATCGGGATGGCGTCGTAGGGCTGCTGGACGTCGTGGGCGTCGAGGTTCGGGGCCGCCACCGCGCCGATCAAGGCCATCCACTTCGCGTCTTCGCAGCGGCGGCCGCCGAACGAGCGGGCGTCGGCGTCGTTGAGGCGCGCCAGCTGGGTCTGGAGCCAGGAGGACGTCGTGGCCAGGGCGTGCAGGACGTCCTGGAAGTCCAGGCGGGCGTCGGTTTCGGTGCCGTCGGGGTGGTGCGCGACCTTCCCGTTCAGCCAGCTCCCTTCGGCGCTGAACGCGTAGTCGCCGGGCTCGAGGTAGAGGCCCGTCCAGTTCCACGGCTTCCCGGCGTAGACGTCGACGGTCGCGGAGGCGCCGGCCTCCAGCCGCTTTCCGGGGCGGTACGGGCCGGTCGTGATCGGCGGTGCCGTCTGCCGGTCCACAGTGGACTGCGCGACGTCGGGGGAACCCGCGGTGATGAACGGGAACGCCCGCGGCGCCGGGCACAGGACCGTGTAGACGCTGTGGAGCGAGTTGTGCAGCACGTCCTGGGCGTCCGGCGCGATCTGCTCGTACATCGCCTTGTCGAAGACGAGATCCGGGACGGCGGCCTGGCACTGGTCGATCATCCACCGGAGTGCGGCGTCGGAGAGGCCGGTGCGGTCGTGGCCGCCGCCGACGTCGCAGTGGTCGCCCGGGAACCAGACCTGCGCGACGTCGCGGTCCTCGGCCACCTCGGACCACAGCGTCGGCATGAACGGGCCGCGCATCTCGTCGATGGCGAGTGCCTGACGGGCGTGCCGGACGTGCTCGCCGAGCTTCGTGTCGTGGAACCGGGGGAGGTGCCCGACGTGGTCCTCGACGAGCTTCAGCGGGCCGAGCCAGTCGGGGATGCCGAGCGAGCCGACGGTGTCCCAGACCCCGAGGAACTCGATCGGCACCGGTGAGGCCGCCTCGCCGGCCCCGGCCCGGTAGACGTCGGTGAAGAGCCGGTCGACCTCGGCCCAGAACTTCGTCGAATCCGCCTGCTTGAGCGTCGCGGGCAGGCCGCAGCGCTTGAGCATCCCGGAGAGGCTGCGGACGGTGAACGCCCCGCGGCTGAACCCGAACAGGTGGATCGCGTCGCCGGGCTCGTAGGTGCGGGCGAGCCAGCCGTAGGCGCTCTTGATGTTTTCGGACAGTCCTTTGCCGACCAGCCCGCCTTCGAGGTGGTCGAGCAGGCCGGGCCCGGTCCCGACGCCGGGGTGGTAGTACCGCAGCTGGTTGTCGCGCTCGGCCACCACGTGGTGGATCCGCGCGACGTTCGACGGGGCCGGCTGGCCCTGTTGCTGCTGGTCCGGCGTGTTCCACGTGCCGTCGCAGCAGACGACCAGGTGCCGCCGCGCGCGGCTCGGCTCGCTCATCCGATTCACCTTCGCTCCACTCGGGATGCTTGGGAGTCGCATCGATCCCGCCCGCGGTTACAGTCCCGAGGTCTGTAGGAGGCGGAACGGGGGCCGCCGGATACGGCGGGTTCAGAAGCCGGGCAGCAGCGCTCCGAGTTTCCGGTGGCCGAGCGGCGTGACGACGAGCTCGCGGTCGGCGTCCCCGCGCCGGACGAGCTCCGCGTCGAGGAGCGCGTCCAGGACCCGCCCGCCGAGGGCGCCGCCGAGGTGGGGGACGCGGTTGGTCCGGTCGAGGCACGCCGTCGCCCAGCGGCGGCGGCCCGGGTCCACCGCGGCCGGGTCGACGCCGAGGTCGTGGAACGCCGAGACGTCACGCCCCAGGGCCAGGTCGGCCGCCGAGCCGTCCGGGGGCCGCAGCGCGCCGCGGTCGACCAGCATGGCGAACACGGCCACGCCGAGCCGGCCGGCCGCGTGGTCGTAGCACGTGTGCGCGATGTCCACAGTGGACTCCGCCGGACGCGGGGGTGCCACCGAGTCGTTGCCGCCGTAGCGGGCGAGCGCGGTGAGCACCGGCAGGAGGTCGTCGCGGCCGACGCGGTACAGCGCGTGGCGCCCGGAGTGCTCGACCGTCACCAGCCCGGCCGCCCGCAGCCGGGCCAGGTGGTTGCCCAGCCGCGGCGCGGTGATGCCCAGCGCGTCGGCCAGCTGCACCATCGTGTGCGGGCCTTCGGCCGCGAGCAGCTGCAACGCCGTGAGCCGCACGGGATCCGACAGCTCCCGCGTCAGCCCGACGATCGCGGCCTGGACCGCGCTTTCCGGTTCGACCATTCCGCGCACGCCGGAATCCTAACACCATTCACGGGTTGCTGAACGATGACTGCCGTGCTTACCATTCAGGCTCTTGTGAAGGGTGGGTGCATGAGAAGTCTCCTGTGGGGCCGCGGCGTCTCCGCGCTCGGCGACGGCCTGTGGTTCACGATCTGGGCGCTCTACTTCACCCGGATCCTCGGGCTGCCGGTGGTGACGGTGGGCGTGGGCATGGCCGTGGCGAGCGCGGTGGGCATGGCCGCCGCGGTGCCGCTGGGCGCGTTCGCCGACCGCGCCGGCCCCCGCGCGGTGCTGGTGGCGGTGACGCTCGTGCGCGCCGCCGCGATGGGCGGCTACCTGGTGGTCGACGGCCCGGTCTCGTTCCTGGCCGTGACGGTGCCGTTCACCGCGCTGGCCACCGGCGGGACCGCGATCCGGACGGCGCTGGTCACCGGCCTGGTCGCCGACCCGGCGCACCGGCTGCGCGTACTGGCGCAGCAGCGGGTCGCCCAGCACGTCGGGTACGCCGCCGGCGCCGGCCTCGGGGCGCTCGTCCTGACCGCCGACGCGAAGTGGGCGTACACCCTGGCCATCGTGGGCAACGTGCTGAGCTTCCTGGTCCTGGCGGGCGCGACGCTGCTGGTGCCCGCACCTCCAGGACGCCCGGCCCGGCGCCCGGGCGCCCGGGAGGTGCTGCGCGACCGGCCGTACCTGTGCGTCGCCGGCGTGACGGCGGTGCTGTCCCTGTGCTGGGCGATGCTGTCGGCCGGGTTGCCGCTGTGGCTGTCCGGCTCGACGCGGCTGCCGCTGGGGCTCGGCGGGGTCGTGGTCGTGCTCAGCTCGGTGGGCATCGCGGTGTTCCAGGTCCCGTTCGCCCGCTTCGGCCGCACGGCGCGCCAGGCGGCCCGGACGGCGGTGGTGTCCGGGGTGGTCCTGGCCGCGAGCTGCCTGCTCCTGGCGACCACCGCCGGCGGCGGGGGAGCGGGCGCGGTGACGGTGGTCGTCCTGGCCGCGGTGCTGCACGTCGTCGGCGAGCTGAGCTACGTGGCCGCGAACTGGGGACTGTCGGTGCGGCTCATGCGCGAGGAGGCGAAGGGCGCGTACCAGGGGGCGAGCGAAGCGGCCACGGCGACGGTCCAGATGGTCGGGCCCGGCGTGTTCACCCTCGCGGTCGGCGGCCTCGGCGCGCTGGGGTGGGTGCTGGTCGCGCTGGTGTTCCTGGTCGCCGTCGCGCCCCTCCCGCGGCTGACCCGCTGGGCGCTCCGGACCCGGGAACCCGCGTTGGTCAGCGGGCTTCGTTTCCGCGACTAGGCTCGAAACCGTGCCGGACACGCGCCTCGACCTCGACCGGATCCGGGCCGCCCGCCGGGTGATCGATCCGGTCTTCCTCGACAGCCCGCTCTACCGCTGCGAACCCCTTGAACGCGAACTCGGCTGCCGGGTCAGCGTCAAGCTCGAAACCGCCAACCCCGTCCGCAGCTTCAAAGGCCGCGGCACCGAGCTCGTCACGCACGGTCTCGCCGAACGCGGTGAGCGCGCCGCCGTGTGCGCCAGTGCCGGCAACCTCGGGCAGGCCCTCGCCCTGTCCGGACGGCCCCGCGGGATCGAGGTGACCGTCGTGGCGTCGCGGTTCGCGCCCGCCGCGAAGCTCGAGCGCATCCGGGCGTTCGGCGCCCGGCTGGAGCTGGTGGACGGCGACTTCGAGGCGGCCCGCTCCCGTGCGGCGGACCTGGCACGGCGGCGGGGCGTCCGGCTCGTCGAGGACAGCCTGGACGTCGAGACCTGCGAAGGCGCGGCGACGATCGGCCTCGAACTGGCCGACGCCGGCCCCTTCGACGCCGTCCTCGTCGCCCTCGGCGGCGGCGCGCTCGCCACCGGCGTCGGCCACGTCCTGAAATCCCTCGCCCCCGGCACCGAAGTGATCGCCATCCAGCCCGAACGCGCGCCGGCGATGGCGCGGTCGTGGCGCGAACGCCGGGTCATCACCACGGACTCGGCCGACACGATCGCCGACGGCGTCGCTGGCCGCTTCCCCATCCCGGAGGTCCTCGACGACCTGCTCCAGGTCGCCGACGACGCGGTCTTGGTGCGGGAGACGTCGATCATCGCGGGCCTGCGGCTGTTCCTGGAGCAGGCGGGTCTCGTCGTCGAGCCGTCGGCGGCGCTCGGCCTGGCGGCGGTCCTCGAAGACCGCGACCGCTTCGCCGGGCGGCACGTGGCCACCATCGTCTGCGGCAGCAACGTCGACTTGGCGGCTTACCGCGGCTGGCTCGGCTGTTAACGCTTCAGCAGGCCCTTTTCCCGCATGACCGCGCGGAACACTTCGTTCTGCGCGGCGTCGAGCACGCTCGCCGGGAACGCGAGCGTGCCCTCGGACTCCGTCCTCAGCACCCAGAACCCCCGCACCAGCGCGACGCTCTTGAACGTCGGCCACAGCCGGCTGACCGCCCGCCCGGGAGCCTCGGCCGCGTACCCCGCGTCGGTCAGCTCGAGCCGGGTCGTCCCGGGCTCGGCGAAGGGCCGCAGCGCCCGGGCGACGCGCCGCGCGTAGAAGACCGGCCAGCCGAGGCCGAGCAGCAGGACCACGACGCCGACGACGAGCCCGACCGGGTCCGGCTCCGCGCCCTGGAGAGCTTCGGTCAGCGCCAGGATCCCGAGCACCACGTAGATCCCGGCCGGCAGCCAGCGGGCGACCGGGGCTTTCGGGTGGCAGGCGCGGAACGACTGCTTCGCCATTTCCGGCGTGTAGACGAACGACGACGAGATGTCCACGGAAGCGTTCCCCCAGGGTGGTGATCGGTGCGCGCCCATTCTGGCACGGCGGCCCGGCGTGGCATCATGGGCCGCGATCGGCAAACCGAACGGAGACGACGCTCGATGGACGCTTTACCGAACGGCGGGACGACCGCGACCGAGCCGTCGATCCGGGACATGCTCGCCGTCAACCTGCGCGCCGCGCGGGCCGCCCGGGGCCTGTCGCTGTCCGAGCTGTCGCGGAGGTCGGGCATCGGCAAGGCGACCCTCTCGCAGCTGGAAGCGGGCACCGGCAACCCGACCATCGAGACCGTCTTCAGCCTGTCCCGCGCCCTCGAAGTCGCCATCTCCGACCTGCTCGACCACCGGCCCCGCGGCGGCCTGACCGTCGTGCGCGCCGCCGACGTGGAGGTGCTCCGCGGCGAGGGCGTCGACCTGCGGCCGCTGCGCCGGATCGAGGACGGGAACAGCGTTTTCGAGGTCTACGACCAAGTCGTCCGCGGCGACGCGCCGCAGCGGTCGCAGGGGCACGTCGGGGTCGAGCACACCGTCGTGCAGACCGGCGGGCTGCGCGTGGAGGTCGCCGGCCGGACCGTCGACCTCGGACCCGGGGACTACGTCGCTTTCGACGCCCGCGAGCCGCACAGCTACACGGCGCTGGCGGCGCCCGTGCACTCGGTGCTGCTGCTGCAGTACCGCGACGGCGAACGGCTCGACGGGCGGCCGCACCCGTTGACACCCGCGGCCCCGGAGACCTAACCTCCGATCGTTCGCTTTACCGAACACCGGAGGGTCGATGAACCGAACGCGGGTGGTGGTGATCGGGGCCGGTGTCGTCGGGGCGGCGTGCGCCCGGGAGCTGAGCCTCGCCGGGTTCGGCATCGTAGTCGTCGACCGCGGCCGGCCTGCGGGCGGCACCACTTCGCATGGCGAAGGCAATCTGCTCGTCTCGGACAAGGGTCCTGGCGCGGAGCTCCGGCTCGCGCAGCTCTCGGCGCGGCTGTGGCCGGAGATCGCGGCCGAACTCGGCGAAGGCTGCGAGTTCGACCCGAAGGGCGGCATCGTCGTGGCCACGACCGAAGCCGGTGCGAAGGCACTCAAGGCGTTTGCGGCTTCGCAGGCCTCGGCGGGGGTGCTGGTCGAAGAACTATCCACAGTGGACCTTTTCGCGGCCGAACCGTCATTGACCCGCGCGGTGACGGCCGCCGTCCGCTACCCGGAGGACGCGCAGGTCCAGCCGGCCGGCGCGACTCTCGCCCTGCTCGGCTCGGCCCTCGCGCACGGCGCTCGCCTGCGCACCGGCACCGAGGTCACCGGCGCGGTCGTGCGCGGCGACCGGATCACCGGGGTCCGCGTGCCCGGCGAGGTCCTCGAGGCGGACGTCGTCGTGAACGCGGCCGGCCCGTGGGCGGGCGAGGTCTCGGCGCGCCTGGGGGCGCCGATCGCGGTCCGGCCCCGCCGCGGCGAGGTGCTGGTGACGACGCCGATGCCCGGCGTGGTCCGGCACAAGGTGTACGACGCCGACTACGTGGGCGCGGTCGGGTCCGGCGACGGCGAGCTGCAGACGTCGGCTGTCGTCGAGTCGACGCGGGGCGGCACGGTCCTGATCGGCTCGTCGCGCCGCCGCGTGGGGTTCGACGACACGATCGTGCCGTCGGTGCTGAGCGCGATCGCGGTCAAGGCGCTGCGGTTGTTCCCGTCGCTGGCGGACGCCGCGGTGATGCGCGCGTACGGCGGCTTCCGGCCCTATGTGGACGATCACCTCCCGGTCCTCGGCGAGGACCCACGGCTCGGGAACCTTTGGCACGCAACGGGACACGAAGGCGCGGGCATCGGCCTGAGCGTCGGCACGGCTCGGCTGCTGCGTGAACTGCTGACCGGGTCCCCGCTGTCGATGCCGGTGGAGGAGTTCACGGTGGACCGTCCGGCGGTGGTGGCGTGATCGAGATCAGCGTCGACGGCGAGCCGCTGGCGGGCATCGCGGGGCAGACGGTGGCCGGGATGTTGCTGGCGGCCGGGCGAACGTCGTGGCGCACCACGCGATCCGGCGCGCCGCGCGGGGTGTTCTGCGGGATCGGAGCGTGCTTCGACTGCCTGGTGACGGTGAACGGAGTGCCCGACGTCCGCGCGTGCCGCCGCCGAGCCGCCGACGGCGACGAGATCCGCACCCAGTCCCGGCAGGAGGAAGCATGAGGCGGGTGGTGATCATCGGCGCGGGCCCCGCCGGACTGGCGGCCGCCGAGCACGCCCTGAGGGCCGGGGCCGAGGTGACGGTCGTGGACCAGTCGGACGCGCCGGGCGGGCAGTACCACCGGAAGTTCCACCCGGACCCGCCCGGTTTCGGGGAAGTGCTGAGCCGCTGCGAGTGGTGGCCGGAGAGCACGGTGTGGGCCATCGAAGCCACAGCCGCAGCCCCGGGCGGCGGCGAGGTCGGCGGTGCCGAGTTGGGCCCCACCGCTGGCGCGGCCGCCGGGACCGGCGATCCCGGGCCTGGCAGCGCTGGGATTGGCGATCCCGGCCTCAGCGGTGCCGGTGTGGCGGCTGTCGGGCCTGGCGGTGCTGCCTCGGTGGCTGTCGGTGTCGGCGGTGCCGGTGTGGCGGCTGTCGGGCCTGGCGGTGCTGCCTCGGTGGCTGTCGGTGTCGGCGGTGTCGGCGGTGCCGGTGTGGCGGCTGTCGGGCCTGGCGGTGCTGGCTCGGCGGCTGCCGGTCCCGGCGGCACCGGCGCGGCGGCGGCCCGGGTCGGCAGCCCCAGCCCGGGCGGACCGCCACCCGCCCTCCGGATCCACATCCTGCGCGGCCCGGCCGACGGCTCCGCCCGGCAGAAGCACACCCTCGAACCCGATGCCCTCGTCCTCGCCACCGGCGCGCACGATCGCGTCCTCCCGTTCCCCGGCTGGCAGCTGCCCGGGGTCTACACCGCGGGCGCCGCCCAAGCCCTCGCCAAGGGAGAACGGGTCGCCGTCGGCAAGCGCGTTCTCGTCGCCGGGGCCGGGCCCTTCCTGCTGCCCGTCGCCGAATCGCTGCTGGCCGTCGGCTCCGATGTCGTCGCCGTCCTCGAAGCCAACACCGCCGTGACCGTCCTCAAAGGATGGTCCGGGAAGGTCCACCCCGGCAAAGCCGCCGAACTCGCCCGGTATGCCGCCACCCTCGCCCGCCACCGCGTCCCCTACTGCTTCGGCCGCGTCGTGGTCGAAGCCCACGGGGACGACCGGGTCCGCGAAGTCGTCACCGCCCGCGTCCGCGCGGACTGGTCGGTCGTCCCCGGCACCGAACGCACCCACGCCGTCGACGCCGTCTGCGTCGGGCACGGCTTCGTGCCGCAACCCGAGCTGGCCGTCGCCGCCGGCTGCGTGCTCGACGACGGCTTCGTCCGCGTCGACGGCGACCAGCGCACCAGCGTCGCAAACGTTTTCGCCGCGGGAGAGGTCACCGGGATCGGCGGAGCGGACGCCGCACGCGCAGAAGGCGCCATCGCCGGGTGTACCGCCGCCGGAGGCACCGCGAGCCGCGACCTGCTCCGCAAACGTGACCGCGCCCGGGCGTTCGCGCGCCGGCTGAACACCGCCCACCCGATCGGCGCCGCCTGGCGGGGCTGGCTGCGCGACGACACGATCGTCTGCCGCTGTGAAGAAACCACCTACGGCCGGCTGAAGAAAGCCGTCGCCGACCCCGTCATGCCGGGACCGCACGCGCTCAAGCTCGGCACCCGCGCCAGCCTCGGGCCGTGCCAGGGCCGGATGTGCGGCCCCACCGTCGCCGAGCTCTGCGGCGGCGCCGATCGCCACCACCGACCGATCGCCCAGCCGATCCGCCTGGGCGAGCTCGCCGCACCCGAAGGAGAGTCATGAGCACTCGCGATCTCGGCGGTGTGGTCGTCGCCGCCGCGCTGCCGTACAAGACCGACGACGCCGCCCCCGCCGGGCTGGCCGTCGACTACGACGCCTACGCCGAACACTGCCGCTGGCTCGTCGGGAACGGCTGCCGCGGCGTCGGCCCGAACGGCTCCCTCGGCGAATACTCCTCGCTCACCGACGACGAACGCCGCCGCGTCGCCCGCACCGCGATCGAGGCCGTCGGAAGCGACGGGATCGTCGTCGTCGGCGTCCACGGACCCGGCGCGCACCAGGCCAAGTACTGGGCCGAGGCGGCGGCCGAGGACGGCGCGCACGGCGTCCTCTGCCTCCCCCCGACGCTCTACCGCGCCAACCGCGGCGAGGTACTCGCCCACTTCGAAGCCGTCGCGTCGGTCGGGCTGCCGGTGATGGTCTACAACAACCCCTTCGACACGAAGGTCGACCTCACGCCCGACCTCCTCGCCGAAATCGCGCAGATCGACAACGTCGTCGCCGTCAAAGAGTTCTCCGGCGACGTCCGGCGCGTGCTCGAAATCCGCGAACGGGCGCCGGGGCTCGCCGTGATCAGCGGCGCCGACGACGTCGTCGTGGAAAGCCTGCTGATGGGCGCGACCGGCTGGTTCGCCGGGTTCCCCAACGTGTTCCCGGCCGAGTCGGCGCGCCTGTTCGAGCTGGCCACGGCGGGCAAGCTCGACGAAGCCCGCGCCCTCTACGAGCCCCTGGTGGCCGCGTTCCGCTGGGACTCGCGCACCGAGTTCGTCCAGGCCATCAAGCTCGGGATGGACATGGTGGGCCGCTACGGCGGGCCGTGCCGGCCACCACGAGGGCCGCTCTCCGATGTCCACCGCGAGCAGGTCCGCGCCGACATGGGCCGGGCGCTGGCCGCGCTGGGGGTGGCGTAGGTGCGGTCTTCACGCGCGATCACGGCGGTCGACTCGCACACCGAGGGCATGCCGACCCGGGTGGTGACCGGCGGCGTCGGCCCGATCCCCGGGGACACGATGGCCGAGCGCCGCCGGTACTTCATGGCGCACCTCGACCACCTCCGGCAGTTCCTGATGCACGAGCCGCGCGGGCACTCGGCGATGAGCGGCGCGATCCTGCAGCCGCCCTGCCGCGACGACGCCGACTGGGGCGTCGTGTACATCGAGGTGTCCGGCTGCCTGCCGATGTGCGGCCACGGCACGATCGGCGTCGCGACGGTGCTGGTCGAGACGGGCATGGTCGAGGTGACCGAGCCGACGACCGTGGTGCGCCTGGACACCCCGGCCGGGCTCGTGCACGCGGAGGTCACGGTCCGCGACGGGCGCGCCGAACGGGTCAAGCTGCGGAACGTGGCGTCGTTCCTCGCCGAGCGCGACGCGCTCGTGGACGTGCCCGGGCTCGGCGAGGTCCGCTACGACCTGGCCTACGGCGGCAACTTCTACGCCATCCTCGAACTGTCCCAAGTGGACATCCCGTTCGAACGGTCCGAAAAGGACCGCATTCTGGGTGCGGGCCTGGAGATCATGGCCGCGATCAACGACCAGCGGCCGCCGAAGCACCCGGCCGACCCGCTGATCGGCGGCTGCAAGCACGTCCAGTTCCTCGCGCCCGGCTCGGACGCGCGCAGATCGCAGAACGCGATGGCCATCCACCCCGGGTGGTTCGACCGCTCGCCGTGCGGGACGGGCACCTCCGCCCGGATGGCCCAGCTGCACGCGCGGGGCGAGCTGCCGCTGCACACGCCGTTCGAGAACAGCTCGTTCATCGGCACGACGTTCACCGGCGAACTGGTGGGCGAGACGGAGGTGGGCGGCGTCCCGGCGGTGATCCCCGAGTTCTCGGGCCGGGCGTGGATCACCGGGACCGCCACCTACCTGCTCGATCCCGATGACCCCTTCCCGACGGGTTTCGTGCTCTAGGAGGTGATGCTGGCGACCGCGTCGACGCCGTAGTTCCTGGCGTACCCGTTCTCGACCCCGACCAGGATCTCGGCGACCTCGAACCAGCGGTCCCAGAAGGGGGTTTCGCGCAGGGCTTCGACCAGGAGCTGGTAAGCCTCGTGGTCGACGGCCTCCCACACCCAGACGTCGGTCACGCGCGCCGAGTAGAACTCGGTGTCGTAGAAGCGCGACCGGACGCCTTTGGTCTTCTCCTCGACCGCGGGGACGATCTCGGTGCGGAAGGCCTCGATCCGCTGCTCGACCGTCATGGCCAGCCATTCGGGCGTGGTCTTGACCAGCATGAAGGCGGTTACCGTCGCGTTCACGCGTACGCACCCGCCTCGATGTCCTCGACCAGCGTCGGCCCGGACGGCGTCCAGCCGAGCAGCTCGCGGGTGCGGGCGCTCGACGCGGACATGTCCGTCGCGAAGAACCGGCCGACGAACCCGAAGTGCTCTGCCGCATCCTCCGGCGCGACCGAGGCCACCGGCAGGTCGAGCGTGCGCCCGATCGCCTCGGCGATCTCGTGCGTCGTGACGGCTTCCTCGGCGACCGCGTGCAGGCGCGCGCCCGCCGGGGCGGCCTCGAGGCCGAGCCGGACGAGCCGGGCCGCGGCCGGGCGGTGGACCGCCGACCAGGCCGCGGCACCGTCGCCGACGTACGCGGACACGCCGTGCCGGCGGGCCGCCGCCGTGATGGAGGCCAGGAACCCGTGGTCGCCGACGCCGTGCACCGACGACGCGAAGCGGACGCTGACCACCCGGACGCCCTTCTCGACGTACTCGAGCGCGAGGTTTTCGCCGCCGCCGCGCATCGAGTCCGGGCCGACCGCGGGGGAGACGTCGGTTTCGAGCGCGGGCCGGCCCTGGACCAGGCCCGCGAGCGCGCCGGCGAGCAGGAACGGCCGGTCGGTGCCCGCGAGCGCGCCGGCCATCGCCTCGATGGCGGCGCGTTCGGTCCGGTTGTTCTCGGCCGGGTTCGCCCAGTCGTGCTTGTTGCCCAGGTGGACGACGGCGTGGGCGTCGATCGCGCCGTCGCGGAGGCCGTCGAGGTCGTCGAGGTCGCCGCGGCGGACCCGGGCGCCCTTCTTGGCGAGCGTGAGGGCCGCGGCGTCCGAGCGGGCGAGGCCGGTGACCTCGTGCCCGGCGCCGAGCAGTTCGTCGACGACGGCGGTGCCGATCCACCCCGTCGCGCCGGTGACGAACACGTGCATGGTGCTGCTCCTTCTTCGGGGAACTCGTTGACGCTTCCGAAGTTAGGAGCCACGGCGGTAGTCGTGCCACGCAACTTTGACAATTGATACTTGCATCAGACGCAAGTCAGTAACCCGTTTCCACGTGATCCAGGACGCCGAGCGCGTCCGGCACCAGCACGGCGGCCGAGTGGTAGGCACTGACCAGGTACGACGTCACGGCCCGGTCGTTGATGCCCATGAACCGGACGTTGAGCCCGGGCTGGTACTGGTCGGGGAGCTCCTTGGGGCGCAGGCCGATGACGCCGGCGTCGTCTTCGCCGGTGCGCATCGCGAGGATCGACGTGGTGCCGGTGTCGGTGATCGGGATCTTGTCGCACGGCAGGATCGGTACCCCTCGCCAGGCGATGACGCGTTTGCCGTCGAGGAGGGTGGTGTCGGGGTAGACGCGGGCGCGGGTGCATTCGCGGCCGAACGCGGCGATCGCGCGGGGGTGGGCGAGGAAGAACTTCGTCTTGCGGCGTCGGCAGAGCAGGTCGTCGAGGTCCAGTGGGGTGGGTGGCCCGGTGCGGGTGGTGAGGCGGTGTTTGAGGTCGACGTTGTGCAGCAGTCCGAAGTCGGTGTTGTTGACCAGTTCGTGTTCTTGCCGTTCCCGTAACGCTTCCACGGTGAGCCGCAGCTGTTGTTCGAGCTGGTTCATCGGGTTGTTGTAGAGGTCGGCGACGCGGTTGTGGACCCGCAGCACGGTTTGCGCGACGGCGAGGTCGTACTCGCGTGGTGATGGGTCGTAGTCGACGTAGGTGCCGGAGAGGATCGGTTCGCCGTCGTGCCCGGCGGACAGGTCGATGCTCGCTTCGCCCTTGGCGTTCTGGGGTTTGCGGGGCCGTCCGATGGCTTCGGCGACGTGGCTGCGGAGCGACTCCGATCGGCCGTTGAGGCGGGCGTAGGCGTCGGCGGGCAGGACGAGCGCGATGACGCGGGTGGCGGCGCGGGCGGTGAAGGGCCAGGTGGCGTCGTCGCGGGCGAGGAGTTCGGCGCCGAAGTGGTCGCCGTCGGTGATCGTGCCGAGGGTGACGTCGTCGCCGTATTCGCCGCGGCCGTGCTGGGTGACTTTGCCGTGCGCGAGCAGGAACAACGTGTCCAGCGGGGTGCCGGCGTCGACGATCGTCGAGCCGGGTTCGTATTCGCGTTGCTCGAAGGCGTCGGCCAGCGCTCCGAGTGCTGTTTCGTCGCCGAAGCCGCGCAGGAGTTCGAGTTCGGTGAGTTCGGCGGGGACGACGTGGACGCGGGCGCCGGTGGTGTAGAAGGAGACTTTGCCGTCGCCGACGGTGTAGGTGAGGCGGCGGTTGACGCGGTAGCTGCCGGCGGGGACGTCGACCCAGGGCAGCTGGGTGAGCAGCCAGCGGGTGGTGATGCCGCGCATCTGCGGCGGGGTTTTGGTCGTGGTGGTCAGCGTCCGCGCGGCCGTGACGCTCAGCGACAGCTGCAGGGACGCCGTTTCCTCCGTCACCGTCACGGGTCTCAGCCTTCCCGGCCGAGTTCGACGCTTTCCAGCACCGCCAACGCGTCCGGCACCAGCACCGCCGCCGAGTAGTACGCCGACACCAGATAAGAAATGATCGCTTGTTCGCTGATGCCCATGAACCGCACGTTCAGCCCCGGCTGGTACTCGTCCGGCAGTCCGGTCTGGTGCAGCCCGACCACGCCCTGGGCCTGTTCGCCGGTGCGCATGAGCAGGATGGAGCTGGTGCGGGTGTCGGAGACGGGGATCTTGTTGCACGGCAGGATCGGCACCCCCCGCCAGGCCGGGACGTGGTGCCCGCCGAGGTCGACCGCGTCGGGATACAGCCCGGCTTTGGTGCACTCCCGGCCGAACGCGGCGATCGTCTTGGGATGGGCCAGGAACACCGCCGGGTCCTTCCAGACCAGGGCGAGCAGTTCGTCGAGGTCGTCGGGGGTGGGTGGGCCGGTGCGGGTGGGGATGCGCTGGGCGAAGTCGGCGTTGTGCAGCAGCCCGAACCCGGGGTTGTTGATCAGTTCGTGTTCCTGGCGTTCCCGCAACGCCTCCACCGTCAGCCGGAGTTGTTGTTCGATCTGGTTCATCGGCTGGTTGTAGAGGTCGGCCACCCGCGAGTGGACGCGTAGGACGGTTTGGGCGACGGAGAGTTCGTATTCCCGCGGTTGGGCGTCGTAGTCGACGAAGGTGCCGGGCAGGGTGGGTTCGCCGTCGTGGCCGGAGGCGAGGGAGATTTCCGCTTCGCCGTGATCGTTACGCGCGGACGCGCCGCCGGCGACGTAGGCGTCGAGGTGGGCCTGCAGGGTCTCGGAGCGGGCGAGGACGTCGTCGAAGGCGGGGCGGGGGAGGGTCAGGACGGTGCAGGTGGTGACGGCTTTGGCGGTGAATTCCCAGATCCCGTCGCGCTGGATGAGGGTGTGGTCGCCGAAGTAGTCGCCGTCGGCGAGGGTGCCGAGGACGGTTTGGTCGCCGTAGGCGCCGGTGCCGGCTTTGGTGATTTTGCCGTGGGCGATGAGGAAGACCTGGTCGGCGGGGGAGCCGAATTCGACGAGGGCGTCGCCGGGGTGGTAGGTGTGCTGGGTGAAGCGGGCGGCGAGTTCGGTGAGGACGTCTTCGTCGTCGTAGCCGCGTAGGGGGGCGAGTTCGCCGAGTTCGGGTGGGATGACGCGGACGTCGGTGCCGGTGGTGGTGAAGGTGACGCGGCCGTCGCCGACGGAGTAGGAGAGGCGGCGGTTGACGCGGTAGGCGCCTCCGGAGACTTCGACCCAGGGGAGGATCTTGAGCAGCCAGCGGGAGGAGATGCCTTGCATCTGGGGGACCGACTTGGTCGTGGTGGCCAGGGTGCGGGCCGCGGCCCGGCCGAGGCTCAGTGGTGCCTGGTCGGTGTCCACCGGGTCGGTGACGGTCACAGCGAAAACCACCCAATCGATTCGTAGGTCAAGATCGGTAACGGGGGTTGGTGGCGTGCCAGGTGAAGCCGCCGCCCATCCAGGAACGGACGCCCACGAGGAACCGCTGCAGCTCCGGCGACGGGACCGCCATCAGCTCCCGGTGGCCGTCCTCGAACTCGTGGACGATCTTGTTGTGCAGCTCGACGGTCGCTTCGACCGCCTCCTCGACCGAGCACCCCCGGTCGGCGGCGATCTGCAGGACCATGTTGCAGACCGGCTTCTCGTCGGCCGCGTCCTTGGCCACCGAGTGCAGGTCGTTGACCAGCACCGACGCCGTTCCGGCCCGCATCATCGCCTCCCGCACGCGCGGGTCGTAGTAGAACGGCGCGGCCAGCTCGTAGCCGCCGACGGCGTCGACGAGGGTCATCGACGTGTAGAAGCTGTCGTGCTGGCGGGCCGCCAGGTACTCCCACGCCGGTGGGTATCGCCCGGTGTGGCGCCACGCCGCGTAGGCGTCCCAGCTGACGAACATCGAGAACGTCGCGTAGCAGACCCGCTGGACCAGCACGGGGGAGCCGTGCTGCCCCAGGTGACCGACCGCCGAGTGCAGCCCGACGAGGATCGGGTCCGCCCGCAGCGCTTCTTCGAGGGGCGCCGAGAACTCCCCGGCCGGCGCGACCGGGTCCATGGCCGCCATGACGAGCGCCAGGCGTGGCGGCAGTTCGGTCGGCGCCGCGCCCAGCGTGCTGTCGTCGGCGTAGTAGTCGTCGGCCGCCCACCAGACCGCGTTCAGCTGCGCCGCGACGAGCAGCCGGTCCGGGTCGTCGCAGTCGGGGTGGGCGAGCATCGCCAGCCTGCCGAAGCCGGCGTGGGCGATCTGGTCGAGGCCCGCGCCGGTGAACCCGCACTCCTCGGCCCAGGCGACCAGCCGCCGGTCGACCTCCCCGGCGAGGGCGTCGTCGACGCGGCCGGCGACCGGGCAGTACAACGGCGGACCGCTGCCGTCTCCCCACGGCAGATGGGCGTAGGCCGGGTCCTGCCCGGGCGCCGGCGCGAACTGCGTCGCGATCCGGGCCGCCGCGGTGCCGATGCCGAACGGGCCCGCGAGCAGGCTCGCGGTACCCCCGCTCGTCCATTGTGGACACTCGGTGCCGGTCGTCATGGTGCTCTCCCTCGTCGCCGGACGCCTCAGACGCGGTCGGCGGCGATGAGCAGGTAGTGGAAGCTGCCCTCGCGGTAGGCGGTCAGGAACGGCTTCTCGACGCCGGTGGCGACCGACGACTGCTCCCGCAGCTCCCAGTACGGGATCGTCGCGGCCGTCAGGTCGACGACGTTGATCGGCACGAACCCGTTGTCCGACAACGCCTTGAAGTAGTCGCCGCGGGCGTGGATGTTGCAGATGTAGTGCTGGTCGATCTGGCTCACCGCCCGCGACCGGCCGCCGGTGACGTCGTTGTAGCACCCGGTGATCGTCACGTACCGGCCGCCGGGCTTCAGCTGCCGCGCGTGCTCGGCGAACAGCTCGTGCAGGTCGACGTACATCGTGCTCTCGTTGTTCCAGATCCCTTGGAACACCCCGGATTCGAAGCCGGTGTCGAGCATGTTGCGCAGGTGGTAGCGGACCGAGCCGTCGATCCCGCGCTGCCGCACGTGCTCGTTGGCGAACGCGACCTGCTGCTCGGAGATGGAGATCCCGTCGACCTGGCAGCCGAAGCGCTGGTGGGCCATGACGCTCGTGCCGCCCCGGCCGCAGCCGGCGTCGAGCAGCCGGTCGGCGGGCCCGATCGGGCCGAGGTGGTCGAGGAGGACGTCGGCCTGCGCGGTCTCGAGCCGGTGCATCTCGGCGATGATCGCCTGGTCGCGCTGGGGCTCCGGGACTTCGAGCACGGCCGGGTCGTAGTCGCCGAGGCCGTAGTGGTGGTGGTAGAGACCGTCGACATCGCCCAGCCGGAGGTTCACCGGGTCCTTCTCCGCGTTCCAGTAGTCGGCGACCGACTGCTGGTACGCGGTGCGGGTCACGGGCTGGTCGAGAGCCGTCATCGAGAAACTCCTCGTTCGCGTTTTTCCTTGGTGTGCAAGGAACTCTCCGGACAGCCCGGTGTCGTCCCCTCCCCGTCGACGCTAGTGGCGGAAGATCCGGGGGGACAAGGAGCTTCACTCGCGCTGCCCGGGGTGTGGTCCGTCTGGCCCAACGACGGCCCTGCGGGCGGTGGTGGGCGACGGCCGCGGAGGAACCCTTTCGAGATCGGCCGTGACTCGTCCGGTTGACGAGGTGCGACCGTGGGTCGCCGCCTCAGCCGACCCACGGGTTGGGCCGGCAGACGGCACCGTCCGGCTCGACTCGCCTGGCGGCCCCGGGCTCGGCGCGGTTCAGCTCCGCGAGGTAGGTGTTCGAGAGGCCGAAGGTCTGCTGCATCATGACGGGCGCGGGGGCACCCGGCGCCGGGCAGCCGACGTGCCCGTAGCCGAGGACGTGACCCATTTCGTGGTTGACGGCATAGGTGCGGTAACCGGTGAGGTCACCGCCGAAGGAGTGCGCGCCGCGGACCCACCGCGCGAGGTTGACGACGATCCGGTGGGCGACGTGGCAGGAGGAGTCGTAGGGGATGGCGAACCCGCACAGCGCGCGGCTGGTGCCGGGGGTGGTGAGGCTGATCCGCACGTCCGGACGCGCGTCGGGCGCGATTTCCCGCCGGAAGGTGACGCGGCCCTGGCCGATCCAGCCACGCCGGTCGGCGAGGATGGCGTCCACTTGTCCGCCGAACCCGGGGGCGTCGACGCCGTCCTCGATTTCGACGGTGTAGGTGAGGTCCCGAGGGCCGGTACCGGCGAGGGTGCGCGGACCGGGGACGATGTGCCAGGTCTCGGCGCCGGTGGGGGTGACGGGCGGGCCGTCGGGAAGAGCGGCGGGTTCCGGTGCGCGGGTGGTGATGGGCGCAGTGGGGGTCACTGGAGTGGGGGTGCCGCTCAGGCGCCGCGGTTCGGCGGCGCGGGGGAGGAGAAGGAGGGCGACCGCCAGGGCGATGGCGAAGACCAGGACTGCCGGGGGCCACCAGGCTGCTGGTGATGGCGGCGCGGCTGGCGACTCCAGGAGGTTGTCGGCGGTGCTTTCCTCGGTGGTGCGACGGGGTTCGGTCGCCAGTGGGAGAACGGCGGTCGTGGGTGGCGCGGGGTCCGGATCTGATGGCCAGATGATGGGTGGCGGGGGTTCGGTGGGTGCGGGGTTCGGAGGGCCGGCGGGATCGGCCACCGGGGCGGCGGGTTGTACTGCCGCTGGAGTCGGCTCGGCTGTCGTGGTCGGGTGCGGAGTCGCCGGGATCGGTGGTGCTTGTGGGGTGCGCGGTCGGGCGAGCGGGGCCAGGTTCAGGGGAGGTGGTTCGGTTGCCGGGCTCGCTTGTGGGCGCAATGGTGCGATCGAGGGCGCCTGCGCGGGGCGCGCTTGTGCTTGCAGGCGCGATGGTTCGGCCGGTGCGGTCAAGGACGCATGCGGCGGTTCGGTCGTGAAGCCCGTTCGTGCGACCCCGGCCGCGCTTCCTTGCGGCGACCGCGGCCGGGGAACCGCACCCGCCCCCGCGCGCCGCAAACGCAGCCGGCGGCGGGGGCGCGGCACCCCGGCCGCCGGTTCCTCCTCCACCTGCTGGACCGCCCGAGGCCGGGGCCTCGGCTGCGGCAGCCAATCGACGCGCGCCGGTTCAGTAGGCAAGGCCCACGCTCGCGCACGCCGGGGCCGGGGCCGTCTCCGATCGGGGGTACGCCACCGTCGACGGGTCTCCGTCGGACGTGTACCGGTGGCCGTGCGGCGATGCCAGCACGTCGAGCCAGTGCGACGAGCCGTACTCCGCCTCCGCGCCGCTCGACTGCGACCGGATCCGCGGGATCGCCCCGGGATCGAAGGCCGCCGAACACGGCGACGGCGCCGGCCCCGCACCCACCAGAAGCACGCCCTCGTAGGAGTAACCCGGTCCCCGCAACGCCGACTCCGCGCGCCGCGGGTGCGTCCCGTACGGCAGCGCCAACGTCCGCGGCTGGTAGCCCGTCGCGCGGATCGCCGCGTCCTCCTCCGTGATCGCCGTCGTCACCTCGCTCTCCGACGCCGTGCGCAGGTTCGTGTGGTGGCGCGTGTGGTTGCCGATCTCGAAGCCGTGCGCGGCCAGCCAGCGCAGCGCCGGCCCGTCGTCCGGCGCGCCGAACGGGTGCTCGTTGACGTACAGGCTCGCCACCGGGCGGAACCGGCGGTGCTTCGCCGCGACGTCGAACAGCATCCGGATCGCCGTGCCCGCCGCCGGCTGTCCTTGCGGCGTCAGGGCGAACGTGCTCGGGTCGCCGTCGTCGAAGGTCAGCACCACCGGGTGCGCGCCGGCCGGGAGGTCGAGCCGGCGGGACACCAGCTCGGCCGTCGTCACCGGGACGTAGTCCTCCGCCGCCAGCCGCTCGAGCTCCGCGGTGAAGTCGGCGGGCGTGCGGTCGTACACCGACCGCGGGTGCCCGGCGATCCGGTGGTACATCAGGATCGGCACCCGCCCGAGCTCGTCGGCCCCGGCCTGCCGCGCGGACGCGGGCGTGACGCGGGTGGGCGTGGCGGCGGCGGGCGCCGGGCGGGGCGCCGGGGTCCCGGCGGGTGCCGGACCGCCGCACGCCGTCACGGCGGCCACGGCGGCGAACCCCGCGCCGAGGCGGAAAAGGCTACGCATGCGGGAAGTGTGGAGCCGTGGCCGCCGCGGCGCGGCCCGGCCCACCGGGTCGGGTGAGCGCGGATTTCCCCGCCACAGGCCGGAAATCCACGTTTCCGCAGGCAGCGGGCCCGGCCGCGGAACGGCTCCCGGCACGATGCGGTGATCGTCGCGCCCGGCGTTTGCGCGAAGATCATCGCGGGTATTTCCCTGCGATGGCCCCGAAAACGGCGTCCGCCGCCGGACGCATCCTCGATCGACGCCTGGTCCTCACCGTCGCTCTGGCCGGTCTCGCGGCGACCGCGTGCGGCGCGCGCCGGTCCGGCCGAGCCCTCGCCGTGCCCGTCACGGCGACGCCGGCCCCGCCGGCACCACCGCCGAACCCCCTGGAAAACGGCCTGCTCGTCGGCTTCTGCGGCGCACCGGGGTCCCCAGCGCTCGGCCGGATGACGGGCGATCTGACGGCGGCGAGCCGCGAGCTGCGCCAGCGGATCCGCGCCTTCCCGGCGGGCCGGCCGATCACCCCGGTCGTCGAGCTGATCGCGACCACCGTGCACCGCTCGCCCGGCGACGACGGCATGTACCGCAGCCGCTGCGCGGAGGGGACGGTGCGGGACTACCTCGACGCCGCGCGCGCCCTGAACGGCCTGCTGCTGCTGAACATCCAGCCCGGCCGCGCCGACTTCCTGCCCGAGGTGCAGGCGTACGAACGCTGGCTGACCGAGCCGGACGTCGGTGTCGCGCTCGACCCCGAGTGGGCCGTCGAGCCGGGGGTGGTGCCGGGGAAGAAGTTCGGCCGCACGACCGGGGACGAGCTCGACGGCGTCGCGCGCTACCTCGGCGGCCTCGCCGAAGCGCACCGCTTGCCCGCCAAGGTCATGGTGTACCACCAGGTGGCGTCGTCGGTGGTGCGCGACGAAGAGCTCTTGCACGCGCACCCCGGCGTCGCGCCGGTGAAGGTCGTCGATGGCATCGGTTCGGCGGCGGCCAAGAAGGCGACGTGGAAGACGCTCATGACGACCCGGCCGGAGCACGTGCGGCCCGGGTTCAAGCTGTTCTTCGACGAGGACACCCGCCGCGGCGCGGCCCTGATGACCCCGGCGGAGGTGCTGGCGCTGAGCCCGGTGCCCGCGTACGTCGTCTACGAATAGCGGTGTTCGCGCGAAAGCCCGGTGCGGATCCGCACCGGGCTTTCTCCTTGTCCACGACGAAAGCCCGGTGCGGTGAGGTCAGCCGCACCGGGCCATCGCCGGCTGTCCGTCCGGGGTCTCCGACCGGTCCCTAGCCGATCGGGACGGGCAGCCCGCCGAGAAGGTCGTTCACCAGCGAAGACAGCGAGATCAGGAGCCGTTGCAGCAGCGCGTTGAGCAGCGCGGAAACCGGCGGGAGGCTCTGGCGGGCCTTCAGGTCCGCGGCCAGCCGGTCGACGCCGTCGCGCGCTTCGGTGTTCTGTTGCCGGGCCGTGGCCGCCTTGTCGCGGGTGTCGGCCTGGATGGTGTAACGGTTGCCCTGGGCCAGATCCGTGAGCACCGGATCGAGGTCGGTCAGGGTGACGCGCGTGCCGGCGACGTCGCCGCCGTCCGCGCGCGAGACCAGCTGGTCGCGCAGGGACTGGACTTGGGCCGCCGCGCTCGTCGTGCTCGACGAGCCGCTGCCGCCGGGTCCGCCCGCCGACGCCACGCCCACTCCGGTCAGGGTCACCGCCGTCGCGGTGAGGAAAACCGTGACCGCACGGGCCAGTGCACTTTTCATGTCGTACTCCTCCGGAATTCCGATACCGACTGGAGATCATCGTGATCTCCGGACGCGATTACCGCGAGCGGATCCGCTGACCTCGGCGGACGCGGCGATTCCGCTCGGTGCACAGGGGGTCGGGGATCTGCGGAACAAACATCGAGTTCGCGTGAAGCCGATCGTCGGCAATTCCGTGCGCTGGTTACCTGACGTGATCGCATCACTCGTTGGTGAGGCTCGATTACGATGAACGGCTGAAATGGCCCGGGTTTCTTCACGGAAGGTATGACTGGAGTGGTTCTCGCGTGGCACGCGAGTTTCACTCGGACGTGACGTTTGTCGGGGGAATTAATGGGTAACCAAGCGCATTTGCCTACGGCTGGAAAGCCACTCTTAAGAAGGGTACGACGCAAAAGCACTTCTTGCGCGCTGAGTGCCTCGCTAATCTGGGTGGCGGCCGCCGGCTCCGGTTTCCGGTCTTCCGGCGGCTTCCTCGGTGCCGAGACCTGACACAAAGGCGCCATTCGGAGAAAAACGCGGAACGTCCCGGTGCCGTCGGCGCCGGGACGTTCTGTGCGGGAGAGAGGATGGGGCAAGTGCGGCGCGCCTGGGGAGCTCGGGCACCGGAAGCGGTGCGGGAGAGGAGTTCCGACGCACCCGGCCGTCCCGGCGCGCTTGGCGGCGCCGGGCCGGCCGGTGGGTTTCGGCCCAGTCCTGGGGAACCGGGCGGGGTGCGGCGTGGTTCGGTGGTCGCGTGCGCCGGTGGGCTTGGCCAGGCATGGCCGAGACCTCGGGAAACACGCAGGACTCACCTCTCCGGCGAACCCCGCTTCGAAGCTCCGTCTCCCGGGTCTCGGCCCGAACCTCAAGCGCCAGGCGGGTTGTGGCGTGCTTCGGCGGGCGGGTACGTGTTGACCGGCGGTGCCTCGCCGGCGCGCGGAGTCCGTCCCGCGGCGGGATACCCCGCCATGGCCCCGGTCTTCGGCCCGCGTCGCGCCAACCCGGCCAAGCCCAGCAACCCGGCCAGCCCGAGCAGGCCCCACAACCCGTTGTCGTCGTGGTCGGTCCCAGCGTCGGCCTGGGAAGCCACCGGCGAAACCGGCGCCGCCGAGGCCGGGACTGCCCCGGTCATCGCGATGGCCACCGCCGCGGCGGTGGCGGCCAGGACGTTTCGTGCTGTTCGGTTCATTTCGGTTCCTTCCGTTCGAGCGGACGATCACCGGCCGCGTACCCCGGCCCCTCACCTTCACACCCGCTGTCACGGGAACGGGCGACACGACCCGGTTTCCGGTGCCCGTACGGCTTTTGTAAGATGGCTCTCGGTTCAAGCCGGAGCCGTGGAAGGACGCGTGCGTCCGCCGCCGGCTGTCCTTCCCCTTTTTCTCGCGCACACGCGCATCCGCATCGCGAAACACCGTCCACGTCCGTGGGCTCGGGGGAGTAATGAAAAGTCAGCTCGTGGTCGCCCCGGTGGGGGCGACCTTTTCGGCACGTTTGATCTGCACGACCGGCGACCGCCTGATCCACCCGGCGGACGGCCGCAACGACCTCGCACGCATCGTCGTGCGCTGGGCCCGTGCCTGGGTTCCCGAAACGTGGCCCGCCCGCCAGTACTTCGCCGCGCTCGGCATCGGTGACGACGAAAACCCTTGCTACACCGACGAAGACGTCACCGGCTGGCACCTCCTCGAACCGCGTCCCGGCTCACTCGCGTGGCGGGTGCGGTCCGGCGAAATCGACGTGACGACGGCACTCACCGCCGAAGCGGAGGCTTGGCCCGGCTAGAAACCGAAGAACGTCAGCCCTGCGCCGCCCGGAAAGCGGCGCAGGGCTCTTCGGCGTGCCCGGGATACCCATTGCCGTACAAGCGATGCGGCGGCACCATGGTCGGCAAACAGTTGCGGGGAAACAGATCCGCTTAACCCATTCGGATCACTACTAGGCCGGTCAGGGGCTTGCGGCACCCACACGATGGTGGCATCGAGTGGAACCGCTGCCGCTGCGTCAGTACGTTTCCCTCACACAGGGCGGAGAACACACCTTCGCTGCCGCCCCATCCGACGCAATCGTCAATCGAGGAGAAATCCCATGCTGAAGAAGCTCGGCTTCGTCACGGCCGCCGCCGCGGCGGGCGCTTTCCTGGCCGGTGGCGTCGCCGCCGCCGGCACCCCGGACGGCCACGGCCACCACGGCCACCACCACGGCGGCTACGACCAGATGGGCCAGGTCGGCCTCGTCAACCTGAACAACACCGACGTGCTGCACAACGTGGACGTCACGCCGGGCCTGTGCGGCAACGACGTCAACGTCCTCGGCGTCCAGGTCCCGATCCGCGACTCGCTCAACGGCATCGGCGTCCCGATCCTGTCGCCGGGCGAGAACTCCGCCGAGGGCGACGGGCCGTACAACTGCGCCTCGAGCGCGGTGACCGACGGCGGAACGAGCCAGGGCAACTGAGTTTCCGTGCCGCCGCCACCCGCTGTGTGTGCGGAAGCCGGCGGCCGGCACGGGAATCCGGCGATTCGCGTCCTCGTCGTGGCGCGGGCCCGGAACGCGGAGCGAGCTGCACACTCCGGTTCCGCGTCCCGGGCCCGCCGCGACGCCGGACGTCGCCGGCACGGGTGGGACCGGTCACGACCTGGAGAAAGTGCGCCGGTCCCACCCGGCGTGAACCGCACCCTAACCGACTTGCCGCGGCCCGGCGAACCGAAGCCGGGCCCGGTTCCCTTCCCCGATCCCCCACCGGACGGTCCGGTGGGTCGCATAAGGAGTTCTTTCAAGTGATCAAGCAGCTCGGCTTCGTCGCCACCGCTCTCGCCGCCGGGATGGCGGTGCTCGGCGGATCCGCGTCCGCGACCGGCATCACCGTCGGCGGGCACCCGATCGACCACAGCGACCAGGTCGGCCTCGGCAACGTGCAGAACCTCGACGCGGTGCACAACCTGAACGCGGTCGGCGGCGTCTGCGACGACAACGTCAACGTGCTCGGCGTCCAGGTGCCGGTCCAGCACGTCGCCGACGGCATCGGCGTGCCGGTTCTCTCCCCGGGCGAGCACGACGCCGAGGGCGAGACCCCGTTCAACTGCGCCAGTGGCGCGATCTCCGACGGCGGGACCGTGCAGGACAACTGACCGGTCCAGGTCGAAGCCGCCGCGCGGTTGCCCCCCGCGCGGCGGCTTCACGTCCGGTCGAGCCGGTGCACGGCCACCTCCCGCACCACCAGGAGGACGGCCGCCGCGACGGGCACCGCCACGAACGCGCCGACCACGCTGAGCAGCTCGAAGCCGATCAGCACCGCGACAACCGTGACCAGCGCGGGAATCCGCACGGCCCGCGACCGGGACCAGGTCGAGGACGGCGACGAGCAGGGCGAGCACCAGCGGGTAGGGCACGCCGAAACCCCACAGCCAGGCGAACGTCAGGACACCCGCGATCAGCGACACCACGACGTTGCCGACCAGGTAAGCCCCGACCTCCGGAACACGGCGTCGCCGATCAGGATCACGCGCGGCCGGCGCGACCGATGCCGCGGAGGGCGGCTTCGAGCTCGAACACCTCGTTGGCGCGGCCGACGAGCGTCCCCGGGTCGCGCAGCAGCGCCAGGTGGTGCGGCGCGCCGTCCTGCAGCTGCCCGACCTGGTCGGAAAGCGGAACGGCCGCGGCGGCGAAGAAGGCCAGCCCGGTCACGACGACCAGGCCGGCGGCGAGCGCGCGGGGCATCCGGCGGGCGAGCCGGGCGGTCACCGGTTCCAGCCCGACCGCGATGAAGAACGCGATGCCGATCAGCAGCAGCACGTCGGACGCCGCGAGCACGACCTCGACGATCGCGACCGTGACGGCCACCCCGGCCGCGGCGGTCAGCCCGGCGAAGAACGGCGACCGGCGATCGAGCGGCTTTCCCGGTCTGCCCAGGGGTTTTCCTGGCGCGTGGCCGCTCCTTCGGCTTCCCCGACGGCGTGGCCGGCGCTGTGGGCGCCACGGCTTTTCGGTGCGTGCATGCGACGGCGGCTACCCGGCGGTGGCCGGTCGAATCCACCCGATCCGGGCGCGCGGGCAAGTCCACGCTTCCCGGTGACCGCGTCCGCCTGTCATTGCCGAAACCCTTGGACGGTAAGCAGAATCGCCTATGCGCAACCGGTATCTGACGCTCGCTCCCGTACTCGCGCTGGTGGCCGCGTTCGCGGTCTGCCCGGCGGCGTCGGCCGCCAGTGAACCACGGCTGCTGATCAACCAGGACTTCCCCGACCCGGACGTCGTGAAGACGCCGGGCGGCTACTTCGCGTTCTCGACGAGCACCGGTTCGGGCCGGGTCCCGGTGGCGACCGCGCCGGCGCCGGAAGGACCGTGGCGCATCACCGGCGACGCGCTCGGCGCCGTTCCCGCGTGGGCCAAACCGGACGGCGGGTTCTGGGCGCCGGACGTCACCCAGCTGCCGGACGGCACCTTCATCATGTACTTCTCGGGCGCGAAGACGGCGGGCGGGGAGATGTGCGTCGGTGCCGCGACGGCGTCGAAGGCGGCCGGGCCGTTCACTCCGGCCGGCGACCAGCCGCTGATCTGCGTGCCCGAGGACCACGGCGACATCGACCCGCAGACGTTCCTCGACGCGGACGGAACCCGTTACCTGCTCTACAAGAGCGACGGCGGGGCGACCGGCGCGCCGGCGGCGATCTGGACGCAGAAGGTCGAAGCCGACGGGCGCACGTTCACCGGCCCGCGCACGGAACTGCTGCGCGCCGACCTGAACGCGGAGAAGGCGGTCGTCGAGGCGCCGTCGGTGGTGAAGACCGCCAGCCGGTTTCTGCTGTTCTATTCGGCGGACACGTTCCAGAGTTCGGGCTACCACACGTGTTACGCGTCGGCGCCGACGGTGACCGGCCCGTTCGTGAAGGCCGACGCCCAGTTCCTGTCGACGGAGCTGCTCGGCGGCAAGGTGGACGCCCCGGGCGGCGCCGACGTCGTGGACGGGCACATCTACTTCCACGGCTGGCTGGGTGGCGCGCGGACGGCGCGTGGGTTGTACGAGCTACCGGTTTCGTTCCCGAACGATGTGCCGCGGCTGGGCTGAGGTGTCACTCACTCGGGTAGCGGTCCGGTTGGCCGGCGCGTGGCCGGTTATCCGAGGTGCGAGCGCGGAAAGGGAGGACGGTCATGACGGTGTTTTGGGGTTTGCTCGGCTTGCTCGGCCTGCTGGGGTGCGTGGGGTTGCTGCGAAGCCGGGCGGTGCCGACGGCGGCCGACCCGCTGGCCCGCTACCCGGAGGTCCGCGAGCCGGCGCGGCCGAACGCCGACGCGGCGCACACGCCGCTCATGACGCCGGTGGTCACGCCGGAGATGCTCGGGTCGGAGCAGCCGCTGAACCAGATCCGGGCGCAAGCGCAGGGGCGGGTGGAGACCCGGCCTGAGCCTCAGGTCGGGAGCCAGGCCGAGTCGGGTGCCGAGCCGCGACCTCGGGTTCACGCCGAGTCGGAGCCTGCGGTAGAAGTTCCGGCGCAGAACCCGGCCCCGGCGCACCCTCAGGTCAGGGCCGGCAGCCAGGTCGAGTCCGGTGCCGAGCCGCGACCTCGGGGCCACGCAGAGTCTGAGGCTGCGCCTGGAGTTTCGGCGGTGAGGCCGCTCCCGGCGCAGCCTCAGGTCGAGGGCGGGCGCCAGGCCGAGTCCCGTGCCGAGCTGCGGCCTTGGGGCCACGCCGAGTCGGAGGCTGCGCCTGGAGTTTCGGCGGAGAGCCCGGTGCCGGCCCGGCCCGGGGGCCTCGGCGAGCCGGAGCCTGCGCCCGGAGTCCCAGCGCAGCCTCAGGTCCACGCCGAGCCGGAGCCGGTTCGAGCCACGCCGCAGCCCGACCTTCCGCGACAGCCCCGCCATGCTCTGGCGCCCCAACCTGTCCCCGCCCGATCCGCAGCCGCGCCGACTCGGACCGCCGAACCCCAGCCAGCCGAGCCGCAGCCGTCGGTACCCGAGTCGGGAACTATCACCGGCGAAATCCCGGCGCCGCGCACGCAATCCGCCGAGGAAACGCCAACCGAGAAGACCGCCACCGGACGCAAAGCCGTGCGGAGCCTGCTCAGCCACGCCAAGCGCCTCCTCAAACGACACTAGGGGAGCGGCGCGCGACTCTCCACCAGACCGGCGAGCAGATCGCCGTGCTCGTCGACGCGGTCGAGGACCTCGTCCGCTGTGAACGTCAGGTGGTTCACGTGCCCGCACGTGCGGACCTCGTCCCACGTCACCGGGGTCGACACCGTCGGGTGGTCTCGGCCGCGCAGGGAGTACGGTGCGATCGTCGTCTTGGCCGGGTTGTTCTGGCTCCAGTCGATGAACACCCGGCCGGTGCGCTGCGCCTTGGCCATCACCGCGGTCACCGCATCGGGCGTCTCCCGCGCGAGCTGTTGCGCGAGACGTTTGGCGTACGCCGACGGCGCCGCCGGGTCGTCGGTGCGGATGCCGCAATACAGCTGCATTCCCTTCGAACCCGACGTCTTCGCGTACGGGGTCAGACCATCGGCGACGAGGACGTCGTGGAGGCGTTCGGCGACGCGGGCGCAGTCGACGACCGTCGTGCCCGGCCCCGGGTCGAGGTCGAACACCAGGCGGTCGGGCGGCTGCCGGCTCGCGTCCGGCGTCACCGTCCACTGGGGAACGTGGAGTTCGAGCGCCGCCATGTTCGCCGACCAGACCAGCGCCGGGAGGTCGTCGAGGAGCGGGTAGTCGATCGTGTCGCCGCTGCCGCGGGACCCCGTGCTCGGCAGGCGGACCGTGCGCAACCACGACGGCGCGCCGTTCGGGACGTTCTTCTCGAACCACTTTTCGCCACCGACGCCGTGGGGGTAGCGGATGAACGTCACCGGCCGGCCGGCGAGGTGCGGCAGCAGGACCGGCGCGATCCGCGAGTAGTAGTTGATCACCTCGCCCTTGGTGAACCCGTCCGCCGGGTACAGCACCTTGTCCAAATTGGACAGTGTGAGCCGCCGGTTCCCGGCCTGCACGGTGATCCGCTGCCCCACCGGCTCGGGCGGCGGGGGAGGAGCGGCGACGGGGCCGGCCGCCCGCGGGGCGAGGACGTCCGCCGGTTTCTTGTCGGCCCGCAGGCCGCGCCACGCGGTGTGGCGGACACGGCCGCCGCGCGTGAACTGCCGGTAGACGATCTCCCCGACCAGCCGCGGCTCGACCCAGCGCGCGCGGACCGTGTCCTCGCGCGGCGGCGTCGTCGCGAACGGGTGGGTGCGGCGTTCGAGCGGCTGCAACTGCGCCATCAGGTCGGCGCGAGCGGCCTGGCTGAAGCCGGTGCCGACGTCACCGATGTAGACGAGGTCGCCGGTGCCGGGGTCGTGCGCGCCGAGCAGGAGACCGCCGAGGGTGCCGGTGAAGCTGCGCTGCCCGGGGCGCCAGCCGCAGACGATCACCTCCTGCGTGCGGATCAGCGGGTGCTTGAGCCACGAGTCCGGCCGCTGCCCGGGCACGTAGGCGGAACTGCGCAGCTTCGCGACGACGCCCTCGTAGCCGGCGGACGCCGCGTGGTCCAGGAAGTCCGCCGGGGTACGGCGGTCGGCGGCGAGCTCGTCGAAGGTGACCGCGCGGACCACCGAGACGCGGTAGGGATCGGGCATCGGCAGCGCGGCCAGGAGGCGGCGGCGTTCGTCGTACGGCTCCTTCAGCAGGTCGCGGTCGCCGAGCCGCAGCAGGTCGAAGGCGAGGAACCGGACCGGGACGTCGTCGAACGGCCGCCCCTGGGGCCCGCTCTGGTGCCGGACCCAGCGGCCGCGGCGTTCCTGCATGAGCTCGAAGTCGATCCGGCCGTCTTCGCCGTAGACGACGACCTCGCCGTCGAGGTAGGCGGCCTGGCCGTCGAGCGCCGGGGCGAGCACGCCGGCGAGGTCGGCGAACTCGGGCGTGAAGTCGATGTTGTTGCGGCTGGTGAGCACGGTGGTGCCGTCCGGGGCGATCCGCATGGCGGCGCGGTAACCGTCCAGTTTGTACTCGTACGCCCATTCGGCGCCGCTGCGCAGCCGGCCGCCGTCGGCCTTGGCCAGCATCGGCTCGACCCACGCGGGGACTCCGTCGTGACCAGCCATGCCGAACCTCCGTGTGTGTTTCTCGAAGGTAACCCGTTCGGCCTAGCCGTGCTGGGTTTGTGCAGGTGAAAGCTACCGGAACGCTTGTTCCCATTCTTCGGCCCGCAGTTCGCCCGACGTCGTCCAGCACGCGGCCAGCAGGTCGTAGCCGCGGTGGACGAGCTCCACGTGCGCGGGCCAGTGCCGGCGCGTCCAGGCGAGGTCGTTGTGGGCCGAGTCGACCGCCGCGCGCGTCGTGCCCTCGAGCTCGAACTGCAGGTCGCGGCGGTGGTCCACCGCCGCGGGGCCGGTCGCGAGCAGCGTCCGCGCGGCGGTGCGGACGCGGGATTCGGTCCAGCGGAACGTCGTGCGATGGGCGTTCGGGGCGAGCAGGTACTGGGCGAGGACCGCGAGCGCGACGCCGATCAGCGTCTCCACGAGGCGGTCGCGGACGGCGGGGCCGATCGCGCCGGACGCCGCGACGCCACCGGCCAGGAGCGCGACCGGCGTGATGAAGACGGCGGCCACGGCGTAGTTGCGCGGGACGAACAGCTCGGTGCAGAACTGCAGCACCGCGATCACGGCGACCAGCGCGATCCCGGTGGGCGCGAGCAGGGAGAGCGCGGCGAAGAGGGCCAACCCGACGGCGGTCCCGGCGAAGCGCTGCAGGCCCCGGACGTTGGCGTGCAGGCGGTCGGTGCCCTGCTGCAGGACGACGAGCGCGCTGAGGACGGCCCAGTGCGGGCGGGCCAGGCCGAGCGTCGCGCTGAGGGTGCCGGCGAGCAGGCAGGTGCCGCCGACGCGCAGCGCCGTCACCGCGGCGTGCGACCGGAGGCTCGCGGAGCGTCGCAGCCGGTAACCGACGCTGGGGCGGGGGAGGGGGAGCGGCCCGGCCTCGTCGTCGGTTGCGGCGGTGAAGCGCCGGTGGGCGGCGATGAGGGTGGTGGCCAGGGCGGATTTCGGGTGGTGGCCCGCGTCGTGGACGGCGTTCCGGGCGGCCGAGAGAGCCGAGCCCGCGGCGTGCCGGAGGGCGGCGTTCGGGTTTTCGGTGTCCAGGAAGGCATCGACGGCCCGGACGGCTTGGTCGACGGCGGTGCGTTCCGGTTTTTCGCGGTCGGCGAGGGCGCCGGCCATGGACACGACGGCGGAGGACACACCGCCGAGCGCGGTGCAGAGGAGCAGGGCCGGCGGATCGGCGCCGGCTTCGGTGGCGACGAAGGCGCCGCCGCAGACGATGGCGAAGAAGAGCGCGCCGGGCGGCCCGAGCCGGAGGGCGTCCACTGTGTAGACGGCGACGACGGCGACAGCGGTGACGACGATGACGACGGCGGCTTTGCCGCCAACGGAGCCGACCGCGGCACCGAGCGCGGCGGCGAGCAGCAGGGCGGCAGCGGCGGTGAGGACCACGCGGGCGCGTACGCGGTAGGGGCGGCCTTCGCCGTAGAGGACGGCGAAGGCGCCGAAGGTGACGAAGAGCGCTCGGCTCGGGTGTCCGGTGAGGACGACGATGACGCCGGGCAGGAGGACGGCGCCGGCGGCCCGAAGCCCGGCGCTCCACCGCCGTCCGGCGGCGGGGAGGGCGAAGAGCAGGGCCCGCGGGCGGGCAATGCGGGGGAGTGGATCCTCGGGCGGCACGGCTTTCATTTCAGCACGCGGGGTGGGGTGGGTCGGAGTGAACCGTGTGCTGGGGTGAGGTGGGTCGCTACGAGGGTGGTCCCGGCGGCGGCGAGCTTGCGCGGGGTTTCGGTGCGGCGGCAGGTGCGGTCGGAGGCGGCGCAGCAGCAGACGGCACGCGGGACGGTCGGCGTTGCGGGATGGCCCGGCGCCATGGGTTCCTGGCGCGTGCGACGGCTCGCGAGTCCGCCGAGTCCTAGCCCAGCAGGGCCGGGATGGCCCGCTCAGGCCGGGAAGAAGTCCTCGACCGCTCGCCGCAGCGTCGCGCGCACGGTCTCCGCGTCGTCCAGCTCGCCGCCGTGCAACGCCCCATCGCGGAGGAGCACCAAGACCCGCGCCGCGTGGTCGGGCTCGGGGTGGCCGGCGGCCGCCGCCTCGGTGCGCAGTACCTCGAAGAACCACTTGCGGTGGTCCTCGATCACCTGGCGGACCAGGTGGTCCGGGTCCGGGTACTCGGCCGCCGCGTTGAGGAACTGGCAGCCGCGGAAGTCCTCTCCGCACGTCGCCTCTCCCACCACCGCAAGCGCCGCCGCCAACGCCTCGCGCGGAGGCTTCCCCGCCCGCGCCGCGTCGACCGCTTCGCGGATTCGGCGGCTCGTCTCCGCCAGGTACGCCGCCACCAGGTCGTCCTTTGTGGGGTAGTGCCGGTAGAACGTCGCCCGCGTCACCGATGCCTCGGACACCAGCCGCTCGACCCCGACCGCGTGGATGCCCTCCGCGTAGAAGAGCCGCGACGCGGTAGCCAGCAGCCGGTCCTTCGGGTGCACGTCGGCAGTCGTCATCGGTCCACCATAGAGAAAGACCAGTCGTTCTGCCAGATCGGCTACGTCACATTGCCAACCCGTCCGCGGACGGCCAGAGTGTGGAGACAGAAAGACCAGTCGTTCTCTCTGTGAGGAGCCATTCATGAGCAAGCCCACCATCGTCCTGGTCCACGGCGCTTTCGCCGACTCGTCGAGCTGGACGGGTGTCGTCGCGAAGCTGCAGGAGCAGGGCTTCCCGGTCGTCGCGGTGGCGAACCCGCTGCGCGGCGTCGAGTCCGACGCGGCGTACGTCGCCGACGTCGTCAAGGGCGTCGAAGGCCCCGTGGTCCTCGCCGGCCACTCCTACGGCGGCGCCCTGATCACCCGCGCGGCGACCGAGACGCCGAACGTCCGCGCGCTGGTCTACATCGCCGCGTTCCAGCCGGACGCGGGGGAGAGCGTCTTCGAGCTGTCCGGCCGCTACCCGGGCGCGAAGCTCGGCCCGGAGACCACGAACGTCCTGGTCCACGAGGGAACGCCGGAACTGTCGATCAAGCCGGAAGACTTCGCCGAGGTCTTCGCGGCCGACGTCCCCGCGGAGACGGCCGCGATCCTGGCCGTCACCCAGCGCCCGGTGGCCCAGCAGGCCCTGGCCGCGCCGTTCGAGGGCACCCCGGCGTGGACGAAGCTCCCGTCGTGGACGCTGATCGCCAACCAGGACAACGCCATCCCGGCCGCGGCCCAGGAGTTCATGGCCGAGCGCGCGTCCTCGACGGTCCGGCGGATCGACGCCTCCCACGCCGTCGCGGTGTCGCAGCCCGGCGTCGTCGCCGAGGTGATCGCGGCGGCCGCGGCCGAGTGACCCGCGGGTGATCGGCGGTGAGTCCGGCGCGTGCCGGACTCACCGCCGCAGGGGCGTCTCTTCGTCCAAACGCGACAGTTTCTCGGGGTTGCGCACCGCGTACAGGCCCGTGACGAGCCCGTCGTCGATGCGCAACGCCAGAACCGTGTCCACCTCGCCGTCGCGGCGGAGGACCAGTGCCGGGTGGCCGTTGACCTGGGCCGTCGCCAGGGATCCGCGCGCGAAGTTGCCCAGGCCGGCGGTGAGCAAGCCGGCCACCGCCGAGGACCCGACGACCGGTTCGAGGACGGCCCGCACGACCCCGCCGCCGTCGCCGAGGAACACCACGTCCGGGGCGAGGATGTCCAGCAGCTCGCGCAGGTCGCCCGTCTCGACCGCGCGCCGGAACGCCTCCAGCGCGTCGCGCGACGTCGCGGGGGACACGTCGCCGCGGGGCCGGCGCGCGGCGACGTGGGACCGGGCGCGGTGGGCGATCTGGCGGCAGGTCGAAGGGGTCTTGCCGACGGCTTCGGCGATCTCGTCGTAGTCCAGGGCGAACACCTCGCGCAGCACGAACACCGCGCGCTCGGCCGGTGTCAGCGTCTCCAGCACCAGCAGCATCGCCATCGAGACGCTGTCGGCCAGCTCGACGTCCTCGGCGACGTCCGGCGCGGTCAGCAACGGCTCGGGCAGCCACGGGCCGACGTAGGACTCCTTGCGCCGGGCCTGGGTCCGCAGCCGCATCAGCGCCAGGCGCGTGGTGATCCGGACCAGGTACGCCCGCTCGTCGCGCACGACGGCGCGGTCCACGCCCGCCCAGCGCAGCCACGTCTCCTGCAGGACGTCTTCGGCGTCGGCGGCCGAGCCGAGCATCTGGTAGGCGACGGTGAACAGCAGGTTCCGGTGGGCGAGGAACGCCTCGGTCGCGGGGTCGGCCATGGGTGGCTCCTGTTTTTTTCGGCGTCGAGCGGTCTTTCCCACCGGATGCCGGCCGCGCTCCCGTTGTGACCGTGACGGTGGTCACTGTCACGGGTCCGGACGGTTCGGCATCTCCTGGTCGACCGTCCCACGACCGGGAGTGAGGAACCATGGAACCCCGTTTCGCCTTGACCGACAACGAAATCGGCGCGAAGTTCGCCAAGCGGTTCGGCACCGCGAGCCTGGCGATCGTCCAGTCGCCGCTGCCGAAGATCACGCAGGAGCTGGTGTCGCTGCGCGTCAGCCAGATCAACGGCTGCGGCTGGTGCGTCGACATCCACACGAAGGAGCTGGCCGCCGCCGGGGAGTCCGCGGTCCGGATCAACCTCGTCGCTGCTTGGCGCGAGGCCACGGTGTACACCGAGGCCGAGCGGGCCGCGCTGGCGCTGGCCGAGGAGGGCACCCGGCTCGCCGACGCCGCCCCGGGCGTCTCCGACGACACCTGGGAGAGCGTGCGCGAGCACTTCGACGACGATCGGACCGCGGCGCTGGTCGCGCTGGTGGCCCAGATGAACTCGGCCAACCGGCTCGCGGTGATCCTGCGCCAGCGGGGCGGCGCTTACGAGCTCGGCATGTTCGGCTGACCCGAACCGGCCCGGGAGCACCCGATCCCGGGCCGGTTCGTGCTTCGCTGGGGGACATGACGAAGGCGCAGCGGTGGAACCGGTACTGGGACCGCAAGTCGGCGACCTACGACGCGGAGATGGGCGTCTGGGACCGCCGCCTCTTCGGCGACTCGCGGGAGTGGGCCTGCGGGCAGGCGGCCGGCGAGGTGCTGGAGGTCGCCGTCGGCACCGGGCTCAACCTGCCCTGGTACCCGGCCGGGGTGAGGCTCACCGGCCTGGACTTGAGCAGCGGGATGCTGGAGATCGCCCGCACGCGCGCCAGCGAACTCGGCCGCGAGGTGACCCTGCGGGAGGGCAGCGCGCACGAGCTGCCGTTCGCCGACGGGTCGTTCGACACGGTGGTGTGCACGTTCGGCCTCTGCGCGATCCCGGACCCCGCGGCGGCGGTGACGCAGATGCACCGCGTCCTGCGCCCGGACGGGCGGCTGATCCTGGTGGACCACGTGGCGGGCTCGTCGGTCTTCGTCCGCGCGGCGCAGTGGCTGCTCGAGCTGGCGAGCGTCCCGCTGGCCGGCGAGCACTTCCGGCGCCGCCCGCTGAAGCTGGTGGAGGCGCTCGGGATGCCGATCGAGCGGCGCGAGCGGTTCAAGCTGGGGCTGGTCGAGCGGCTGGTGGCCCGGAAGGTCAGCTGAACAGCTCCGCCAGCGGGCTCTCCTCGAGGTCGGCCAGCAGCGCGGCGACGTCGTCGTAGGTCGCGATCGCGCCCGCCTCCGTCAGCTCCGCCGCGCTGACGCCGCCCGACAGCACGCCGATCGTGCGCACACCGGCCTTCGTCGCGGCCCGGACGTCCCAGACCGCGTCGCCGACGAAGATCGTGTCCTCCGGGGCCGTGCCCGCCTTCTCGAGGGCCACCCGCACCGGTTCCGGATCCGGTTTCGTCGCTTCGACGTCCGAGCCGGCGACGATGTCCTGCACGACGTCGTCGACGCCGAGGGTCTTGCGCAGCACGTCCAGCTCGTCGGGACCCGCCGACGTCGCCAGGACGACCCGCACGCCCTTCGCGGCCAGCGCCCGCACCAGCTCCGGGGCCTGGGCGAACGGCCGCAGCAGCTCCGCTGTCTCCAGGTAGTAGCGGCTGTGCAGCTCGTTGGCTTCGTCGCCGACGCGCTCGGCGTCTTCGTCGCCCAGCAGGGTGCTCAGCAGCTTGCCGGAGCCCTTGCCGATCGCGCGGTGCACGCGCCAGGAGTCGACCTTCCGGTCCAGCTCGTGGAAGGCGCGCCGCCAGGCGTGGACGTGGAGGTAGTTGGAGTCGACGAGCGTGCCGTCGACGTCGAACAGGACCGCGGTGGCGATGGTGGTCTCCTCGGGTTTCTGCGGGCTCCGGGTGGGTATCGCCCGGGTACCCGACGCGAGAGGACCTACACATGACGACGCCGGTGACCGAACTGGTGGCGGCCGGCTTCCGCGGGCTGGCGGCCCTGCGCCGCGCCCGCGCGTTTCACCCGGCCGGGCTGGTGCTGCGCGGCGAGCTGCGGCCCGTCGACGACGACCTGCCGTGGCCGGCCGGGCCGACGGCGGTCGTCGCGCGGCTGTCCAAGGGCGCCGGCACGCCCGGCCGGCTGCCGGACGCGCTCGGCTTGGCGGTGCGGATCCCCGGCGCGGGCCGCGACGGCGGCCCGTGGGACCTCACCCTGACGACGGCGGGCAGCGGGCACGTCGGCCGGATGCTGCCGCGCCCGGCGGCGACGTGGACCGGCGGGGCGTACAGCAGCCTGGTGCCCTACCGCCGCGCGGATCGGCTGATCTGGCTGGCGGCGTGGGCATCGGCGGAGTCGCCGCGGCTGGACGCGTCGCTCGAGTCGGTGGTGGCGGCGGGCGGCCTGGGGTTCGTGCTGCGGACGGGCCGGGAGGACGGGCGCTGGTGCGACAGTGCTGAGCTGACCCTGTCGGAGGTCGGGGGAGACGCGCCGGCGTTCGATCCGATGCTCAACCGGCCCGCGGGTCTCGAGGTGGCGCCGGGGTGGCTGGCGCAGGTGCGGGAAAAGGCTTACGCGGGGAGCCGGGCCGGGCGGCCGTGAGGAGTCGCCCGGCCCGGGTGACTCAGCGCGAGTCGGCAATCGGGCCGCGCGTCGCGCCCAGCGGGATCAGGCCGAGCGCGACCATGCCGACGCCGAGGCCGAGGTGCAGCCAGTTGTCGGCCGTGTTGACCGGCACGAAGTTGGCCGCGCTGCCCTGGTCGATCAGCAGGCCGTAGAGCCACAGCACCAGGTAGACCACACCGCCGCCGACGAGGAACGCCTTGGCGCCGCCCGGAGTCCGGGCCAGCGCGAGCCCCGCGACGCCGAACGCCAGGTGGACGATGTTGTGCAGGATCGAGACGGCGAAGATCCCGAGCAGCAGCGCCCCGGAGTGGTGCCCGGCACCGGTGAGCATGTCGTAGTTCGTCGTCACGCCGGGGATGAACCCCAGCACGCCGACCAGCAGGAAAACCACTGCCACGATCGCCGCGAGCAGCTGGCGCGGGGTCCGCCGGACGGCGGTCTCCGTCGATGCCATGGTGGTTCCTCCGATTCGGATGGGACGGGCCCTCGGCCGGGGGCCGCGCCGGGGCGGCATGCCCGGCGCCGGGCCCGGCAAACGCGGGCCGCTGCACCGGTCGCCGGTGTGCCCGGGTTTCGCCCGATCGGCGGAAGCGGGAGCGCTGCGGCGCCCGCCGGTCCGCGGTCAACCGGAAACCCGCCGTTTGAGTGCCGCGTGACCGGCTATCCGGTCTTGAGGTCCTTTTCCCAGGAGGTGGTCCCGGTGCTCGCCCGGCACAATTCCGTCCGGCTGGTTTCCCCGGCCGGTTCGACCGCCACCGCGTCCGCCGTCGGCGTGCTCGACCGGACGACCTATCCGCGGCTGCGCGACAGCTTGCTCGAGCTCGCCGCCGACGCACGGGACGCCGTGCTCGTCGACGTCGAGCGCCTCGCCCTGCGGGATCCGGCGCTGCTGCGGGTGTTCGCGCTGGTCGCGCTGCGGGTCGGCGACTGGCCCGCGGTGCCGTTCGCCCTCGTGACCGGGCGGCCCGAGCAGCGGGCGGTGCTGGCCGGCCAGAACGTGCCCGTGTACGCCGACGCCGCCGCGGCCGAAGCCGCGTTGCCCCGTCCCGCGGCGAAAAGGGCGCGGCGGGTGCTGGTCCGGTCCTCGCGCACCTCCGCGTCCGCCCGGGAGTTCGTCCGGAGCACCTGCGCGCGGTGGGGGGTGCCCGAACTGGCCGAGGACGCCGAGCTGATCGCCACCGAACTCGTCGAGAACACGCTGCGGCACACGGATTCGGTGCCCCGGCTGCGGCTGGAGCTGCGCCGCGGGCGGCTGGCCGTCGAGGTGGCCGACGACAGTTCGCGACCCGCCTTCGTCCGCGAAGGGCTGGATCTCACCGAGACGGGCCTCGGCATGCGGATGGTCGCCAAGGTCTCGAAGACGTGGGGCAGCAGCCCGCGCCGGTCCGGCGGCAAGACCGTGTGGGCCGTGCTGGCCCGCCGCTGAGGCCCGCGTCACGTACGGGAACACCGCCGCTTCCCCTGCGTTGTAACGAGTACAGGCTCCCGCCCCCGCTCGCAGGTAACCCCCAGCCTTCGCCGAGCGGGGGCGGGTCTTCGTCTACTGTGGACGCTTCACCCGCGGCCGGTAGTCCCGCTCGGTCTCGACGTCCCCCTCCGGCGTGTGGACCACGTGCCCGACGCGCCGCTTCTTCGCGATCAGCCGGCCGGACAGCACGGCGTCGGTCCGGCGCGGCGAGGTGTTGGACGCCCGGCTCCCGCCTTCGACGCGGTTCTTCCACAGTCCGTCTTCGAAGTAGGTGTGCACGTCACCCTCGGCCACGACGTCCGCCTCCGTCCGCAGAGCACCAGGCTTCGCGGGTGCCCGGGGATGGACCGGACAAACGTTCAGGCCAGGCCGAGTACTCGGACGGCGTTCTCCTTGAGGATCAGCGGGCGCACCTCGTCCTTGAGGTCGAGGGCGGCGAAGTCGGCGAGCCAGCGGTCCGGGGTGATGACCGGGAAGTCCGAGCCGAACAGCACCTTGCGCTTCAGCAGCGAGTTCGCCGCCCGGACCAGCTGCGGCGGGAAGTACTTCGGCGACCAGCCGGACAGGTCGATGTACACGTTCGCCTTGTGCGTCGCGACCGAGATCGCCTCGTCCTGCCACGGCACCGACGGGTGGGCCAGGATGATCGTCAAGCCCGGGAAGTCGGCGGCGACGTCGTCGAGCAGCATCGGGTTCGAGTAGCGCAGCTTGATGCCGTGCCCGCCCGGCAGGCCCGCGCCGATGCCGGTCTGCCCGGTGTGGAACAGCGCCGGGACGCCCAGCTCCTGGATCGCCTCGTACAGCGGGTAGTACCGGACGTCGTTGGGCTCGAAAGCTTGCAGGCTCGGGTGGAACTTGAAGCCGCGGACGCCGTGCTCGGTCACCAGGCGCCGCGCGCGGTGCACGGCGGCCTTGCCGGCGTGCGGGTCGACCGAGCCGAACGGGATGAGCACGTCGGCGTGCTCGGCCGCCGCGTCGGCGATCTCCTCGCTCGAGAGCGCGGGGTGCCCGGTCGCGGCCGGCGCCTCGACCGTGAAGACGACGGCCGCCATGTTCCGCGCCCGGTAGTGCTCGGCGATCGACGCCACCGTCGGGGTGCGGTCCTGGCCGGCGTGGAAGTACTTCTCCGACGCGTCCAGCAGTTCCTGGTCGAGGGCGAAGCAGCCGTGCCCGTCCTGCTCGACGTGGGTGTGGACGTCGATGGCGGTCAGTGCGGAAAGGTCCACGGGAATCTCCGGTGCTCAAGGCAGGTCGGGCTGCGCGGCCTTGGCCGCCAGCAGGTGGTGCAGGACGGCGTCGCGCGCGGCGACGAGGGACCGGTCGTCGGTGCCGGCCAGTTCGGCGTCGACCCCGGCGACGAGCGCCTCGGCCAGTTCCGGCGTCAGGTGGACGCGGCCGAGGTCGCGCCACCACGCTTCGGTCGGCGGCCCGAGGTGCGCGAGGACGTGCGCGAGCCCGCCCGCGCCGCCGGAGAGGTGCTGGTTGACGAACGGGCCGAGCACGGCCCAGCGCAGGCCGGGCCCGTTGGCGATCGCGGTGTCGATGTCGGCGACCGTCGCGATGCCGCGCTCCACCAGTGAATACGCCTCCTGCCACAGCGCGGCCTGCAGCCGGTTCGCGACGTGGCCGGGCACTTCGCGCGCCAACCGGATCGGCCGCTTGCCGACCGACGTGTAGAACGCCACGGCCCGGTCGACGACCTCGGGCGCGGTGTCGCGGCCGGGCACGACCTCGACGAGCGGGATCAGGTGCGGCGGGTTGAACGGGTGCCCGACGACGACCCGCTCGGGGTGGTGCGGGCAGCCGCGTGCGATGACGCTCGGCAGCAGCCCGGACGAGCTGCTCGCCAGGACCACGTCCGGCCGCGCGGCCTCGTCGAGGACGGCGAACAGCGCGTGCTTGACGTCTTCGCGCTCGGGACCGTTCTCCTGGATGAAGTCCGCGGCGGCCGCCGCTTCGGCGGGGTCGGCGACGAACCGCAGCCGAGTCGTGTCTTCGAGCGCATCCCGCAGCCGCTCCTCGGCGCCGGGCGCCGGGTCGGTGGCGACGACGTCGAGGCCGTGGGCGAGGAAGAGCCTCGCCCAGCTCTCGCCGATCACGCCGGTGCCGACGACCGCGACAGTGCTCACGAGGGGATCCCGAAGTGGTCCAGCGCGGTGGGATCGGCCAGCACGTCCCGGCCGACGACGTCGTCCGGCCGGGCACCGAGCAGGAGTTTCTTCACGGGCAGCTCCAGTTTCTTCCCGGTGCGGTTGCGGGGGATCACCGGGACGGCGGTGATCGTGTCCGGCACGTGCCGCGGCGACAGCGCGCTCTTCAACGCCGTCGCGATCTTCGTGCGCAGCGGCGCGTCCAGGACGGCGTCCCGAAGGACGACGTAGAGGCGAAGGTCGCCGTTGCCGCCCGCCGGGTCTTCCAAGTGCACGACGAGCGAGTCGTCGACCTCCGGCAGCTCCTCGACGACGGCGTAGAACTCGGCGGTGCCGAGCCGGACGCCGCCGCGGTTGAGGGTGGCGTCCGAGCGGCCGGCGATGACGCAGCCGCCGCCGGGGTCGAACCGGATCCAGTCGCCGTGGCGCCAGACGCCCGGGTAGGTGTCGAAGTACGTGTCGCGGTAGCGGGAACCGGTGTCGTCGCCCCAGAACCCGACCGGCATCGACGGCATCGGCGCGGTGATCACGAGTTCGCCCAGCTCGCCGACGACTTCGGTGCCGTGCTCGTCGAACGCCTTGGCGTCGACCCCCAGGCAGGGCCCGGAGATCTCGCCGGCCAACACGGGCTGCAGCGGGCTGCCCTGCACGATCCCGCTGCAGACGTCGGTGCCGCCGCTGCCGACGTTGAGCAGCACTTCGGGGCCGAAGACGTCCCGCACCCAGTGGTAGCCCTCGGCGGGCAGCGGGCTGCCGGCCGCGCCGATCTGCCGCACCGCGGAGAGGTCGAACGACGCGGCCGGGTCGAGGCCCGCTTTCCGGCAGGCCATCAGGAAGCCCGGGCTCGCGCCCATCAGCGTCGCGCGGGTCTCGGCGGCGAGCCGCCACTGCCACGCCAGGTCGGGGTGCAGCGGGTTGCCGTCGACCAGCACGATCGACGCGCCGGTGAGCAGCCCCGAGACCAGCGCGTTCCACATCATCCAGGCGGTGGTGGAGAACCACAGGATCCGGTCGCCGGGGCGCAGGTCCCAGCTGAGGCCGTGGTTCTTGAGGTGCTCCAGGAGGATCCCGCCGTGGCCGTGCACGATCGCCTTCGGCTTGCCGGTGGTGCCGGAGGAGAACAGCACGCACAGCGGGTGCGCGAAGCCGACCGGCTCGAACCCGGGTGCGCTCTCGGTGAGGAGGGCGCTCCAGTCCAGGGCGTCCGGGAGGTCGTGCTCGCCGTAGGGGACGTGGACGACGTGTTCGACGGTCGGCAGGCCGGCGCGGATCTCGGCCACCTCGGCGCGGCGGTCGACGTCCTTGGCACCGTAGCGGTAGCCGGACACGGTCAGCAGGACGCGGGGTTCGATCTGGCCGAACCGGTCGACGACCGACCGGGCGCCGAACTCGGGCGCGCAGGACGCCCAGACCGCGCCGAGGCTCGCGGTCGCGAGGTAGGCGACCACGGTTTCGGGGATGTTCGGCAGGTACGCGACGACGCGGTCGCCGCGTCCGACGCCGAGCCGGCGCAGACCCGCGCGGACCTTCGCGACCTGGTCGCGCAGTTCGGCCCACGTCAGTTCGGTGCGCTCACGCGTCTGTGAGTAGGCGACGACGGCGACGTCGTCGGCCGGGCCACCGACGGCGTGCTCGGCGTAGTTGAGGGTCGCGCCGGGGAACCACTCGGTGCCCGGCATCCGCCGGTCCGGGACGACCGCACTTTCGGGGGAGTGGAAGCGCACGCCGAAGAAGTCCTTGATCGACGTCCAGAAGCCGTCGAGGTCGGTCACCGACCAGCGGTGCAGCGCGGCGTAGTCGTCGAACTTGCGGCCGCGCTCGGCCAGCCAGGTCAGGTACCGGCCGATCTCCGTGGTTTCGCGGACGTCGGGCGCGACCGGGCGCAGGATCATCGGCCGACCTTCCCGGCGCGCTTGTCCAGGAACGCCTGCATCCGCTCTTTGGCCTCGGCGCTGCCGCTCGCGACGGCGGCCATCAGCGCCTCGAGGAAGTAGCCCTCGGCCGGGTTGGCCTCGGCGATGCGGGGAAGTGCCTGCAGGACGGCGAAGTTCGTGACCGGGGAGTTCGCGGCGATCTTGCGGGCCAGGTCGAGCGCGTGCGCGGAGCCGTCTTCGACGAGGTAGTGCGACAGCCCGGCGGCGTGGCCCTCGCCGGCGTCGAGGACGCGGCCGGTGAGCATCATGTCGGTCATCCGGTGCGCGCCGATCAGCCGCGGCACCCGCACCGACGCGCCGCCGCCGACGAACAGGCCGCGCTGGCCTTCGGGCAGCGCGTAGAACGCCGAGGGCTCGGCGACGCGGATGTGCGCGGCCGCCGCCAGTTCCAGGCCGCCGCCGACGACCGCGCCGCGCAGCACGGCGACGACCGGGACGCGCCCGCGTTCGAGCCGCTCGAAGGCGCGGTGCCACATCATCGAGTGCTCCAGGCCTTCGAACGTGTCGCGCTCGGTCAGCTCGGACAGGTCGAGCCCGGCGGAGAAGTGCTCGCCCACGGCGTCCAGCACGACGGCCTTGATGCCGCGGGGCGGGGCGCCGAAGAACGCTTCGAGGCCGAGCACGGTGGTGTCGTCGAGAGCGTTGCGCTTCTCCGGGCGCGCGAGCCGCAGCACGGCGACGTCGTCGTGCAGCTCCAGGCGCAGGGACGGGGGCAGGAGAGCGGTGGTCATGCGGGTCCGTTCGGGAAGGCTTCGGCGGCCCGCGCGCGGAGTTCGACGCGGCGGATCTTGCCGGTGGCGTTGCGGGGCAGGGCGTCGGTGAACCGGATGTGCTTCGGGATCTTGTAGCGGGCGAGGTGCTGTTCGAGGTGGGCGCGGAAGCCGGCTTCGTCGAGCTCGGCACCGGCCCGGCGGACGACGAAGGCGGCGCCGACCTCGCCCCAGCGCTCGTCGGCCACGCCCACGACGGCGCAGTCGTCGACCGCGTCGAGCCGGACCGCGACGGCCTCGATCTCGGCCGGGTACACGTTCTCGCCGCCGGAGATGATCATGTCCTTGACGCGGTCGACGACGTGGGCCCAGCCGTCGTCGTCGACCTTGACGACGTCGCCGGTGCGGAACCAGTCGTCGTCCACGAAGCTCGCCTTCGACTCCTCCGGCCGGTTCCAGTAGCCGCCGAAGACGTGCGGGCCGCGCACCAGCAGCTCCGCGGGCGTCTCGGAGAGCGGCTCGGGCGTGAGCTCGGGGCCGAGTGCGGCCACGTCGGTGAAGAAGTGCGGGACGCCGGCGGCGACCGGGTGGTCGAGCGTCCCTTCGTGGGTGGCCATCGAGACGCCGGGAGCGGCCTCCGTCATGCCGTAGCCCTGGAGGAGTTTCACGCCGCGGTCGAGCCACGCGCGGGCGACGCGCTCGGCGACCGGCGAGCCGCCGTAGAGCACGCACGTCAGCGAGCTCAGGTCCGTGCGGTCCCAGTCCTCGTGGCGGCACAGCATTTCCAGCATCGTCGGGACGGCGGAGAAGCTCGTGATGCCGGCCTCGCCGATCCGGGCGAGGATCGTGCCGGGGTCGACCTTCGCGACCGGTTCCACGCTGCCGCCCTTGAACAGCGTCGGCAGCGTGATCTGGCCCAGCCCGACGCAGTGGAACAGCGGCGCGATGCACAGCGCCTTGTCGGTGCCCAGGACGTCGAGGTGGGCGAGCTGGTTGACGGTGTTCCAGGTGAGGTTCCCGTGGGTCAGGACCGCGGCCTTCGGCCGGCCCGTGGTGCCGGAGGTGTAGAGCAGCAGGCAGGGGTCCTCGAGCCGGACGCCGGTGGGCGGCGGATCTGCGGCGGCGGCGAGCTCGGCCTCGTAGTCCAGCCCGCCCGCCGGGCACGACGCCGGGTCCGTCGCGACGACGTGCCGCAGCGTCTCCGGCAGCGGGCCGGCCACCAGGTCGTCGGTGTCCGGGCTGTGCACCAGCACCGAAGCGCCGCTGTCGTCGAGCATGTAGCGGATCTCGGCGGGGGAGAGGCGGTAGTTCAGCGGCACGAAGAGCGCGCCCAGGCGGGCGGTGGCGAAGAGCGTTTCGAAGACGGTGACATCGTTGACGCCGAGGTAGGCGACGCGGTCGCCCGGCCGGACGCCGAGCCGGGCCAGCGCGCCGGCCAGCCGTTCGACGCGCTCGGCGAGCTCCGCGTAGGTGCGCGTGCGGCCGGGCTGGACGAGCGCGGTGCGCCCGGGGGAGATCCGGGCGCGGCGCGCGGGCCAGCTGCCGAGGCCGAAGTCGGCCGGGCCGTGCGGCGATCGGGGCACGCGGGCACCTCCGGTGCTATATCAGGAACCCTGAGACGCCTTCGAGTCTGACTGTCACCCGCGCGGGCTGTCAAGGGCGGACCGTCCGGGAGCGGGTTTTTGGTGCCTACGCCGGGAAGACGCGCTTTCGGCCGACAGTGGTCCACCGTCGGTTCGGCCGTTGGCGGGGTTGCGCCGTTTGGATCAAGTACTAGGCTGCGAGGGTGCGGTTCAGGAGCAGCCGCCCTCCCCCGACTTGCCGGCGTTCGAGCGGGCAGTGGACACCGCTCGGCACGCCATCCGCGACTGAAGGCGTACAAAGATGTTGGTCGTGCAGCACCCCGCGACGGCGATCCCCGTGCCGTCCCCCCGCGTGGAACGAAGTTCCTCCGCCATCAAGGTCATCCGGCCGTACTTCGGCGCGGTGATGGTCCGGATCAGCGGCGCGCTCGACGAGGACAGCGCCGCCGAGCTCGGCTCGGTCCTCGCCACCTGGGCGCACCGGCGGTTCCCGACGCTGGTGCTCGACCTCTCCGAGGTCGACTTCCTGGACTCGGCCGGGCTTTCCGTGCTCGCGGACATCCACGTCCGGACGGTCCGCGAGAACACCACCCTCCGGATCGTCACCGGCGACAACCGCGTCGTGCGCCGGGCGCTGGCCGGCAGCGGCCTCGACCACGCGCTGAACCTGAGCCCGCTGCCCTCGGGCTGGGAACGGGCGACGGAGATCCCGAACTAGGCAGGGCTTCCGGTACCCGCAGAACGGCGTTCTGCGGGTATCCGGTGTGCCCGACGCCGCCGCGGCGCGCCGCGCCGGCCCCATCCTGGTGGCATGCAGGACCCGGACGATTCGGCAAGGCAGATCTTGCTGGCCGAGTACACGGCCCTGCGCACCGAAGCCGAGCGCCGCGCGAATGTGCAGTGGAACGTCTTCGCGCTGCAGCTCGCCTCGGCGGGCGCGATCGCCAGTGTCGCCATCTCGGCGAACCCGACGGTGCTCCTGCTGGTCCCGGTGTCGTCCTACCTGCTCGGCAGCCGGTACATCCTGCACGACTTCCACATCAAGCTCATCCGGCGTTACGTGCGGGAGTCGCTCGCGGAGCGGCTCGGCGGGCACCTCCAGTGGGAGACCTGGCGGTCCACCGCGCTCGCCGCGCCCACCTCGCGGGGCTGGTTCAGCGTCACCGGCTGGAACTTCGTGCACCCGACCCGGCTGGCGTTCGACGGCGTCGGGCTGCTCGCCCTCGCCGCCGCCGGGGTCTCGGGTGGCTACCTGTGGTGGCTGCGGTCGCCGCCGTGGCCGGTGGTCGCCGGGTTCGCCGGCGGCTGGCTGGTGGGGCTGGCCGTCACCGCGCTGCTGCGTCGTGCCTTCCGGCGTGCTTCGGACCTCTGATCCCCTCGATCGTCTCGCGCAGGGCGTCGTCCGTCGGGGTCGGCTCGATGCCGAACGCCGCCGTCGCCGCCGATGAGTCCAGCACGAACGGTGCGCGCAGCTGGTACGCCATCTCCGGCATTTCGCGCGCCGTCGCGTCGAACAGCCCCGCCAGGCGCAACGCGATCCGGGGCATCGTCGTCACGCGGGCCGGCGGGGCTCCCGCCAGCTCCGCCGCGCGAGCCGCCAAGCGGCACACCGACATCGGCGGTGGCGTCGGCGCGTGCCACGGCCGGCCCCACGCTCCCTCGTCCGCCGCGACCGCGACCAGCGTGCGCGCGACGTCGCCGACGTACGTCCAGCTGTGCGGCGCGTCGAGGTCGGCCGGGGCCGCCGCGCGCTTGCCCGCCAGGACCTTCGGCAGCACCAGCGCCGTGAACGCCGACAGCGCGCCCGCGCCGAGGTAGTCCGAGCCGCGGACCTCCGCCGTGCGGATCCGGCCGGCGTCGTGCGCCGCCAGCGCCTCGGCCCAGAGCTTCGCCCGCACCTCGCCCTTGACCGAGTTCGGGCGCGCCGGCAGCTGCTCGGTCATCGGCCCGTCGACCGCGCCGTACGCGTACAGGTTCCCGGTCGTGACGAGCACCGCGCCGCTCGTCTCGGCCGCGTGCACCAGCGCCGCGCCCAGCGGCGGCCAGTCGGTGGGCCAGCGGTGGTACGCCGGCCCGGCGCAGCTGTACAGCGCGGCCGCGCCGGCCGTGTGCCGCGCCAGCGTGGCGGCGTCGGTGGCGTCCGCCGCCACGAGCCGGACGCCGTCGACGGCCGGGCCGGCGCCGCGCCGGCTCAGCAGGCGGACTTCGTTGTCGCGGGCGGCGAGCAGGCGCGCGGTGGCCGAACCGACCGGACCGGCGCCGACGATGACGTGCAGAGCCATGGAAAACCCCCAAGGAGAGAACACTGTTCTCGGACGAGAACACCGTACGAGCTCCGGGGTCGTCGAGTCAAGAACAGTGTTCTCGGCTGTGCGACACTGGGGCCGTGTCCGCCTCGTCGCTGCGTGCCCGGGTCCGCTCGGAGATGCACCAGGAGATCAAGGAAGTCGCCCGCCGGCGCCTGGCCGAGGAGGGCGCGAACCTGTCGCTGCGGGCCGTCGCCCGCGACCTGGGCATCGTCGCTTCGGCGCTGTACCGGTACTTCCCGAGCCGCGACGCGCTGCTGACGGCGTTGATCATCGACGCCTACGACGGCCTGGGCGACGCCGCGATCGAGGCCGAAGCCGCCCTCCCGCGCGAGGACCTGCGCGGCCGGTGGCTGGCGGCGTGCCACGCGGTGCGGTCGTGGGCGCTCGCCCACCCGGCCGAGTACGGCCTGCTCTACGGCAACCCCGTCCCCGGCTACGCGGCGCCGCAGGAGACGGTCGGCCCGGCGTCGAAGGTGATCCTGCTGCTGGCGGCCATCGTCGCCGAAGCGCCGGACGACCCGGCCGGACCGCCGGCGCCGGCCCCGGTCCGCACCGACCTGCGCCGCCTGGTCGACGAGCAGGCGGGCGACCTCTCGGAGGAGCGCCTGGACCGGGTGCTGCTCGCCTGGACGCACCTGTTCGGCCAGGTCAACTTCGAGGTCTTCCACCGCCTCGACGACATGGTCCAGGCGCGCGCGGAGTACTTCGAACACCACTTGACCTTGCTGGCCGACCTCGCCGGCCTGCCCTGACGCGGGCTCAGGCGCGGAAGTACGCGCGGAACGTCGTGCCGTGGTCGCCGGTGTGCAGGCGGACCAGGTCGGCCAGGTAGTTGACCAGCAGCAGCCCGCGGCCCCGGGTCTGCTCCGGCGTCGCCGGGTGGCGGCCGGCCAGCGGGTCGGCCAGGGTGCCGCGGTCCTGGACCTCGCAGACGAACTCGCCGCCTTCGTTCCACAGCCGGACCGTGCCCGTGCCGCCGCCGTGTTCGACGCAGTTGGACAGCAGCTCCGTCACCACCACCTCGACGTCGGCCACCTGGTCGGCGCTCAGCCCGCCGGCCTCGGCCTGGACCTGGGCGGCGGTCCGGGCCGCCGCGAGGTCGGTCGTGCCGGCCAGCTCCACCACCCGCTCCGGCGGGGGACCCGGCGGCAGCGGCCGGTTGTACCGGGCGAGGACGTCGTCGGGCGCGTACGCGGCGCTCGGGCGGTGGCCGGCGCCGTCGATCAGGACGGGGTGGGTCGCCTCGGCGTCCGCCAGCGCGGCCGGGTCGAGGCTCGAGACGTCGTACGGGCACAGGATCGTCACGTCCCGGCCGGCGAACGCGTGGTTGATCAGCGCTTCGTGCTGCACGCACGCCGGGTACTCGACGGCCGACCGCCCGGCCCAGATCGGCTCGCCGATGATCCGCACCGGCCCGACCGGGTGCTTGTCGGCGAAGCCGCGCAGGACCCGCGGGATGATCCGCCCGGGGTTGCGCCCGGCTTCGGTCATGTCCAGCAGCCGGACGCGGTCGGCGTCCGCGCCGAGCTCGCGGCGCAGCAGGTCTAGGTTCGGTCCCGGCACGGCGACGGCCACCGGTTCACCGGCGGCGAGCCCGGCCCAGACGAACGGAACGGTCCCGGCCACGTACTCGGCGTCGTCGCGGTAGAACAGCGCGGGGTGCACGAAGGGGTCGGCGGGCGCGCTCAACTGGCCTCCTCCATCTGCCGAGGACGCCCTCCAGTATGCGCGACCGGCCTCACCGGTTCGGGGGACCCCCGCCTCGGCCCGGTCGTCGGCGTCAGCGGTTCTTGCCGGGCAGGAACTCCTGCAGCTTCGTCTTGACCCCCTGCGCCACGAGGTGGAACGCGTCGGGGTCGCCCTTCAGCACCGCTTGGGCGGCCGACTTCACCTGCTCGAACGTCGCGTGCGGCGGGATCGGCGGCACCTCGGGGTCGCAGCGGACGTCCAGGACCGCCGGCTTCCCCGCGGACAGCGCGGTGTCCCACGCCGGCGCGAGCTGGTCCGGCTTGTCGACGGTGACCGCGGTCAGGCCCAGCGAAAGCGCGAAGCCGGCGTAGTCGACGTCCGGCAGGCTCTGGGACTCCTCGAACTTCGGCGCGCCGCCCATCGCGCGCAGCTCCCAGGTGACCTGGTTCAGGTCGTTGTTGTGGAACACGCAGATCACGCAGCGCGGGTCGCTCCACAGGTGCTGGTAGCGGGCGATGGTGATCAGCTCGGCGAGGCCGTTCATCTGCATGGCGCCGTCGCCGACGAGGGCGATCACCGGCCGGTCCGGGTGGGCGAACTTCGCGCCGATCGCGTACGGCACGGCCGGCCCCATGGTGGCCAGCGTCCCCGACAATGACCCGCGGATCTCGCCGCGGATCCGGAGGTTGCGGGCGTACCAGTTGGTGGACGAGCCGGAGTCGGCGGTGACGATGGCGTTGTCCGGGATCCGCTTGGACAGCTCGGAAACGACGGCCATCGGGTTGACCGGGTCGGCGTCGACCGCGGCTTCCTTCTCGACGGTCTCCCACCAGGAAGCGACGTTCTTCTCGATCGTCTCGCGCCACGACCGGTCCGGCTTGGCCGCCAGCTTGGGCAGCAGCGCGCGCAGCGTGGCCGCGCTGTCGCCGACGAGGTTGACCTCGGTCGGGTAGCGCATCCCGATCAACCGGCCGTCCAGGTCGATCTGCACGGCCCGGGCCTGGCCGAAGTCCGGCAGGAACTGGCTGTACGGGAAGTTCGAGCCGACGATCAGCAGCGTGTCGCAGTCGCGCATGAGCTCGTAGCTCGGCCGGGTGCCGAGCAACCCGATCGAGCCGGTCACGTACGGCAGCTCGTCGGACAGGACGTCCTTGCCCAGCAACGCTTTCGCGACCCCGGCGCCGGTGGTCTCGGCGAGCTGCCGGACTTCTTCGGCGGCGCCGCGCGCGCCCTGCCCGACGAGGACGGCGACCTTCTCGCCGGCGTTGAGCACCTCGGCCGCCGCGTCGAGGTCCTCCCCGGGCGGGACCGGCGCGGACCACGACGTGCTCGGCGGGCTGGACGGCACCTGCTTGAACGCGTGCTTCGGCGCTTCGTACGGTTCTTCCTGCAGGTCGGCGGGGATGATCAGCGCGGTCGGGCAGCGGCCGGCTTCGGCCGTGCGGATCGCCCGGTCGAGCGCGTTCGGCAGCTGCTCGGCGACGTTGACCTCGACGAGGTATTCGCTCGCGACGTCCTTGTAGAGCGCCTGCAGGTCGACTTCCTGCTGGTAGCTGCCGCCCATCGCGCTGCGGGCGGTCTGCCCGACGATCGCGACGACCGGGACGTGGTCGAGCTTGGCGTCGTAGAGCCCGTTGAGCAGGTGGATCGCGCCCGGGCCGGACGTCGCCATGCAGACCCCGACGCGGCCGCTGAACTTCGCGTAGCCGACCGCCGATAACGCGGCCATCTCCTCGTGCCGCGCCTGCACGAACCGCGGCTGGTCGTCCGCTTTGCCGAACGCGGCGACGAGGCCGTTGATCCCGTCGCCGGGGTAGGCGAAGACCTGCTCGACACCCCACTCGCGCAGGCGTTGGAGCAGGTAGTCGCCGACTGTCTGAGCCATGAGTACTCCCTGTGCGTCCTGGGCTTCCGGTGGCCGGTTACCCGAATGGCGCCCGGGGAATCGCGATACCCGCTTCCGGGCCGGGTCAGGGCTGCCGCGGCCGGTCGTGGTCGTGGAGCCGATCCCGCTCGATGCTGCGCAGGAACGCCACCGGGTCCGAGCCGAACTCCTCGAGCGCGCGGTGGCGGATGCCCGCCGCGATCAGCGTCGAGCCGACCGCCCACACCGCGACCACCACGACCACCGCGGGCGCCGGGAGCACGCGGCCCAGGAAGGCCAGGCACACCGTCGCGGCCAGCGCCGCGACCTGGGCCACGCCGCTGTACCAGCGTTCCGCCGGGCCGGAGGAGAACACCCGGGTGCCCGACAGGTACAGCGCCAGGCCGATGGTCGTGTACCAGCTCGCCGCCTGGGGCGGGGACTCGTGCAGCGACAGGTTCACCCCCGCCGCGATGAGCAGCAGCGCGAACGCCGGGAACAGGTGGCCGCCCGCGTAGAGCGAATACGCGAGCGCCGGGTTGCCGCCCGAGAGGTCGAGCATGCGCTCGTAGATCAGGGCGGCCGACGTGAAGTACAGCCACCACAGCGCGCCCGCCATCACCAGCCCGGCGACCAGGGACGCCCAGTACGCGAGGTCGTCGGCCGGCCGCTCGAGCGCCGCCGTGCCGACGGTGATCACCAGCTCGCCGAGCAGCAGGATCATGAACAGCCCGAACCGCTCCGCCAGGTGCGCCGAGTCGACCGCCAGGTTCGGGTCGCGCGGCGGCGCCCACATGCTCCGCCACCGCGCCTCGCGCGTGGGCCGTTCCCGCCGCTCGCCGCGACGCCGCTTCGGCCGGTCGCCGAGCAGCAGGAACCCCGCCTCCTGCAGGAGCGCGACCACCCACAGCACCCACGTGTAGGGGATGACCGCCGACACGCCGAACAGGACCGCCGAGAGCGTGTAGCCCCAGCTGATCCGCCGCTGGTCCAGACCGTCGCGGGCCGGCCAGCGGTGCGCGGCCGCGAGGATCAGGCGGACGGCGGCCATGGCCACCGCGAAGATCGCCGGGTGCCCGTCGAAGACGTGGTGCGCCTGGGTGGCGGCGATCCCGCAGGGGATCGTGCCGGCGAGCACGAACAGCCGGTCGGCGACGCGGCTGTCGTCGCCGCGGCGGTTGTACAGCACGGCGAAGCCGATCCACGTCCACCACAGCGTCGCGAACAGGCCGCCCGCGGCGGCCACCCGCGCCCAGTGCGGGTCCGCGACGACGCCGTGCGCCACCTGGCCCACCGCGAACACGAAGACCAGGTCGAAGTACAGCTCGACCCAGCCGACCCGCTTGCCGCCGCCGGTTTCGTCCACATCGGTCACGACGGCGATTCTGCCGGGCCGGTGGCGAGGACCCACGACCGGGCGCCGGGGGAATTATTAACACACCATTCGAACAATGGGCGGAATTCGTCCCGGCAACTGCTGTGGGTAATTCTGCCGCCAATGCGACGGCGGCGCGCGTTTACCGCTCGGTAGGCCCTGGAGCTGCGCGAATCTGCTTGTACGGTGTGCAAGCAGCGATCGCCGGAACACGATGCGTGAACCGGCGAAGGGAATCGTGGCCAATTCGATCAGCGCGTTCCGAAACGCCGCTGCTTAGGGTTGACAAGGATGCCGGACGTGGGGTTCTCTGCTGGTCGGCTCGATCAACGCCACGTCCTCGCCGGTCCGGGAGCCGGGTTCGGAAAGTCCGCTCGGGACGTCCGTGGTCGGCCCTGGGGCCCCCTCGTCCTGTCCGAGTTCGACGTCAGCCGTGCGCGCGGCTGGGAATCGAGCGATTCCGCCATGCACGAAAGCAGATCCACGCCCCGCCTGCCGGTGGACGCCGCGTGGTGGCCGGCGCACTGGAGCGTCCGCACCAAGATCAGCGTCGTCCTGCTGCTGCCGGTCCTGGTCGCGGTGGCGCTCGCGGAAGTCCGGATCCAGGGCGAGCTCGACCGCGCGACCGCGCTCAGCGCGGCCCGCGACCGGCTGCCGGTGCTGCACGACACGATCGACCTGACCGGTTCGCTGGGCGAGGAGATGGTCGCCGCGGTGGCGGTCCCGGCCGGCGCGCCGAACACGCTGACCGCGGCCGTCGACGCGAAGGTGGCCGCCGTCCAGCGCGACATCGGCTTCGCGCCGCTGCCCGCCGACACCGGCCGCGCGCTGAACACCGCGCTGGGCAAGCTCGCCGGGATCCGCGCGGCCGGCGCCGGCGGCGGCGACGTCCGCACGAAGGCCGAAGGCTACAACGACATCATCGCCACCCTCGGCGATCTCGTGCCTTCGTTCGTCCCGGCCGACGCAGGCAGCGAAACCGCGGCCGGCGCGGAAACCACCCGGCTGCTGGTGCACCTGCGCGCCGAGCTGGCCACCGAAGAGACCTTCGCTCGAGCGGCGCAGAACAGTCCCGACGACGCGTCGCTGCGCCCGGCCGTCGTGCAGACCGCCGCCGAGCAGGAGGTGCTCGGCGAGCAGGTCGAACACCAGCTCACCGGCGACCGGCTGAACCGGTTCAAGGCGGCGACGAGCTCCGCCGACGCCCGCCTCGAGACCCTGCAGGACTCCGGGAACGGCGGCACCGCGGCGCTCGCGTCGTTCGCCCCCTCGATCGCCGCCGAGACGGCCGGCGTGACGGCCGTGCTGAACGACGTCTCGGCGAAGCTGGCGAGCGACGTCTCGGCCGCGGCCGACCGGGCCCGGTCCGACTCGCTGCGCGACACGGCCCTGGTCCTCGGCGCGCTGCTCGGCGCGCTCGCGATCGCGCTCCTGGTGGTGCGGTCCCTGGTGACGCCGGTGCGGCGGCTGCGCGCGGCCGCCCTGCGCGCGGCGAACGAACAGCTCCCGGAGACCGTCCGGCAGGTCCGGGAGGGCCACGACGTCGACTGGCGCGCGGTGCCCGACTCCGGCGTCAAGACCGAGGAGGAGATCGGGCAGCTGGCCCGGGCGTTCGACGACATGCACCGGCAGGCGGTCCGGCTCGCTGTCGAGCAGGCCGAGCTGCGCAAGCAGGTCAGCGAGATGTTCATGACGCTGTCGCGGCGGAGCCAGTCGCTGGTCGAGCAGCAGCTGTCGATCATCGAAGACCTCGAGGCGGGGGAGCAGAGCCCGAAGCGGCTCGACGAGCTGTTCCGGATCGACCACATCGCGACCCGGCTGCGCCGCAACGGCGAGAACCTGCACGTCCTGGCGGGGGGCCGCCCGGTGCGGCACGGCCGCGAACCCGTGCCGACGCGCGACCTGCTGCGCGCGGCGACGTCGGAGGTCAAGGACTACCGGCGGGTGGCGCTGGGCAACGCGCCGCGCAGTTCGGTGCAGCCCGAGGCGGCCGCGGACGTCGTGCACATCCTCGCGGAGCTGCTGGAGAACGCGACGCGGTATTCGCCGCCGGAGCACAAGGTGGCGCTGACGGCCGACCGCGGCGCCGACGGCGGGCTGCTCATCGAGGTCGTCGACCAGGGGCTGGGCATGACCCCGGCGGAGCTCGCGGCGGTGAACGAGCGCCTCGCGGCGGCCGGGACGGTCGGCCCGGAGACGACCCGCCGGATGGGGCTGTTCGTGGTCGGCCGGCTCGCGGCGCTGCACGGGGTGACGGTCCGGCTGCGCGCGACCGGCACGGGCGCCCGCCACGCGGGCGTGACGGCGAGCGTCCACGTCCCGGGCGCGCTGGTGATCGCGGACCTGGCCCGCCCGATCGGCGCGGGGAGGCTGGTGTCGGCGGGAGCGAACCGCAACGGCCACACCCGGCCCCCGGTGGTGCCGGCGCAGGCGTCGACGCCGATCTTCGAGCAGGTCGTGACGAGCTGGTTCACCGAGCCGGTGGCCAAGCCGGTGGTCCGGCGGAACGGCTCGGCCGGGCCGGGGGAGTGGCCGGCGGTGGGGAAGAGGGAACCGGCGCCGACGGAGTCCACAATGGACTGGCCGCCCACCGAGGCGAAGACCGAGGCCGAAGCTCCGGTGGCACAACGGAGTCCCGCCGCCGAAACAACACCGTCCACCGCGCAGGCCGAGGACTCGGCGATCCCGGCCACGGACTGGCCCCCCTCGGTGGAAAAGCCCGTCGCGCGGCCCGAAAAGCCCGTCGTCGGCGAGTGGGACACCCCGGCCGACCGCGCGCGGCAAGCCGCCGAAAGCGCTCTCAAGCCCGCCCCCGCGCAGCGGCTCACCGAGGCCGGCCTGCCCACCCGGCGGCCCGGGGCCCAGCTGGCCCCCGGCGCGGCCGTCCCGCGGGTGCGCGAGCAGGACGGCGGGTCGTTCCGCGACGCCGCCGCCGTCCGCACCAGCCTCTCCCGCCATTACCAGGGGATGCGCGCGGCCCGGCGGGAGACCGCGGCCCGCGCCGAAGAATCCGGAAAGGACGAAGTGGATCCGCGATGACGGAACTTCCCGGCGTGCCGCGCCGCACCGGCACCGAACCGTCGGCCCGGTCCCTCAGCGGGACGCTGGCCTTCCCCGGTTCCGCCGCGCCGCCCGAACGGACGGCGACGCTGAACTGGCTGGTCAACGGGTTCGTCCAGGACGTGTCGGGGGTCGCGCACGCCGTGCTGGTCTCCGCCGACGGCCTGCTCGTGGCCGCCGACGAGTCGCTGCCCCGCGAGCGCGCCGACCAGCTGGCGGCCATCGCCGCCGGCCTGTCCAGCCTGTCGCTGGGCACCGCCGAGCTGTTCACCGCCGGGCGGGTGGTGCAGTCGGTGATCGAGATGGAGCAGGGGTTCCTGCTGCTGATGAGCGTCGGCGACGGCTCGAACCTCGTCGTGCTCGCCTCGACCGGCTGCGACATCGGGCTGGTCGGCTACGAGATGACGATGCTGGTCGAGCGGGTGGGGCAGAAGGTCGACGTGCCCGCGCGCGAGATGCCGGTGGCCCAGGACCACCGGTGATCGACGACCCGCCGCCCGGGCCGTACGGGGAGGAGCCGCGGCGCAGCGCGTCGCTGGCCCGCCCGTACGCCTGGACGGAAGGCCGGACGGCGCCGGCGGTCGAGATCGCCGTCGAAGCGCTGGTCGAGACCACCGCTGCGGGCCGGGCCGAAGCCGGCTACCTCGGGTCGAGCGCGCTGGCGGAGGTCACCGAGCTGTGCCTGCGGCCGCGGTCGCTGATGGAGATCGCCGCACTGCTGTCGCTGCCGCTGGGCGTGGTCCGCGTGCTCGTGTCGGACCTGATGCAGGACAACCTGGTGATCGTGCGCGACACGCTGTCGGACACCTCCACCTGGGACGAGCGCCACGACCTGATGGAACGCGTGCTGCACGGGCTGCGCGACCTGTAGGAAGGACTTTGCGATGGAGCATTTCGCGCTGGGGCACTGGCTGCTGGTGCTCGCGTACCTGACGTCGGTCGTGGGCTGCGCGCTCGGGCTGGCGTGCACGGTGCAGGCCCGCCACGCGGCGAACCCCCGCCACCGCATGCGGTGGCTGGTGCTGGCGGCGATCTCGATCGGCGGCGTCGGCATCTGGCTGATGCACTTCGTCGCGATGCTCGGCTTCAGCACGCCGGGGATGCCGGTCCGCTACGACATCTTCCGCACGGTGCTGTCGGCGATCCTCTCGGTCGGGGCGGTGTTCGCGGGCCTGCTGGTGGTGGGTGGCCGCGCGAAGTTCGGCTGGTGGCGCCTCGCGCTCGGCGGCGTGATCACGGGCCTGGCGGTGAACGTCATGCACTACACGGGGATGTCGGCCTTGCGGGTGAAAGGCGACTTCGGCTACGACGGCGGCCTGGTGGCGCTGTCGGTGGTGATCGCGGTGGTGGCCGCGACGGCGGCGCTGTGGTTCGCGGTGTTCCTCGACCGGCTGCCGCTGCGGTTGCTGGCGGGGTTCGTGATGGGCGCGGCGGTGACGGGCATGCACTACACGGGCATGGCGGCGGTCCGGATGCACATGGACATGAACGCTCCGGACCCGGCCGGGGTCGAGGTGTTCTCGTTCCTGTTCCCGGTGTTCGTGCTGGCGGCGATCGCGATGGCGGTGCCGCTGTGCGCGGTGCTGATGGCGCCGGCGGTGTCCCCGAAGGCCGAGCAGCCGCAGCCGGTCACGGTGTGAGCTGCTCGCGGATCGCGTCGGTGTCGAGCAGAGACCAGATTTCGGCGATCTTGCCGTCTTCGTAGCGGTAGAAGACGTGCTCGACGAAGGAGATGCGCTCGCCGGTCGGCGGAAAGCCGCGAAAGACCTCGACGGGAGTGCAGTCGAACCGGATGCGGCACGCGACCTGGTCGCCCTGGACGACGAGGCGTTCGATCGCGTAGTGGAGATCGGGGATCTCGGTGGCGTCCCGCTGCAGGAGGTCCTGGAACTCGGCGACGGTGAGGGTGCGGCCGTTGTGGACGACCGGGTCGTGCGCGAACGCGCCGAGGTCGGCGAAGCGCCGCTCGTTCAGGCAGGTGAGGTAGGCGCGGTAGCGCTCTTCGACGTCCGTCACGGTTCCCTCACGCCTTCCCGGGCCGGCGGTCCGAAGTGGACCGATCGGGCTCCACTCCGAACTTCTCGATCATGAACCGCCAGAACAGCGGCACCGCCTCGGAGCCGGGCCGGAAGATCCCGTCGTCGTGGCCGGTGACCGACCGGTGCTCGATGAACACGCCGCAGGCGCCGACGTAACCGGACGACGGGACCGGACGACCACGACCGGGACCGGCGGGTGCTCCGGCAGGGGGCGGGCCGCGACCACCAGGTCGTGCATCGACGTCAGCCCCGCCAGCTGCCGCTCGCCGCCGCACGCGAGCACGCTGCCGGCGATGTCGGCCAGCGGCCGCAGCTCCGCGTGGTCGGCGGCCATGGCGTCGAACCGGGTGGTGATCTCCCGCCAGGGGACCTCGTGGAACCGACCGGGCCACGCCCGCGAGTTCGACCGCATGCCACCAGTGTGGCAAACGGCCCGCGGGGAACCTCCCCGCGGGCCGTCACCTCAACCCCCTACAGGATGCACAGCAGCGAACACGCGGTCGCCGAGGACCACGCCGTGTGCGACGGCGGCGTCCCAGGCGGGACGTTCACCGGCACATAACTCACCTTCGCCTGGTTGGTGATCGGGAACAGGCTCAGCAGCGCGTACGTCGAACAGTAGACCTGCTTCGACTGACCCGCCGCCAACGTGAAGTCCGCCGTCTGGCAGGACGGCTCCACGCTGTCCACCACGTGCGCGGACGTGATCCCGACCGGGCCGAGGTCGGTGACCGTGATCCGCCAGTACGCCGTCGCGTTCAGCAGGCCCAGGAACCCGACCCCCGCCTGCTTCGCCCACGGTCCGGCGCCACCCGGGCCGCACTTCGAAGCCGACGACGACGTGCAGATCTCCTTCTCCACCTTGACCTTCGGCGTGCACGACGCGCCCGGCGCGACCGGCAGCGTCACCGTGTTCGAAGTGAACGAGCCCGTCGAATCCGTGCCCGACGCCGTGTTCGCCACCGACGACACCGCGCAGTCCGCCGAGATCGTCGTGCGGAAGCACAGCTGCGGCGCGTCGCCCGCGTAGTCCACCACCAGCCGGCCGGCGAACCCGGCCGCGGAGTGCAGGACCAGCGTGGTCGTCACCGTGATCGACGGGTGTGCCGCCACGGAGACCCCCGTCAGGTCGACCGAGCCGTCCGGGGCGAAGCCCGGCGTCGGCACCGTCGCGCCGTCCTGGTCGACCACGGTGACCCGCGACGCCGCGAAGTCGACGTTCGCCGGGTCGACGCCCGTCAGCCGCGCCGCCGTGTACCCCTGGACGTGCGAGCCGCCGTCGCAGTAGAAGTCACCCGGCTTCAGCGTCACCTGCCCGCCCGAACGGACGCAGGGCGTGGCCCCGGTCGTGGGATCCATCGAGAACAGCACGCCCGCGTCGCCCAGGCCGATCAGGCAGCCGGACGGCGGGTCGTACGAATACCCGTAGTCCCGCGTGGCCCCGCCGTTCACCGTCGGGTGCGAGATCGGCCCCGGCAGGCCCGCGCACGCCGTGCCCGTCGTCCAGTCGTGGCAGAGCGCCGCACCCGCGTAGCCGCCGTTCCAGATCGGCAGGTAGCTGCGCGTGCGGCCGTTGGGATCGGTGACGACCTCCGGCGGGAAGGCGTACACGCCGCCCGGCAGCGCGGCCGGTCCCGGCGGGGCCGCGAGCGCGGAACCGTCGAGGGCGTAGCACGTCGTGACGTCCGTCCCGCCGGTCGTCGTCGCGCACGCGCCCACCGGGGCGCCGCTCGCGTCGAAGGCCGTGTAGTCGTTGTAGTTGTAGTTGCCGGCGGGGCCGGTCGGGCGCGAGGACGCCCAGTTCGCGCACGCCGTGGCCGTCGCCGGGTCGAAGCAGCCCAGGGCCGGCTGCTGCCCGGTGCCCGGGTTCGACGTCGACGCGAACACCTTGCCCGCCACCACGGTCACGCCGCCGTAGACGTACGGCTGGTTGGCCGCCGGCGCGATCGGCGCGTACGGCTGGCCGCCGCAGGCGCTCTGCGTGGCGATGGTCCAGCACACCACGGCGCCGGAGGTGACGATGCCGTACAGGTTGCCGGCGCTCTCCACGAAGCCGCCGATGCTGCGCACCGGTGGTGATCCGCCCAGCGCGGCCAGCGGCCAGTACCCGCAGTTGGCCGCGGCGGCCAGGTCGAGGCAGCCGACGCCGGTCGACGCCGCGGTGACGGCGGGGTAGTAGACCTTCGCGGGCGCGGCGGGGTCGCGCACGTACTGCTCGACCATGGTGCTGGCGATGTCCCCGGCCCCCAGGGTGCCGAGCGGGCCCGGTGCGGTGTTGAGCACCTTCGGCCACGGGCCGCCCGGGCAGCGCTGCCCGGTGGCGAGGTCGGTGCAGACCACCTTCGGCGAAGTGGCCCCCAGGTGGTGGTAGATGTTCCAGGCCTGCAGCGTGCCACCCGGCGGGCGGTACAGGATCGGGCTGAAGCCGTCGCCGCCGGTCGCCGTCGTGACCGCCTGCACGGGCGGGGTGAGGGCACCGGACAGCGAGGTCGCGTCCGGCCCGGCGTCGGGGTCGGTCGCCCGCACGGCGGTGACGCCGGACGCGGGTTCGGTGCCGGTGAACGTGGTGCCGTCGGTGGACCACGACGGCGTCCAGCCGGGCGGGGCGTGCAGCGAGCCGGACTGGAACGCCTGGCCCGCGCCGACGGCGTCGGTGATGGTGGCGGCGCCGGACCCGGTCGCCTGGTCGTCGTAGCCGATGACCCAGTTCGCGGTGGCGCCGTGGTCGGCGGGGGATCCGGTGCCCTGCACGGACTTCGTGAGCCCCGAGACGGCGGCGGCTTCGGCGGCCACGGGCAGCGCGACGGCGGAGGCCGCGACGAGCACGAGGGGCAGCACGGCACCCAGCATGCGTCTTCGCATGAATGGTCCTCGATTCTTTCGCGAGAGTGGATTCCGGGAATCGTTTTCCCGGCCGAAGGAAAATCCTATGCCGTGCCGGGAGTGCGTTGAAGCGCACTCACCCGGGCGCCAGAAAGGCGATGCCAACAGCGCAGTTCGTTACCGACGCGAAACAATGAACGCCCGCTGTGACAAGGGGTTTTCCGGTGGCTGCTCACCCGGATGCCGTCCTGCTGTCACTCGATCGGGTAACGGCCGGTCGCGAAAACCGGCGTGATTCCCCGGCGGTGATGATCTACTTTCCGAATGCGCTGGTGTCCTGCCTTCGCGTCGGGTGTCTCGACCCACGCTCGCCGGGAATTCGCGCGAGACCCGGGTCCGACGACCGACGTTGCGCCCGGACAGCGGCTCTCCCGTGGTGGCCATCGGCCGGGCCGCAGCCTGCCGGGCTCGGCGCTCAGCCCGAACCGGTACCGGTCGCCCCGGGTGGACGGAGCGGGTCGGCTCGACCGTCGCGACCCCGTCCGCCGACGGGTCGCGCAGCATCCGCTCGGACGACCGCGAGTCGAAACCCGGCTCGCGTGGCGGCGCTCCGGTGGCCCGCTCGGCGGGTAGCGGGCACCATTTCGCGGTGCTGTGGCGTGGATCCGGTACCGGTCGCCCGGTACGCCGATCGCGTCAGCTCGACCGTCGCGCCCCGTCCCCCGACGGGTCGCGCAGGTCCTGCTCCGGCGACCGCGAGTGGGAACCGGGCCCGCGTGGCGGCAGTTCGGCGGCCTCGGCTCGGCGGGTGGTGGGCACCAACCCGCCGTGCTACCCCGATTCGGCGTCGAAGCGGAGTTTCGACGTGATGCGGTACCGGTCGCCCCGGTACACCGATCGCGTCAGCTCGACGGCCTGACCCGTCGTGTCGCGGGTGAGCCGCTCGATGTGGAGGATCGGCGCGTACACCGCGATCTCGAGCAGCTCGGCCTGCTCCGGGTTGGTCACCGCCGGCTCGATCGTCTGCACCGCGTCCGACACCACGATCCCGAACCGCTCGCGCAGCAGCCGGTAGAAGTTGCCCGACTCCAGGTCCGCCACGGCGAGCCCGGGGACCAGGGACGCCGGCAGCGCCAGCTGCTCGATCGCGATCGGCTCGTCGTCGACGTACCGGACCCGGGTGACGCGCAGCACCGGCGTCCCCGGTTCGAGTTCCAGGTCGGCCGCCAGGGACCGCGGGGCGGGGGAGACCGCGAACGCGACCACCCGGCTCGTCCAATGCCCCTCGGCGGGCGGGACAGCCAGGCCCGTCGCCAGTTCCTGGGTCACCTTCTGCGGGCTCGTGAACGTCCCGCGCCCGCGCTGGCGCACCAGCAGCCCGGTGCGGGTCAGCTCGTCGATCGCCGCCCGGACGGTCGGGCGGGACACGCCCAGCTCCGCGGCGAGGTCGCGTTCGGACGCCAGCCCGGTGCCGGGGCCGGCGTTCTCGATCACCTTGAGCAGGTGCCGCCGGACGCGGTCGCGCTTCACCGTGGGCGGGCGGTCCGCCGGCTCGCCACCTTCTCGGGGGCTCCGGGTGGCGGAGCCCCCGGCCTGGGGCGAAGCCCCGGATGCCTCACCTTCTGTTCGGGGGCTCCGGGTGGCGGAGCCCCCGGCCCGGGGCGAAGCCCCGGGTGATACAGCGGTCAAGGCACCGTCTTCCCGGATAGGGGGACCGCGCCGGCGAACCGGACGCGCTCCTTGGGCAGGGCGTCCAGGGCGCGCAGCCGTTCGAGGTGACCGGCCAGGCGCTCCTGGAATTCAGCATAACTGCGCGCCGCGGGCGACCACGCGCGCTCGGCCAGCGCGCACAGCCGCGGGAACGCCAGGTGGCGGACGTGGTCGGGCGTCGGCGCGTGCTCGGTCCACAGCTGGGCCTGCGTGCCGAGCACGCCGGGCCGCGTCCCGTCGCTGACCGGGAGCCCGCCGTCCAGGGGGTCGAAGCGGTGGACGTCCCGGAGTGTCGTGACGTCCGCGCGCGGCGGTTCGCCCGGTTCCTCGCTCTGCCGGTAGTCGAAGTACGTCGACGTGTGCGGCGCCATGATCACCTGGTGCCCGCGGGCCACGGCGAGGGCGCCGTGCGCGGCGTCGCGCCAGGCCGTGACGACCAGGTCCGGTGGCAGCCGGCCCGCGGCGTGGCCGGTTTCGTCCCAGCAGACGGCTTGCCGGCCGAGCTCCGCCAGGAACCGGTGCAGCTCGCCGAGGAACCACGGGTGCAGCTCGGCGGTGCCGCCCAGCTCGAGCTGGGCCGCCTTGGCCCGCGCGACCGGGCTGGACGCCCACTGCGTCGTCGGGCACTCGTCGCCGCCGATGTGCAGGTGCCGCGCCGGGAAGACGTCCGCGACCTGGGTGAGCACCTCCCGGCAGAAGGCGAACGCGCCGTCGTGGACGCCGAGGATGTCCGGGCTGATGCCCCACGCCGTCCACACCGGCAGCCGCACCTCCGGCCGGTTGCCCAGCTCGGGGTGGGCGGCCAAGGCCGCGCGCACGTGCCCGGGCAGGTCGATCTCCGGCACGATCCGCACGCCGCGGTCGGCCGCGAACGCGACGAGCTCCCGCAGCTCGCGCTGGGTGTAGAAGCCGCCGTGCGGAACGCCGTCGTAGACGTCGCTGCCGGCCGGCCCGACCATCGACTCCGCGCGCCACGCGCCGACTTCGGTGAGCCGCGGCCATCCGTCGATCTCGATCCGCCAGCCCTGGTCGTCGGTAAGGTGCAGGTGCAGCACGTTGTACTTGTGCAGCGCCAGCAGGTCGACGAACTCGCGCAGGAACTCCGGCGGCATGAAGTGCCGGGCGACGTCGAGCAGCACCCCGCGCCACGGCAGCCGGGGCGCGTCGCGGACGTGCAGGCAGGGCAGCCGCGGCGGCCCGTGCAGCGGCACCAGCTGGCGCAGGGTCTGCACGCCGTTGCGCAGCCCGGCTTCGGTCGACGCGGTCAGCAGCGCACCCGTCGGCGTGACGTCGAGTTCGTAACCCTCCAGCCCGCGGTTTCCCTCCCGCACGAGGTCGAGGCGGATCGCCGGTCCACTGTGGATCGTGGGCCGGGGCAGGTAGCCGGCGAGCAGGCGCGCCGCGCGTTCGGCGCCGCGGCCGGCCAGCACACGCAGCCCGCCGGCGGGCGCGAACGAGCCGGCGCGGCGGGTCAGCCGCGCGGGGTGGGGGATGATCATCAGCCCTTCACCGCGCCCGCGGTCATGCCTTCGACCAGGTGGCGCTGCACGAGCGCGAAGAAGACGACGACGGGCAGCGCGAACAGCGTCGACGCGGCGATCAGGCCGCCGTAGTCGGTGCCCGTGCTCGTGCTGAACGACACCAGCCACACCGGCAGCGTGTAGCCGGAGCTGTCCTTCATGATCACGTACGCGAACAGGAAGTCGTTCCACGCCGTGATGAACGCGAACACGCTGGTCGCGATCAGCCCCGGCAGCACCAGCGGCAGCAGGACCGAGCGCATGACCCGCCCGCGCGTCGCGCCGTCGACCATCGCCGCCTCCTCGAGCTCGACCGGGATGCCGTGCAGGAACCCGCGCAACGTCCAGATCGTGAACGGCAGCACGAGCGCCACGTACGTCAGGACCAGCCCGAACAGCGTGTCGAGCAGGTGCGCGCTCTTGAGGCCGAGGAACAGCGGGATGACCAGCGCGGGCACCGGCACCATCTGCAGCACCAGCACGCCGATGAGGAAGCTGCGGCGGCCGAAGAACCGGAAGCGCGTCAACGCCGTCGCGGCCAGGAAGGCGACCACAATGGACAGCACCACGACCGCGACGACGACCACGACGCTGTTGACCAGGTCCTGCACGAACCCGGGCTTGGCGAGCGCGTCCGCGAAGTTGTCCAGGGTGACGTCCACCGGCAGGAACTCCGGCGTGGGCTGGAGGATCTTGCCCGCGGGCTTGAACGCCGTGAGCACCATCCAGTAGACCGGGAAGATCCACACGAGGCAGAAGAGCGCGGCTGTGGCGTTGCGGCCGATCCGCCGGATCACAGGTCCTCCCCGGAGCGGACGAGCCGGCGCACGTACACGGCCGTCATCGCGACGAGCAGCAGGACCGAGACGACGGCGATCGCCGCGCCCTGCCCGAAGTTGTTGCCGCTGAACGCCCTCGTGAACGTCCAGATGCCGAGCGTCGTCGTGCCGTCGTTCGGGCCGCCCTGGGTCAGGATCCAGATCTGGTTGAACACGGTGAAGTCCCAGATCACCGACAGGATCGTGACCAGGCCGAGGATCGGCTGCAGGAACGGGAAGGTGATGGTGCGGTGCACCCGCCACGGCCGGGCGCCGTCGAGCGCGGCGGCTTCGTAGTACGAACGCGGGATCTGCGACAGGCCCGCGTAGAGCGTGAGCGCGACGAACGGCACGGACTGCCAGACGACCAGCAGCCAGACGAGCGTGAACGCCGACGCCGGGGACGTCGTCCAGTCGTGCTGGGTGAGGTCGCCGAACCCGACCTGCGTGAGCAGCCAGTTGACCACGCCGTAACCGGGCTGGAAGAGCCACTGCCAGACCAGGGTGGACGCCACGTTCGGCAGGGCCCACGCCGCGATCAGGCAGAGCGTGACGGTCGTGCGCATGCCGCGGCCCAGGCGTTGCAGCAGCAGCGCGACGCCGAACCCGATGACGAGCGTGCCGGCCACCAGGGCCGCGCAGAACCCGATGCTGCGCGCGAGGACCGGGAGGAGCTGGTCGTCGCCGAGGACGGCGGCGTAGTTGTCCCAGCCCGCGAAGCTCGTCGTGCCGGTGAACAGGGACCGCAGGCCGTACTGCTGCGTCGAGATGACGACCAGGCGCACCAGGGGGTAGCCCAGGACGAGTCCGAGCAGGACGGTCGCGGGCAGCAGCAGGCCGTAGGGCAGCAGCGAGCGGCGCCGGCGCGGCGTGGCCGGGCTCGGCGGGGCTTCGGGCGGTGCTTTCACCAGCAGCACGAGGACTCCTTCGCGGAAAAGGGGCGGGGTGGCCCGGTTGGGGACGGCAGTCGGCCGGGCCACCCCGCCGGTCAGCGGGCGTTCAGCGCCTCGGTCAGGTGAGCGTCGAAGTCCTTGGCGGCGTCGGCGATCGGCCGGCGCCCGGTGGCGATGTCCGCGAAGAAGGTGTTGATCGACTTGTCGCTCTCGATGGTCGCCCAGCCGGGCGCGGCCGGGGTCGCGACGCTCGTCTTGGCGGCGGTGGCGAAGGCGGCGTTGAGCGGCGGCAGGGTCGGCGTGATCTGGTCGATCAGCTGGGTGGAAATGGGCGTCCAGCCGTCGATGCCGACGATCGCGTCGCGCTGGACGGCGGGGTCGGTCGCGGCCTTGACGTAGGCGAGGGCGAGGCCGGGGTTGCGGCTCTTGGCGGCGATGGCGAGGTCGGACCCGCCGAGGAACACCGGCTGCGTCTTGCCGGGCGTGGCGCTGGGGAACGGGAAGGTGCCCAGGTGGTCCTTCAGCTCCGGCTTGTTCTTGACGACGGTGTTGACGCTCGTGTCGAGGATCGCGCCGGCCCCGCCGGAGGAGAAGATCGCGGCCTGGTCGGGGGCCTTGGTGTCGACGTTGCGGGAGGCGGGAGAGGAGTAGGCGGCCTGGAAGTCCTTCCAGGCCTGCAGGCCCTTCTGCGCCTCGGGGCTTTCCAGGGCGCCGGTCCACTTGCCGTCCTTCTGCGTGGCGAGCCGACCGCCGGCGTCCCAGACGAACTGCAGCGCGCCGTACCAGTACTTGCCGGGGAAGTGGAAGGCCGAGTAGTCCGCGGCCGGGTGCTTGGCCTTGATCTTGTCGAGGTCCTGCGTGAGCTCCTGGAACGTCTTCGGCGGCGCGGTGATCCCGGCGTCGGCCCAGACCCGCTTGTCGTAGATGACCGCGCGGTTGCCGGCGAACAGCGGGGCGCCGTAGAGGTGTCCGTCCACAGTGGCCGGACCGGCCAAGCCGTCCAGCCAGGTCTGGCCGGCGGCGAGCTCGTCGCGGTGCGGGTTCAGGTCGGCGAGGGCGCCGTTGGCGGCGAAGAGCGGGACGTCGGTGTTGCCGATCTCGATGACGTCGGGGGTGTTGTCCTGGGCGAGAGCGGTGCTGATCTTGGTGTTGATGTTGTCCCACTCCTGGATCTGCACGGTGACCTTCGCGCCGGTGGCCTTCTCGAACGCGGCGCCGATCGCCGCGGTGGCCTTGTCGGACAGGTCGCCGTTCATCAGCCAGACGGTCAGCTGCCCGCCGCCCTGGGCGGACGGGGCGGGGGTGTCGGTACCGCAGGCGGCGGTGGCGGTCACGGCGGCGACGGCCAGGGCGGCGGCGAAAGTGCGTCTGCGCATGGGAGTTCCCGGGGAGTGAGGCGGTGGGGGAGTGGCGGTCGTGAGTGGGAAACGGTGTTCCAGCCCTGTTTCCCGCTCACGAGCGGGTGTGCGGGAAGGGGGCCGCGGCCCGGGTTGGTCCCTGTGACCCGGGCCGCGGCCGGACTTCAGCAGTGGCCGAGGTCGGCCCACTGGGCGGTGAGCCCGGGTTCGGATCCCTGGGTCCACCAGTTCGCCTGCCAGAGGTGCGCGTTGTGCTTCACCCGCTGGCCGCCGAGGTACACCGTGCCCCAGTCCCACTCCGGCGCCGTGGAGCAGTCGGCCGGCTGCGACGGCGTGGTCGGCGTCGTCGGGGTCGTGGGCGTCGTCGTCGGCTGGGTCGTCGTGGTCGCCGGCGGGGTGGTCGGCGACGTGCACCCGTTCACGGTGTCCACATGGGACGTCCCGGCCGTCCGGTAGGAACCCGCGCGGGCGACGGCGTCCGAAGGCGACACCACCTGGTTGCCCGCGTAGTACGTCCAGTCGACCTGTTCGGTGTAGACGCTGTTGCCGCTCGTGTGCCCGGCCGTGTCGATGAACCACATGTTGTAGTTGATCGACATCGGCGTCCGCGGGGTCACCGGGTCGCCTTGGGCGTCGGTCGTGTGGTCGGCGGTGAGCACGCCGTCGATGTAGTACTTCACGTGCCCGCCCGACACCTGCGTGACGATGTCGTGCCAGCCGGCGAAGCTGCGGTTCTGCGCGGTGGACGTGCGCAGGCCGTCCCACGTCGGGTTGTTCCAGTAGGTGTACCAGCTGGTCTGGTAGTCGGCCGTCGGGCCGCCCCAGCCGCCGTTGGGCAGGTACTCCGAGAAGTCCAGCTCGCTGTAGAGCGGGTCGCGGTCGTACCGCAGCGGCGAGATCGTGAAGTACGTTTCGTTGACGTGGTCGCCGTCCGTGCCGCTGTCCGGCGCGTCGGTGAAGCGGACCCGGCTCGCGTACGTGCCCTCGAAGAACCGCAGCTGGTTCTGGTACATCTCGGAGTGCGTGGTGCCGGCCGCGCTCCCGTCGGTGCTCGCGGCGAGCTGGGCGACGCGCTCGCCGTTCACCGTCGGGAAGGTGACGTTGCTGGTGAGCCACCGCGCGCCCGCGACGCCGGGGCTGCCGACGTCGTTGCGCGTGGTCCAGCCGGCGCCGCTGAAGGCGGAGTCGGTCGGGGAGGCGTAGTGGAAGTCGTCGAACAGCACCCCGCAGTCGGCCGCCGCGGCGGTCTGGCTCGCGGCGGCCCCGCCGGAGAGGATCAGGGCCGTCGCGGCCACGGTCGCCGCGCTCGTCAGGGCTGCTGTGGTGGTCCGGGTTCTGCGGGACATGGGTCTCCTCCTGAGGATGGCCGTCCGCCGGAGCTCGCTGATTGGTCTAGACGAATCAGGTGGCGAGGACTCTCCTCCTGACCATTGGTAAAGTCAAGATGGCGACAGAACTTACCTTTGGTAATTTCCGAGGGCGGTTTTCGCCGGGTCCCGCGTGGTCTGTCGAGTTACCGTCGTCCTGTTCGTCATCCTCTTCGACCGACGCCGGACGAAGGAGCGCGCGTGCTCTACATGCTGCTGATCTACAACTGCGACCGGCCCGAGCCGGGCGACCCCGGGTTCGAGGAGGCGCTGGCCGCCGTCAACGCGTTCGCCGACGAATGCCGCCGCCGCGGGGTCTTCGTCTCCGGCCACCCGCTGCAGGGCGAGCACACCGCGACGACGGTGACCGTGCAGGAAGGCCGGACCCTCATCACCGACGGGCCCTTCACCGAAACCCACGAGCACCTCGGCGGCGTGTACGTCTTCGACTGCCGCGACCTCGACGAAGCCCTCGAGCTGGCCGCGCTGTGCCCGATGGCCGCGCAGGGCTCGATCGAGGTGCGCCCGGTCGCCGGCGTGCCCGGGCTGGACCACCGCGCCGCCCGTGGCTGACCGGGCGGCGGACGCCGTCGAACGCGTCTACCGCGCGGACCGCGCCCGGCTGCTCGCCGCGCTGGTCCGGGTGCTCGGCGACTTCGAGCTCGCCGAAGACGCCCTGCAGGACGCGGTCGCGCGAGCGCTGCGGACGTGGGACGCCACGGTCCCGGACGACCCCGCGGCCTGGCTGCTGACCGCGGCGCGCAACAGCGCCGTCGACCGGATCCGCCGGGCCCGCGTCGGCCGGGCCAAGCTGGCCGAGGTCGCGGCCGGGGAAAGCGGGGTGACCGCGGTGCGCCTGCCCGACGACCGGCTCGCCGAGGTCGGCGACGACCGGCTGAGCCTGCTCTTCACCTGCTGCCACCCGGCCCTGGCCGAAGACGCCCGGGTCGCGCTGACGCTGCAGGCGGTCGCGGGCCTGACCGCCGCCCAGATCGCGCGGCTGTTCCTCGTCGCCGAGCCCGCGCTGGCGCAGCGGCTCGTGCGGGCGAAACGCAAGATCCGCGACGCGGGCATCTCGCTGAGCGTCCCGCCGGACCACCTGCTGCCGGACCGCCTCGCCGGTGTCCTCGCGGTGATCTACCTCGTCTTCACCCGGGGCTACACGTCGCCGTCCGGCCGGGACGAGCCGGCCGAGCTGCGGCGCGAGGCGATCCGGCTGGCGAAGCTGCTGGCCGCGCTGATGCCCGACGAGCCGGAGGCGCTCGGCCTGGTCGCGCTGCTCCTGCTGCAGGACTCGCGCTCGGCCGCCCGCTACACGCCCGAGGGTGACGTCGTCCTGCTGGAAGACCAGGACCGCGGGCGGTGGGACCACGCCGGGATCGCCGAGGCGCTCGGCGTGCTCGGGCGGGCGCTGCGCCACGGGACGGTCGGGCAGTACCAGCTGCAGGCGGCCATCGCGGCCCAGCACGCGCAGGCCCGCGTCGCCGCCGACACCGACTGGACGCGCATCGCCGCGCTCTACGCCCAGCTGCGGACGCTCGCGCCGTCACCCGTGGTCGCGCTCAACCACGCCGTGGCCGTCGCGATGGCGTCCGGTCCCGAACCCGGCCTGGCGCTGGTCGAGGCGATCGACGGGCTCGACCGCTACCACCTGTGGCACGCCGCCCGCGCGGACCTGCTGCGCCGCCTCGGCCGTCCCCGAGACGCCGTCGCCGCGTACCGGCGGGCCCGCGAACTGGCCGAAGCCCCGGCCGACCACCGTTTCCTCGACCGCCGCCTCCGCGAACTGGAGTCCTGATGCGACTGTCCGTCTTGGACACCGGCCACCGGCGCCGGGCCCGGGTCTTCATGGCCGTCACGGGCAAGCTCTCCGGCGTCACGAGCCCGGACATCGTCAAGCTGCTGCTCTACCGGCCCGGATTCCTGACCCGGCCGCTGCTGGAGCTGACCGCGCCCGCGATGCGCGGCGAGTCGTACTGGACGGCGGCCGAGCGCGAATACCTCGCGATGAGCACGGCGCGGGTGCACGAGTGCCCGTTCTGCGTGGTCACGCACGCCGAACTGGTGCGGATCGCGGGCGACGGTGACCTCGTTCCCCGGCCGGAACTGCTTGCTGTGCAACGGTTTGTCGAGGACGTCTCGCGCGACGCCGACCTCGACCCGGCGGTGGTCCGCGACCTGCCCGCGCACGCCGTCTCGGAAGCGCTGGACGTCAACCTGGTGTGGAACATCGTCAACCGGCTCGCGAACGCGTTCGGCTTCGAACTGCTCGACGGGCAGCTGAAGACGGGCACGCGGGCGCTGCACCGCGCCGGCTACCGGTTCCCGGGCTTCCTGCTCGCCGACGGCCCGGCCGACCTCCGGGAGAGCGTCTTCGAGCAGCCCGCGCACACGAATCCCGAGCTGCGGCGGGCGGCCGGCACGGGTTCGGGATTGCCCTCGCCGTGGGGCGATTACGTGGCGCTGGTCCGTGACGCGTCCCACCGGGTGCGCGACGACGACGTCCGCGCCTTGCTCACCGCCGGGTGCAGCGAGGACGAGGTCTTCGAGGTCACGGTGGCCGCGGCGGTGGGGGCGGCGCTGCGCAGCTTCGACGCCGGCCGCGCCGCGCTCACGGCTTAGCGGGCGGACTCGAAAAGCTCGACGAGGTTGCCCGCTGGGTCGGCCAGCAGGATCTGCCGCCCGCCCGGACCGGCGACGACGTCGCCGCGGAAGGAGAGGCCTTCTTCGCTGAGCCGCGCGATTTCGGCGTCGAGGTCGGGCACGACGAGGTGGATCCGGTTGCGCCCGGCGGCCGAGGCATCGGCCGGGGTGGCGCGGGCGCCGGAGCTGGCGGGCCCGGAGAGCAGCAGCCGCAGCGGCCCGCGGACGACGTCGGCGAACGCGGGCCCCGCGCTCATGCGGACGGTGAAGCCGAGGTGGGTGGTGTAGAAGTCGAGGGCCGCCGGGACGTCGTCGACGACGTACCGGACGCTGGCGTACTCCTCGGTCACGGCTGGGCCTCCTTGCCTTGCGCCACAACGAGATCCGGCAGCAGGTGCCGGACGCGGACGTCGATCTCCGCCGCCGTCCGCCGGAACGCGGCGTACCCCGCGGGCTCGGCGACGCTCCAGTGGCGGCGGCCCGGGAACTCGGGGCAGACCTCGCGGGCCTTGTCGCACAGGGTGACGACGTGGTCGAACCGCCGCCCGGCGACGGCGTCGAGAGAGCGCGTGCGCTGCTCGCCGAGGTCGAGACCGAAGTCGTCGCGCAGCACCCGGAGCGTATCGGGGTGCAGCGCGGCTTTCGGGCGCGTACCGGCGCTGGCGACGCTGATCTTGCCGCCGGTCCGCCGGCGGAGCAGGGCTTCGGCGATGGGGGAGCGGGCGCTGTTGCCGGTGCAGATGAAGAGCACGGCGACCCGCCCAAAGGTTGTCGGGGCGGGTTCCCGGCGCAACGCGGGGTGCAGCGCCGCACCGGTCCCGTCCAGCGCGGCCTCGCAGGCGTCGAGGTCGAGGTGGTAGTAGCTGTCCCGGCCATCGAAGCTGCTGCGCGTGGCGGTGACGAGGCCGCCGTCCCGCAGCAGCCGCAGGTGGTAGGAGACGAGGTTCTGCGGCTGCCCGACGCGTTCGGTCAGTTCGCGCACCCGGAGATCGCTCCCGGCCAGTGCTTTCAGCAGCGCCCACCGCAGGGGGTGGGCGGCCAGCCGGACGAACGCTGGGAGCGTCATGTTCGTAAAATACATCAAACGGGTTTGATGAACCAGGGCCGCCGCTCACGCCGGCATCCGGCGGTGAAACACCATCGCCGTGGCCGGCGACTCAGGGAATGGTCGGGTTTCGGGCAGGGGGCGGCGGAATCGGAGCGCTCTTCGCCGGTGTCATCGCCTTGGTCGTCTCCCAACGGGAGCGATTCGTCGCCAAGAGGGATGGGCGGATGCTTGGCCCGGGCAGCAATCCGGGCTTCCGGCCGATTTCCGACTGGCAGGGTGTTCCCGACGCGGTCTCGGTGGTGGAGTTCCCCTTCGCCAACTGGAGCGACGGCCCGGTCCGTGACGTCCACGCCGAACTCTGGGCGGACGGCGAACACCGCCCCCGCGAGATTTTCGCCCCGGTCGTCCGGCGCGATGAAGACAGCATCGGGGGCTGGCGGGTGCGGTGGACCGACGGGGACGGCCGGAGCGCAGAAGGCGCCCGCGCACTTCACCGACGACGTGCTCGGTCGGTCGCCCTACCGCCGGCCTCCGCAACCGTAGCCCGCTCAGACCCCGGCCGGCTTGGCTTCGGGAGTCCCTTGGAGCCGGGCCGCGCGGGTCTTCGGGCCGAACACCGCCAGCACCACCGCGCCCACCAGCCACGTCCCGGCGATGAACAGGAACACGCTCTGGTACCCGCTGCCGTTGTACAACCCGGCCACGATCAGCGGGCCCACCGCGTTGGACAGCCGGCCGAGCCCGTACGACACGCCCGTCCCCAGCGACCTGCCCCGCGTGTCGAACAGCTCCGGCGAGTACGCGTACCCCAGCGCCGTGTAGCCCCGCTCGAACAGGTTCACCAGGAAGCCGAACACCACGATGAGGACTGGGTTGAACGTGAGCCCGTAGAACAGGCCGCACAGCGCGATCACCGTGCCGAACGCGACCAGGCACCACTTGCGCTCGAAGCGGTCCGTCACCAGGGCCGCCAGGTACGAGCCCAGCGGCGCGCCCACCGTCGTCAGCGCCACGTAGAACACCGACTTCTCGACGCTGAAGCCCTCCTTCGCCAGCAGCGTTGGCGCCCAACTCGAGTAGCCGAAGAAGCCGATCGTCTGCGTCACCCACAGGACCGTCAGCAGCAACGTCGGCATCAGGTACTTCTTCTTCAGCAGCAACCGCAGCGGCGCCTTGGCCACCGGCGCCTCGTCGATCGGCGGTGCCGGCTCCGGCAGCGGGCCCTTCTCCGCCGCGACGCGCTCTTCGATCTCCCGCAGCACCGCGTCCGCCTTGGCGTGCTCGCCGCGGCTTTCGTACCAGCGCGGCGACTCCTTCAGCTGCCGCGTGAACAGCACCAGCAGCACGCCGAGCGCGCCCCACAGGTACACCAGCCGCCACGACCAGGAGTTGATCGGCACGACCGCGCTCGCGATCAGGTTGGTCACCGGCGTGCCGCAGATGCCGATCACGATCGCGTACGCCTGGTACTTGCCGCGGCTGGCCGCCGGGTACAGCTCACTGACGTAGATGACCGCGACGACGGTCATCGCCGAGAGCCCGGCCGAGGTCAGGATGCGGAACACCCCGAGCGACACGATGTCCCACGAGAACACCGCCGCGAACGAGAAGACGCCGAACCACACGGTGGTCCACACCAGCGCGTTCTTCCGGCCCCAGCGGTCGGCGAGCTTGCTCGCGATGACCGAGCCGAAGAACATCCCGACGAACGACAGCGAGGTCACGTAGGCGACCTGGTCGACCGTCACGCCCCAGAGCTTGATCAGCTTGGGTGCGGTGGTGGCGAAGCTGTTGATGTCCGCGAACTCGAAGAAGTAGGCGAACGAGACGGCCAGCAGGGTGACCTTGTGGAACCGTGAAATCGGCAGTCGGTTCAGCCGGTTGAGCGCGTTGGCGTGCTGCATTGCATGCCCTTCAGGGGTTTCAGGCGGTTTCGCCGGGCCAGTAGAGGCGCATCGGGTTGTCGACGAGCAGCTTCCGCCGCAGCTCGTGCGTTTCCGCGATGTGCGGGACGTAGTCGACGAGCAGGCCGTCGTCGGGCATGTGGTTCTTCAGGTTCGGGTGCGGCCAGTCGGTGCCCCACAGCACGCGGTCCGGGAACTCCGCCACGACGCGCCGGGCGAAGGGCACGACGTCGGTGTACGCGTGCCGTTCGCCGTCGAGGGCCGGTGGGCCGGTGACGGTGAGGCGCTCGGGGCAGCTCACCTTCACGTGGACGTCGTTGCGGTCGGCGAACGCCAGGAAGCGTTCGAATTCGGGGCCGTTCACGGGTTTCGTGACGTCCGGGCGTCCCATGTGGTCGATCACCAGCGGCACGGGCAGCTCGCCGAAGAAGTCCTCGAGCTCGGGCAGGTCGGCGGCTTCGAAGTAGAGCACCACGTGCCAGCCGAGCGGCGCGATCTTCTTCGCGATGGTGCTCAGGTCCTCTTCGGGCGAGGCGTCGACGAGCCGTTTGACGAAGTTGAACCGGACTCCGCGCACGCCGGCCGCGTCGAGGTCGCGCAGTTCTCCGTCGCCGACGTCGGGCCGGACGGTCGCGATCCCGCGTGCCCGGCCGCCCGCCGCCCGCACCGCGTCGACCATGGCCGAGTTGTCCGCGCCGTGGCAGGTGGCCTGCACGATGACGTTCCGCGTGACGCCGAGGTGGTCCCGCAGGGCGAACAGCTGGTCCTTGCCCGCGTCGCACGGCGTGTACTTGCGCTCGGGCGCGAACGGGAACTCCTTCTGCGGGCCGAACACGTGGCAATGGGCGTCCACAGTGCCCTCGGGCAGCCGGAAGTCCGGTGTGGACGGACCGGCGTACCAGTCCAGCCAGCCCGGCGTCTTGGGCGCGGTCACCGGCCTTGTCCTTTGAGGAGGGTGTCCAGGCGTGGGTAGACGGCGCGGGCGTTGTGCTCGCGGATCGCGGCCCAGTCCTCTTCGGACAGTTTCGCGGACTCGGCGTACCGGCGGGTGTCGTCGAAGTGGTGGCCGGTGCGCGGGTCGACGCTGCGGACGGCGCCGATCATCTCGGACGCGAACAGGATGTTGCGCGCCGGGATGACGTCGAAGAGCAGGTCCGACCCCGGCTGGTGGTAGACGCAGGTGTCGAAGAAGACGTTGTTCAGCAGGTGGTCTTCCAGCTCGGGCTTGCCCAGCGCCATCGCGAGGCCGCGGAACCGGCCCCAGTGGTAGGGCACCGCGCCGCCGCCGTGCGGGATGACCAGCCGCAGCGTCGGGAAGTCGGTGAACAGGTCGCCCTGCACGAGCTGCATGAACGCGGTCGTGTCGGCGTTGAGGTAGTGCGCGCCGGTGGTGTGGAACGCGGGGTTCACGCTGGTGCTGACGTGCACCATGGCCGGGATGTCGTACTCGACCATCTTTTCGTAGACCGGGTACCACGACCGGTCGGTGAGCGGCGGCGCCGTCCAGTGGCCGCCGCTGGGGTCGGGGTTGAGGTTCAGCGCGACGGCGCCGTACTCCTCGACGCAGCGAGTCAGCTCCGGCAGGCAGGTGGCGGGGTCGATGCCCGGCGACTGCGGGAGCATCGCGGCGGGGGCGAACCGCTCGGGGTAGAGCGTGCTGACGCGGTGGCAGAGCTCGTTGCAGAGCGCCGCCCACTCGGCGGAGGTCTCGAAACCGCCGACGTGGTGGGCCATGAACGACGCCCGCGGCGAGAAGATCGTGAGGTCGATGCCGCGTTCGTCCATCAGGCGCAGCTGGTTCGGCTCGATCGTCTCGCGCAGTTCGTCGTCGCTGATCCGCAGGTCCGCCGGCGTGGGCGCGGCGGCGTCGCCGGTCAGGGCCGCGATCTGCTGGTCGCGCCACGCCGCGAGCGCGGGCGGGGCGGTGGTGTAGTGGCCGTGGCAGTCGATGATCAAGGTGGTTCCTCGTCGCTTCCGGGCTTCGATACTCGCACACTAATCGTCGATGAAATTGTTGACAATATCTACGACGAGATTGACCTGATCGAGATGGTGCGATCCACCCGGGACGGGCCGGGTCCGCGTGGGAGACTTCGCCCGAACCGCCGGGGGCCGGAGTCGGCGCACCGTGGGGGCGGTCGGCCGACACCGAGGACGTCATGACGAATCCGCAGTACCCCGGGCCGCAGGGGCAGCAGCCGTACTCCGCGCCTTCGGGTGGTTTCCCGGCCCAGCCGGCGTATCCCGCGCCGTCGGGGGGCTTCCCCGCGCAGCAGCCTTACCCCGGCCAGCCGTCGTACCCGGGTGGGTTCGCCGCGCAGCCCTACCCGCAGGCGCCCTACCCCGCGCCCGGCTACGGGATGCAGCCGCCGCAACCCAACGGGGCCACCGCCATCATCGCCGGCGTCCTCGCCGTGCTCGGCGGGCTCGCCTCGCTGCTCGGCCTGATCACCGGCGCCATCGGGATCGCGGGCCTCGGGTTCCTGCACTGGCTCTTCATCGTCGCCCTCGTCGAGAACCTGATCCTCGTGGGCACGCTGCTCCCCGGCGGCATCCTCCTGTTCCTGCGCAAGCCGATGGGCCGCCTGCTCACGATCATCGGCAGCGGGTTCGCCATCTTCGTGGCCGTCGCGACGGTCGTGGTCGACATGGTCGGCATCGGCCACTACGGCGCCGGGCTGTTCCCCGGCTTCCTCGGGTTGCTGCTGACCCTGGTCCCGGCCGTCGCGACGCTCGTCCTCGCGATCGTCAAGCCGACCGCGCAGTGGTGTGCCCCTCGCGCACGCTGAGGGGGTTCTCGGCGCGGCGCACCAGGCTCACCATCGCCGCGCCGAGCACGCCCGCGATCGCGAACACCACGAAGCCCGAAGAGGACAGTCCACTCGCGACCAGGACCCCGCCCAGCCACGGCCCGAACACCGCGCCCAGCCGGCCGACGCCCGACACCCAGCCGAGCGCCGTCGCGCGGCTGTCGGCGGGGTAGTACGCGCCGACCGCCGCGTAGATGAGCGTCTGCGCGCTGAACAGCCACGCGCCCGTAAGGAACACGACCACGTACGTCACGACCAGGGGCAGGTGCACCGCCAGCAGCCCGACGCCGCACGCCGTCAGCGCGAACCAGATGATCGCGACCGGCCGGGCGCCGAACCGGTCAGCGAGCCGGCCGGCGACGAGCATGCCCGCGATCCCGCCCAGGTTGATCACCAGCAGGAAGCTGATCGCGGAACCGAGGTTGTAGCCGCTGCCGCGCATCATCGTCGGGAGCCAGGTGTTCACGCCGTACACCAGCAGCAGACCGGCGAAGGAGGCGATCCAGAACAGCAGCGTCGTCATCCGCACCGACGGCGTGAACAGCCCGCGCAGGCCGCCGCGCCGGTCTTCGGCCGGCTCGGGCGCGAACGTGCCGAGGGAGACCGCGTACTTGTCCGCGATGGCCCGCGCGCGGCCGGTCTTGCCCTTGGCCAGCAGGAACGTCAGCGACTCCGGCAGCAGGAAGACGACGGCGGGCAGCACGACCACGAGCAGCAGTGCGCCGATCCAGTACACCGAGCGCCAGCCCAGCGACTGGACGAGCGTCATCCCCAGCGCGCCGGCCAGCGCCCCGCCCGCCTGGTGGGCCGTCATCACGGTGGTGACGGCGAGGTTCTTGCGCCACGCCGGCGCGTACTCCATGACCATCGCGATCGCCGACGGCAGCAGCCCGCCGAGCCCGATCCCGGCGACGAACCGCGCCGCGCCGAAGAACTCGACCGTCGGCGCGGCGGCGCACGCGGCCGCGGCCAGTGAAAAGACCGTGACCCCGGTGATGATGATCTTCCGGCGCCCGGTGCGGTCGGTGAGGATCCCGGACGCGAGCGCGCCGAGCATCATCCCGAACGTCGTCATGCTGCCGATGGTCCCGCCGGTGACCGCGGTCAGGCCGAAGCTCTTGTCGGCCAGCACGCCCGGCAGGGTCGCCCCGTAGACGAACAGGTCCAGGCCGTCGAGCAGCACGAGGACCCAGCACAGCGCGGTGACCCGGATCGACAGCCGGACCGTGGCGGCGGCCGTGCCGCCTGGTTCTCGCGTGGACATCCTCGTCCCTTTCGTCCGGGGGCGGCGGAGGTGTCCGAAGCTACATCGGCTGAGATATTGAACACAAGACTCGCGGCAAAATTGTCAACAATCCTGTGAATCAGCTATGTGCGCGAGCTGGTCGCGAGCCGCGCCGGCGACGTCGTTGCGCACGTCCAGTTCGGTCAGCATCTCGGCGGCCGCCGCCATCTCGGCGGTGCGGCGGACCGCGTGCCGGTAGGAGCCGTCGACGAGCCGGTCGACGGTGGCCGCGTTCGCCGCGGTGAGCTCGTCGACGATGATCTTGCGCAGCCAGTCCTCGCAGCCCGCGGCGCGCGCCGCTTGCAGCGCTTCGACCACGGCGGCCGACATGCCCTTGAAGAACACGCTGCGCAGCAGCTTGCGCTCGGCGGCGAGGCCGGCGTCGCCGGTCATGATCTCGACCGCGGCGCCGAACGCGTTCAGCGCCGCGGCGACGGCCTCGGCGGCGACACCGGTGGCGAGCATCGGGACGCGCAGGCCGCGCCCCGGCACCGGCGCCATGATCGCGACGTCGGCGAACGGCACGCCGTGTTCGGCGGCGATACCGGCGAGCTCGCGCTTGGTGCCGGGGGAGGCGGTGTTCAGGTCGGCCCAGGCGGCGCCGGTCTTCACGCCGCCCAGCCCGGCCTCGAGCGCTTCGACGGCCGCGTGCGCGCTGTTCACGCTGAGCACCAGGTCGGCGCCCTCGGCGGCTTCGGCTTCCGAGCCCGTCGTGACGACTCCCTCGACGGCGGAAACGACCGGGTCGTAGCCCCGCACGACGGCTCCGGCGGCGGCCAGATCGCGGGCGAGCGCGCTGCCCGCCTCGCCGAGGCCGAGTATCGCGATGGTTCCGGGCATAGCAGAATCCTCTCCACAAGCTACGATCGAGTACACGATGTGCTAGACAAAATTGTCAACAAAAGGCGTCGACAGACGGGGTCGGGGTATGACCGAGAGTGCTGCGGACCGGCAGCCGGGGGAGCGTTCCGTGGTGGCGGCCATCCGCGACGCGATCGTCCGCGGCGAGTTCGTGCCCAACCAGCGGCTGGTGGAGGCGGACCTGTCCGGCCAGTTCGCCGCGAGCCGCGCGACGGTGCGCGCGGCCCTGATAGAGCTGACGAATGAGGGGCTCGTCGAGCGGGTGCAGAACCGCGGCGCGCGGGTGCGGGCGGTGTCGCTCGAGGAGGCCGTCGAGATCTCCGAGGTCCGCATGATGCTGGAGTCGCTGTGCGCGGCGAAGGCGGCGGAGCGCGTTTCCGACGCCGAGGTCGGCGAGCTGAAGGAGCTCGGCGAGTTGATGCGCCAGGCGGTGGCGGGCGGTGACGTGGTCGGGTACTCGGGGCTCAACCAGCGGCTGCACCGCAGGGTGCGCGAGATCAGCGGCCAGCACACGGCGGCGCAGGTGCTGGAGCGGTTGCGGGGGCAGAGTGTCCGCCACCAGTTCAGGCTGGCGATGCGCCCGGGCCGGCCGCAGGTGTCGCTCCCGGAGCACCTGGCGATCATCGACGCGATCTGCGCGCACGACGCGGAACGGGCGGCGGAGGCGGCGCGGGTGCACTTGGCGAGCGTGATCGAGGCGCTCAAGGTGGCCGATGCCGCGGAGGTGTCGCACCTGCGGCCGTGACGGGTCTTGCGGATGCGTACTCCCTGTGATCGGTACTGGCGCCAAGATTGTTGACAATTTCGTCGACTGAACCGTACCGTAAGCCGTATGAAGCCCGTCATCGTCACCGATCCGCCGCGGGCCGACCTGCGGCAAGTCGCGCAGCTGGCCGACTACGGCGTCGCCACCGTCCACGAGGCTCTCGGGCGCTCCGGGCTGCTCGGTCCGGACCTCCGCCCGATCCAGGACGGCGCCCGGATCGGCGGCACCGCCGTCACCGCGCTCTGCTGGCCCGGGGACAACCTCATGATCCACGCCGCCGTCGAGCAGTGCCGCGAAGGCGATGTCCTCGTCGTCACCACCACTTCCCCCTGCCGTGACGGGCTCTTCGGCGAGCTCTTCGCCACCGCGCTGCGCTACCGGGGCGTGCGGGGCCTCGTGATCAACGCCGGCGTCCGGGACGTCAGCGACCTGCGCGCGCTCGGCTTCCCCGTCTGGTCGGCCGCCGTCAGCGCGCAAGGCACCGTCAAGGCGACCGCCGGCGCCGTCAACGTTCCCGTCGTCATCGGCGGGCAGGTCATCCGCCCGGGCGACGCCATCCTCGCCGACGACGACGGCGTTCTGCGCGTGCGCCGCCAAGATGTCCAAATAGGACTCGACGCCTCGCAGGCCCGGCTGGAAAAGGAAGCCGCCGCGCGGGAAGCGTTCGCCCAGGGCCAGCTCGGCCTGGACCGCTACGGGCTGCGCGAGAAGCTCGAAGCCCTCGGCGTCCGGTACGTGACCGCCGAGGAGTACGAGAAGGAGCAGGCATGACCGGCGTGCGCTGCATGCTCTTGCGGGGCGGCACCTCCAAGGGCGCCTACTTCCTCGCCGACGACCTCCCCGCAGACCCGACGGCCCGCGACGACCTCCTGATGCGGATCATGGGCACCCCCGACCCGCGCCAGATCGATGGTCTCGGCGGGGCTCAGCCGGTCACCAGCAAGGTCGCCGTCGTGTCCGAAGCGGACGGACCGAGCCACGACATCGACTACCTGTTCCTGCAGCTCGGCGTCGAAGAGCCCACCGTCTCCGATCGGCAGACCTGCGGCAACCTCCTGGCCGGCGTCGGGCAGTTTGCCGTCGAACGCGGGCTCGTGCCCGCCGGCCCCGAGCGCACCACCGTGCGCGTGCGGCTGGTCAACACCGGCACCATCGCCGTCTCGACGTTCGCCACCCCCGGCGGCGAAGTCGACTACAGCGGCGACACCGCCATCTCCGGCGTCCCCGGCACCGCCGCCCCGGTCGAGCTGGACTTCACCGAGACCGAAGGATCCGTCTGCGGCAGCCTGCTGCCCACCGGCAACGTCCGCGACGAGATCGGCGGCATCGTGGTGTCCTGTGTGGACAACGGGATGCCGGTCGTCGTCGCGCGTGCCGAAGACCTCGGCGAGGAACCGGGGCTCGCCGACCGGATCGACGCCTTGCGCATCGAAGCCGGGAAGCTCATGGGCCTCGGCGACGTCCGCGGCTCGTCCGTCCCCAAGACGACACTGGTTTCCGCGCCCCGCGACGGCGGCGCCATCGCCACCCGCACCTTCATCCCGGTCAAGCAGCACCCGTCGATCGGCGTGCTCGGCGGGGTCAGCGTCGTGACGGCGTTGCTGCTCGAGGGCGCCGTCGGGGCCGAGCTCCTCCGGAAACCCGCCGCGGGCGAGCCCATCGAGATCGAGCACCCGAGCGGCAAGCTCGCCGTGGCGATCGAGTTCGACGGCTCCCGCGTCCGCCGGTCGACCGTGATCCGCACCGCCCGGAAGCTGTTCGACGGCACCGTTTTCCCGCGCCCCTGAGGAGATCCGCTCATGTCCGACCCCTCGCCGCGTCACGAAATCGCGCACCTCGGCCACGTCGAGCTGCTGACCCCGGAGCCGGAGAAGAGCCTCGACTTCTTCGTCCGCGTGCTCGGGCTGACCGAGAACGGCACCGACGGCGACTCCGTCTACCTGCGCACCTGGGACGACTACGAGCACCACAGCCTGAAGCTGACCGCTGCGAAGACGTCCGGGGTCGGGCGGACAGCGTTGCGCACGTCCAGCGAAGAGGCCCTCAAGCGGCGGGTCGTCGCGCTCGAGGAGCGCGGGCTCGGCGTCGGCTGGGTCGACGGCGACACCGGGATCGGCACGACCTACCTGTTCCGCGACCCGGACGGCCACGAGCTCGAGATCTACTGGGAAACCGAGCGCTACCGGCCGCCGGAGCACCTGCGGCCCGCGTTGAAGAACCAGGCGCAGGCGTACCCGGGGCGCGGGGTCGGCGTCCGGCGCCTGGACCACGTCAACTACCTGGCGCGGGAGGCCGAAGTCAACGGCCGGTTCGTCTGCGACGCGCTGGGTGGCCGCGTCACCGAGCAGATCCGGCTCGACAGCGGCGTGATTTCGGGGCAGTGGACGCACTTCGCGCAGAAGTCGTACGACCTCGTCTACACGAACGACTGGACGAAGTCTCACGGCCGGCTGCACCACATCGCGTTCGCGACCGACACGCGCGAGGACATCCTGCGCGCGGCGGACATCGCGCTCGACAACGACGTCCACATCGAGACCGGGCCGCACAAGCACGCGATCCAGCAGACGTTCTTCCTCTACCTCTACGAACCCGGCGGCAACCGGATCGAGCTGTGCAACCCGACCGGGCGGCTGATCTTCGCGCCGGACTGGGAGCCGGTCACCTGGACCGAGGCTGAACGCGCGAAGGGGCAGGCGTGGGGGCTGAAGACGATCGAGTCGTTCCACACGCACGGGACGCCGCCGGTGGCGTGATCAGCGCGTGAGCTCGCGGTAGGCGTCGGCGACGCGGCAGAGGTACTCGGTGTCGCTGCCGAGGTCCTGTCCACCTTGGACGGTCGGCTCGGTCGCGAGCGGTGGCTTGCCCTCTTCGCGGGCGTGCAGGGCGGCGGCGATCTCGGCGGCCTCTTGGCGTTCGCCGGTGGCGGAGCCGGTGCGGTAGGGGCGGATGGCGAGCAGGCCGTCGCGGATCTCGATGACCCGGCGGTAGAGGTGCAGCCGCGTCGGGAACAGCGTGGTGCGCGGCGGTTCGAGCGCGATCTCCGGCTCGGCGCGGTAGAGGGCGAGCCAGAGCGGGCCGAGCCGGCGGTACTGGCGGTGGCGGCGCAGCCAGCCGACGGCCGCGGGGACGCCGACGCCCACGAGCACGAGCACGTGGGCCCCGGTGGGGAGGGCCTTGCTCAGCAGGAAACCCCGGCCGTACTCGAAGGTGAAGGGAGCGCGGGCGGTGCTGGCGACGACGGTCCGGATCACCATGTAGGCGGCCGCGGCGACGACCCCGGCGACGACCAGGCCGAAGCCGGCGCGCACGATCCGGTCGGCGGTGCGGCGCGCGTCCTGCAGGCACAGCCCGGCGATGACCGCGAGCTCGGGCAGGAGCGCGACCGCGTAGGCGATGCAGTACTCCATGACGAACGGCGACTGCGGCATCATGTCGGGCGCCAGGACGAAGAACGTGATCATGACGGCGCCGCCGGTCGCGGCCCAGGCGGTGTGGCGCCGGGCGCTTTCGCGGAGTCCGTGCAGGGTGAGCAGGAGCTGGGCACCGGCCCAGACCGCGCCGACCATGGCGAGGTGGGCGACGAGCAGTTCGACGTTGGCCGCGCCGGCCGCGCGGGTGAATCCGCGGACGGCGGGGGTGAGCGCGGTTTGCGAGACGGCGAGGCCGAACACGCAGAACCGCACGAGCCGGCGGCCGGGAGCGGGGCTGGGGCGCAGCCAGAGCAGGAGGGCCCAGGCCAGGACGGCCGGGCCGTAGCGGCGGACGAGTTCACCCACGGTCGCCGCCGTTCGCCGGGAGGGTGGTTGCGGTAGCCCGGGCGGCCGGGACCGCGCGGCGCTTCACTTCACCCATGGGCGCCGCCGTTCGCCGGAGGGGTGGTTGCCGGAGCGGCCGGGTCCGTCCGCCGCCTCGCTTCACCCACGGTCGCCGCCGTCTTCCAGGGCTGAGCGCAGCCTGTCCGCCGCCGAGTCGCCGTGGTGGGCGAAACCCGTCTGCTGGCCCAGCATCGACGCGAACAGCTCCGCCTCCCGCTCCTCCGCACTCGAATACCCCGCGCGCCCCAAGACCCTCCGGACCATCGCCGGGTCCAGGTTCGGGAGCAGGACGTGGGCCTGCTCGGCCGGGGTGAGCGTCGCCGGGTAGTGGTCGCACAGCAGGTGACCGATCTCGTGCAACACGATGTGGTCCTGGTGCGGGGCGCTCGTGTGCTTCTCGTACGCGATCAGGTCCGTCGTCGGCGTCGCGATCCACAGGCCGCACACCTCCGACAGCCCGGGCAGCGCCAGCAGCCGGATCGGGCGGCCGCGTCGCTCGCCCAGGGCCGCGCACAGCTCCCGGACGTCGAACGTGGCCGGCAGGTTCAGGTCCCGCAGCACCGCGGTGAACCGGTGCCGCAGCCGGCGCCGCCCGCGCCGGCTCATCGTTCGGCGTCGCTCGCCGGTTCGGGGAGGCCCTCGAGCTCGCGGACCCGGTCGACCATGTCGCTGATCGCTTCGAGGCTCTTCGCCGACAACCCGCGCGCGCGGAGGGCGATCTGCCGGACCGGCGCGTCGCGCAGCGCGCTGAGCAGCGTCAGCTCCGCGTCGATGCGCTCGGCTTCCGCGTCGTCGAAAAAGTACGCCGGGGGTACGCCGAAGAACGCGGCGAGCGCTTCGAGGTGCCGCTTGGTCGGGTTGTCGCGCAGGCCCTTGCGCAGCTGCCACAGGTAGGTCGCGGAAATCGTCGGGCCGCCCTGCGCGCGGATCGATTCGGCGACCTCGTCGAAGGTGTACTCGTCACCGTCGGCGGGGCGCACGACCCCGAACAGGTGATTCAGCTTCGCCGACAGTGTCCCCACGGCGATCTCCTCCGGCATGGCGCGAGTCTACCGTTGACCGCGTCGGTCACGTCAGTTTACGATCGCGGCCGAGTTCACCAACTGATGTGAATGGGCGAGGGGGCGGTTCACATTCCGAGGAAGCGCGCGAAGACGGTGACCGGACGGCTGGCCGTGGTGGGGGCCGCCGGACTGCTCTACGCCCACTGCATCGGAGGCGCCGGCTGCCCTGCGGGGCAGCGAACCTGAACTTCCGACGAACCCGTGGCGCTCGCCGCCGTCTCGACGCCGGCCTGCGGAACGCCACCACTCGTGCAGTTGACGCGTATAACGGTCTATACGACGGTGCTCACCGGATCCGGTCCGCCGGTGCCGGTCCCGCTGACGCGCATCGTCGCGATCAAGCGCTTCGGACCGGGGATCTGCGACGGGACCAGTCAATGACCGCCGGCGTTCGCCGCGGCGGATAGTGTGGGCCCGTGGCCGACGCTCCTCGCAGGACCAGTGCCCCGCGGGCGACCGACCGCCCCGGGGACGTCTCGCCGTTCGCGCTCGGCCTGCTGCTGCGCCGGGCGCACTGGCGCGCCGCCGCCGTGATGACCGAGGCGCTGCGGCCGCTCGGGATCGAGCTGCGGCACTTCGCCGTGCTGATCGTGCTGGCCGACCGCGGGCCCACCATGCAGCGGGACCTGGCGGACGCGGCCGGCTCCGACAAGGCCGGGATCATGCGGGTCGTCGACGACCTGGAGCGGCTGGGGCTGGCCGTGCGCAAGGCCGTGCCGGGGGACCGGCGGGTGCGGGCCGTCGAGATCACCCCGCGGGGCAGGGAACTCTTCGACGCGGCGCACCTGCGGGCCGAGCCGGTGGCCGAACGGCTGGTCGCCGACCTGGACGCCGACGAAACCGCCCGGTTGACGGAGCTGCTGACCCGGCTCGCCCATCCCTGCCGAGACTGAGCAGCCCCGCACGGAGACGGTCACGAGCCGCCGGGCGGTGCGGTCCTTCAGCGAGCGGCCGGTGCCGCGGGCGGTGCTGGAGCGCGTGCTGGCCGCGGCCGTCCACGCGCCCTCGGGGTCGAACCTCCAGCCCTGGCACGCTTTCGTGGTGACCGGCGCGCCGCTGGCCGACCTCAAGAAGCGGGCCGGTGAGCGCCTGGCCGCCGGCGATCCCTGGGATGAGCCGGAGTACGAGATGTACCCGTCCGCGCTGCCGTCCCCGTACCGCGAGCGCCGAGCCGCCTTCGGCGAACTGCGGTACGGCGCGCTCGGCATCGCGCGTGACGACTTGGAGGCGCGACAGCGGGCGGCGGCCGGGAACTGGGACTTCTTCGGCGCGCCCGCCGCCTTGTTCTGCTACCTCGACCGCGGCCTGTGCCGGCCCCAGTGGTCCGACGCCGGCATGTTCCTGCAGACCGTCATGCTGCTGCTGCGCGCCGAAGGGCTGCACAGCTGCCCGCAGATGGCGTGGGCCAAGTTCCACCGGACCGTCGCGGAGATCGTGACGCCGCCGGCGGAGCTGCTGCTCTTCTGCGGCATGTCGATCGGGTACGAGGACCCCGCGGCCGACCACTCCCGCACCGGCCGCGCGCCGCTCGCGGAAACCGTCACGTTCGTCGATTGCTGAGCTCGCGGTCGCCTGGGCCGGACGGCGGCATAACACCGCCGTGCCGCGGATCGCATACCCGCGCCGACCTGCCGCGATCCCGGGCACCCGCCGAAAGTCGGTGCCAGGCAACGGAAATCGCGGCTTAACCTCCGGGTCCCGCGGGCGGTCCTCGTCCGCCGAGGACGAGGAGACGCGCCGATGCGGAAACTGCTTGCCGTCCTGTGCTGTGCCGTCGTGACCCTGACCGCGGTGGCGGGGCCGGCGTCCGCGGCGGGGACCGTGCCCGGCCTCACCGGCGCCGCCGCGAAGGCCGCCGCCGGGTCGATGGCCGACCGGTTCCTCCAGCTGCGGCAAGGGAAAGCCCTCGCGCAGCGGCACACCTTCTGGGGTCCCGAACCCCAGCTCGCCACCAGCGCGGACGGGCTGGTGGTCACCCAGAGCGTCACGCCGTCATTGCGCATCTCGAACAGCAACGACGTCGTCTACGCGCCGACGATGAAACCGACCGGGCACTCGTGCGTCGAGGTCGTCACCGCCTACGGCCTCGGCGAGGCCGCGCAGGTCTGGGCGTGGGACTGGTGCCGCTCGGTGTCACCCGCCAAGGTCGTGCCGATCGACAGCGCTTTCCTCGCCACCTACACCAGCACCGTGGACGGGCACCCCGCCTACACCGTGCGGGAGGTCCGGACCAACGCGACGGCCAACAGCTGGACGGCGTCGCTGCGCAACGTCAAGACCGGCGCGTGGGACACGCTGTTCACCCAGAGCGGCAGTGACCAGAGCTCGCTGGACGAAGGCTGGGACATCTTCGAGCTCTACTCGACGCGCAACCCCGCGACGGGCAACGCGTACTACTGCTCCGACGCCCGCGGCGCGGTGTTCGAGTCCAGTTCGCTGCAGCTGCGCGTCGCCGGGAACTGGGTGAACGCGTCGCGGACGAACTCGCCGCTGAGCCCGACCGCGAACCCGCGGCCGGCGGACTACGACTGCTCGACGCTGCGCTTCGAAGTCCCGGCGCCGAACAGCACCTGGCGGGTCACCGTGTGAGCAGCAGCTCGCGGCCGCGTTCGTGCCACCAGGTGTCGAACGCGGCGCTGCAGCCCCGCCGGCCGGCGTAGCTCGCGACGACGGCCGCGTGGATCTCCTCGGCGTGCGCCGCGACCGGGGTGCCCGGCCGGTAGCAGAGCCGCAGCTCCTGCCACAGCGGCGCGCCTTCGATCGCGCGCACGGCGATGCTCGCCGGGCGGTCTTCGCGCGTCGCGAGCGCCGGGGCGACCGCCATGCCCGCGCGGACGAGGTCCAGCAGCGTCGCCAGGCACTGCGGCCGGTGCGGCTGGTCGAGCGCGACGCCGTGGCGGCGGCAGACGCGCTGCAGGTACGCCGACCAGCGCGTCGTCCCCGGGGCGTCGTCGGCCCACGGGTGCTCGCCGAGGCCGGCGAACGGGACTTCCCGCGCGCCGGCGAGCGGGTGGTCGGGCGCGAGGATCACGAACACCGGTTCGCGCGGGTGCACGACGAGGCTCTCGACGCCTTCCGGGACAACGGGATCGGGCAACGGCGGCAGGTAGACGAGCGCGAGGTCGAGGGCACCGGTGGCGAGCCGGTGCAGGGTGGCCGTCTCGTCCTGGTCTTCCTGGACGCTCACACCGTGGCTCCACGGCCGGTCGCGCAGCCACCGCGACACGGCGAGGTGCAGGAAGCCGCAGTAGCCGCCGACCCGCAGCGGCCCGGTGGGCGCGCGCTGTTCGCCGAGCCGCTCGGTCAGCGCGGACACGCCGGCGAGCACGGTCCGCGCGTCGGCGACGACGTCGGCGCCGAGCCGGGTGGGCACGCACCCGGTGGGGGAGCGGACGAACAGCGCCCCGCCGACGATCCGTTCGACGCGGCGCAGCAGCCCGGACAACGCGGGTTGCGAGACGTGCAGCAGGCGGGCGGCGCGGGTGAGGCTGCGCGTGTCGGCGACGGTCACGAGAGCGCGCAGGTGGCGCAGTTCCAGGTCCACGACGCCTCCCGGTGCCGTTCAGCTGGATCCAGAGTAGGCCCGGTGATCACCGGGGACATCCGACCTGAGTCGGGCGATGGCGGCCAGAGCGGCACCGGCGAGGGCGAGGCCGGTGCGGACCCAGTTCACGGCGTTCCACGTCGCCAGCGCGGAGGCGACCTCGCCGGGCGGGAACGCGGGGTCGAGCATCGCGGAGTTGGCGGGGACGAAGTAGAGCAGCAGCGCGAAGGTCCCGGCGAGGCACGCGGTCGCCGCCGCCCAGAGACGGGCCGGGCGGTGGTGCTTCGCGGCGCTGTACGTGGTGATGCCCAGGAAGATCAGGGACGCCAGTTCGAACGGGAAGACCGTCAGGCCGGTGATCGGCCCTTCGGTCGCGAAGCGGGCCAGGAACACCTCCGGCGGCGCGGCCCGCCAGGACGGCACGATGACGGTCTGGCTGAGCAGAGCACCACCCGCGAACGCGGCGGTGGCGGCCGTCGAGAGAGTCCTCATACCGCTTTGACGGGTCGCCGCCCGCCTCTGTGACGGGAGTCGACAAATCGTCAGCCGAACGCGGTGACGAGCTTGCCCAACGCGCTGCGGGCGGTCGCGGAGGTGTAGGGCCCGAGGGCGACGAGGGACGCGACGAGGGCGGCGACCTCGCCCGGCGTGAAGCTCATCGGCGAGAGCCGGGCCGGAATGGGGAGCCGGTAGCCGCCGCCTGTGCTGCGCTTGACCTCGATCGGGATGCCCGCCGCGCGCAGGCGCGTGGCGTCGCGCTCGATCGTGCGCACCGTCGTCCCGGTGCGCTCGGCCAGGGCCCGGCCGGTGACGAACCGGGGTGCCCGGGCGCGCATCTCCTCGATCAGTGCGTGCCGGCGCTCGACCAGCGGCACCGCCTGGTGGAGCTGGGTCATCCCCGGGTAGCGGCCGAAGCCGACGAGCCGGTCCTTGCGGATCCCCCTGACCGACGTGGCCGTGGCGGGAATCCGATCCTACGGTGACTCCATGCTCTCGATCCGTCCTGCCACGCGCTTCGAAGACGTCGCCGCGATCCTCAACCCCGGCGGGAACGACCGCGCCTGCTGGTGCCTCGCCTACCGGATCACCTCGGCCGAGTACAGCGCGTTGCGCGGCGAGCAGCGGGCCGACCGCGTACGCGGGCTCTGCGCGGGCGAGCCGGCGCCCGGCGTGCTCGCCTACGACGGCGAGACGCCCGCCGGGTGGTGCGGTGTCTCGCCGCGCTCGACCATGGAACGGCTGAAACGGTCGCGGACGATGCCTCCGCTCGACGACCTGCCGGTCTGGAGCGTCGTGTGCTTCGTGGTCCGCGCGCCCTACCGGCGAAGCGGGGTGTCCGCGGCACTGCTCGCGGGCGCGGTCGACTACGCGCGCGAGTGCGGTGCGCCGGCGGTGGAGGGCTACCCGGTCGACACCGAGGGCGAGCGCATCTCCTCGAGCGCGGCCCACGTCGGCACGACGACGCTGTTCGAGGCGGCGGGCTTCGAGCGCGTCCGCCCGACCGACGCGCGCGCCGACCGCCGGGTCCGCTGGCTCATGCGGCTCGACCTCCGCTGACTGCTACAGGTCCAGGACGACGTCCTCGCGCGGGCGGGAGCAGCAGACGAGCGCTTCGCCCGCCGCCGGGGCTTCGAGGGGTTCGGGGTCGTACTCCACGCCGCCCGACAGCACCGGTGTCACGCACGTGTGACACACGCCGGTGCGGCACGACCAGCGCGTCGGCACGTCGCACGCCTCCGCGAACTCCAGCAGGCTCGGGTACCGCTCGCTCCACGGCACCGTGAGCCCGCTGCGCGCGAACGTCACCGCGGGTCCGGTCCCCGTCGCGCCCGCGGGCACGTGCGGGGTATTCCGGACGACCCCGGTCAGCCCCGGGTTGATCGCCGACACCCCGCCGAACAGTTCACTGTGGACACGGGCCGCGTCGAAGCCCAGGGACACCAGGGCTTCCCGCATCGCCGTCATGAACGCGTCCGGGCCGCAGAGGTAGGCGGTACCGTCGGCCGGAAGGTCCAATGTGGACAGCTTGTCGAGCGTCAGGCGGCCGCTCTCCGCCGTGTGGAAGACGTGCTCGCGGCCGTGGGGCAGGCTCGCCACCAGCCGGTGGGCCTCGGCCGCGAAGGCCTGCTCGGCCGCCGTGCGGGTGGTGTGCACCCAGCAGACCTGCCGCGGGCTCCGGCGAACCGCGAGCGCGTGCAGCATCGCCAGGACCGGTGTCACGCCGATGCCCGCGGACAGCAGAACCACCGGCCGGTCGTCGTCGGCCAGGACGAAGTCGCCGCGCGGCGCCGCCACGTCCACCACCGCGCCCGGCGCCAGCTTCTCGTGGAGGTAGCTGCTGACCACGCCGTCCCGCTTCACGCTGATGCGGTACTCGCGGTCCGACGGCGCCGCCGACAGCGAGTAGCTGCGGACCGGCGCCGGGTCGCCCGCGCCGGGGACGCGCAGCGTGAGGTACTGGCCCGGCTCGGGCCGGGGGAGCGGCTCGCCGTCGTCGGCGGCCAGGTGGATCGACGCGACCGTCGTGCTCTCGGGCACCACCCGGGCCACGCGCAGCGGCCGGAACCCGCGCCATCCGACCGGCGGCGTTGCCTGCTCCGCGAGGAGGTCGCGGAACGACGCCTGCCAGCCGGGGCTCAGCGCGGGGATGTCGACGGCCTTGCGGAGCGCGTCGTGGTCGCGCCCCGGCAGGTAGAGCAGCGCGTCGATGTCGGCGACGCTCAGTTCGTGGCGGCCGGTCCGGGTGCGGACGATCTCGTCGCCCGCCCGGACGTGGCCTTCGGTGATGACGCGCAGGTAGAAGCCGGGCCGGTGGTGCGCGACCAGCAGCGACGGCATCCGCGGCTCGCCCAGGCGCATCCCGACGCGGAAGCACGTGACCCGCGGCTGGGTCACCTCGAACTCGGCTTCGCCGATCCGGTACCGGTCGCCGATGTGCACCTCGTCGTCGGGCAGGCCGTCGACGGTGAAGTTCTCGCCGAACTGGCCGTCCTCGAGGTCGTCGCGGCCGAGGAAGTCCCGCCAGTGCTCGTAGGACTGGCGCTGGTAGACGAGCACCGCGCGGTTCTCGCCGCCGTGGCCGCCCAGGTCGCCCTGGCCGTCGCCGTCGACGTTGAGCCGGCGCACCATCCGGCGCCCCTCGACCGGGTACTTGAAGATTCCCGTGTGGACGGTCCGCCCCTCCCAGGGCACGTCCCGCGGCATCCCGACGTTCAGCGACACCAACCGGGCCATGGTCGTCTCCTTCAGTCCGCCGCGGTCCGGGACCGCTGGTAGTGGCGCCGGGCCTTCATCCGGTTGCCGCACACGGCCATCGAACACCAGCGGGCGCTGTTGGGCTTGCTGTGGTCGATCAGGAACAGCCGGCACTCCGGGTTGGTGCACGGGCGCAGCCGGCCGGGGCTCGACTTGGCGAGCGCGTCCCACGCGAGGACGGCCCGCGCGGCAGCGGACCTCCCGGCCGGGACGTCGAGGACCCACTCGACGCCGTCGTCAACGAAGGTCGCCCGGTAGGTCACGTCGTCGACGAACCGGGCCGCGGCCGCCGGAGCCTCCTGGCCGCGCACGATCCCCTGCAGCGCGGCCCGCGCTTCGAGCAGCGCGCGGTGCTCGTCACCGGTGGCCGGCTGCCCGTGAGCGGCCAGCCACTCCCGGGCAGCCGCCGGGTCGGCCAGGTCGTCCTCGGGGACGCCGTCGCGCACCGGGGTCGTGTTGAGTAGATCCAGGAGCAGCATCTCGTCGGTCATCTTCCGCCTAACCTCCAAACTCACCCTTGACAGGTTACAGTACCGGTGCTTGCCTGTCTAACTATCAAAGTCGAGTAGAAGGGTTAGGCAGATGGGACTGGCCTGGCAGCAAGGACCACTGGCCACGCGGTCGGTGGGGCACTTCCTGGTCGAACAGCCGCTGCCCGAGCGGCTGCTGTTCGCCGAGCCGCTGCGGCGGCGGATGCGCGTGCGCTTCGGCGGCGAGTGGGTGGCCGACAGCGAGGACGTCGTCCTGCTGCACGAGCCCGGCCGTTACCCGGTGGCGTACTTCCCGCTCGCCGACGTCCGCGCCGACGTGCTCGCCGCGGAGAACCGGACGACGACGCACCGCGAGCTCGGCCCGGCCGAGTGGTTCACCGTCCGCGCGGGCGACCGGCAGGCGCCGCGCGCGGCGTGGCGGTACACCGGCCTGCCCGGGCACGCGGACGTGCTCCGCGACCGCGTCGCCTTCGCCTGGCGGGCGATGGACGCCTTCCACGAGGAGGACGAGCGGATCGTCGGGCACGCGGCCGACCCGTACCACCGCATCGACATCCGGCAGACCTCGCGCCACCTCGTCGTCCGCGACGGCGACCGCGTCGTCGCCGAGACCCGGCGCCCGGTCGTGCTCTACGAGTCCGGCTTCGCGCCCCGCTGGTACGTGCCGCGCGAGGACATCGACATGACCGCGCTGACGCCGGTCGAGGGCGAGACGTTCTGCCCGTACAAGGGACTGGCCGGCTACTTCGACATCGGCTCCGGCAAGCGCGCGGCCTGGTCGTACCCCGAAGCCTGGCCCGAGGTCGGGCGGGTGTCCGGGTTCGTGTCGTTCGAGCCGGACGTCGTCGACGTGACCCTCGACGACCGCAAGCTGGCCCTCGAACCGGGCCAGACCGTCACCCCGCACGGCGTCGACCGCGGCCTGGACCCCGACGAACTGCTGCTCCGGAAGGGAAACTGAGATGAGTGCGTTGAAGGACCGTACGGTGCTGGTCGTCGGCCGCGGCAGCGGGATCGCCCGCGCGGTGACGCTCGCCGTCCGCGACGCGGGGGCGAACGTCGTGGTCGCCGGTCGCGACGAAACCGTCCTGGCCGCCGCCTACGACGATCCGGGCGTCACGGCGGCCACCGTCGACCTGACCGACGAAGCCTCCGTCGCCGCGCTCGCCGAGCGGCTCGGCCGGGTCGACCACGTCGTCTCGACGGCGTCGGCCCGGGCCCGCGGCGCGGTGGGCGACCTCGCCCACGACGTCGTGCTCCGGTCGTTCGACGTCAAGGTGCTCGGTCCGCTGCTGCTGGCCAAGCACTTCGCGCCCCGGCTGCCCGAAGACGGCTCGTTCGTGTTCTTCTCGGGATCGTCGGCGCGCAAGCCCGCCGCCGGCATGCTCGCGGTCGGGGCCACGAACGCCGCGGTCGACGCGCTGACCCGGGGTCTCGCGGTGGAGCTGGCGCCGATCCGGGTGAACGCGGTGTCGCCCGGCACGATCGACACCGGCGCTTACGACGCTCTAGGGGCCGAGAAGAAGGCCGAGCTGTTCGCCGCGCGCGCGGCGACGAGCCCCGCGCGGCGCGTCGGCCGGCCCGAAGAGATCGCCGAAGCCGTCGTCTTCGCGCTCGGCAGTACGTTCCTGACCGGGGTCTCGCTCGGTGTCGACGGGGGTGAACCCCTTGTCTGAGCTCAGCTTGGAAGTCCTCACGCTGCCGGTCGCCGACGTCGACCGGGCCGTGCGGTTCTACACCGAGCAGGTGGGCTTCGGCCTCGACGTCGACTACGCGCCGCACGCGGGTTTCCGGGTCGTCCAGCTGACCCCGCCCGGGTCTGCGGCGTCGGTCCAGCTCGGCGTCGGCCTGACCGCCGCGGCCCCCGGCTCGGCGCGGGACCACTACCTGGTGGTCGCCGACATCGAGGCGGCCCACGAAGAACTGGCCGGTCGCGGCGTGCCGGTGGGCGCGCTGCGGCACAAGAAGTCCGTGGACTGGCAAGGGGATTTCGCGCCCGGCGTCGATCCGGACCGGCGTGACTACGCGAGCTTCTTCGACTTCGCCGACCCGGACGGCAACACGTGGACCGTCCAGGAACGCGGTCACCTCGCCCGGTAGGCGACGCCGCTCGCGTTCGGTGTCGTCCCCGAGTAGAGCCCGGTCGGGGACGTCGACGTCGACAGCGAGAACCACGCGTACCGCTCGACGTACGACTGCCCCTCCAGCATCGCCGTGGAGCGGGTGACGAAGTCCGTCTGCTGCGCCGACGACGGGTAGCGCGGGGCCGAGCCGGAGAAGTCGATCAGCGCGTACTCGGTCAGCCAGATCGGGAGGTGGTAGCGGTCGTGCACCCGCTGCAGGTACGACTGCAGCTGCCCGGTCGCCGCCGTCGAGAAGTCGCCGCCGTACCAGTGCAGCGGGATGAAGTCGACGCGGTAGCCGCGCGCGGCCGCGCCGCTCAGGAAGCGGTCGAGCCAGCCGCCCGCGACGTCGCCGCCGTACGCCACCGCGGGCGCGCCCAGCCTCAGACCGGTGGACTGCAGCCGCGGCCACAGGTCGAGCGCCGTCTCGACGGACATGCTCGCCTGGCCGGCCAGATCGGGTTCGTTGAAGGCCAGCAGCGTGCTGCCCGCGGCCTTCGCGCGGTCGAGCTGGTCCTGCGTGACCGAGTCCCGGCCCCAGATCATCGGCACGAACTCGGTGCCGGACGGGACCGCGATGCCCTGCGGGTCGGCGGCCCACGTGTAGAACCAGCGGGCCCCGACGTCCGCGAGCGCGGTGGCGGCGCCGGGGTAGGGGTTGGCGCTGACGCCCTTCTTGCCGGTGGCCGCGGACGCGGGGACCGCGAGCGCGAGCAGGACGACGGCGACGATGGCGAGCATCTTCTTCACGAGCCGCTCCTCGGTCGAAGGAGCCTCCTGGATAACGCCCGGCGCGCCCGGGCGGCAAGATCGCGGCGGCACCGGGGGTGCGCGGGGGAACCGGCCGTGCCCGATCAGCGGGCCAGGTGCTTGCGGACGTCCTCGGCCACGGCCGCGCGGCCGCTCATCCGGTACTTGGCCAGGATGTTGCGCACGTGCGTCTTGACGGTGTGCGGGCTGACGCCCAGCTCGCGGGCGATCCGCTCGTTCGGCAGGTCGCTGCCGAGCAGCACCGCGACGCCCTGTTCGGCGGCGGTGAGCGACCGGAACCGTTCCTCGGGCCCGTTGTCGATGTTGAGCGTCAGCTCGACGAGGTCCGACTGGAGCTGCTGGCAGTCGGTGACGATGCGCCGCAGGGCCTCGCGCAGCGCGTCCGCGTCCGGCTTCGCGAGGGCGTCCTGGGCCCGCTGCCGGACGTCGGCCACCCGCGACGACAGGAACTCGACGACGTGGTCGGCGGTGACCAGCGGCGGCACGCCGGCGGCGTCGGCGGGCAGCCGCCGCAGCGCGTCGACGTTTTCGGCTTCCGTCGTCAGCACGCGGGCGACCAGGTCGGCCAGCCACTCGAACGCGCGGACGGAGTTGTCGTCGAAGGTGTGCGGCCGGTAGCTCTGCATGGACATCATGCCGAAGACCACCGGCTCGCCCGTGCGACCGCGGCGGAACAGCGGCGTGGTGACGGCGTCGGCCGACGCGCGGCTGGTGTCGCCGGACGCGACGCCGGCGTTGAGCGCGGCGCCGCCGTCGTACTGCATCCGGTAGGTCTGGCGGTGCTTGAGGAGCCAGGCGGCCTGGCCGTGCGGGCCGTAGATGTGCGACGCCGGATCGGTGTACATGCCGCCGTCGTAGCCGTACGGGTAGCGGACGCGGTTCGCGCCGTGGAAGAAGCCGACGTAGAAGTGGTCCAGGGGAACGATCTTGCTCATCACGGCCCGGGCGTAGTCGTAGAGACCGTAGTGGTCGCCGCGGTAGTTGGCGTCGATCTTGTGGAACGCCTCCCGCAGGATCAGCGTCGTCTCGGCGTCGACCCGCAGCCGGGCCCGCTCGTCCGGGTCGTCAGGTGGCACCCGGCCATCATCCTCCCGGCGCGCCCGCGCGATGAGGCCGCGCGCGGTTTCCGTCACCCCGCGAGCGATGGAACCGCGGCCGGTGCGCTGCCACCGTGGACGGGTTCACCGAACGAGGGAGGAGTGCCGTGGAGACCCATTCAATGCGAATCCCGTCAGCGCCGAGCCGATTCCGTGCGAATTCACCGTGATTCGGCGAAGAACCGCCGGATGATTCGCCGGACCATTCCCGGAAACCACCGTCAGTGCGCGGTCATGTGCGGCAGGAGGTGCCGGAGCGACTCCGACGGTTCCAGCCCCAGTTCCTCGCGCAACGTCCCGCGGCACTGCTCGTACTGGTGCTGGGCCGCCGCGCGGTTGCCGGCCGCGAGGTGGGCGTCGATCAGCACGCGGTGCGCGCTCTCCCGCAACGGTTCCGCGCGCACCGCGGCGAGGCCGGCCGCCACCGCCTCGCCGTGGCGGCCCGCCGTGGTGAGCCGCTTCGCCATGGCCTCCAACGCGTACAGCCGCAGCTGGTGGTACTGCTCCTGCTCGATGAGCACCCACTCGTTGTCCGACCACTCGGGCAGCAGGTCGGCCGACAGGTCGTCGCGGGTCCGGCGGTTCAGGATGTCGTCGCACAGGCACGACTTGTCGAGCAGGCGGTGCGCGCGCGTGACGGCGTCGTGGATGTCGACGCTGATGTTGCCCGCCAGCGCCATTTCGTGCACCGACGCGTCGATGACCTGGTGCCCGCTGCGCGACGCCCGCCACAGCGACGAGCGCAGGTTCGCGTTGGCGCGGCTCGTGGTCGCCTCCGGCCACAGCGTTCTCGCCACGTACGTGCGGGTGCGCGGGCGGTCCTGCAGCGCGAGGAACGCGAGCAGCCGCTGCGCGCTGAACGACAACGCCACCGGGTCGTCCGCCACCAGGAGCGTGAATCCCTTCAGCAGCCGCAATGTCACGATCTCTGTCACGTCAGTGCGCATCGGCTCCCCAACCTACGCCCGCCACCGATCGGATCGACCCCACCGCACGGCAATTCGCGACCCGTGTGGGAAACGTTACGCGAATTATCGATCGAGTGGCGTCGACCAGGCGTCACGAAAACGTCATCGGGCCTGATCCGAGCTCGTCCAGCCAGTTTTGCACGGCCGCGAGCACCGCCTCCGCGGACGTCACCGCGAGCGGTTTCGGCTCGGCCGTGCCGACGGTGGAGAGGATGCGCACGCGCAGCTCGCCGGCCTGGCCGCCTTCCAGCCAGGCACGAAGGACCATGCTGCCGGACCGTTCCTCGGGAGCCTCCACCGACGCAGGATGCGCGCCCGCCTGTCACCGCCGCGTCGCCACCCCGTCAACGTGCGGGCGGGGAACGCCGTGGTGACGCTCGCGCGACGCGTTGATCGCGGCCCCGCCACGCCACCCCTGCGATGCTTCGCCGCGGCTGGCAGGGGAGGACTGGCATGGGCGATTTCGGCGTCGTCGCCGACGTTTCGACGATCATCGTGGACCGGCTCACCGAGGCGCTGCGCGGGCTGGACCCGGCCGAGCCGCCGACGGCGGTGCTGAGCGACCTCGAGGACCGGCCGAGCCGGGCGACGCTCACGGTGTTCCTCTACGAGGTCGCCGAGGACCCGACGTCACGCAACCGCCCGCCGGTCCGGTCGCTGCCGCCGAACGCCCCCACGAGCCGCAAGCCGCCGATGGCGCTGCTGCTGCGGTACCTGATCACGCCGTGGGGCGGCAGCCAGGAGACCCAGCACCAGATGATCGGGCGCGCCCTGCAGGTGTTCTACGACGACGCGATCTGGACCGGCGAGGAGCTGACCGGCAGCATGGCCGGCACCACCGAGGCGCTGCAGTTCACGCTGACGCCGCTGACCCTCGACCAGAAGTCGTGGATCTGGTACGCGATCCAGAAGCCCTACCGGCTGTCGCTGAACTACGAGGTCCGGGTCGTCAACCTCGACTCGCTCGACGTCGCCGACCTGCGGCTCGTGCGCAGCCGGACGATCACCGGGGCGCCGCTGCCGTGATCCGCTACCCGGTCGGCACCTCGGTCCTGCACAGCCCGGCGTGGTTCGTGCCCTTCGACGAGTTCGCCCAGCGCCCGCGGGCCGCCGGTGTCAGCGCCGAGCTGGACCGCTTCGACCCGGACGGGAACGCCTGGGTGCCGCAGGACACCCCGGCGATCCGCACGCCGAGCGCCGCGATCGCCTACCCGGATCTGGGCCGGCGCCGGGGCCCGGGGGCGTTGCCCGAGCGGTTCCGGGTCCGGTTCGCCGCCACCGGGCTCGCGCCGCTGTACCCCGCGGACGGTACCGACTTCGACGCGGCCGTGGCCGGGATCGAGTTCGTCGCCGTCCCCTACGACGACACCACGCCGCCCGCCGTCGAAAGCGAGCCGCGCGTGGTGCGGCTGCTGCCGGGCACCGCGTACCCGTACGGGCCCGGCGTCCGCACGGTGTACGGCGTGGTCGTCGACGCGGCCACCCGGGCACCGGTCGGGAACGCGCTGGTCGAGGCCCGGGGCGTCACGATCCGCGACGGGATCGCGTGGCTGGAGCGGACGCTGACCGACGCGGCGGGCGCGTTCCGGCTCGCGCTGCGCTGGGAGGGCGAGCCGGCCGCCGGGCCCCCGCCGGTGCAGGTCTTCCACCTCACCGCCACCGAGCGGCCGGGGCGGACCGGGGCCGTCGAGGTCCGGCTGCCCACCGGGCGGAACGTCCGGCACGTCATCGAAATCGCCGAGCACTGAGCACCGAGCAGTAGAAGGAGCCGAAACCATGCCCGAGTACCTGAGCCCCGGCGTCTACGTCGAGGAGGTCGACGCGGGGCCGCGGCCGATCGCGGGGGTGAGCACCAGCACGGCGGGCATGGTCGGGGTCACCCAGCGCGGCCCGACCGACGGGAAGCCCAAGCTGGTGACGAACTTCCTGGAGTTCCGGACGACGTTCGGCGGGTTCCTGCCCGAGCCCGACCCGGCGATCCGGGACGCCTGGGCGAACAACCCGACCGAGGGCGGCCGCTGGTGGCTGTTCCCGCTGGCGGTCAAGGGGTTCTTCGACAACGGCGGCCAGCGGCTCTACGTCAAGCGGGTCGCCAGCCAAGCCGCCGAAGCCGCTTCCGGCACCCTGGGCACGGGGCTGGTCAGCGCGATCACCCAGGACGCCGCGGCGGGGGCCACCACCCTGCAGCTCGGGCACCTGGTCGGGTTCACCGGCGCGGACGACATCACCGTCTTCCGCGGCAGCGACGACGTCGAGATCGGCCACGCGACGATCACCGCGTACAACGCCACCACCGGGCGGGTCACCCTCGGCACCGCGCTGACCTCGGAGGTGAAGGCGGCTCGCGGGGACTACGTCCAGAAGGACCGCGCCGGCACGCCGAGCCTGCGGTTCTCCGCGTCGAGCCCGGGGTCGTGGGGCAAGGCGGTCCAGGTCCGGATCCAGCCCTCGGTGAGCGCGTCGCTCCCCGCGCTGCCCGACCCGAACGAGGGCGCGCTGTTCATCACCGCGCTCGCCGCCGAGGCCGGCGAGGACTCCCCGTCGATCCAGGTCAACGCGGTACCCGGGCTCGACCCCGGCCCGCTCCCGGACGAGGTCTGGATCCTGGTCGACGACCGGCGGTTCCCGGTCACCGTCGCACAGCCCGCGGACGGCAAGGTCACGCTGACCTTCCCCGACGGCACCACGCACGCGCCGTGGAAGGCCGGTCTCACCGTGCGCCGGGTGCGCCTGGCCAACGCCGGCGCCGGTCCCCGGCTGCGGATCAGCGGATCGAGCCGGCTGTACGAAGGCGCGGCCACGCAGCTCGACACCGGCGACCGGCTGAGCACGCTGAACGTCGTGTCGGTCGGGCCGGACGACGTCGTCACCTTCGACGCCGACACCCCGGACAAGGTGTTCGAGACGGCCCGGCTCCGGCTGGTCGAGTCCACTGTGGACACGCGGTTCACCGACCCGGGCGGCGGCTCGGTGACCGAGACGTTCCGCGACCTGCGCCTGCTCGGCGACGCACCCGGCAGCGTGGTGGGCACCCTGGCGAGCCGGTCGCGGCTGGTGCGGGGCACGGCGCTCGACGGCCTCAGCACCGATCCCACGAAGTTCCCCACCCCCGGGACCGGTTCGTGGATCAGCCTCGCCGACGACGGCGACGACGCGTTCGCCGGCCTCGACGTGGGGGACTTCGTCGGAACCGACGGCGGAAGCGGCAAGCGCACCGGCATCGTGGCGCTGGAGGACATCGACGAGATCGCCATCTGCGCGGTCCCGGGCGTGTGGGCCGGCACCGTCGAGTCGGCGCTGGTCACCCACTGCGAACAGCTCAAGGACCGCTTCGCCGTCCTCGACCCGCAGGACGGCCTCGACATCGAGGGGATCCAGGCGTTCCGGGAGCCCTTCGACACCAAGTACGCGGCGCTGTACTACCCGTGGCTGGTCGTCAACGACCCCTCGGCCAACCAGTTCGTCGAAGTGCCGCCGTCGGGGCACATCATCGGGATCTACGCCCGCACCGACGTCGAGCGGGGCGTGCACAAGGCGCCGGCCAACGCGGTCATCCGCGGCATCCGGCTGACCGACGGCATCGCCCAGGACGTCACCAAGCGCCAGCAGGACGTGCTCAACCCGCGGGGGATCAACGCGCTCCGGTTCTTCCCCGGCCTCGGCCAGCGGGTCTGGGGCGCGCGGACGCTGTCCTCGGACACGTCGTGGAAGTACGTCAACGTGCGCCGGCTCTTCCTGTTCCTCGAGGAGTCGATCGACGAGGGCACGCAGTGGGTCGTGTTCGAGCCGAACGACGAGTCGCTGTGGGCGCTGGTGCGCCAGACCGTCGCGAACTTCCTCACCACCGTCTGGCGCAGCGGCGCGCTCGCCGGCACGACCGCGGACGAGGCGTTCTTCGTCCAGTGCGACCGCTCCACGATGACCGACGACGACATCGCCAACGGCAGGCTCATCTGCGTGATCGGCGTGGCGCCCGTGTTCCCGGCGGAGTTCGTGATCTTCCGGATCCAGCAGAAGACCCGCGAGCCCCAGCTCGTCTGACCACTGAAAGGCAACGGACATGCCACCTGTCACGCGGGACGACCCGTATGCCGCGTACAACTTCCTGGTCATCGTGACCAACGTCAGCGACGACGGAGTAGCGGTGAGCGGTTCGTTCACCGAAGCCAGCGGGTTCGACATCGAGCTGCCGGTGATCGAGTACCGCACCGGCAGCGAGGACATCACCGTCCGCAAGCTCGTGGGCTTGAAGAAGTTCCCGAGCGCGCTGACGTTCAAGCGCGGGGTCACCGGCCACGTCGGCTTCTGGAACTGGGTGAAGGAGGCCCTCGACGGCCGCGTCCGGCGCACGTCCGGCTCGGTGGTCATGCTCGACGAGAACCGCCAGGAGGTCATGCGCTGGAACTTCGACCGGGCCTGGCCGACGAAGTACACCGGACCGTCGTTCAACGCGACCAAGAACGAGATCGCCATGGAGACGCTCGTGCTGGCCGTCGAGAGTTTCGTGATCGACGCGTGATGACCAGCCCGGCGCTTCCCGGCGTATCCCTGACCTTCGAACGCGCGGCTTCGGACGACGAACCGCTGCGCACGGACGTGGCCGTGTTCCTCGGCCGCACCCGGCGCGGCCCCGTCGGCCGGCCCGTGCGCGTCGAGAGCTGGAACGACGTCGTGGGCGAGTTCGGGCCGCCGGACGGCACGGCGGCGACACCGTACGCGCTGCGCGGGTTCTTCGAGAACGAGGGCCGCACGGCGTGGGTGGTGCGGGTGGCCGGGGCCGCCGAACCGGCGAGTGCACTGTGGACGGACGGCTTCCTCGTGGTGGCCGCCAGTCCCGGGGCGTGGGCCAACGGCGGCCGGGTCACCGTGCGGTACCGGGCCAGCAGCGTCGCCGGACCGCCGGCGGTCACCGTGCGCGTGCTCGTGCCCGGCGAGCCGGCGGAGATCTTCGCCGGCCTGGCGCCCGGGGAGGTCGTCGACCGGGTCGCCGCGTCCCGGCTGATCCGGGTGGTCCCGGTCGGCGGGACCGACCCGATCCCGCCGGACGCGCCGATCTCGCTCTCGTGGGACCTGACGCTCACCGGCGGCACGGACAGCCCGCCCAGCCGGGCCGACTACGCGGCCGCCGTCACCACGCAGGCCGAGCTGCCGGAACCGGCGCTCGTGGCCCTGCCGGACCTCGGCACCGACCTGACCGGCGACGACCACACCGGCCTGGTGCTGGACCTGCTGGGCGCCGTGGCGCCGCTGCTGGACCGGCTGGTGCTGCTGGACGTCCCGCCGGACAAGTCCACAGTGGACAAAGTGCTGGCTTGGGCGGGCGCGCTGGCGGACTTCGGCGACGAGGCGCTGCTGGCCGCGGCGGCGGTGTACCACCCGCCGCTGCGGGCGCCGTCGCTCGAGGGCCCGGGGCTGCGGACCGTCCCGGCCTCCGGGCACGTCGCCGGGCTGGTCGCGCGGCTCGACGCCGAGCGCGGCCCGGCCTGGACCCCGGCGAACGCCACGCTGCTGGACGCCGTCGACCTCGACGTCGAATACCCGGAAGAGCAGCAGGTCCGGCTGTTCGAGGGAGGCGTCGACCTGGTGCGGTGCGTGCGCGGCCGCGGGCTGGTGGTGTGGGGCGGGCGGACGCTGTCGGCCGACCCGCGCCGGGTCTACGTCGCCCACCGCCGGCTGCTGCACCTGCTGGTGCGGGCCATCCGGCGGGCCGCCGCGCCGCTGGTGTTCGAGGTGAACTCGCCGGAGCTGCGGCTGTCGCTGGTCCGCGCGATCACCTCGGTGCTGCTGGAGGCGTTCCGCACCGGGGCGCTCGCCGGGACCCGGCCCGAGGACGCGTTCCGCGTGGTGTGCGACGAGACCAACAACCCGCCGGAGCAGGACCCCGGGCAGGTCGTCTGCGAGATCGACGTCGCGCCGGCCGTGCCGATGGAGTTCCTCGCGCTGCGGCTCGTGCTCGGCCAGGACCGCGGCCTGGAGGTGATCGAGCGGTGACCACCCCGGTCGAGCAGCTGCTCGCGGTGAACGAGCCGCTGGGCAAGTTCCGCTTCCTCGTGACGCTCGCCGCGGCGGACGTCTACCTGCCACCGGCGCAGGCGCAGCTGCTGCCGGTCGTGGCGGCGGGCGCCTTCCAGGAGGTCACCGGGATGGGGGCGCAGCTGGAGGTGGTGACCTACGCCGAAGGCGGCCGCAACGACTCGGTGCACCGGCTGCCGCTGCGCCACTCGTGGAACCCGATCACCCTCAAGCGCGGCGTGGTCCGCGACCGGCTCCTGTGGTCCTGGTACGAGACCGGCCTGCACGACTCGCTGGGCGCCCGCCGCGACGGCGCGGTGATCATGCTCGACGAAGCGGGCCGGCCCGCGAAGTCGTGGATCTTCCACGGCGGCCTGGCCGCCAAGTGGACCGGCCCGGACCTGCACGCCGAGCAGAACGCGGTCGCGATCGAGCAACTGGAAATCGCCCACGAGGGCCTGACGGCCGTTCTCTAGGAGAGACGGCGCTTTGAGGAGAAGCAGCGTGCCCAAGAACCTGATCATCCACAACCTCGAGGTGCGGTTCCAGGTGGACGGCGACGACGGGGCCCTGTTCACCCGCCTGTTCAACAAGCACATCCAGGCCTGGTCACGGCTCTACGAAGACGAGTGCGCGCGGGCCGAGCGCAGCGACGAGGACCGCAGGCTCGGAGATCCGGGAGGCCGCCGGTGAGCACCACCCCGTTCTCGCTGGTCAGCCAGGGCGCCGACGCGCACCTGGAGATCGAGCAGCCGGCGAACCCGCAGGACGTGCCGAAGCGGATCCCGCTGAGGTTCAACCCGACCGAGTACAAGCTGAGCAAGACCAACACCTTCGCCGAGATCACCATCCCCGGTCTCGAAACCCCGCCCATCCAGTACATCCGCGGCGGCAGCGAGTCGCTGTCGGTGCAGGCGCTGGTGGACACCTCCGACACGCTCGACGACGTCCGCAAGTCCTATGTGGACAACATCCGCAAGCTGATGCGGCCGCAGAACACGCTGCACGCGCCGCCGATCGTCAGGTTCGTCTGGGACAAGACGGTGTTCCGGGGCGTGGTGGAGAAGCTGGACGTCAACTACGTGCTGTTCGCCAAGAACGGCGTGCCGCTGCGGGCCCAGCTCGACCTCACGCTGAAGGAGTACCGGCCGGCCAAGGAGCAGGCCAACGACCCGCCGCGGTCGTCGCCGACGGTGGAGAAGAGCTACGTGGTGCGCCGCGGCGACACGTGGGACCGCATCTCCGCCGCCGTCTACCGGCGTCCGGACGCGTGGCGGGAGCTGGCGCGCGCCAACGGGATCGCCGATCCCCGGGACCTGCGGCCGGGGCTGGTGCTGACCGTGCCCCGGCTGCCGTGAGCGGGGGTGTGCGATGACCGCGCCCGCGGGCACCCGCCCCGAGATCGCCGACCCGGACCGCTACGCGCCCGGGTTCGAAGTGGTGATCGACGGCCTCCAGGCCGACCCGACGACCCGCAACGACATCCTCGACATCAAGGTGCACCGCGACCTCGACGAGATGTCCGGCTTCGACCTGGAGCTGAACAACTGGGACGACGTCACCTTGAAGTTCAAGCACAGCGACTCGGGGCAGCTGCAGATCGGCACGCGCGTGTCCGTCCGGCTCGGCTACGCCGACCAGCTGCTGACCGTCGGCACCGGGACGATCAGCACGCTCGCGCCGAAGTTCCCGGACGGCGCGTCGCCGACCGTCTCGATCACCTGCGTGGACGGGATGCTCGCGCTCAAGGACCGCAAGCCCACCAAGGAAGAGGACAAGAACTTCGTCGGCAAGACCGACTGGGAGATCGCCGAGCAGATCGCCCGGCGCAACAAGCTGGCGTTCAAGACGACCCACGAGGGCCCGCGCCACGACCTCGTCGTGCAGAAGAACCAGTCCGACGCGCAGTTCCTGGTCGAACGGGCGAAGCGGATCGACTTCGACTGCTACATCCTGCCGGACCCGAAGACGGGCGAGCAGACGCTGTACTTCATCAAGCCCACCGACGGCCGCGACAGCGCTCCCATCCGGGTGTTCCGGCTCGCCTACAGCCCCGGCCTGGCGACCGGGCCGAGCGGGCAGCCGGCCGGCCTGGTGCCCAACCTGATCGACTTCACGCCGACGATGACCGTGTCCAACCAGGTCAGCAAGCTCACCGTGCACGGCTGGGACCCGGTGAAGGCCGAGCCGATCGAGTACGTCGCGACCGCGAACGACCTGCCCGGCGGGCAGAACCAGAGCGACGGGCAGAGCGGGCCGGAGGCGGCGGACAGCGCGGCGGGCGGGCGGCAGGAGGTGGTCGTCGACGCGCCGGTGCTCAGCCAGGAAGAAGCCAAGGAGCTGGCCATCGCGCTGCTGCGGGAGCGGGCGTACGAGTTCATCACCGCGACCGGCCGGGTGGCCGGGCTGCCGGAGCTGCGGCCGGGGGACAACCTGGAGATCTTCGGCCTCGGCAAGCGGTTCACCGGCACCTACTTCGTCAAGCGCGTCGAGCACGCCCTCAACTCGAGCGGCTTCTTCACCACGTTCACCGGCCGGAAGATCTTCCAGGGGGAGAAGAAATGACGGCGATGCCCCGGGCCATGGCGACCGACCAGCGCTTCTACGGCGTCGCGCCGGCGGAGGTCGTGCAGAACGACGGCGACGACGAAGGCCGCGTGAAGGTCAAGTACTACTGGCTGGACGGCGGCGCGTCGATCAGCCCCTGGATCCGGGTCAGCCAGCTGTACGCGGGCCCCGGCTACGGCTCGGTGTTCGTGCCCGAGGTGGGGGACGAGGTGCTCGTCGCGTTCTTCCAGGGCGACATGCGCCAGCCGTACGTGCTCGGCGGGCTCTACAACGGCAAGAAGAAGCCGCCCGTCGCGCACCAGGGCGGCGTCGACCAGAAGGTCATCCGCACCAAGGCCGGGCACCGGATCCTCTTCGACGACAAGGAGAAGGAGATCACCATCAGCACCGCGTCCGGCGCGACGGTGGTGCTCAAGGACAGCGGGGAGATCACCCTCGAGGCGAAGACGGTGACCGTCAAGGCGTCCGACGTCGACCTCGGCGGCGGCTCGACCGAACCGGTCGTGCTCGGCAACGCGCTGCTGCAGGCGTTCGTCCAGCACACCCACCCGGCCCCGGGCGGTGCCACCGGCCCAGCGACGCCGCTGCCGCCGTCGGTGCTCGCGAAGAAGGTGAAGGCGACGTGACCGAACCCTTCCTCGGCACCGGCTGGCGCTTCCCGATCCTGCCCGACGAGGCCGGCCGGCTCGCCTACGCCGCCGGCGAGACGAGCATCGAGCACTGCCTGCGCGCGCTGCTGCTCACCGCCACCGGCGAACGCGTGATGCGGCCGGAGCTCGGCACCACGGTGAGCGAGTCGGTGTTCGCGCCCGGCAGCGTGCAGAACCTGCGCGAGCTGGAGCGCTCGATCGCCGACGCGGTGCGCGACTTCGAGCCGCGGGTCGAGCTCTCGAGCGTGCTGGCCGAAGCCGGGCCGGCCGACGAATCCCACGTCACCATCTCGGTCGAGTACCGGATCCGGCGCACCAACACCAAGGCCAACCTGGTGTTCCCGTTCTACCTCGGGATGACGGGACCGACGCCATGACGCTGCCCGTGCCGAAGCTCGACGACCTCACCTGGGCCGACCTGATGGCGGCCGTCACCCGCCGCATCCCGGCGGAGTCGGACGGCACGTGGACGCTGCACGCGCCCGTCGACCCCGGCGTCACGCTGCTGGAACTGTTCGCGTACCTGCTGGAGCAGCGGCTCTACTGGCTGGACCAGGCTCCGGACGAGCTGGTCGTGGCGATCCTGAAGCTCCTGGGTGTGGACCCGCCGCGGCCCGCGCAGCCGGCGTCGACGGTGCTCGCGCTGACGCCCGAGTCCGACCTCGTCGCCGAGGTACCCGCGGGGACCGTCTTCGCCCGCGACCCCGCCGCGGCCATCCGGTTCAGCCTCGACGACGACGTCACCGCGTTCCCGCTCGACGGCCGGGTCGCGGTCTTCACCGACCGGGATCGCACCGCGGATCTCGTGGCCGGGCGCGGCGTCCCGCTGCTGGCGAGCGACGGTTCCGCCGCGTCGGCCCGGTTCACGCTGCCGCTGGCCGGTTCGCACCCCACGTCCGGCTGGCTGTCGGTGCTGTTCGAGCTGGACTCGGAGGTGCCGCCGTCCTGGTCGCCGCTCGCGGCCCCAGCCGGTCCGCCCGCCGAGCTGACCTGGTCGTGGTTCCGCCCGAGCGGTGACGCCGCCGGTGAGTTCGACGGGGTCGAGGACGGCACCGGCGGGCTGCGGCGGTCCGGGGTGGTCCGCCTGCGGCTGCCGGCCGAGTGGTCCACAGTGGACAAGGGACTGGTGGTGTCGACCCCGGCGGCGACGTACGCGTCGGCGCCCCGGCTGCTGCGGCTGGCGGTCAACGTCTCGGTGGCCCGTCACCTCGAACACCGCACGGCCACCGGCTTCACCGACCAGACCGGTGAGTGGCTGAAGCTGCCCGGCCAGCGTCTCGTGCTGCCCGACGCGGCCGGCCGGCTGCTCACCGCGGCACTGGAGCTCGCCGGCGAGGACTGGACCCCGGTCCCCGACTTCGGCTTCGGCACCTCCCGCGACCGGATCTTCCTGCTGGACCGGGAAGACGGCGCGCTCGTGTTCGGCGACGGGCTCACCGGCCGGATCCCGCGTCCGGACGGCGCCACGGTCGTCGAGTACACGATCGGCGGCGGCCGCGACGGCAACGGCGGCGTCACCGGCAACTGGCTGCCCGTGACGGCGGATGCGCCGGTGCGCGCGGCGAACCTCGTCCAGGCCGACGGCGGCGCGGACCCGGAGACCCTGCCCCAGGCCCGCGACCGGGCCGCGGGCGCGCTCGGCGAGGTGACTCGGGCGGTCACCGCGGAGGACTTCGTCACGCTGGCGGTGACGACGCCGGGCGTGGCGGTCGGCCGGGCCTACGCCGCACCCGGCGAGCACCCGGGCTTCCCGTGCGCGCGGGTGCCCGGCGCGGTCACCGTCCACATCGTCCCGTCGGTGCCCGCCGGCGCCGTGGCCGCCCCGGAACCGGACCCGGGCATGCTGCGCGCGGTCGCGGACCGGCTGGCCTCGGCGCGGTTGTTGACGGCCGAGGTGTTCGTCCGCGCCCCGGCGTACCGCGACGTGCGGTTGCGGGTCGACCTGTCCGGCACCCCGGCCGACCGGGTGAGGGTGTCCACAGTGGTCGGTGACGCGCTGCGCCGGTTCCTCGACCCGCTGGTGGGCGGCGACGAGCAGTCGGGCTGGCCGTTCGGCGAGGCCCTGCGGCCCTCGGCGTTGCTGCGCGCGGCCCAGCAGGCCCTCGGCGACTTGGCGGACGTGACGGCAGTAGCGATCGGCATCGACGGCGCCGACCCGACGGAGACGTGCGACGACGTCGAGTTGCGCGCTGTTGATCTGCCGGTGGTGCGAGAGGTGCGGACGCACGTGGTGCCCGCCGTCGAGCCAGGGGAGGGCTTGCTGTGAATGAGCGGATCCGAGCACTGCCCGACCGCCCCACCGTGCCGGGGGAGGGCTTGCTGTGACCGACGTCTGGTGGGCCCGCGACTCGGGCGAAGACGCGCGTCTCGTTCCCGGCCCCGGGCCGTCCGGGGTGGAGCCGGAACTCGTCGACGCCACGCGGGAAGCGGTGCGGGCCGCCGTGCGCGATCGCATTGCCGGCTACACCCCGGACTGGACCAACCCCGACCGGCAGGACGCCGGCGTCGCGCTCGTGCGGCTCTTCGGCACCCAGGCCGAGCCCGTGCTCACCCGGGTCAACCGGCTGCCGGAGAAGATGCTCGCCGAGCACCTGAACACCGCCGGCGTGCGCCGCCGCCCGGCGACCGCGGCCGCCGCGCTGCTGGAGTTCACCGTCACCCCGCCGGACGGCTCATCGGTCCTCGTGCCCGCGGGCTTCCAGGCCGCCGCGTCCGGCGCCGACGGCGACATCGTCTTCGAGACCGACCAGGACCTCTACGCCACCCCCGCCACCCTCGCCGTGCTCGCGGTGCAGCGGGGCGGCGCGCTCGAACCGGTCCCGCTCGGCCCCAGCGGCCCCGGCCGCCCGTTCCCGCCGTTCGGCTCCGAACCGCAGCCCGGCAACGCCCTCTGGCTGGGCCTCGCCGGCACCGCGAGCCCGTTCCCGGCGCTGTCGCTGGGTTTCGTGATCGCGGCCGCGCCGCCGGCGCCCGCGGCCGCCGGCGGGCTCACCCCGCTGCCCGTCGCACCCCAGCCGCTGCTGCGCTGGGACGTGCTGGACGGCGGCCGGTTCGTCCCCGCCGAAGTCGTCCGGGACGAGACCCGGGGGCTGCGCGCCGGCGGCACGATCGAGCTGCGGCTGCCGCGCACCTGGGCCCCCGGGCAGCCGCCGACCGCGCGGCCCGGCCCGGCGCTGCGCTGGCTGCGGCTGCAGGTCACCGACGGCCTCGTCACGGTCGCGCCGCCGCTCGTGTCGGGCCTGCGGCTGAACACGGTGGCCGCCACCGCCGCCCGCACGATCTTCGCCGAGCCCCTGGAACCGATCCAGGACCCGGCGACGCCGTCGCAGCGCCGGCAGCTGCGGCTGAGCCAGGTCCCGATCCTCGCCGGCACCGTCGTGATCGAGGTCGACGACGACCCGGGCACCGACCTTTTCGGTACCGTCGAAGAGAACGCGTCGCGGTGGCGGGAAGTACCGAGCCTCGCCGCGTACGGGCCGGACGACCGCGTGTTCGTCGTCGACTACGACACCGGGATCGTCACCTTCGGCGACGGCGTCAACGGCGCGCCCGTGCCGCCGGGCTTCCGCAACGTCCGGGCCGTGCGGTACCGCGTCGGCGGCGGTGCGGCGGGTGCGGTGGCGGCAGGTGCCGTCAACGGCGTCATCACCGCGCGGCCGTTCGTGACCGGCGTGACCAACCCCTTCCCGGCGACCGGCGGCGCCGACGCCGAACCGGACGCGGACGTCGTCCGGCGCGGGGTGGGGGAGCTGCGCTCCCGCGGCCGCGCCGTCGCCCCCGCGGACTACGGCCTGCTCGCCCTGCGCGCGCCCGGCGCCGCGATCGCCCGCGCGCACGGCGTGCCCGGCCTGCACCCGGACTTCGCCGGCACGCCCATCCCCGGGGTCGTCGGTGTCCTCGTGGTGCCGCCGATCGACCCGGGCGCCACCGAGCCGCCCGTGCCGGCCGCCGAAACCCTGCGCGCGGTGGCCGGCTACCTCACCCGCGAGGTCGCGCCCGCCGGCATCACGGTCGTCACCGGCCCGGTCGCGTTCCACCGGCTCGCCGTCGAGGCCCGGATCGTGCTCGACGCGGACCAGGACCGGGCCGCCGTCCTCGCGCGGGCCGCCGACGCGGTGACCACGTACCTCGACCCGCTGCGCGGCGGGGAGGACGGCGGCGGCTGGCCGTTCGGCGGCGCCGTGCGGCACACCCCGCTCGTGCGCCGGCTGCTGTCCGTGGACGGCGTCCGGGCGGTGTCCGGGCTGTCGCTCACGGCCGACGGGCTGCGGCTGCCGCCGTGCGCCGACCACGCGATCCCGCCGGACGACCTGGTGTGGCCGGAGCGCCCGCTGCTGATCCCGGTGGAGGAGTCCCCATGACCTGTACCCCGGCCACCGTCACGTTCCGGCTCCTCGACGACGTCGTCGGGTGGGACCAGGACGCGGTGGCGAACGTCGTCGGGTTCGAGGACGCGACCGGCGTCCGGCTCGCCTACGCCGGCTCGTCGCCGGACGGCCCGACGCGGACGCAGCTGCTGCCGTGGTTCCCCGACCCGCGGCTGGCGCCCGGCTGCGGCCCGTGCGGCTGGTACTTGCTCTCCGGCGAGCGGTTGCTGCGCCGCGACACCTGCGCCGGCGGCTGGCTGCCCGTCTGGGCTCCCTACTGCGACCCCCGGCTGCTCCACGCGCCGACGGCGGTGGCCGCGCGCGGGCACCGCATCGCCGTCGTCGACTCGGGCCGGGTCTTCGTGTGGCGCAACGAAGGCGACCACCTGACCGCGGTGATCCGGCTGCGGCACGCCACTGTCGTCGCGCTCGCGCAGGACGAGCAGGTGCTCGTGGCCTGCGCCGGTAGCAACCTGCTTCGGCGGTACGGCCCTGACGGGCGGCTGTGCGAGGTCATCCGGACCCACGTCCGCGGCGAGATCATCGGGATCCGCACCGGACCGGGCCGCACGATCTGGCTGCTCACCGAGGAAGGCGACCGCTTCCACGTCTACCGCGACGGCAAAGAGTCCACTATGGACGAACTGGCCGCCGCGCTGCCGCCCAGCTCGCTCATCAGCGCGGACGACAACGGCTTCTGCCTGCGGGAGAAGAGGCCCGACGGCGACGTCACCACCTGCTACGACTGGGACGGCGAGCCGCGTGACGAACCGGCGCCGGCGTCGGGGGTGTTCGCGACCGAGGGCAAGTTCAGCACCCACCGGATCGACAGCGGGATCTCGCGCTGCCGCTGGCACCGGGTGCGGGTCGAGGCCGACGTGCCGGCGGGCACGGCGGTGTCCGTGGCGGTCGTCGTGTCTGAGGACGGCAAGTTCGCCGCGAGCGACTGGCAGACCGCGCCCGCCGGCGTCACCGACTTCCTCGTCGACCAGCCCCCGGGTCGCTACCTCACGGCCCGGGTGGGGCTGTCCGGCGACTCATCGGCGACGCCGGCGCTGCACCGGATCCGGCTCGACTTCCCGCGTTCCACCAGCGCGGACCTGCTGCCCGCCGCGTTCCGGCAGGACCCGGCGGCGGACGACTTCACCGAGCGGTTCCTGTCGCTGTTCGACGCCACCACGGCCGACATCGACCGGGTCATCGAACGCTACCCGGCGCTGCTCGACCCGGCGGGCGTGCCGGACGGCGCGCTGCCGTGGCTGGCCGGGTTGCTCGGCCTGACGTTCGAGGCGGGCTGGGACGCGGAAACGCGCCGGAAGCTGATCAAGGCAGCGCCCGCGCTGTACCGGCGGCGCGGCACTCCCTGTGCCCTGAAGGAAGCGATCGAGATCGTCTTCGGCGTCACGCCGGTGGTCGACGAGCTGGCCGGCGACCGCCACTGGGCGCAGGTGCGCGCGACCGCGGCGCCGCCGTCGGCCCGCGGCCTCGGCTCGGTGCGGCTGTTCGGCCGCTCGTCGGCGCGGCTGCGGCTCGGCACCTCGACGCTGGGCGGGGCGCCGCTGCGGGCGTTCGGCGACCCGGACACCGACCCCCTCACCGAGCACGCCCACCGGTTCCGGGTCCTGCTGCCGGCCGGCGCGGCCGACGAGGACGCGGTGCGGCGCCTGGTCGTCCGGCAGGCGCCCGCGCACACGCGGGGTTCGGTGCGCGTCGGCGGGACGGGGTTCGTGGTCGGCACGCGGTCGACGGTCGGGGTGGACACCGCGTTCGTCCCGCTGCCGCCGCCGGTGGTCGGCGGGGCGCGCTTGAACCACGACGGAGTACTGAGACCCGGGCCACGGGGTGCCCGCCACGGCGTGGGCGTCGGCGTGGTGTCCGCGGTCGGGGTCCACACGCGAGTGTCTTGAGAGGACAGAAGAGAGATGACCGAGGCAACGACACAGGAACAGCCCTTCCGCCGGCTGCGGTACTTCCACGGGCAGCTGCTCACCGCCCGCGACTTCCAGCGCGAGCAGGAGTACTTCCGCGAGAAGCTGAAGCTGCGGATGCGCTGCCTGCTCGGCTACGGCGTGGTGTGCGGGCTGCTCGTCGAGCCCGCAGCGCCGGCCGATGACAAGGAAAAGCACGAACACCAGGCCCGGGTGCGCATCACCGCCGGGCTCGGCGTCGACTGCGAAGGCAACGAGGTGGTGGTGCCCGGCGGCTGCGCGATCGACCTGTGGGAGGCCCTGCACGAGGACGAGCGCACCGGCGGCACGACGGTGTGGGTCGGTGTCGAGTACACCGAACGCGCGGTCGAGCCGACCCGGACCGTGTTCAACTCCGCCTGCGCGGATACCTCCGACTGCGAATTCGGCTACACCGAAGAGAGCTACTGCGTCCGGGTCACCACCAAGACGCCGCCGAAGGACGAGCGCTGCGAGACCTGCTGCACCCCGTGCGAGCACAAGATCCTGTGGGTGGCGCGGATCGACGACGTCGACTTCGGCCGGCCCGTTCGCGAAGACCAGCTCCACCCGAACGTCCGCCGGTTCTTCGGCCGGCACGTGCCGACCGTGATCACCGGGATCAACTGGCGCCACGGCCACACCTACACGGTCGACGAAGCCAAGGAGCTGCTCGGCACGCACAAGGACGCGGGCGGGCTGGTCGTCGAGTTCTCCGACGACGTCCGCGTCGACAGCCTGCGCCGCGGGGTGGTGGACATCCAGGTGATCGAAGGCGGCGCCGGCCGCAACGCCGACACCTGGTACATGGGCGGGAAGTTCGAGGAGCCGACCGAGAAGGACGGCGAGTTCACCCGGCACTTCCGCTACCGGCAGACGACCCGCGAGACGCTGCAGGACGGCGACCGCGTGCTGGTGACGGTCCGCGCGGCGTTCCTGCTCGACCGCTGCTGCCGCCCGGTCGACGGCACCAACGTCGGCGGCCGCGTCCCGTTCACCGGCGCGGCGACGGCCGACGCCGAGACCGAGACCGGCCACGGCCACGACCCGGAGCCCGAGCCCGACCCGACGGGCTGCTTGGTGCCGCCGTCGGGCATCGGGCCGTGGACGTCGGGCACCGGCGCGGGCGGCGACGTCTTCGAGAGCTGGTTCTTCATCACCGAGGAGCGTTCATGAGCAAGCCTGATTGCGGCTGCGGGTGCGGCGGGACGTCGGCCTTCCCGGCCGCGTTCGTCCGGCCGCGGTTCTTCGCGGGCCAGCTGCTCACCGAGGACGACCTGTCCCTGCTGACCGGCTACGTCGCCGGGAAGGACCGGCTGCACAACCGGATGCTGTCCGGTCCGGGTGTCGTGTGCGGCCTGGAGGTGTCCTGCGACTCGTGCGCGGGCGGGACGGTCCTCGTGCACCCGGGGCACGCCCTGGACTGCTGCGGCAACGACATCGTGCTGTCCTGCAAGGAGAAGGTCGACGTGCAAGCGCTCGTGCGCGAGCTGCGGGTGTCCTCGCCGGGGGCCGACTGCGGCGACCCGTGCGACGACGGCTCGCGCCACTACGGGCTGTACGTCCGGTACGAGGAGAGCATGGCCGACCCGGTGACGCCGTTCGCCACCGAGGAGCCGTGCCCGACGCCGGGGTGCGTCCCGTCGCGCGTCCAGGAGGGCTTCCGGTTCGTCGTCAAGTGCGACACCGCCGACGACCACCGCTACAACCCCGGCACGCGGCTGCTGGAGCGGATCGGCCCGCTGGCCAAGTACGAGGCCGTGCGCCTGCGCGCCCAGCGGCTCGGGTTCTACCTGGACGCGATGTCGCTCGCCGGGGCCGCGTCGACCCGGACGATCGAGCTCGCGCCGGCCGACCGGACCCGGTACGAGGACTCGCTCAAGTGGCTGCAGGACAACGCCGAAGTGCCGCTGACACCGCCGGTCGTCGCCGAGATGACCGAGCGCGTCCGCGCCGTGGCCGGCACGCTCGCCCGGTACGACACCTACGACGCCGAGGGGCAGCCGGGGCTGGGGCTCGGCGACGTCGGCGCCGCCCGGCAGGTCCTCGGGGCGGCGTGCGACCGGCTGGGCGGCCTCGACGCGGAGAAGATGTGGCCCGAGCCGGTGCACCGCTCGATCGCCGTCGCGGTCGTGGCGGAAGCCCGGGCCCGGGTCGTCGAGCCGGCGCACGACGCGCCGCTCGAGGTCCGCCTGCTGGCGCAGGGCACGCCGATCAGCAACGTCCTGCAGGCCGAGTTCCGGTCCGACCTGGTCCAGCTCCGGGAATGGCTGCTGGGCCGCCTCGACCGGGTGCCCGGCGTCGCGGACTGCACGCTGCGGGACCAGGTGCGGCAGGTGGCGGTGCCGCAGCCGCTGCCCACCCCCGACCCGGACCCCGCGCAGCGCCTGACGATGACCGACCTGGACCAGCTCGTCGACGCCGCCGGCAAGCTCACCCGGCACTTGCAGCGGTTCGTCACCGACGCCGCCTGCTCGACGCTGAACCCGCCGTGCGTCGACTGCTCCGACAACGACGTGCTGCTCGCGCACCTGGAGCTGGACGGCTGCGACGTCGTGCGCGTCTGCTCGGCGACGCGGGAGCAGGTGCTGCCGGGCGGCTCCGCGTACGGCGAGTGGCTGCCGAAGCTCTACCGGCTGCGCGAGCTGGCCGAGCGCGTGTGCTGCCAGCCGCCGCCGGTGTACCGGAAACCGACACCACCGGCGGAGGGCCTGGTGCCCGCGGCCTACGTGGCCGGCCTGCTGGCCCGCTGGCCCCGCGACACCGACCTCGACCGGATGTGGAGCCTGCTGGTCCGGCCCGCGCCGGGCGAGACGCCGCCGAAGCCGATCCACGAGCAGGTGTACACGGTGCCGGACGAGGTGACCGACAGCCTGCAGGAGATGAACGCGCTGCGGGGGCAGGTGAGCGACCTGATCGCGACCGTCGAGGCGCTGCGCGGACAGCTGGATTCCGCGCGGGAACAGGTTTCGCAGGTGCGGGACGAGCTGCCGGACCGGCTGTCCGACCGGCTCTCGGAGCTGGAGAACGCGCCGGAAGCGGAAGCCGCTCCGGAGGAGGACGAGGAGAAGCCGAAGCCGCCGCCCCGGCGGACCCGGTCGACGTCGAGCCGCGGCAGTGGCTCGGCGCGCAAGCCGCGGTCGGGTGAGTCGTCGTGACCGGTCCACTGCGCCCGGAGTTCCGCGAGGGTCAGGTCCTCGCCGCCGCGGACCTCGCGGCGACCGTCGGGTACGCCCGCGCGGCGGCGGCCCGGCACGCCCGCCTGGCGCACGACTGGGGCATCGCCGACGGGCTCGCCCTGACGACGGAGAACCGGACCGACCCGGCGACGGGCGCCCGGTACGTCGAGGTGAGCGTGCAGGCCGGCCTGGCGGTCGACGGGACCGGCCGCGAGATCGTGGTGCCGGCGCCGGTCGTGCTGTCGGAGGCGGACTTCGCGGCCGTCAACGGCGCCGACCGGCCGACGACCGAGCCGTACCCGGTGTTCCTGACCGCCGCCGACCGGGCCCAGCCGGCCACCGGCCCCGCGTCCTGCGCCGGCTCGTCCGGGCCGACGCGCGTGGAGGAGTCCTACCAGCTCCTCTTCCGGCGGCTGGGCGACGAACGGCTGGTGGCCGACCAGCAGCCGCCCGCGGTGAACGCGGCCCCGGCCGCCCCGCCGGCGCAGTGGCTGGTACTGCTGGGCTTCGTCCAGTGGACCACCGGGCACTTCACGGCGGTGTTCCCGGCGGCCCGGGGCGTCGGCCCGCGGTACGTCGGGGTGCGCGCGGACACCGTGTCGGCCCGGTCCGGCACCCTCACGCTGCGGACGCGGCCTGCCGCGCAGGAGGGGAAACCGGCGCTGGTGCTGTCCGGATCGGACGCCCCGACGCTGGTCTACGGGCTGTACAAGGGAACCGGCGCCGTCGACCCGCTGCTGACGGTGGAGCCCAACGGCAACCTCACCATCGCCGGGAGCTTCTCCGGCCGGATCTCCGCGGGCAGCGTGCTGGCGACGTCGGGCAGCGCGACCGACGGCGTGGTGCTGCCGCTGCCCTCCGGCGTGACGCCGGAGGAGGTCGCCGACGGCCGGGTGTCGCTGCACGTCCACGTGACCCCGCGGATCCCGCCGACGGCGACCGGGTCGGCGCTGACCAGCCCGGCCGAGGCCACTGTGGACGGTGCGCGGCGGGTGCGGTGCCGGATCCGGGTCTACGACCCCACGGCGTCCCCGGCGCAGGTCTTCGAACAGCCGGGCGTGGTCGACTTCCTGGTCCTGGCAACGGTCGCGGCGACGGGTGGTGGTGGCTGACCATGAGCCTCTTCGTGGTGTACGTGAAGAAGACCGGCCACGTCGTCGGCGCGGTCCGGGCGATCGGCGCCGCGTTGCCGACCGTGGCCGAGGTGGCCGGTGACGCGCTGCCGGTGCGCGTCTCGCTCCTCCCGGAGGAGGTCGCGACGCTCACCCTGGATGCCGGCGAGCTGGGTGTCCAGGAAGCCGACGACGAGCCGGGCGTGTTCCTCGACCCGCTCGCGTTCGGGGTCGAGCCGGTGCTCCCGGGCCAGCCGCCGAAACCCGCGCTCGTGCCGCTGGTGGAGTCGAGCAAGCCGCTGGTGTTCAAGGACAACGGCTTGCGCGTCGAGGTCGACAACCCGGTCGGTGCCGACACCGTCGTGCGGGTGTTCATTTCCGCCGGCCGGGCGACGACCGTGCTGCCCGGGCAGATCAACAAGGGCGACACGTCCACGACCCTCCCGACGGCCGTCGACGACGACCCGCACGGCGTGCTGGTCCTGGTCCCCGGCTGGGTGGGCCGGCTGGAGAAGGTCGGGAAGCCGTGAGCGCGCCCACCACCGGCGAGATCACCGTGCGGCAGTGCGTGGTGCACGTGGTCCGGCGGGGTGGGTGGAGCTGGGGGCCCGATCCCCGCGGCCTGGTGCAGCGGGTGCTGGACGCGCTGCCGGAGCTGCTGGCCGCGGAGTTCGACGAGTACCTGACCGGTGACGGGCCGGATCTGGAGATCACCGGGCCGGTGCGGCTGTCCGTCCGGTTGTCCGCGGGCGGGGGAGGCGGGCTGGTGCCGGCCGGTCTCGCCGTCGAACCCGTCTCGGACGGGGGTCCGCGGCCCGAACCGGTTGCGGTCTCGTCCACAGTGGACTCGGACCCTGAAGTGGGCGTCGCCGCGGAGGTCGCGGACCCGACGGCCGCCTCGTTGTTCGGTGAACTCGCCGTGCGGGGTGAACTCGGTGCGTTGCTCGCCTTGTTGCCCGAGGAGACCGTGCGGACGTACCTGGCGGCGCTGCTCGCCGCCCGTGGCGAACGTACTGGTTCGTTCGTCGCGGACGACATCGGCGGACCGATGGACGAACTGGTACGGGAACTGGCTCGCCGGTCGTCTCCGGCCACCCGTGCGGAACTCGACGGGCTGGCCTCGCGGGGAGCGACCGTCGGCGAAAGGCCGTCCGAAGGCGTCACCGTCTCGCCGCGGCCGGCGGGGGAGACGCGAGTCGGCTCGGTGCTGCCGTTCCTGCTGGCCGGGCCGCTGGCGCGGACCGGCTACCTGGACGCGATCGGCCCGGCTCTGTCCGGTGTGGACCTGGCCGCGGAGACCCCGCTGTTCGCCGCGGCCCTGGCGTACCAGGTGCTGGGCGCGCCCCAGCGGGGCTGGCGCCGGGACCCCGAAGACGACGTCGCGGCGGCCGCGTTCGCCGGTCTGGAGTCGGTGCCGGACCTGACCGCGTTCGCCCGCCGGGTGGCTCCCGCCCTGCCGGTGCTGGACGGCGTGCTTGCGCTGTCGCTGTGCCGCGGCCACGACTCCGCCGGCCCGCTGCTCGTCGCGGGCGTGGACGACGGCCTGCTGCTCCTCGACGGCCAGGGCCTGTTCCCGGTGGCGTGGGCGTCCACAGTGGACGGGCTGCTGCCGCACTGGGAAGCCTGCGGTCGGCCGCCGGTGCTGGTCCGGGCCGGACCGTGGCCGCCGACGTGCCTGCGCGACCTGGCCGCGGCGGGCGTCCGGTTCATCACCGACGCGCGCCCGCTGCGCGACGACCCGCTGACCCGCCTGCGGTGGCGCACTCCACTGTGGACGACCGGCGGCGTCGAACCCCGGCTGGCCGCGGACCTGTCCGCCGAACGCGTCGACGACCTGGTCCGCACGCTGTTCGTCGAGCACCGGGCCGTGCCGCTGGCGGCGGACCGCGCCCTCGACCGCAGCGTCGCGCTGGCGGCGTCCCTGGCACTGGGCATGATCGCCGGGCAGCTGTGGGGCGGCGACACCCCGGTGCCGGCCTTGACGAGGTTCGCCGACCTGGAGGCGTCCGTCCGGTTCACCCGTGACGCGGTGCGGGTGAAGATCCCGCTGGGCCGCCGCCACACGGACCTGTGGCAAGGAGGCGCCCTCGCCGACGTGCCCGACGTCGTCTGGCTCGGTGGCCGGACCCTGACCTTCTCCGGTGGCTGACGTGAGCGCAGTGGCGGTCGAGCACCTGCGGGTGCGCTGGGCGGAGCTGCACCAGGCGCTGCGGGTCGCCGTCGCGGCGCAGGCGCGCGCGGCCGCGGCGCTGACGCGTCCGGACCTGACGCCGTTCTGCGTGACCGACGAGCAGGTGGACGCGCTGCTGGACCGCGTCGACGCGTTCACCGAGGCGATGACCGAGCCGGCGTCGCCGGCCCGCGCGGACCCGGAGTCGGAGCAGCAGCTGCGGCGCCTGGCCGCGGCGCGCGGGGTGACGCTGCCGCTGGACGCGCTCGCGACCCGGTACGGCCTGTCGCGGGTCGAGCAGGACGCGCTGCTGCTGGTGGCCGCGCCGGAGCTGGACCCGGGCTACGAGCGCGTCTACGCGTACGTCGTCGACAACCTCAACCGGCGGGCGCCGTGCGTGGAGCTGCTGGTCACGGTGCTGGGGGAGACGCCGGCGGACCGGCTGGCCCTGCGCCGCGCGCTGGGCGCGGCGGGCCGGTTGCGCCGCTACGGCCTGCTGCGGGCGTACGGCGAGGCGGCCGCCGAGCCGGCCCGGGAACTGGCGCTCGGCGACGGCGTGTTCGAGTACCTGATGGGGTGGGGCGGCGACGTCGGCACCCTGGGCGAAGACCCCGGCGAAGTCGCCGCCGCGGCGGCCCCGGGCTACCTCGAGTCCGACCGGCTGACCCGGCTCGGCCAGGCCCTGCACGCGGGCGACGTCGACGTGGTCGGGTTGTGGGGGCTGACGGCCGACAGCCAGCCCGACGCGGCCCAGGCGCTGGCGGCCGCGGCCGGGCGTCCCCTGCGCCGGGTGGGCGCCGACGTGCTGCACGACCTGCGGACCGCCGCCGCGCTCGACGCGATCCTGTGGATCCCGACCGACGGCCGCGCGGCGCAGCCCGACGAGGCTCTGGTGCGCTCGGGCGTGCCGCTGTGCCTGACCGGCACGACCCCGTGGCGCCCGCCCCGGCTGCTGGCCGCCCGGACGTACGCGGAGCTGACGATCCCGGCGCCGGGCTTCCCGGAGCGTCGCGCGATGTGGTCGTCGGCGTTCCCGGTGCTGGATCCGGAGGTGCTGACGGACCTGGCGGCCCGCTACCGCATGACCGGCGGCGAGCTGCGCGCGGTGGCGTCGGTCGCCGACGCGGACGCGCGCCTGTCCGGCAACGGGCACCCGATCACCGACCACGTGGAGCCGGCGATCGCGACGGTGACGCGCGGCCGCAGGAGCGGCGCGGTCCAGTCGATCATCCCGCGCCGCGGATTGGCCGATCTCGTGCTGCCGGAGGCCCAGCTGAGCCAGATCGGGGAGATCGCGTCGGCGTTCCGCGCGTGGCCCCGCATCGCGGAGTCGTGGGGGTTCGCCCGCAAGTCGGCGACGGGCGGGGTGAAGGCGCTGTTCACCGGCGAGCCGGGCACGGGCAAGACGATGTCGGCGGAGGTCGTCACCGGGATGCTGGGGCTGGAGCTGCTGAAGGTGGACCTGGCGCAGGTGGTGTCGAAGTGGGTGGGGGAGACGGAGAAGAACATGGAGGAGGTGTTCCGCCAGGCGGAGGACAGCCACGCGGTGGTCCTGTTCGACGAGGCGGACGCGTTGTTCGGCAAGCGCGGCGAGGTCAAGCAGGGCACGGACCGGTACGCGAACCTGGAGGTCGGCTACCTGTTGCAGCGCTTGGAGGCGAGCGACGGGCTGATCATCTTGACGAGCAACCTGAAGGAGAACATCGACCCGGCGTTCACCCGCCGGTTCCACTTCGTGGTCCACTTCCCCCGGCCGTCCTTGGCGGAGCGCCGCCGTCTGTGGCAGCTGGCCTTCCCCCCGGAGGCACCGTTGTCCCCGGACGTCGACGTGGATGTATTGGCGCGCTTGGACATGACGGGAGCGGGCATAGCATCGGCAGCCCGAACGGCGGCGCTCGCCGCGGCCGACTCGTCGAGCGCGTCGATCTCGATGCGGCACGTGGTCCGCGGGGTGTCGCGCCAGTTCCAGCGCGAGGCGCGGCTGTTCCGCCCGGCGGAGCTGGGCCGGTATGCTGGGTTGCTGGCCGAGAACGGGAGTGCGTGATGCATGAGTTGATGCCCCCGCAGACGAAGCCCGCGGTGCCGGTGACCGCCCAGGAACTCCGGATGTCCGCCGCGTCCGATCGGGGTCACCAGAAGCTGGTGCTGGTGCCGGCGGTGATCGGCAACGCTCAGGCTGCTAAGACGGCTATGGATGGGTCGTCGAAGACGGTGCCGTCGCATTTGGCATCGACGTTCGCGGCTGGGCAGGATCGGGTGGGGAATGCGGCGATCGCGGGGGCGGCGGTGCGGGTGGTGCCGATGGCAGTACCGAAGAAGGACTCCTGCCCGGGCTGTTGAGCGTGGATCCTGCGCTCACTCGGCCAATCCGAGTTCGCGGAGACCTTGGAGGATCTCCAATAAGGACTGGAACTGTTTACTGCGCTGAGGAGCGATGGCGACCATCGAGTCGAACGGGCTCATCTCGAGCCGCCTGAAGAACAGGTCCGCTCCGTCGGGGACCGGCCGGTTCTGCAGTTCCGCCAAGCTGGCGCGGCGTAGGAGGAACTGTGTTTCGGGGTTTCGTCTGACCAGGTCGCCCGGTACGTAGTCGAGGCTTGCGTCCACGAACTCGGCCTCCGTGATGTCCAGCGCCCAGTCGACCGACTCGTACGCCTCGACCAACGCTCGATCGGCCTCCGGGCTGACCTCGTCCTCGCCTGGCCGTGGGACAGGTGGGCTGGCGATGACCGAGCCCGCCCTGCCCCTGATCGTGACATGGGACAGTACACAGCCCCTGAGATGCAGCAGGCCGCCTTTGGTCACAAGGTTGTCTATGGTGACGTCTTCGAAGCGGGTGCCGACGGCCAGGCAATTGTCGAGCGTGCACCGGGTCGCGTTGACACGGCGTACGACGAGGCTCGGGGTGAAGTCGGTTCGCTGGGCCAACCTCGAAGCGACGAAGGTGCACCGGTCGAGCTCGAAGTCTTCGATGACCTGCCCCGGATCGGTGGCGCGGACATCTTCGAAACGCTCGTCAACCAGTCTGGTGGGCACAACCCGTCCTCTCCGGTGATCACACGAACACGGCGTCGATGATACGGGCCGAGATGGAACGGTACGCGACGATCTGGGTCTCGCGGCTTATGTAGGCTCGTTGCAGGTGTTCCTTCGTGGACGTGGTGCTGGAACCGGTGACATCCACCGGTATGGACCGTTCGCCGTCCTTGATCAGGAAGTCCGGAACACTCGTCCCTGGCCGGCTTGCGCCGAGTTGTTTGATGTCAGGGTGGGAGACGGTGGCCGCCACGTACTTTTCCACCGCCATTCCGATGAACCGCGTGCGCAGATCCGGTCGTGCCCTGCCTGCCTTGATCATCTCGGGAGTCATCTGCTGCGCCAACCGGGAAGCGGGCAGCATGCCTGCCGCCGCGGTTACCCTCGCCAAGTCGGCGAAGGCCTTTTTCGCTTCTTCGCCGACGAGGTTTTGGTCGCCGACCAAGATCCGGTAGGTGCGGCCGGAGTCACGGGCGAACTCTCCGACTACGAGGTAAGCTGCACCCTCGAGCAGGTCCTTGCCGCGCCACTCCGGAGGCGAGGCGTGGTAGTCGGTGTATTTCGCGATCTTCTTGTCTTGGTTGACCTTCTTGGTCACGTCGGCGATGACGTCCTCGTACCGGCCGGCCTTGTCGTGTTGCCTGGCCACTGAGACGATTTCTGCGCGGATCTCTTTCTCGATCTTGACCTGCTCGCCCAGGTCGCCTTCGACGAGGTCCTTGACTCCGTAGTCGCTCCCGTACTGGATGATCTTGGCCTTGAGGTCCCGGAACGCCGCGGGGAAGCCCGGGTAGTCGAGGAGCTTCTTGGCCTGCTGGCCTTTCTGCTTCTCTGCCGCCTCGACGAGTTTCTCGACCTTCTTGGCGGCTCGGACGATTGCCTTGAGGTCGTTGACCTTCTCCTTTTCTTTCAGGTCCTTTCGTTTCCTTGCCTGGAGCCTCTTGATCGCCCGGTCGGCCTTGACGGAGACCTTCAGTCGAGCGCTCGCAATGTCGACACCTTCGCCGGGTGTCGCAATCAGGGTGTGGCCATCGCCGGTCATGGACAAGCTTTCCTGCTCCGGCTGGAGCTTGACGTCGGCGTCCTTCTTGTCGTCGCCGCCGGGCTTGCTCTTCTCTTTGTCTCCCGGCTTTTTCTTGCTGAACTTGTCCTTCAGCTTCTTGGCCAAAGCCTTGACCTTGGCCCAAACCTTCTTCGCCAACCCGACGATCTTGTCGACAACCCAGTCAATAGCCTTGTTAACGGGCCGAGCAAGCTTCTGGAAGATCTCCTTGACCTTCCCGGCGATCCCACCGATCCCCAGCAACGCCGCCAAAGCCCCGATCAACACCGGAATAGACCGAGCCAACGCCTTCTCCACCAACGCAGGCACCCCGCCAGACCCACCCTTGGCGATCGCGATCACCGCATCCAGCACCGTATTGACGAACTCGATGATCTGCCGACCATTCGTCACGATGAACCGGATGATGTCGATGATCATCTTGCAAGCCCGGATGAACGCCGACGCGGGATTGAACAGGGAAATGATCCACGTGATGCCGGCCATGATGATCGTCGGGAGCAGGTACGACACCAGATTGTCGATCAGATTCTTCTTCAGGTCCCCGACGCGCGTCTTGAGGTCGTCCCACAGTGCCGCGATCCCGCGCTTGCGGACCTCCAGCACCAAAGGCAGCGCGTGCTCGCCGACCTCGATGGCCGTCATTGCCTCCTTCGGCAGCTTGCGTGCCAACCGAGCCCGCAGGTTCGCCCACGACAACCCGATCAAGCTCGCGATCAGCAGCAGGATGCCCATCACGTCGAAGCTCGTCGGCAGCGTGATCCCGGCCGTGGCCGCCGTGCCCAGGAGCCAGGACAACACTCCCTGCTGCAAGTGGCGGCCCGCGTTGTTCATGAACAGCTTGAGCCCGCCGCCGACCGCCGAAACCAGGTTGCCCAGGAAGCCGATCGGGTCGCGGAGGATTCCCATCACCGCCTGCGCCGCCTTCGCGAGCACTCCCAGCAGCAGGTCCTTCAGCTCGAGGATCGTCTTGATGACGCCCTTGACCGCGTCCAGGGCCTTGTCGACCAGCCCCTTGTTCTTCTCCTTCTCCGCGGCGATCTCGTCATCGACCGCCTTGACCGCGTCGGTGTACTTCGTCGCCAGGGTGTCGACCAGTTCGGTGCTCTTGTCGTCGACCGACTGGGTCAGCTCGTCGAACTTGTCGGCGAACCCGGCCGCCGCCTGCTTGCCCAGCGCCTGCAGGTCCTTCGGCAGCTTCTTGACCTCTGCCTGCAGCTCGTCGCGGCCCTTCGCGATGCGCTGCTTCGCGCGGGTCAGCTCGCGGCCGATCGTGTCCGCTACGGCCGAAATCACCCCGCGCATCCGCTTGACGTAGTTGTCGCGCGCCTCGACGAAGATCTGGTTCGCCTCGTCGGGCAGGCCGAACAGCTTGTCGTGCCCCCACTTGATCAGGCCCCAGGTGCCGCCGTAGCGCCGGGCCTTGTAGTCGTCCATCTTCCGCCGGTGTTCGGCGGTGAACGCGTCGCGCGCGTCCTTCTCGCCCTTCGTGAACTGGTCGTCGACGAGCTTGTCGAGGCCGGTCAGGATGCCTTCGACGTCGGTCTTCATCGTGTCGAAGACCTTCTGCAGAACGGCCGTGACCTGGGCGCGCTTGTCTTCGTCGCTGGTCTTCGTGGCCTTCTTGCCGCCGCCCACCTGCTGGCCGGTGCGCACGCGCCGGCCGGCGATCGCGCCCATCGCGGCTGTGCCCAAACCCTTGGCCTGCGCCGTGGTTTGCCGCAACTGCTGCGTTTCGTTCTTGCGCAGTTCCGGCGGGGTCGTCTCCGAATGCTTTTCCGCGGTCTTCTTGTCCTTCAGCGCCGCGCCGAACGCGGGTTCGTTCGACTTCTGCAGCTGCTGCTCGGTGACCTGGTTGCCGGCCATCTCCCGGTCGACGCCGGCCGGGCCCGCGGACATGTCGGTGGCCGACGGCGGCAGCTTGTCCGGCGCCGCCTTCGCCGGGTCCGGCGTGGCCGGGGTGCCGGGCGGGCGGTCGGGCGCCATGGGCACGACCTGCTTCGTCTCCGCCGCGGACGTGTCCGGCGGCGAGGCCGTGGTGTCGGCGATCTGCTCGGCGGAGTCCGTCTTGCCCTCGCCGACCTGGCCTTGCACCTCGGCCTTGACTTCGGCGGGCTTGCCCGAGTCCGAGAACTCGTCGGCTTCTTCGAGGTTCTTCGGCGCCTTCTCGGCGATGGCCTTCTCGACGGCCTTGACGAACGCGTCCTTGTCGAAGTCCTTCGGCTTGGCCTCGTTCATCTTCTCGGCGTTGGCCGTCTTGCCCTGCGCGACCTCGTCGTCCTTGGGCGGCACGGACGCGTCCTGCGCCGACGTCGCTTCCTGGCCCGCCGGGGGATGCGACCGCGCGACCGTGTGCTTCTTGTGCGCGACGTCCTTCTTCAGCGCCGCGAACTTCGGGTCCGTCGCCGGGCCCCGCGCCAGGCCCGCCGCCACCGCGCCGTTGCCGACCTTGTCCTGCGACTCCTTGCGCGACGGGTCGGTCGGCGGCTTCTTGTCACCCGCCCGCAGCGCCGCCAAGGCCGCGGCGTTGGACGGCGGCAGCGGCAGCGGGGGCGGCTTCGGCCGCGAAGGCCGGTCCTTCAGCGCCACCGGCGTAGTCGTTGCCGGCGCCGTCGTCACCGCGGGGAGCTTCGCTCGATCCCTCGGTGGCGGCGGTGGCATGGACCGGTTCTCCTCCCACGACGGGAACCCTCGGACAGCGTCGCAGCCGGCCGTCACCAGGACGTCGCGGGAACGTCAGCGCCGCGGGTGTTTGAGCTGCCGGAGAAGTGGGTAGGCGCTGGGGAAGGCGAGCGACCGGAGGTGAAGGTGACCGCTGACGGAGGCCGGGTCCGGCCCCAGGACCTGCTGCACGTGACGGTGCACCGACCCGACCGCGGGACCGAGGTGCTCGAAGTGGCCGGCGAAGTCGACCTGCTCAGCGTCGAGGTCCTGGACGACGCGCTGGTCGCGGCCGTCGCCCGCGAACCGGCGCTGCTCGTCATCGACCTGACCGGCGTGACCTTCCTCGCGTCCGTCGGCATGACGGTCCTGCTCAAGGCGCACCGCGACGCCGGCAGCGGCACCAAGCTGCGGGTCGTGGCGCCCGGGCGCAGCACCGTGGGCCGGGCCCTGGAGCTGACCGGCTTGACCGAGGCACTGGCGGTCGCCGGCACCCGCGCGGACGCGCTCTCCGGCTGACGCCCCGACCGCCTGCGAAGGGGACACCGGCCGCGCGGCTCGACTACGCCGGCCGTGTCCTCGGCAGCGGCCGGCCGCGGGACGACTTCACGCTCGGCGCGACGGACAGCTGGCTCACCGCGGTGAACCCGGCGCCGGGGACGAGTGTGCGCCCTGGCAGACGGGGTGGGCCTCGTCAGCGCCGGTCGTGCGGGTATTCCGGTGCGCGGTGCTGGAAGGCGAGGATCGCGGGGTTGCGGATCGTGCCGTCCTGGATCTCCACGGCGCGCCGGACGGTTTCGTCGTCGTCCCAGGTGGACTGTCCGGAGAGGACCGCCGGCAAAAGCGGCAGCAGGGCTTCGCTGATCTCCCAGGTCGCCGAGTTCCAGAGGTAGGAGGGGCTGTGGTCGACGGCGTAGTAGGTGACGCCGTCGCCGATCGGGAAAGTCGGCCGGGCGAACGTCGTGGGCCGGGCCCAGCTGAAGCCCATGCCTTCGTCGCAGGAGACGTCGATGACGAGGCTGCCGGGGCGGAAGGCGGCGAGGTCGTCCTCGATGAGGAACGTCAGTGGTGCCGCGGTGTCCTGCAGCACGCAGTTGACGACGATGTCGTGCTCCGCCAGGAACCCGGCCAGCGGTACCCGGCCGTTGCCGGTGATCGCGTGGCTGCGCCGGAGGTCTCCCGGGTTGTTCGCGTCGTGGTCGATGTGGACCATCGTCGCGGAGTGGATCGGCGAGCCGACCGCGCTGAGACCGCGCGCGGTGAGGACGTCGACGTCGTGGATCCCGTGGGCGTTCAGCGCGGTCACCGAACCGCGCGCCGTCGCCCCGAAGCCGATCACCACGGCCCGCAGCCGGCGGCCGTAGTCGCCGGTCGACCCGATCAGCTGCAGCGCGTGCAGCACCGAGCAGTAGCCGGCCAGCTCGTTGTTCTTGTGGAAGACGTGCAGGCCGAACGAGCCGTCGCGGCGCCAGTGGTTCATCGCCTCGAAGGCGATCACGGTCAGCTTGCGGTCGATGGCCAGCTGGGTCAGCTCGACGTCCTGCACGCAGTGCGGCCAGCCCCACAGCACCTGGCCGGGCCGCAGCTCGGCGACGTCTTCGCGAAGCGGCTTGGCCAGCAACACGACGTCGCACTCGGCGATGAGCTGCTCGCGCGTGCGCAGGCCCGCGACGGTGGGCGCCAGCAGTTCGTCGGGCACGCCGAAGGGTTCGCCGTAGCCGTGTTCGAGGTAGAGGGATTTCCGGAGACGGGCGTCGATCCGGTCGAGGTGGTGCGGGTGGATCGGCAGCCGCCGTTCGTTCTCTTTCCGTGAACGCGCGATGACGCCGAGACTGAGCTGGTGCACGGTGGCCCCTTTGCTAGAACCCAGTCTTAACACACTCCGCGAGGGCGTCGTGTACGCTCGGTGGTGTCCGAGAGCATTTCGAGCGCGAGTGGTCGAACCTGCGCCGCCCTCGGCCCCAATCCGGCCGATTTCCACAGCCGGGGACGGGAGCACCGACATGTCGTCGGGCTCGAACACCCCACCACTTGCCACCGGACCACGCTTGCGGCTGAAGCCGGCGGGACCCGCCACGGGACACGTCGACGGCGCGTGGTGGCCCGAGACCCAGGACCTGTCCGCCGAGCTTCCCCCGCTGCTCACGGCGGTGGCGGCCCGGCTGGGACGGATCGACCGGGTCACCTACCACCTCGGTGAATGGCCGGGGGCGCCCCGCCGGATCTCCGTCGACGACCAGGTCGTGCGGCTCGAGGGATTCCGGTCCCAGGCCACCGGCACGCTGACGGTGATCGGCTGGGACCGCCGCTTGCTGACGCTCGTGGTCGTCCCGCCGGAGACCGGCTCCGAGACCGCGGAGCGCGTCCTCGCGAACGCCGCGAGCGAGGACAACACCGACGACAGCGCGCACCTGCTCGCCCCGCGGGGCGGCCGAGTGCCGCAGCCCACCTGAACCACGCCACCTCCGGTGGCGTCCACGAAAGGATCGCCCGATCACTGCTTCCACAATGGACAGTTCGCTGTTCAGCCACCCCATCGCCGAAGAGCTCCGGCCCGGCACGCTGACCACACCCCAGGACGTCCGGTACGGCGGCCTGTTCCGCCAGCCCGTGTACACCCCGTCGCCGTCTTCCGACGGTGCGCCCGGCCCGCAACGGCGGTCCGGCAAGGCGGCCCACGACCCGTCCGGCCGCCGCTGACACCGGTTTTCGCCGCACTCCCACACTCACGCACACCAACCGGTGAAGGAACGACCATGACCACGCAAGCGGCTTTTGTCTCCCGATACGACCTGCGGGTCAAAGCGGTGCGGGACGTGCTGAAGGAGGACACGAAGCTGTCCGACACGGCCTGCGAGGCGCTCGCGGTGCGGCTGCTCAAGACCCTGGACACCACCCCGGAACGCATGCGGTGACCAACCGCCGGTCGGGAGCGCCCGCGGTTCACCGGTAAACCGGTGGTTGCCGCCACCGTCCCGCGCCTATCGTTTCGCCGTCAGCCGAAAGGTGGAGGGGAAACGACATGCGGCTCGCCGGGGTGCGGTGGCGGGCGTCGGTCAGCACCGCGCGGCTGGACGGTGCCGGCTACCGCGTCGTCCGCCCGCGGCGGCCGATCCGGGACGCCGTCCTGGAGGAGCACCGGTTCGGGGCGGAGTTCGCGGTCGGCGAGGCCGCGGCCGTCGACTTCGCCGCCGCCTGGTGGCTGGCCGCGCGGTCGCCGCACAGCCTCGTCCACCTGCCGCTGCGCACGCCCACGCCGGAAGGCCGGCCGCTCGACCTGGTGCTCCTGCACCACCGCCTCGGGTTCCGCGTGGCGAACTGGAAGCGGTTGCGAGCCCGGCTGTCCCCGCCCGCCGCGACCACCGTCACACTGCCGCCGCGGCCGTTCCCCGTCTTCGAGCGTGCGGACCACGACCGGTTCTTCCACCAGGACTTCCGCGACCACCTGAGGTACGCCTTCGCCGCGGACACGCTGTTCCTCATCGGCAGCCGGCGCGCCTTCGAGCTCGCCGGCGAACAGGTCCGTTCCCTCGCCGAGGACGGCCCGGCCCAGCTCGACGCGGGTGTCCACTGGTGCGCGGAGATCGGGCTCGGCCCCTGGAAGCCGCACCACCGGCGGAACCCGGCCGCCCTGCTGCACGTCCACCTCCGCGAAGGCCGGTCCGTGACGCAGGACTGGACCACCCCTTAGATACCCCTGGGGTAGCTCCGGCGACCCGGCGGCCGGAGGTACGATCGGCCGATTCGCAGCTACTTCGAAAGGCCTGTCCGTTGACTGAATCACTAGCGCAGCGGGTGAAAACGATCCGCATCGTCAACGGCCTGCGCCACCCGCTCCTGGCCGTGGTGGCCCGGTGCTCGGCGGAGTTCCTGGTGCGCCCCGGCGGCGAGCTCGAAATCCGCGAGACCGCTCCGCGCGGCGGGTACGTCGAGCTCACCCTCGACAACGAGGAACAGACCGGCCTCCGGATCGACACGGGCGAGACCGCGAAGATGGAGGTCCTCCTGGACGGCGAGCCGCAGCAGCTGCCGTCCGTCGTCTTGGACGGTCCGCGCGAGGCGGCGTGGCCGGACCACGAGGCCGCGTTCGGCAGCCTGCACGTCTTCGACACCCGATCGGGGCCCCGGACGGTGCGGCTCGAGGAGAAGAACGGCACCACCACCCTGGTGGGCGCCCGCCGCGAGCCGATCCGGTTCGCCGGCGTCGGGGTGAACGACTGCCCGACCGAGCTGATCATCGAGGCGGACGGGCTGCGCATCCGCGGGTCCCACGGTTCCGCGCGCTAGCCCGGAAAGGTGAGCGGACTGCCGGTATCGGCCGGGCAGGTGGTCGTGCGGCGGTTCACCGCCGCGGACGTGGCCGATTTCACCGCGTACCGCTCGGATCCCGACGTCGCCCGGTACCAGGGCTGGGACGCGCCGGTGCCGGAAGCGGACGCCCGGCAGCTCGTCGCCGAGTTCGCGGCCGCCGAAGAAGGCGCGCCCGGCTGGTTCCAGTACGCCGTCGAAGCCGGTGGGGTGCTCGTCGGAGACGTCGGTGTCTGCTTGGCGGACAACCGGATGCAGGCCGACCTCGGGTTCACGATCGCCCGCGCGCACCAGCGGCGCGGCTATGCGACGGAAGCCGTGCGGTGCGTGCTGGACCGGGTGTTCGCCGCCGGGGTCCGCCGCGTCTCGGCGGAGTGCGACGCGCGCAACACCGCGTCCGCGCGGCTGCTGGAACGGCTCGGGTTCACCCGGGAAGGTTTCCGCCGCCGGCACACGTGGCTCAAGGGCGAGTGGGCCGACGACCTGCTGTTCGGCCTGCTGGCCGAGGACTGGCACGGCGCCGCGCCCGGGCCGGCGATCTTCGCCTGCCGGCCCAACCTCCTCGTGGCCGACGTCGTCGCCAGCCTCGGCTTCTACGCGGACGCGCTGGGCTTCGACGTCGGCTGGCGCTGGTCGGACCGCCAGGGCCGGTTCCTGCACGACGGCGAGCCGCACGAGCCGGGCACGGCGCTGGTCGCCCGGGACAACGTCCAGCTCATGCTGACCCAGGTCCCGGGCGCGCACACGACCCGCCTGCACCTCGACGTCCACACGGCCGCGCAGGTCGACCGGCTGTTCCGGGAGTGGCGCGAGCGCGGCGTGACGGTCGCGGAGCCGCCGTTCGTGCGGCCGTGGGGGAGGTACGAAATGCGCCTGCTCGACCCGGACGGGAACGTCCTGCGGGTCAGCTCACCGCCGGCGTCCTAGAGCCTGTCCTCGAAGTGGGTGACGGCCACCTGCTTTGATCTTGGGCCGTGGTGCGCAGGCATGAGCTGACTGATGTCCACGGGTCGATGATCGGCGGGTGGCCGTCCGGCGACCCGCCCGAGCAGGGTGCTGGCCGGCAAGGGCTACTCCGAGCCGCGCCATTCGCTCCTCGCTGCGGCCGACGGCACATCCCGCCGGCCTTCGGCCGCACCTGGCCACCTTGCTCCTCTGACTTTGGGACAGGCCCCAGCAACCCGGGCCCCTTGACACCCACGCCCACCCATTCATACATTCGTCGTCACTTTGTATGATCCGACGTGGGGAGTTGGTCCGCATGCGGCTCGGCAAGACCGCCGTCGTCCTCGGGGGCAGTGCCGCCGGGCTCTGCTCCGCCGGCGCGCTCGCGCCCTACTTCGACCGCGTTGTCGTGCTGGAACGCGATGAGCTGCCCGCCGAAGCCGAGCACCGCCGCGGGGTGCCGCAGAGCAAGCATCCGCACTTCCTGCTGAACTCGGGCCGCCGCGCGATCGGCGCGCTCTTCCCCGGCTTCGAAGCCGACCTCATCGCCGCCGGCGGGCTGCACCTCATGCCGTCCATGGACGCCGCCTACCTCGACGGCGTCGGCTGGTCCGCCCGCAAGCGCAGTGCGATGACCATGGTCTACAGCTCGCGGATCCTCATCGAACGCGTCCTGCGCGACAAGGTCCGCGAGCTGCCCAACGTCGTCATCCGCGAGGGGGTCGTGGTCACCGGCCTGACCGCGCGGGACGGCGGGATCACCGGCGTCGGCACCGACGGCGGCGACCTCGACGCCGACTTCGTCGTGGATGCCCTGGGCCGCGGTTCCTCCGTCGGCGCCTGGCTGGCGGCGGCCGGCTGGCCCGAACCGGAGACCAGGACGCTCGACGCCAAGGTCACCTACACCTCGCGCTGGTACGACCTCCCGGCGCCGCGGCCGGCGTCCTGGTGGTGGCGGCACCTGGTGATCATGCCGACCCCGGACAAGGGCGAGCACCCCGACGAACACGACTACCTGGTCAACTTCTTCCCGGTCGAGGGCGACCGGGTCATCGCCTGCATGGGGTCGTGGGGCCTGCCGATGCCGCGCACCACCGACGCGTTCGTCGAGACGGCCCGCCGGGTTCGGACGCCGCTGTTCGCGGCCGCGATGGACCGGTGCGAGCCCACCTCGGAGGTCCACCTGACCCGCTCGACGGGCAACAAGTGGCGGCGCTACGACCGCCTGCGCACCCCGCCGAAGGGCTTGGCGTTCGTCGGCGACTCGATCTGCGCGTTCAACCCCTTCTACGCCCAGGGCATCAGCTCCGCGGCCGGGTCCGCGTTGCTGCTGCGCGAGCACCTCGCCCGCGCCGACCGGTTCGACACCGCGTTCTCCGCGAAGTTCCTTGCCGCGCAACGGAAACTGCTGAACGTGCCCTGGCGCCTGGCGATGGCGCGGGACCAGGGGTACGAGTGCGCGGAGGGCACCGAGAAGCCGCCCGAGTGGAAGCGCCGGATCCTCGCCGCCGTCTCCGCCCCGGCGTTCAGCCTCATCGTCGGGGCCGCACGAGAGGACGAAGTCGTCGACGAGCACTTCGCCAAGGTGTTCAACCTCGACGAGTCGCTGGGGGACATGCTGCGCAACCCGCGCGTGCTCGCCGGGCTGGTGCGCTACCGCGTCCGCGCGGCGCTCGGCCGGCATCGGGTGCCGTTCGGGTTCGACGCCCAGGCCGAGCCGCCCGCCACGGACTATTCGACGGCGACCGCGCGATGAGCACGGCGTGCGGGCCGGACGCCGAAGCCGTCACCCGCGGGCTCGGCTTCGACTGCCACGACGTCTCGCCGGTCGCGTCGGTCCGCTTCCCCTGGGACCTGGCCCACTGGACGATGCCGCTGCTCGAACTGCTCGTCGTCGCCGGTGCCGTCTTCGCGCTGGTGCACGCCGTCCGCCGCTACCGCGCGGGCGACCCGGTCAACCTCGCGCTGTGGTGGGCTTCCCTGGTCTACCTCTTCGTCACCGAGCCGCCGCTGTACTTCCCGGAGTGGTTCGGCCTCGACAAGCTGTACGGCTTCATCTTCGCCCACAACGAGTTCACCGTGCAGTTCATGGCGGACCGGCTGCCGCTCTACATCGTGGCGTTCTACCCGGCGTTCAGCCAGCTCGCCTACGAGGTGGTGCGGGCGCTCGGGATCTTCCGGGGCCGCGGCCCGCTCGCCGGGTCGGTGGCGGTCGCCTTCGTCTGCCAGGTGTTCTACGAGGTCTTCGACCAGCTCGGCCCGCGGCTGAAGTGGTGGGCGTGGAACCCGGGCAACCGGATCGTCAACCACCCGGCGCTGGCGTCGGTGCCGATGACCAGCATGCTGCTGTTCGCGTCCGTCTCGTTCGGCGCGCTGACCTACCTGGTGGTGCGGCTGGCCGGTGGTCCGCGACGTGGGTGGTCGCTGGCCTGGCGCACGGTCGTGGCCGGGGTGCTCGCCCCGCCGGCGATGGCGGTCGCCGGGATCCCGTCGAGCCTCTTCGACGGCAACGCAGGCGCGCAGGCCTGGATCCTCGGCGCCGAGCTGGCCCTGGTCTGGGTGGCGGGCGCCTGGCTCATCGCCACGAGCCGGGCGGACCGTCCGCCCGCGTCCGCCTTCGCGCGGGTCTATCCCGCCGCCTACCTGGGCGGGCTCGCGGTGTTCTGGCTGGCCGCGGACGGCGGCGGCCCGGCCGGGAGCGTCCTCTACGTACTCGCCTGCTTCGCCGCGGCCGGGCTCGTGCTGGTCGCGCTGTACCGGAACGAGCGGGCCCCCGTTCCCGGCTGACGCCGTCCGGTCGGGGAAGATGGGACGCATGGGGCACCACGGCTGGCGGGGCAACCCACCCGGCACCGAAGACGAGGCACGCCGCCGGATCACCGACGCGGCGACGGCGTGCCTCGACCGCGTCGGCCTCGCCAAGACCTCCCTGTCCGACGTCGCCGCCGAGGCCGGGGTGACGCGGCAGACCGTCTACCGCTACTTCCCGAGCCTCAACGACATCCTGCGCGCGGTCGCCCTGGCCGGCGTCGAGGAGTTCGCCGGGCGGATGGAACGCCACCTGACGTCGTTCGGCAGCCCGGTCGAGGTCGCCGTGGAATCGGTGCTGTTCGCGGTCCGGACGCTGCCCGGTGAGCCCCACCTGGGCCTCCTCCTCCAGGCGGGCGAGGCCGAGTTCTTCACCGAAGGCGTGCTGTCGCCGATGGCTTTCTCCTACGGCGCAACGATTCTCCGGAACGTGCCGGTCGACTGGACGGCCGCCGGTGTCACCACCGACGAGGACTTCGCGGGGCTGGCCGAAATCCTGATGCGCCTGTTCCTGTCGTACCTGCGGTACCCGTCGACCCCGCCGCTCACCGACGACGGGATCCGGGCGCTCGTCCGGCGGTGGATCGGGCCGGCGCTGCGCGGGTGACGCCTCAGGCGTGGGCGGGCAGGGAGACGCCGGTGAGGCGTTCGGACTCGGTCCACAGCCGCTCGGCCACCGCCTTGTCCAGCGCGCGGCGCGTCGGCTTGGCGGTCTTCACCGGGCCGACCAGACCCCAGCGCGGGCCGTAGTAGCCGCCGGGCACCGCGTCCGGGCTCGTCGCCGCGTACAGCAGGGGTTCCGCGCCCTGCTCGACCCCTTGGGACGGCACGAGTTTGAAGGCCAGCGAAGCGAGCGGGCCGGGGCTGCTGCCGTCCAGCTGCGGGCCCGACGTCTGCAGGTTGGTGCGCGTGTAGCCGGGGTGCGCGCCGGTCGAGACGAGCGGCCAGCCGCGCTCGGCCGCGATGTCCGCCAGCCGCAGCGTCAGCATCAGGTCGGCCAGCTTCGACTGGGCGTAGGCGCGGTTCGGGCTGTACTCGCGCTCCCACTGCAGGTCGTCGAAGCCGATCCGGCCGGCGTTGGCCATGCCGCTGCTCATCGTCGCCACCCGCGGGGCCGGGGCGGCGAGCAGCAGCGGGAGCAGGCGCACGGTCAGCGCGAACGGGCCGAGGTAGTTGCTGCCCAGCTGCAGCTCGAAGCCGTCGGCGGTCTCGACCCGCTGGGGTGGCGTCATCACGCCGGCGTTGTTGACGAGCAGGTCGAGGGGCCGGCCGTCGGCGATCAGCCCGTCGGCGAACTCGCGGACCGAGGTCAGGTCGGCGAGGTCGATCCGCCGGACCTCGAGCCGGGCGCCGGGGTGCTCGGCGAGGATGTCGCGGCGGGCCTGCTCGCCCTTCGCGGGCGTCCGGACGGCGAGGATCACGTCCGCGCCGGCCGCGGCCAGGCGCTTGGCGGTTTCCTTACCGGTCCCGCTGTTGGCGCCGGTGACGACGGCGAGCTTTCCGTGCTGGTCAGGGACTTGGTACATGGCACACCTCTCTAAGTACCGCTGGTACGTTACGACACTCACGATAACGTACCAGCGGTTCGTTGACAACGTACCAGGGGTACGTAAGATGGTGAGGTGAACTTCAAGCGCGCCCGCACCGACGAGCAGCGAGCCGAGCGCCGGCGCGCGATCCTGGCCACCGCCGACGAGATGCTGACCGAGATGCCGGTCGCCAAGCTGAGCTTCAACGAGCTGAGCCGCCGGGTGTGCCTGGCCAAGGCGAACATCGTGCGGTACGTCGAGTCGCGCGAGGCGGTCCTGCTGGAACTGCTCGACCGGCACGTGCGCGACTGGATCGCGGAGCTGGCGGGCTCTTCCGTCGAGGAAGGCTCGCCCCGGGAGCGCGGCGACCGGCTGGCGGCCGTGCTGGCCGAATCGCTGGCGCGGCGGCCGGTGCTGTGCGACCTGTTCAGCTCCCAGGCGGCGGTGCTGGAGCACAACGTCTCGACCGAGGTGGCGCTCGAACACAAGCGCGCGCTCCTGCGGGCGGTGGAGTCGCTGAGCGCGGTGGTCCGCCGCCACCTGCCCGAGTTCGACGACCGGGCCGCGTACGAGCTGGTGGCGACGACGAGCCTGGTCACCGCGGCGGCGTGGCCGCACAGCCGGCCGTCGGAGGCGTTGAAGGCGGCCTACGCGCAGGATCCGGCGGTGGCGGCCATGCGGGTCGACTTCACCGACCTGGTGAGTAGGACCCTGGAAGTGACGATTTCAGGCTTGCTGGCGCGCGCGGGCTCGCGGCCTGCTGTCGCGGGCTGAGCCCGGGGAGCAGCGGCTGGGCCGGCCCGCGAGCGCGACCGGCCCGCTGGGCCCGGGTGAGGTCCGGGGAGCGGTGTGGTCGTGCTGCGAACGCGAGCAGTCCGCCGTGCCTGGCTGAGGTCGGGGGAGCAGGCCCGCGAGCGCGAGCAGCCCGCCGTGCCCGGCTGAGGGCACGGCGGGCCGCTCGGCTCAGGCGACCGGCGCCGTGGTGCGGTGCCCGAGGGCGCGCAACGAGTCCGGGTGGTCCGCCGGGACCACGCCCGAATACACCGCCGTCCAGCAGGATGGGCAGCAGTACTGGCGGAACACGACTTCCGCGTCCACGTAGTCGGCCGCCGTCGCGATGATCTGGGGGCCCGCGTCCGTCGGCGGGCCCTCGTACACCGCCACCGCCGGTTCGCCCTCTGCCGTGCGCAGGACTTCGCCGCAGTGGCCGCAGGCCAGGCCGCCGCCGGAAGGCTCGACCAGGTTGTCGTCGAGGCGGCGGGCGCCGGGCAAGCTCGCCTTGCCGAGGGAAGACGCCGGCACCGCCGAGCGCGAGCGACGCGCCGACCGCTGCCGGGAACGCTCGGCCGAAGTCCCAGCCGGATCCACCACACCGTCGTGGACCACCACGCCGTAGACCTCGAGCGCCGCCTCCGGGGTGACCTTGGCTTCGCGCAGGTCCCGCGCCACGGCCGCGGGATCCCGCAGCAACGGATCGCCGTAGCCGCCGCCACCCTGCCACGTCATCGCGAACACCTCGCCCGGCGCGAGGTAGCTCGACGCGTAGTTCTGCCCGGGCTCCAAAGCGGACCCCAGCTCGTCCATTGTGGACGGTATCCGCCCGGAAGCGAGCAGCGCAGCCACCGGGCTCTGCCGCGCCACGACGTCGAGGCCGCTGTTGCCCGGGTGGCCGCCCGCGAGCCCGCCGTTCTGCGCGATCGCCTTGCCCGCCGACGCCAGCACCAGCCCCATCGGGACGCTCGTGCCGTGCGGCGTCATCGCGATCGACGCGCCGAGCCCGCCGCGGTGGCGTCCCGGCCCGCCGGAGTCCGGCACCTCGCGCCGCCACAACGTCAGGACGGGGTAGAGGAACTCCGTCATCTCGACGTCCGGAACGCGGCCCATCGGGATGCAGAACAGGCCGCCGGTGTCGATGCCGTCCGCGTCGGGACGCGCGCCGTAGCCGCCGGCCATCGGCTCCATGATGATGCTGAGGAACGGCGCCGGCGCCTCGCCGCGTTCGTCGAGACCCGCGATCACCGCGGTGTCCCACGTCCCGCAGCACGTCGCCTGGACGCTCTTGCCGAGTTCGAGGTCCCGGTCGAGCATCTGCGCGAGGCACTCGGCGATGAGGTTGCCGGTGAGCCAGGCCGGGCCGATCGGGCCGCGGCCGACCGCCGCCGGGAACGTCGCGTTGTTGAGCGTCCCCTCCTCGGTGACGAGGTCGAAGCAGCGCATCAGCCCGCCCGCCGACCACGGGATGTCGCCCGCGAGGATCGGCAGCAGCGCCAGCATCACGCCGCCGCGCATGCCCGCGTACGTGCAGTTGATGACGCCGGCCTGCGGGTCGGTGCCGGTGAAGTCGAACGTCAGGTGGTCGCCGGTCTTGGTGGTCGTGACCGTGATCTTGTGCAGGTTCCGGTCGCCCTCGTGGGACTGGTCCTGGTAGCCGGTGGCCGTCCAGGTGCCGTCGGGGAGCGCGGAAAGCTTGTCGCGCAAGCGGCTTTCGGCGTCGGACATCATCCGCTTCATGACGGCCTTGACGGTGTCCGGGCCGTACTGCTCGATCAGCGCGTGCAGGCGTTCGGCGCCGACGTTGTTCGCGCCGATCTTCGCGCGCAGGTCGAGCCCGACGAGCATCGGCACGCGCGAGCGGCGCACCCACAGGTCGGCGACGTCGCGCTGCAGGCGCCCGTCGCGGACCACCTTCACCGGCGGGGTTGGCAGCGACTCGGAGAAGACGTCTTCGGCGGCGGGGGAGAAGGAGCCGAGGCCGACGCCGCCGAGGTCGGGCTGGTGGGCGATGGCGCTGGTCCAGGCGAACAGCTCGCCGTCGTGGAACACCGGCTGGTAGACGATGACGTCGTTCTGGTGCAGCCCGCCGCCGACCCACGGGTCGTTGCAGAGGAACATGTCGCCGGCTTCGATGCCCGGGTTGGCCGCGCGGTTGCGCAGCGTCCAGTAGATCGCGAGGTCGACGGCACCGACGAGCATCGTGTTGTAGAGCCCGACCTGCACCTCCTGGCCGAGCTCGTCGGAGATGGCGAAGTCGAAGTCGTTGGCGTCGGTGACGATCGGCGAGCCGGACATGCGCTTGAGCGCCTCGCCCATCTCGTCGGTGACCGACCACAGCCGGTGCCGGATGACCTCGTAGGTCAGCGGGTCGAGGGCGTCGACCTGCTCCTGGGCGACACTGTGGACGGCCAAAGTGGACGGTAGTGAGCGCCGGAGCTCACCGAGGTCGACGGGACGGCTCGAGAACTGCTCCGAGCCCGGGATGGGCATGCTCATGCGGCGCTCCTGATCGTGAGGTTGCCGAGGTGGTCGACGGTGCCGGTGGAGCCGGCGGGCACCACGACCGTCGTGGTCGGGACTTCGACGATGGCCGGCCCGGTCAGCACGTGGCCGCTGCGCAGCTCGCGGTAGTCGTAGACGGCGGTGTCGACGTAACCGAGCGCCGCGTTCAGGCAGACGGGCCGGGTGCCGGCCCGCGCGGCGGGGGAGTCCGCGGCCGGGACTTCGGGCAGTTCCGGGCTGAACGGCAGGATGCCGACGCCCCGCACGCGGAACGTGATGGCCTGGATCCCGGCTTCGCGGAACCCGGCGTCCTTGCCGTACAACGCGGCATAACGCTCTTCGAACCCGGCAGCGGCCTCCTCGATCGCCGCCATGTCCAAAGGTCCCTGGACAACCGGGGTCGTCACTTCGGCGAGCTGCATCGAGTAGCGCATGTCGATTTCCCGGTACAGCTCGACCTTTTCGAACTTCAGGCCCTGGCGGTCCAGACCCTCCTGGACGCGCTGTTCCAGCTGGGCGAAGTTGCGTTCGGCGCGCTGGGGGTCGAAGGGGACGTTCAGCGGGTCGGACAGCTCGGCCGCCAGCACGATGTCCGACGACGCCAGCCCGAAGGCGGAGAACGCCGACGCGACCGGCCCGAGCGGCACGACGACCTCGGTGCACCCGACTTCGGCCGCGTAACCCGCGCAGTGCGCCGGCCCGGCGCCGCCGAACGCGTAGAGCACGAACCCGCGCGGGTCGTGGCCGGCCTCGACGACGGTCTTGCGCAGCAGGTCGCCGGTCTGCGCGTTCTGCACGGTGTAGATCGCGGCCGCGGCTTCCTCGACGGTGAGGCCCAGTGGCTTGGCGATGTGCGTGTCGATGGCTTCGCGCGCGAGTTCCAGCGACAGCGGCTTGCGGCCGCCGAGCAGCCCGCGCTCGGGCAGGATGCCGAGGACCAGGTTGGCGTCGGTGTTGGTCGGCTCGGTGCCGCCGTTGCCGTAGCAGGCGGGTCCGGGCACGGCCTGGGCGCTGTGCGGCCCGATGCGCAGGTTGCCGCCGGCGTCGAGCCAGGCGATCGCGCCGCCGCCGGACCCGATCGCGTCGACCCGCAGCGTCGGCACGTTGATCGGGTGGTGGTTGATGACGGTCGTGGTGTCGCGCACCGGTTCGCCGTCGACCACCAGCCCGGCGAGGAACGTCGTGCCGCCGACGTCGGTCGAGATGATGTTGCGGTGCCCGAGCTGGCGGCCCAGCGCGACCGAGCCGATCACGCCGCCGGTCAGCACGGACCCGACGGTGCTGATCGCCGCGGCCGGCGCTTCCTTGGCAGCCACCGCGCCGCCGTTGCTCTGCATCACCAGCAGCGGCCCGGAAAGCCGGTTCTCGCGCAGCGTGTCCTCGAGCGTGCTGAGGTAGTCGCGCAGGCCGGGGCCGATCTGCGTGCTCATGATCGTGGTGGCGTTGCGGGCGAACTCGCGGATGCGCGGGCTCACCTCCGACGACAGCGCCACGAAGACGTCCGGGTCCTCTTCGGCGATCAGTTCGCGGATCCGCTGCTCGTGCGCCGGGTTGCGGAACGACCACAGCAGCGAGACGGCGATGGCGCGGACGCCGTCGGCCAGCAGCCCGCGGATCTTCGCGCGGGCCTCGTCCTCGTCGAGCCGGACGACGACGGTGCCGTCGCGGTCGACGCGTTCGGTCACCTCCTGGGCGAGCCGTTTCGGCAGCAGCCCGTGGTCCTTCTTCTGCCCCAGCACGTTCTGCAGCTCGTGCGGCGAGCGCCCGAGGTAGCGGCCTTCGACGTTCATGATGAAGATCGAGTCGCGGTGGCCCTTGGTGGTGAGGAAGCCGACCGGCGGCACGTTGCCGGTCACCAGCGCGTTGAGCGACGACGTCGTCCCGTGGGCGATGTGGTGGGTGTCGGCCAGCAGCTCCGGCAGCGTCTTGCCCAGCTGCTCGGCGAGCAGCCGGAGCACGTCGAGCACGCCCTGGGAGTAGTCGGGCGGGGTCGAGGGGGACTTCGCGGCGAGCACGGTCCCGGCGTCGTCGTCGAGAACGGCGTCGGTGAACGTGCCGCCCACGTCCACGCCGATGACATAGGCCATGACTCACGCTCCTTTGCGCGGAGAAAGCTGCTAACTGCGGCGTAGACTATTCAACGCATGTGACAAGAGTCAACCCTCTTGACGGTGACTGGTCGTTGACGTCAAATAGTCGACGTAGTTGTCAAACAAGGAGGTCGGAGATGCAGCCACGTCGGGTCGCGGTGCTGGGCGGCGGGCCGGGCGGGCTCTACGCCGCCCGTCTGCTCAAGCTCGCGTTTCCGTCCTGCGAAGTCGCCGTGCACGAGCAGGGCGAGCCGGACACGACCTTCGGGTTCGGCGTCGGGCTGGCCGCGGGCACCCAGCGCAAGCTGGCCGCGGCCGACCCCGACACCCTGCGCGACGTCGTCGCCGCGGGCTGCCGCCACGACATGACCCTGCGGGTCGACGGGCGCGTCGCCCGGGTCCGCAACGACCGCCTGGTCGGCGTCGCCCGCACCGAACTGCTGGCCATCCTCCAGCGGCACGCGGAGAAGGCCGGGGTGGACCTGCACTTCGGCGTCCGCCGCGCGTCCGCCGACCTTGACGCCGACCTGGTGATCGCCGCCGACGGCGTCGGCAGCGCGACGCGCGAGCAGGGTGACTTCGGCGCCCGGATCGGCACCGGCCGTGGCCTGTACCTGTGGTGCGGCGCCGACTTCGCGCTGGACGACGCCCTGTTCGAGCCGGTGCGCACCGAGCACGGCGTCTTCGTCACACACGCCTACCCGTACGGCACCGGCCGCAGCACGTTCCTCATCGAAACCGACGAGGCGACGTGGCGGCGGGCGGGATTCGACCGGGCCGTCGCCGAGACGGCGTCCGACGAGGTTTCCCTGCGGTACCTGCAGGACGCCTTCGCCGAGCCGCTGCGCGGCCACCGGCTGATCGGCAACCGCACGCGCTGGCTGCGGTTCCGGACCGTCCACTGTGCCCGGTGGTCGGCCGGGAACACCGTCCTGCTGGGCGACGCCGCGCACACCGCGCACTTCTCCATCGGCTCCGGCACCAAGCTGGCCATGGAGGACGCGATCGGCCTGGTCGACGCGCTGCGGTCCGCGTCCGGCCCGGCCGAGGCGTTCGCGCGGTACGAGGCGGAGCGGCGGCCGGCCGTCGAACGGCTGCAGGAGCTGGCCCGGCGCAGCCGGTTGTGGTGGGAGTCCTTCCCCGCGCGGCTGCACCTGCCCGTCGAGCGGCTGATGGTCGCCTACATGACCCGCGCCGGGAACGTGCCCCTGGACCGCTTCGCCGCCACCAGTCCGGACGTCGTCGGGGCCGCGCTCACCCAGTACGCCGGGACGTCCCCACCCGCGGACGGGCTCGTCGACTGGGTCCTCGACCGGCAGCCGACGCGGCCCGCCGACCTCGTCACGATCGACGACGTCGTCGAAGATCCGTGGGATCCCGCCGGGGACGCGGTCGTGGCTCGCGCCCGGGAGGCCCGGGACCGGGGCGCGGTCGGGTTCCGGTTCACCGGACCGGGTGACCGCGGCGCGCTGCTCACCCGGCTGGACCTCGCCGAGCGCGTCCGGCTCGAAACCGGTGGCATCGTGCTGGTGGCGGGGCCCGCGGCGCTGCGCGGCGACCTGGCCGCCGGCCTGGTCAGCGCCCGCACCGACCTGATCGAGGAGACCGCATGAGCCGGGGTGACAAAGTCGTCCCCTACCCGGAGGACGTCGTGCGCGCCTACCGCGACCGCGGGCTGTGGGGGACCCGCACGATCGCCACGCAGCTGCACGACATCGCGCGGGCCCACCCGGACCGCGACGCCGTCGTCGCGCTCGACGGCCGCGTCACCTTCCGCGAACTGGACGAGCGCACCGACCTGCTGGCCGCCGGCCTGGCCGGGCTCGGGCTCGAACCCGGCGACCCGGTGCTCTTCCAGGCGACCAACCGGCTCGGCACGGTGCTCGCCTGGTACGGCGTGCTCAAGGCGGGCCTCGTGCCGGTGTGCACCCTCGCGGCGCACCGCGGGCACGAGATCGGCGAGGTCAGCCGCCGCGTCGGCGCCGTCGCGCACCTCGTCGAGACCGGCGGGTTCGACCTCGTCGGCTTCGCGATCGAGCAGGCCGCCGGGCACCCGACCCTGCGGCACGTGCTGGTGCTGGGCGACGACCCGCGCGGCATCGCCGTCGACGCGCTCGGCCGGGACCTCGACGCCGGGGCCGCGCGCAAGACCGTCGAGGAGATCCAGGCGGGCATCGGGCCGGACGACGTCGCGGTGTTCCAGCTGTCCGGTGGCACCACCGGCGTGCCGAAGGTGATCCCGCGGCTGCACGCCGAGTACTGGTACAACGCCCTCGCCTACGCCCGGTCCTGGGGATGGACCGCCGAGTCGCGCGTCGCCCACTTGATCCCGATCGTGCACAACGCGGGAATCGTCTGCGCCCTGCACGGCCCGCACAGCGTCGGCGCGTCGCTGATCCTCGGCACCGCCGACCTGGACGCGTCGCTCCCGCTGCTGGCGCGTGAAGCGGCCACGCACGTCCTGCTGGGACACGGCCACTTCCGGGCCGTCGCCCACCCGGGGTTCGCCGCCGCTTCGGCCGCGCTGACGCAGGTGGTGCTGTCGGGCAGCAAGGTCCCGCCCGCGCTGTTCGACGACCTCGAGCGGCGCGGGCTGTGGTCGGGGCAGCTGTTCGGCATGGGGGAGGGCCTGTTCCTCACCACCCGCCCCGGCGCGCCCCGGACCGCGCGCGCCACGACCGTCGGGACGCCACTGTCCGAAATGGACGAGGTACGCGTGCTCGAACCGGGCACCGAAGACGAAGTCCCCGACGGCGAGATCGGCGAGCTGTGCTGCCGCGGCCCGTACACGCTGCGCGGCTACTTCGACGCCGAGGAGCACAACGCGCGCGCGTTCACCACTGACGGCTTCTACCGCACCGGCGACCTCGCGGCGGTCCGCGTCCTCGACGGCGAGCGGTACGTGAGCATCGAAGGCCGGATCAAGGACGTCATCAACCGCGGCGGCGAGAAGATCAACGCCGAAGAGGTCGAGCTGCTCCTGCTGCGCCACCCGGGCGTCACCGCGGCCGCCGTCGTGGCCATGCCCGACCCGCGCCTGGGGGAGCGGTCGTGCGCGTTCGTGGTCGGCGGCCCCCTGGACCTGCCCGAAGTCCAACGGCACTTCGCCGAGCTGGGCGTGGCCAAGTTCAAGTGGCCGGAACGCGTCGAAGTCGTCGAGGAGATCCCGCGCACCCTCGTCGGGAAGCTGGACAAGAAGCGCCTGCAGGCCGAAATCGCCGCGAAGATCGCCACCGAGCAAGGAGAAACCCCGTGACCCCGCACCGCATCGGCCTCGTCGTCCCCAGCTCGAACGTCACCGTCGAGACGGAGATCCCGGCGCTGCTCGCGCGCCACCCCTCCGCCGCGTTTTCCTTCCACAGCAGCCGGATGCGCATGCACCAGGTGTCTCCGGAGGAGCTGCGCGCGATGAACGCCCAGCGTGAACGCTGCGTCGACGAGCTGGCCGACGCCGGCGTCGACGCGCTGCTCTACGCGTGCCTCGTCGCGGTGATGGCGCAGGGCCCCGGCGAGCACGTGCGCACGGAGAAGGCAGTCGTGGGACAGCTGGCGGCGCGCGACGCGCACCCGGCGGTGCTGTCCAGCGCCGGAGCGCTCGTCGAAGGGCTGCGCGCGCTCGGCGCCCGGCGGATCGCCCTCGTGACGCCGTACCTGCGTCCACTCGCCGAAGAAGTGGTCGCCTACCTGCGCGCGGAGGGCTTCGACGTCGTGGACTGGGCCGCCTTGGAGGTCGGGGACAACGCGGAGGTGGGGTGCATCCCCGGTTCGCGTGTCCTGGCCGCCGCGCGGGGGCTGGACCTCTCCCGGGCCGACGCCTTGGTGATCTCCGCCTGCGTCCAGATGCCGTCGCTGGACCTGGTCGAACCCGCGGAGACGGAGTTCGGGCTGCCGGTGCTGTCGGCCGCGACGGCGGGCGCGTACGCGCTCTTGAAGGGCTTGAACCTGGCGCCGCGGCTGCCGGGAGCCGGTCGGCTGCTCGTGGGACCTCTACCATCACGAGGATGAGCGGCAGCACACCGCGGGGCGGGTCCCGCGAAAAGGGGACCACCGCCCGGCGGGAACTGGTGGAGAACGAGCTCTACGAGCACGCCACCCGGCTCTTCGCCGAGCGCGGCTTCGCCGGCACGAGCCTGCAGGACATCGCGGACGCTCTGGGGATCACGCGCCCGGCGCTCTACTACTACGTCAAGAGCAAGGAAGAGCTGCTGGCCAAGCTCGTCACGGAGGTCACCAACGGGCCGCTGGAGGAGCTGACCGACCTGGTCGCGCGCGACCTCGACCCGGTGGCGAAGCTGCGCGGGATCGTGGAGATCATCGTCGGCCGCCGCGCGCGGCAGCCGGAGCGGTTCCGGCTGCTGATCCGGTCGGAGGCCGAGCTGCCGGCCGAGCTGACGGAGGCGTACGACGAGGGGCGCCGGGCGGTGCTGAAGACGATCGCGGGGGTCATCGACGAGGGCGTGCGAGCGGGCCGGTTCCGGCCGGTCGACGGTCGTGTCGCGGCGCTGGGTGTGCTGGGCATGTGCAACTGGGTGGCGTGGTGGTTCCACCCTGGGGGGCGGGATACCGCCGAGGCGGTTGTCGAACAGCTGGCTGATATGGCTGTGGGTGCTTTGCAGCGGGCTGACCAGCATGTTCTCGACGGTGAGGGGCCGGCGGCGGCGTTGAAGATGCTGCGTCAGGACTTGGACCACCTGGAGCGCATCCTCGACGTCTGACGCTGGTCCCGGGCAACGGGAAGGTCGACAGGTCGGGCCGGCCGTCCGGATCGAGGCCGGAGTCGGTAGTCGCGCCGGGCGGGTATGCCAACGCCAGCAGCCGCAGGTGGTGCAGAACGGACTTGGCCGCGTTGCCCGTCTCGATCTCGGCGACACGCAGCAGACTGTGGACCGTGTCGGAATCCGTGTCCGTGGCGTCCGAAGTCAGCCAGGGGGCGTCGCTTCGTGGCGTTCGGCACAGGCGTCAGAATATTGACGCATCCGTTGACTCCCGCGTACCGTGAAGCTCACGAGACCACGCGGGAGGCAGTCATGACCGAGCTGGACCACCGGGTGCGGGGCGTCGACCACGTCGCCTTCCCCACCTTCGACCCCGCCGCCACCGTGCGGTTCTACCGGGATGTGCTCGGGTTCCCCGTCGTGCACTCGATCTGCGCGGCGGGGTGGGGCCCGGAGAACCACCCCGACTTCATCCACTTCTTCTTCGACATCGGCAACGACGACCGGATCGCGTTCTTCTACTACTTCGGCTCCACCCCCGAAGTCGGCGGTCCCGAAGGCGTCAAAGGCGATGTCTACGCGCGGTTCGGCGCGGACGTCCCCGAGTACTTCGTGCGCTCGCGGCACCTCGCGATCCACGTGAACGACGAAGCCGACCTGCTGGAGTACCGCCGCCGGCTCGACGCGAGCGACTGGCCCGTCGAAATGCAGATCCAGCACGAGACCATCGAGTCGATCTACACCCACGACCCCAACGGCTACATGTTCGAGATCACCCGCGCGATGCGGCCCGTCACGCCGCAGGAGGACCTCGACGCCACCCTGACCATCGACGCGCTCCTCGACGTCGTCGGCGAGCCGGAGCCGACCTTCGGGAAGCTCCTCGCGCGCAAGGCGGAGCTGATCGTCGAGCGCGCGGCGGACTGGGAACCGGTGCGATGACCGCCTTCTACGTCCTCGACGTCCCGGAAAACACCGCGGTCGCGAAGATCGCCGCCGAGGACGCCGCGGTGACCGTCGGGCGGATCGGGCCGTACTTCGAGATCAGCGCCACCGGGCCGATCGTGGTCGACCGCCGCGCGACCGGCTGCCGGCACGCCGTCTGGTACTCGTGCGTGGGCGGCGTGGCGCGCGACAGCCGGATCACCCAGCACGACAAGGACGCCCTGCGCGTGGAGCCGGTGTGAGCGGCCGCCTGGGCGCCGGCCGGTACCTCGCCGCGGGGGAGCGGCCCGCGTCCACCGTGCACGAGCTGACCACTGTGGACGGTGCGACCGTGCGCGGCGTACTGTCCACTGTGGCCGGTGCGCGGACCGTCGTGGCGCTGATGCACCCGCGGCAGGACCTGACGCACCACCCGCTCGTCCCGCTGCTGCTGCGGGCCGGGTTCGCGGTCTGGACCCAGCACACCCGCTCGGTCAACAACGACCTGAACCTCGTCCACGAGCAAGCGCTCCTCGACGTCGCCGCCGGGCAGGTCTTCCTGCGGCAGCAGGGTTTCGACGCGGTCGTCGTGCTCGGGCACTCGGGCGGCGGCACGCTCTTCGCCTACTACTGCGAGCAGGCCGCGCTCACCGACCGCGTCGAGACCACGCCGGGCGGGCGCCCGACGCGGCTGGCCGAAGCGGAGATGCCGCTGCCCGACGGCGTCGTCTTCCTGGCGCCGCACCCCGGCCAGGGCAAGCTGCTGCTCGCGTGTATCGACCCGTCCGTGGCCGACGAGGCGGACCCGATGTCCGTGGTCCCCGAACTCGACCCGTTCTCCCCGGCCAACGGGTTCGCCGAACCACCGGAAAGTTCCTGCTACACAAAGGAATTCCTGGAGCGCTACCGCGCGGCGCAACGTGACCGCGTCGCCCGCATCGACGCGGTGGCCCGCGCGCACCTGGCCGGCACCGCGGCGGCGCGCACAGCGTTCAAAACGAGCGGCCGAGCCGAAGACCGCCGGCGTTCGCTGGCGCCGCGCGTGCTCACGGTGTTCCGCACCGACGCCGACCCGCGCACGGTCGACCTGAGCCTCGACCCCAGCGAACGGCCGTACGGCTCGCTGTTCGGCAAGCGCCCCGACCTGATCGACTACGGGCTGGTCGGGTTCGGCCGGCTCGCGACGCCGGAAGCGTGGCTGTCGACGTGGTCCGGCCTCAGCTCCCGCGCCGACTTCGTCCGGTGTGGACCGGGCGTCACGATCCCGACGTTGTTCATCGAGCTGACGGGCGACCAAGCGGCGTTCCCGGCCGACTCCCGCCGCATGATCGCCTCCCTCGGCGCCGCGGACCTGACGGCGACCACGGTGCGAGGTCTCCACTTCGGCGGCGCCATCGCGGAAGGGGAGCCCACGGGGAACGAACTCGCGGCCGCCGAGATCGTCGAATGGCTGGGCAAGCGCTATAGCTGATCCACCTTCAGCACCGAGGTCGTGTCGCAGGTCAGCGGTGCGCCGTCGGGTGCGGTGGGCACCAGGGGCGGGACGACCGCGCCGTGCTCGTCCACCAGGACCGAATGCGGCTCGCCCGCTTCGAACGCGTGCCGCTCACCCCACTGGCGCAGCGTCACGATCACGGCGAACAGGTCCTGGCCCGCCTCGGTGAGCGCGTACTGCCGCCGCTTGCCCGACGGCGCCTCGACCTGGACGAGCAGGCCGTGCCCGGTGAGCTTGCGCAGCCGGTCGGTGAGGATGTTGCGGGCGATGCCCGTGCGCTGCTGGAAGTCGGTGAACGAGCGGGCGCCGTCCATCGCGTCGCGGATGATCAGCAGGCTCCACCGGTCGCCGATCACGTCCGCCGCCCGCGCGACCGGGCAGGTCGGGTCCGTCCACATCGCTTCTCCCATGAGTTGCGTAATGAAACCATTCTCGCCTACTCTCCGAAGAGTTGCAAATCGCAACCAATCGGAGGTGTCGTGGGACGCGGGACGAGGCTGCTCCTGGCCGTGGTGTGCGGCGTCGCGGTCGCTGGGGTGTACGCCGGGCAGCCGGTGCTGGGCCCGATGGGTGACGACCTCGGTGTGCCCCGGGACTCCGTCGGCTGGTTCGTGGCCGCCGGGCAGCTCGGCTACCTCGCCGGGCTGGTGCTGCTGGTGCCGCTCGGCGACCGGCTCGACCGGCGTCGCTTGATCGCCGCCCACCTCGCCCTGGTAGCGGCCGGGCTGGCGGTCACCGCGGCCGCACCGGTCGCCTGGGTGGCGTTCGGCGGTCTCGCCGTCGCGGGGCTCTTCGCGGTGGTGGTGCAGACGACGGTCGCGTATGCCGCGTCGATCGCGCCGCCCGCCGAACGCGGGCGCACGCTGGGCGTCGTCACGTCCGGCGTGGTGGCCGGGATCCTCGGCGCCCGGGTGCTCACCGGAGCCTTGGCGGATCTCGGTGGCTGGCGCGGCAGCTACCTGGCGCTCGCGGTCCTCGCCGCCGTACTTTCGGCGCTGTGTCTCGTGGCGCTGCCCGCGGACGTCCGGACCGGCACCGAGTCCTACGGGCGGATACTCCGGTCGCTCGCCAGGCTTTTCACCCGGCCGCTGTTCCTCCGCCGGGGTCTGATCGGGTTCTTCCTCTTCGCGTCTTTCGGTACATTGTGGAGCGGACTGGCGCTGCCCCTGGCCGGCGAACCGTGGCGGTTGAACGAAACGCAGATCGGGCTGTTCGGCGTCGCCGGGCTCGCGGGCGCGCTGGGCGCGGCCCGGGCCGGCCGCTGGGGCGACGCGGGACACGCCGGCCGCGTCACCGGCATCGCGCTCGTGCTGCTGCTCGGGTCGTGGCTCGCCATCGGGCAGCTGGGCTGGTCGTTGCTGCTGGCGGGTTTCGGTGTGCTGCTGCTCGACTTCGCCGTCCAGGTCGTGCACGTCGCCAACCAGCACGTGCTGACGACCGCGTTCCCCGGCCGCACCAGCACGGTGATCGGCGGGTACATGGTCTTCTACTCCCTCGGCTCGGCGACCGGTGCCGCCGCGACGACGGCGGTGTACGACGTGGCGGGCTGGCCGGGCTCGGCCGTTCTCGGCGCGGCGTCGGCCTTCGGCGCCCTGGTCACGTGGATGGCGGGGCTCACGGCCCGAGCGCCGCGGCGTAGTCGAACAGGGTGACGCGGTCGGGCAGCTTCGTCTTCACCATCAGGCTGGACACGTGCTTTTCCACGGTCTTCGGGGAAATCAGCAGGCGCCGGGCGATGTCGGTGTTGCCGAGGCGGTGGGCCAGCAGCCGGAAGACGTCGTATTCGCGGACGGTGACCCCGGCGTCCCGCAGTTCGCGCGGGAGGCGGTGGAGGCCGGGCCGCCGTTGCCGCACGGATTCCCCGGCCCGGCGCAGCAGGGTGCGGCAGGCCCCGGCGACGGCGGGGACGGCGGCGTCGTGGAAGTACTCCTCGGCGGCCCGCAGCCAGGGGACGGGTTCGCCCCAGCCGTCGGCGAGCGCGGCTTCGGCGACGAGCCGCGCCCCGAGGTGCGCGGCCATCCGGTAGGGGTAGGCGGCTTCGCGGGCTTCCTTGGCGGCGGCTTCGGCAGCGGCGGTGTCGCCGTGCCGGCCGTGGGCGACGGCTTGCGCCAGGGCGGCGAACTGCCGGTTCCACCGAAACCGGCTCGCGGGAGTGTTTGTGGCGGCGTCGAGCCGGTCTTGCGGCAGATCGCCGGCGAGGACGTCGAGGAGGAGGGCGAGGCCGTGGTGACCGGCGAGGGGAGAGCTGCCGGAGTGGCGCACGCGGTTGAGGTCCCGCCGGGCGCGGTCGCGGTCTTCCTCGAGCAGGGCACAGACGGCTTGGGCGAGGCCGAGGGTGAGGGTGAGGTCGGGGTGGTGGTCGCCGCGGGTGGCGCGGAGTTCGGCGACGGCCTCGGTCATGGTCGCCCGGTCGGCTTGGTGGGCCGCGGAGATGGCCCGGATGACGGTGCTGCTGTTGGAATCGGGAGTGCTCGCGCGGTGGGCTCCGGGGGTGGTGGTCGCTCCGGCGTGGGTCTCGCGGTCGGCTCGGCTGGCGGCGCTGGCCGACCCGGCGTGGCTGGCTTGGGTGGTTGCGCGGTGGTGGGAGTCGGTCGTTCCGGCCGGGGCCTCTCGGTCGGCTCGGGTGCTGCCGATCCTGGCGCGGTCGGCTTGGGTGGCGGTGTGGTGGTGGGAGTCGGTCGTTCCGGCCGTGGCTTCGCGGTCGGCTCGGGTGCTGGCCAGCCCGGCGTGGTTGGCTTGGGTGATTGCGCGGTGGTCGGAGTCGGCCGCTCCGGCCGGGGCCTCGCGGTCGCCCCGGGTTGCGCCTGTGGGGCAAGCACTGGCGATCTCCTCCGCCGCGCACTCGCCCCGGACCGCCGTTTCCCGCTCCAGCTCGGCCAACCTCTGCTCACCCGCGCGGAACTCCCCACCGAGCACCAGCCCGTGCAGGACGATCGCGAGTTCGGCCATCCTCGCCGCCGGCACCGAACCGGCGCGGCGGGCGTGCTCGCGGGCCAGTGCCAGGCCGCCCGTATCTCCCTCCGTCAGCGCGAAGTGCTCGCCCAGCCGCAGCAGCACATGCGTGCGCCACAACGGCATCCGGTGGGACTCGGTCAGCGCGTGGGCTCGCTCCAGTGACTTCCTCGCCTCTTCCGGATCCCGCGAACGCACCAAGACCCCCAGCGCGAGCAGCGCCTGGCACGTCACGACCGGGTCGTTACTCTGCTCGAGCGCCGCCGTGGCGAGGTGCTCCGCTTCGGCCGCCCGGTCCGGTTCCTCCAGCAGCAGCAACGCCTGGACCGCGTCGACCGCCGCGCGCCGGCGGTCCGACCGGGTGCGGGTGCGGGCCGCCGTCAGGTGGGCGAGCGCGGCCGCCGGGCGGCCCGCCGAGTGGGCCGCCCACGCCAGGCGCGCGTGCAGGACCGCCGCCCGGTCGAACAGCCCCACCTCGGAAAACCGGGCCGCCAACGCGGAAGCGCGGTCGAACTGCCCGGTCTCGCCGAGCGCGAAGACCAGCGATTCCAGGACCGCGCCGCGCAGATCCGGGCTCTCGGTCAGCAACGCGTCCGCGCGGACGAGCAGCTCCACCGCGGACCCGGCCGCCGCCGACTCCAGGGCCCGGCGGCCCGCGTCGGCGAACAGGCGCCCGGCCGCCGCGCGGTCGCCCGCGAGCCGGCGCAGCTCGGCCACCCGTGCGCACCAGTCGCCGGGTAGGCCGGGGTGCAGCAGCTCGGCCGCGTCGGCCGCCAGCCGGGCGAGCTCCGCCCGCCGCGTCGGGCCCAGCTGCGCCAGCACCGCCTCGGCCGTCAGCGGGTGCCCGAACGTGTACCAGCCGAGCGCCGCCGGATCGGGCTCGACGAGCCGCGCGTCGACGGCCGCGTCGAGGAACGCCGCCACCGTCCGGTCGTCGGCCCCGGCGGCCCGCTGCACCACCGGCGCGGCGAAGCGCGGGCCGAGGATCGCCGCCGCGGCCAGCAGTCCGGCGCCGTCGGGCCCGAGCCGCGCCGTCCGGGTGGCGACGCTGCCCGCCAGCGCCGCGGGCACGGTGCCGGTGTCCGCCAGGTGCCAGCCCCCGGGCCGGTCGGTCAGCAGCCCGTCGCCGACCAGCTCGTGCAGCAGTTCTTCGACCAGGAACGGGATCCCGGTGCTGAGCCGCCACAAGTGGGTGGCCGTCTCGGCGGGCACCCGCGCGCGGTCCGCGCCGAGACACGCCGCGACGACGTCGTGCACGGCGCCCGGGCCGAGCCGCGGCAGCGTGCGCAGGACGCAGGCGCCGCGCCGGGCCGCGGACCGGGCGATGTCGCGGGCGGCGGACGGGTCGTCGCGGATCGTCCCGATCAGCAGCACCCGGGCGGAGTCCAGGTTGCCGACCAGGTACTCCAGCACGAACAGCGTCTCCGCGTCGGCGTCGTGCAGGTCGTCGAGCACCAGCACGCAGCCGCCGGCCCGGCCGACCACGGCCAGCAGCCGCAACACCGCCTCGGCGACGACCAGAAGCGGCGGGTCCGATTCCGGGCCACTCCGCCAGTCGGGCACGAGCACGCCCAGCGCCGGGAGGTAAGGGCCGAGTTCGCCGACGTCGACCGGCTCGGCGTCGCGCGTCAGCGAGAACAACGCCTCGGCCAGCGGCCGGAACGGCACCACCGGGCCGACCGAGCTGCCCTGCCCGCGCAGCACCCGGGCACCACGGCCGGCCGCGCGCGCCGCCGCCTCACGGGCGAGCCGGGACTTGCCGATCCCGCTCTCCCCGGCGAGGAAGACCGCCCCGCCCCGGCCGGCCAGCGAGGCGTCGAACGCCGTGGCCAGTTCACGCAGCTCCGCGTCCCGGCCGACCAGCTCCGGTGAGCGGATCAGCATGCGCGGTCGGCAACCGCGGAAAAGGAATAATCGTATTCACGCATCGAATTGAGCCCCCAGCTCCGGCGCCCCTCCGGACGGCCACTTCTTGGATACACGACAAGCACCGGAGCGCCAACCGGGACCGAATGCTGGAATTCACCGCGGCGATACCGGAACGCCTTTACCGGACGGCCTGGGGCGGGTTCCCCCAGGTTTCCCCGGCGGGCGGCGGGCGGGGCGGACCGCCCGGATAGTCCGTTCGGTGGTTGACACGCCCCGGGCGGCCACGCGTCCCACCTGGACGCCGTGACTCCGGCCGCACAAGTGGTCCAGGCCACCGGCCCGACGTCGGGATTCGCCCTGCTCGCGGGGAAAACGCGAGGTCCGCGGAAAAGGTGGGGGAGCGGCCCCCATGGCGCGGCGGCACCCGGCATGGGCAGACTGGCGAACGCCACGGCTGGGGTGAAGTAACCGGGGCACTGGGGTACCACCGCGAATGAACGCGCCGCCGGACTTCGGCGTGAACGCGTTCCCGCGGTGCGCCCTCAAACCCGAACCTTCGGGCATTCCGGTCTCGAACTCAGGTGCCGCCGCGAATGCGGTGGCCCGGCAGAATGCGGGGAAACAAGTGGGTGCGAACGCAATCACCCGGGTCGGCGTGGTCGGCTCGGGCACGATGGGCGCGGGGATCGCCGAGCTCTGCGCGACGCGGGGGCTCGACGTCCGGCTGGCGGTGTCGCGGGAGTCGTCGCTGACCTCGGCGCCGCGGAAGATCGCGGCGTCGCTCGGCCGCCGCGTCGACAAGGGCAAGCTGACCCCGGACGAGCGCGACGCCGCGCTGGCCCGGATCAGCGTCGGCACGGACCTGGCCGAGCTCGGCGATCGGCACCTCGTCATCGAGGCGATCCCCGAGGACGAGCAGCTCAAGCTCGGCCTCTTCGCCACGCTGGACAAGATCGCCGGCGACGACGCGATCCTCGCCAGCACCACCTCGGCGATCGCGATCACCCGGCTCGCCGCCGCGACCACGCGGCCGGACCACGTGCTGGGCCTGCACTTCTTCAACCCCGTCACGGCGATGCGGCTCGTCGAGGTCGTGCCCGCGCTGCCGACGGCCCCCGAGGTGACCGAGCAAATCACCGCGTTCGCCGAACACACCCTGGACCGGCAGCCGATCACCGTTGCCGACCAGAGCGGCTTCGTCGTCAACGCCCTGCTGATCCCGTACCTGCTCGCCGCGATCCGCATGGTCGACACCGGCTACTGCCCGGCCGAAGACGTCGACCGCGCCATGGAACTGGGCTGCGCGCACCCGATGGGCCCGCTGCGGCTGGCCGACTTGATCGGCCTCGACGTCGTCGCCGCCATCGCCGCCGCGCTGCACGACGAGTTCAAGCAGCCCCTCTACGCCGCCCCGCCGTCGCTGTCCCGGCTGGTCGAAGCCGGCCACCTCGGCCGCAAGACCGGCCGCGGCTTCCACACGTACTGAAGGAGAAAACCGTGCACTCGTTCCTGAACATCAAGAAGTCCGCCCGGATCAGCGACGACTTCTGGGACGTCACCGACAAAGCCGGGCTGTTCGACGTCGTCGTCGCCGGCCTCGGCGACGGCCGCCACCGCGCGCTCGACGACGGCCACGAGTTCGTCAACATGTCCTCATACTCCTACCTCGGCCTCGACACCCACCCGAAGCTGGTGCGAGCCGCCGCCGACGCCGTCCTCGCCGAGGGCGCGCTGAACACCTCGACGTCCCGGATGCGCGTGCGCTTCGGTGCCCTGCGGGACGCCGAAGCGGCGCTGTCCGATCTCTTCGACGTCGAGGCCGTGACGCTCAACTCGTGCGCCGCCGCCGCGTGGGCGGCCCTGCCGCTCGTCGCCTCCGGGATCTTCACCGAAGGCGAACCGCCGCTGATGGTGTTCGACAAGAACGCGCACTTCTGCCTGAACGCGATGAAGCCGAGCGTCGCCGATGAGACCGAGGTCGCGGTGGTGCCGCACAACGACGTCGAAGCGCTCGAAGCGTTGTGCAAGCAGCACAAGCGGGTCGCCTACGTCGCCGACGGCGTCTACAGCACCGGCGGGCAGGCGCCGGTGAAGGAACTTCTGGCCCTGCAGGACAAGTACGGCCTGTTCCTCGTCTTCGACGAAGCCCACGGCATCTCCACCGTCGGCCACCGCGGCCGCGGCGTCGTGCTGGAGGAGCTCGGGCAGATCAACGACCGCACGATCATCATCACCTCGCTCAACAAGGGGTTCGGCGCGTCCGGTGGCGCGATCTTCCTCGGCAAGCGGGGCTCGCAGTGGCGGCTGGACACCGCGCAGCGCAACGGCGGCCCGCTGATGTGGTCGCAGCGCATCAACACCGCGGGCCTCGGCGGCCTGCTCGCGTCCGCGGAGCTGCACCGCACCGACGAGCTGACGCTCCTGCAGCAGCGGCTGCAGGACAACATCGCGCTCTTCGACCGCCTGGTGGAGACCGGCGAACGCGGTGACGGGCTGCCGATCCGGTTCGTGCGGGTCGGCTCGGAGGACGCGACCGTCCGGCTCGCGCAGGACCTGTTCCGCAACGGCTTCTACGTCTCGCCGATCTTCTTCCCGATCATCGGCCGCGGCAAGGCCGGCCTGCGGATCATGCTGCGCGCCAGCATGACCACGGCCGAGATCGAGCGGTTCGCCGCCCTCCTCGGCACGCTGGGGGACGCGTGACGGCGCTGCGTTCCCACGTCGACGTCGCCTCGGCCGGGTTCCGCCGCAACGCCGAGGACTTCGAGGTCAACCGCGAGGTCATCGCCCGGGCGCGAGCCGCGGCGCTGGCCGGCGGCACCGAGAAGGCCCACCGCAAGCACGCCGCGCGCGGCAAGCTCACCGCCCGGCAGCGCATCGCCCGTCTGCTGGACCCCGGCACCCCGCTGCTGGAGGTCGGGCAGCTCGCCGCGCACGACGTCTACGACGAGCCGGTCCCCTCGGCCGCGCTCGTCGTGGGCGTCGGGATCGTCGCCGGCCGGCCGTTCATGGTCTTCGCCAACGACGCCACCGTGAAGGGCGGGACGTACTTCCCGCTCGGCGTCCGGAAACACCTGCGCGGGCAGAAGATCGCGCGCGAGAACGGCCTGGGCTGCCTCTACCTCGTCGACTCGGGCGGGGTGTTCCTGCCGCTGCAGGAAGACCTCTTCCCCGACGAGGACCACCTCGGCCGCATCTTCCGCAACATCGCGGAGATGTCGGCCGAAGGGCTGCCGCAGCTGGCCGCCGTGATGGGCTCGTGCACCGCGGGCGGGGCGTACATCCCGGCGATGTGCGACGAGACGGTGATGGTCCGCGGCACCGGCACGGTGTTCCTCGGCGGCCCGCAGCTGGTGCGCGCGGCCACCGGCGAGGTCGTCGACGCCGAAACGCTCGGGGGCGCCGACCTGCACACCCGCGTCACCGGGGTCGCCGACCACCTCGCCGAGAACGACGAGCACGCCCTGGCCATCCTGCGCGACCTCGCCGCGCGCAGCACCCGGCCGCCGCTGTCTCCGCCGCCGCGGACGCCCCGGCTGCCGAAGTACGACCCCGCGGAGCTGCCGGGCGTGGTCAGCGCCGGGCTGAAGGAGCACATCCCGGCGCGGGAAGTCCTCGCGCGGCTGCTCGACGACAGCGAGCTCACCGAGTACCGCGCCCGGTTCGGCCCGACGATCGTCTGCGGCACCGGGCACGTCGGCGGCTACCCGGTCGGCGTGCTGATCAACGACGGCGTCCTGTTCTCCGAGAGCGCGCAGAAGGCCGCGAACTTCATCGAGGTGTGCGCGCAGCGGGAAATCCCGCTGCTGTTCCTGCACAACATCAACGGGTTCATGGTCGGCGCCGAGTACGAGGCCGGCGGGATCACCAAGCACGGCGCCAAGCTCGTCAACGCCGTGTCGTGCGCGAAGGTGCCGAAGTTCAGCCTGGTGATCGGCGGCAGCTACGGCGCGGGCAACTTCGCCATGTGCGGCCGCTCGATGGGGTCGCAGCTGATGGCGATGTGGCCGAGCGCCCGGTCCACTGTGGTCGGTGCGGAGCAGACGGCCAAGGTGATGACGCTGATCCGCGGCGACCAGCTCGCCAAGGAGGGCCGCGAGCTGACGCCCGAGGAGGAGGCGGAGATCCGCGAGCCGATCCTCGCCGCCTACGAACGGCAGGCGCAACCGCTGTACTACGCGGCCCGGTTGTGGGTCGACGCCGTCGTCGACCCGGTCGAGACCCGGGACTGGCTCGCGCTGTGCCTGGCCATGGCCGCCGACGCGCCGAAGCGGGAGACCCGCTTCGGGGTCTTCAGGATGTGAGGGACGATGCCGAAACGCGTGCTCATCGCCAACCGCGGGGAGATCGCCCGCCGGATCGCGCGCACCTGCCGCCGGCTGGACGTCGACTACGTGGCCGTGCACTCCGCCGCGGACGCCGGGGCGGCCCACCTCGAGGGCGCGGTCGACACCGTCCACATCGGACCGGCCGCGGCCCGGGAGAGCTACCTCGACATCGACGCCGTCGTCGAAGCGGCCCTGCGCACCGACTGCGACGCCGTCCACCCCGGCTACGGCTTCCTGTCGGAGAACCCGGAGTTCGCCGCCCGCGTCACCGAAGCGGGGCTCGTCTACATCGGACCGGACGCGGCCACCATCGAGGCGATGGGGGACAAGGCCCGCGCCCGCGAGCTGATGGCCGCGGCCGGGGTCCCGGTGCTGCCGGGCTCGGAGCACGCGACCGAGTCGGCGGACGTCCTGCTCGCCGACGCGCGCCGGATCGGGTACCCGGTGATCCTCAAGCCCGTCGCCGGGGGCGGTGGCAAGGGCATGCGGGTGGTGCACGACGAGGCGGAGCTGCCCGAGGCGGTCGCCGAAGCCGTCCGCCTGGGCCGCGCCGGCTTCGGCGACGGCCGGTTGCTGGCCGAGCGGTACGTCGCCGCGCCGCGGCACCTCGAGGTGCAGGTCTTCGGCGACCGCCACGGCACCGTCGTCCACCTCTTCGAACGCGAGTGCTCGCTGCAGCGGCGGCACCAGAAGATCGTCGAGGAGGCACCGGCGCCGCACCTGCCGCCGACGACCCGCCGCGCCCTGCTCGACGCGGCGGTGCGCGGCGCCACCGCGCTCGGCTACGTCGGCGCGGGCACGTTCGAGTTCATCCTCGACGGCGACGGGCGGTTCTTCTTCCTGGAGGTCAACACCCGGCTGCAGGTCGAGCACCCGGTCACCGAGGAGATCACCGGCCTCGACCTCGTCGAGTGGCAGCTGCGGATCGCCGACGGCGAGCCGATCCCGCTGCCGCAGTGGCAGATCCGGGCGACCGGGCACGCGATCGAGTGCCGCGTCTACGCCGAGGACCCCGCGCACGGCTTCCGGCCGGCGCCGGGCCGCGCCGAGGTCGTCCGGTGGCCCCGGGACGTCCGCGTCGAAGCCGCGTTCGACGACTCCGGCGCGGTGCCCGGGTTCTACGACCCGATGGTCGCGAAGCTCGTCGCCGCCGGACCCGACCGGCCGGCGGCGCTCGCCCGCCTGCGCACGGCGATCGAGGACACCACCCTCGTCGGCCTGACCACGAACCTCGGTTTCCTCGGCGAGCTGCTGGCCGAGCCGCGGGTCGTCGAAGGCGAGGTCGACACCCACCTCGTCGACGGCGTCACCGCCCGCCCCGCGACCCACGACCGCGACGCGCAGGCGCTGGCGTGCGCGGCCGCCATGGCGGTGCCCGAGCGGACCGCCGCGGCCTCGCCGTGGACCGGGACGATCGGGGCGTTCGACCGCGCCGCGCTCGACCCGGACGCCCCGCTCGGCCGGCTCGTCCTGCGCCTCGACGGCCGCGACCGCGAGGCCCGGCTGCTGGCCCGCGACCGGGCCGGACTGCACGTCGAGGCCGAAGGGCGCCGCGTCACGGTGCTGGCCGGACCCGCGGCGGACGGCCTGGTCCGCGGCACGGTGGGATCCACCCGCTGGACGGGTTTGCCCACCTCGGACGGCTACGAGATCGTCATCGGCGGCCACCGCGCCGCGCTGTCCCGGCCGACGTTCGACGAAGGCGGTGGCGAGGCCTCGGACGGCGCGGTGCGCACGCCGATGCCCGGCGCGGTCGTCGGCGTGGCGTGCGAGCCGGGCGGCCGGGTCGAAGCGGGGGAACTGCTGGTGATCGTCGAGGCGATGAAGATGGAGAACCGCATCGTCGCGCCGTTCGCCGGCACCGTCGACCGGCTCTCCTGCGCCCCCGGCGAACTCGTCGCCGCCGACCAGGTCCTCGTCACCCTCACCCCCTGAAGGAGAAACCATGTCCGATGAACCCACCCTGCTGTTCGTCGGCGGCGCCCGGCCGCTCACCTTCAGTCTCGACATGGCCGCGGAAGCCTTGGCCCAGGCCGCGGCCCGGGGCATCCGCGTGCACGTCACCAACACCGCCGAGATCCTGGCCGCGACCGAGGACGTCGTCGCGAAGGCCGCCGAAGTGTCCACTGTGGACGTGCTGAAGCCCGGCGAGTCCGCCGCCTGGGCCCGCGACCGCGGCTTCGACGCCGTGTACGCGCTCCAGGAACTGGCCCAGGTGGCCGTCGCCGAGACGGCGGAAGCGGTCGGCGCCCCGGGCAACCCGCCCGAGGCCGTGCACCGCGTCCGGACCAAGGACGCCTGCCGCGAAGCCCTGGCCGCCGCCGGATTCCCGCAGCCGGTCGTCCGGCTGTGCGCGAACGAAGCGGAAGCCGAGGCGTTTCTGCGTGAGTACGCCGGGCCGTGGATCGTCAAACCCCGTGACGCCATGGGCAGCACCGGCGTCAGCCTGGTGACCGAGGCCGGGCAGCTGCCCGCGGCGATCGCGCTGCTGCCGGACGCGAAGCCGTTCCTCGTCGAGCAGTTCGTCGACGGGCCGGAGTTCAGCGTCGAGGGCGTCTTCCTCGGTGGCGTGCCGAAGATCCTCGCCGTCACCGCCAAGGAGAAGGTGCCGCCGCCGTTCTTCGTCGAGACCGGGCACCTGCTGCCCGCGCCGCTGCCGGAGGCCCGGCGACGGGAGATCGAAGAGCAGGTGTCGAGCGCGCTGCGGACGCTCGGGCTGCGCGTCGGCGGCTTCCACGTCGAGCTGTGGCTCACCCCGGCCGGCGTCGTGCTCGGCGAGGTGCACGGCCGCTTCGGCGGCGACTGGATCCACCGCATGCTCGCCCACGCCATCCCCGGCCTCGAGCTGTTCGGCCTGGTCTTCGACGACATGCTCGGGCGCCCGTTCCCGGACGTGCCCCTGGAACCGAGCCGCGGCGCCGCCGTCCGGTACTTCACGCCGCCGCCGGGCCGGCTCGCCGCCGTCGAAGGCTGGGACGAAGTCCTCGCGCACCCCGCCGTCCTGTACGCGGAACTCGGCGTGAAGGCCGGCGACGAAATCAAGCCCGTGCACCGGTCCGGTGACCGCGTCGGCCTGGTCGTCGTCGGGGCCGACACGCCCGAAGCGGCGAGCGCGCTGGCCGCCGACCTCGTGGACTCGGTGAAGTTCGTCCCCGAGTCCGAACCCGACCGCCTGCCGGGCCTGTGGGCCCTGCGTTGACCTTCGAGGACGACATGACCGACATCGGTATCCTCAGCACCGGCTCCTACCTGCCCGACCGGGTCGTCACCAACGCCGAGATCGCCCCGGCGGCCGGCGTCGACGCGGCGTGGATCGAACGCAAGACCGGCATCCGCGAACGCCGGCACGCCGAACCCGGGCAGGCCACCTCCAACCTCGCGGCGATCGCGGCCGACCGGGCGCTGCTCGCGGCCGGCCTGAGCCCGGACGACGTCGACCACGTCGTCGTCGCCACCTCCACCCCGGACCACCCGCAGCCGGCGACGGCCAGCCTGGTCCAGCACCTCATCGGCGCCCGGTCGGCTTCGGCCGTCGACGTCAACGCTGTCTGCAGCGGGTTCGTCTACGCCCTCGCCATGGCCCGCGGTCTGGTGCGGGACGGCGGGCACGCCCTGGTGATCGGCGCCGACATCTACTCCCGCATCCTGGACGTGCGTGACCGCAAGACCGCGATCCTGTTCGGTGATGGTGCGGGGGCGGTCGTGCTCGGCCCCGTACCGGCGGGAGGGGGCGTCATCGGCACGCGGCTGCGCGGACACGGTGACGACCACCGCCTCATCGGCGTGCGCGCGGGCGGCAGCCGGCTCCCCGCGTCCGTGCGCTCGGTGCTGGACGGCGAGCACTTCTTCCGGATGGACGGCCGGGGCGTGCGCGAGTTCGTCAACGGGCACGTGCCCGCGGCGATCGCCCAGACCCTGCGCGAGACCGGGCTTCCGGCGGCCGCGGTCGGCCACCTCGTGCCGCACCAGGCGAACGGCGTCATGCTGCGCGAGCTGGGGGAGACCCTGGACCTGCCGAACGCGGCCCTGCACCTGACCGTCGACCGGTACGCGAACACCGGTGCGGCGTCCGTGCCGGTCACGCTCGACGCCGCCCACCGCGCCGGCGCCCTCGACGTCGGCGACGTCGTGCTGCTGGCCGCGTTCGGGGGCGGCATGAACCTCGGCGTCACCCTCTGCCGCTGGACCGCGACCCCGCCGCGCGCCGGCCTCGACGTCCGGCCGCGCGCCGGCGCCCTGTCCCACCGCTGAGAAAGGTCTTCCATGCCCGCGCTCCTTCCCCGCGGCGGCCCGCCCCGGCTCCTCGCGGTGGCGACCCTGGTCACCATGACCGGCTACGGCGTCTACCTGACCGCCGGCGTCCTGTACTTCACCCGCGTCGTCCAGCTGCCCGCCGCGCAGGTCGGCCTCGGGCTGACGGTCGCGGGCGCGGTCTCGCTGTCGGCCGGGATCCCGTTCGGGCACCTCGCGGACCGCCACGGCGCCCGCACGGTGTACGCGCTGACGCTCGTCCTCGGCGCCGTCTCGATGGCGGGACTGTGCCTGGCGCAAGGGTTCTGGTCGTTCGTGCTGTTCGCGAGCCTCGGCGCGGCGGCCCAGACGGCCGGGCCGGCGGCGCGCAGCCCGCTGGTGCAGGAGTACGGCGGCGACCGGCCGGCGGAGTTCCGCGGCTACCTGCGGTCGGTGACGAACCTGGGCATCGCGCTCGGCGCGCTGCTGGCCGGCTGGGGCGTCGCGGCGGACACGCGGTACGCGTACGTGCTGCTGATCGCGGGCAGCGCGGTGTCCTACGCGGCCAGCGCGGCGATCGTGCTGTTCCTGCCGGCGGTCCCGCCGAAACCGGCCGGGACGGGCCCGCGCTGGGTGGCCCTGCACGACCGGCCGTACCTGGTGCTGACGTTGCTCGACGGGGTGATGGCGATCCAGTACCGGGTCCTTTCGGCGGCGGTCCCGCTGTGGCTGGTCGCCCGCACGACGGCGCCGAACTGGACGGTCTCCGGCGTGATGGTGGTCAACACGGTGATCGTGGTGGTTTTCCAGGTCCGCGCGAGCCGCCGGATCGACACGACGAAGGCGGGCGCGCTGGCGTTCCGCCGAGCCGGGTTCGCGTTCTTCGCGGCGTGCGTGGCGATCGCGGCGATGGCGGGCGCGCCGACGTGGCTGGCGCTGGTGCTGCTGCTGGCGGCGGTGGTGGTGCACACGATCGGCGAGATCTGGCAGGCGGCGGGCGGGTTCGAGCTGTCGTTCACCCTTGCCCCACCGCACGCGGTCGGGCAGTACCAGGGGTTGTTCGGCATGGGGCTCGGCCTGGGCGTGACGCTCGGGCCGGCGGTGCTGATCGCGCTGTGCATCACGTGGGGGACACCGGGCTGGTGGGTGGTCGGTGGTCTGTTCGCGGTGACGGGCTTGGCGGTGCCGGCGGTGGTGCGGTGGGCGGAGCGGGAGCGGGTTCAGGTGGCGGAACTTTCGAACCGGTAGCCGGAACGGCGAAATCCGTCCGGCCGGTGGAACGGCTTGACGACGTCGCCGGGGCGCCGGTGTACTCGGGATCATGGACGGCGGTGCTCCGCCGGACGATCCCCGCTCGAGCAGCCCCGCACCGGGGCTGCTTCGGCATGCCCTTGCAACGAAAGGAAAAGCCCGTGACGACCACCGAGAACTGGATCGCGACCGCGCAGGACGTCGCCGCGAAGCTCGCCGTCGACGCCGTCGAGCGCGACCGGGGCAACGCCACGCCGTACGAAGAGATCCGGCTGCTCAAGGAAGCCGGCCTGGTGACCCTGCTCGGCCCGCCCGAGCACGGCGGGGGCGGGCAGAAGTGGGAGACCGCCTACCGCGTCACCCGCGAGATCGCCCGCGCCGACGGTTCGATCGGCCAGCTGCTCGGCTACCACTACCTGTGGGCGTGGGCCGCGCGGCTCGTCGCGACGGACGAGCAGATCGCCGCTGTCGAAGAGCTCTACACCACCAACAACTTCTTCTTCGGCGGCGCGGTCAACCCCCGTGACTCCGATCTGACCATCACCGAGGACGGTGACGAGCTCGTCTACAATGGACACAAGTCGTTCTCGACGGGGAGCAAGGTGTCCGACCTGACCGTCCTCGAAGGCGTCCTCGCGGGCACCGGAGAACACATCTTCGCGATCGTGCCCTCGGCCCAGGAAGGCATCGTCTTCCACGACGACTGGGACAACATCGGCCAGCGGCTCACCGAATCCGGCAGCGTGACGATCACCGACGTGCGGGTGCCGTGGGCGAGCGCCGCCGGCTACGTCGACCGCAAGTTCCGCCCGCTCACCTACAACACGCTCAACGTCCCGGCGATCCAGCTGGTGTTCACGAACTTCTACCTCGGCATCGCGCAAGGTGCCCTCGACGCCGGCCTGGCGTACACGCGCGAGCGCACCCGCCCCTGGCCCTACGGTGGCGACGACAAGGAAGCCGCCGCGGAGGAGTGGTACATCCTCGACGGCTACGGCGACCTGCAAGCGAAGCTGTGGGCGGCCGAGGCGCTCACCGACAAGGCGGGCACGGCGATTTCCCGGGTGCTGCACGCCCCGCGCGAGGAGCTGACGCCGGAGGTCCGCGGCGAGCTGGCGGTGCTGATCGCCGCGGCCAAGCAGCGGGTGATCGACACGGGCTTGGAGATCGGCACGAAGATCTTCGAGCTGACCGGCGCCCGGGCGAGCGCGTCGAAGCACGGCCTGGACCGGTTCTGGCGCAACCTGCGGACGCATTCACTGCACGACCCGGTGGCGTACAAGCGCCGCGAGGTGGGTGTGTACGCACTGCGCGGCGAGCTGCCGGAGCCGACCTGGTACACGTGATCCCGCCGGGGGGGGGGGGGGGGGGCGCCCCCCGCCCCCCCCCCCCCCCCCCCCCGCGCCCGCAGGCGCCTGCCGAAGCCGCTCGCGCCTGCCGAAGCCTGCCTGCGCCTGCCGAAGCCGCTCGTGCCCGCCGAAGCCCGCCCCGCGCCCACTGTCGCTTGCCCGCGCGTGCCTCGGCCGCCCGCCCGCGCTCGCCCTCCCGGTGCCCGCCCCCGGCGGCCGCCTCCCACTCGTGCTGCCCTCTGTCGGCCGCCTGCCCGCGCCCGCCTGCGTGCGACCGCCCCGCGCCCACCCTCGGCGCCCCGCCTGCCTGCACCCACGCCCGCCCCCGCCGCTCGCCCGCCCGCCCGCACCCGCGGTGCCCGCTCGTCCCCGCGGCTCCCGAACCGTCCGCATCGTGCGAACAAACCCCCACAACTCGGACCAAACACCCGCAAGCGCGTTACTTCCCGTCCGCATACTGGGACAGTTGAATGATCACCGGCACCTCCATAGAGTTCCCGATCGTCACTCGATCGGCTGAATTCCGACTCTTGAAGGTGCCGTGCCCGCCTCCTCCCTCCCGCCGCTCGCGGCGCGCTCCCTGCCCGCCGCGGTGTGGCGTGCCGTCCGGACCGGGCGGTGGACGCCCCTCTGCGCGGTGCTGATCGCCGGCATCCTGCTGCTCGCCGCCGGGGCCGATCTGTTCGTCCTGGCCGAAGGGCAGAGCCTCGCCCCCGACATCACCACCCTCGGGCCGACCGGGCTGCCCGCCGGCGCGCTCGGGGGCGTGAGCGGCGCGCACTGGTTCGGCGTCGAGCCGCTGACCGGCGTCGACCTCTTCGCGCTCGTCGCCCACGGCGCCCGGACCTCGCTGCTCGTCGGGCTGGGCGCCACCGTGCTGGGGACCGTGCTCGGTGTCGTGATCGGGGTCAGCGCCGGCTACCTCGGCGGCTGGTGGGACCGGCTGGTCACCTGGACCGCCGACGTCATCCTCGGCTTCCCCTACCTGATCTTCATGATCGCGCTCGGCGCGGTGCTGCCGGTGGACTTCCCCCGGCAGGTCACGCTCATCGTCGTCCTCGGGCTCTTCGGCTGGCCGCGCATCGCGCGCATCGTGCGGGCCCAGACCCTGACGCTCGCGAAGCGCGACTTCGTCGCCGCGGCCCGGGTCGTCGGCGGCGGCCCGTGGCACGTCTTCACCAAGGAACTGCTGCCGAACCTCTGGGCGCCGATCATCGTCGTCGCCAGCCTGTCCATCCCGTCGATGATCGGCAACGAGGCCGCGCTGTCGTTCCTCGGCGTCGGCGTCCTGCCGCCGACCCCCAGCTGGGGCCGCACCATCAGCGCGGCCATCGACTTCTTCGAGACGGACCCCATGTACCTGGTCTTCCCCGGCGCGATGCTGTTCCTGATCACGCTGGCGTTCAACGTCGTCGGCGACGCGATCCGCGACGCGCTCGACCCGCGGTCCGGCGGTGCCGCCTGATGCGCACCGCGCGGTTCGTCGCCACCCGCTTCGCCGGGATGCTGCTGGTCCTGTTCGTCGTCGCCTTCGTGACGTTCGTGGTGTTCTACGTCCTGCCCGCCGACCCGGCGCGGCTGGCCTGCGGGCGCCCGTGCTCGCCCGAGGGCCTGCAGCTCGCGCGGGAGTTCATGGGCTACGACGTCCCGTGGTACCACCAGTTCCTCGACTTCCTCGGCGGCATCTTCGGCGGCCGCACCTTCGGCACCGGCGCCGCGGCGGTCCACTGCACCGCGCCCTGCTTCGGCTGGGACTTCCAGAACAACGTCGACGTGCTGAGCGAAATCGGCGGCCGGATCGAGGTCAGCTTCTCGGTCGCGCTGGGCGCGGCCGCGATCTGGATCGTCCTCGGCGTCGGGCTCGGCGTGCTTTCCGCGCTGCGGCGCGGAACCGCCGTCGACCGGATCACCATGGCCGCCGCGATGACCGGGGTGTCCATGCCCGCCTACCTGGCCGGGATGATCGGCATCACGATCTTCGCGTTCGCGCTCGACGTCGTCCCGAAGTCCGGGTACGTGCCGCTGACCGAGGACCCGGCGCAGTGGGCGTGGCACCTCGTCCTGCCGTGGTTCGTGCTGGCGTTCCTGCACGCCGCGATCTACGCGCGGCTGACCCGCGGCCAGATGCTCGAAACCCTCGGCGAGGACTACATCCGCACCGCGCGGGCGAAGGGCCTCACCGAGCGGAAGGTCGTGGGCCGGCACGCGCTGCGCAACGTCCTGCTGCCGGTCATCACGGTCTTCGGCGTCGACCTCGGCGGCCTGCTGGCCGGGACGGTGATCACCGAGCGGATCTTCGGCATGGCCGGCGTCGGACGGCTGCTGGTCGACGCGATCGCGTCGCTCAACCTGCCGGTCCTGCTGGGCGTGACGCTGTTCTCGGCCCTGCTGGTCACGGTCCTGAACTTCCTGGTCGATCTCTGCTACGGCGCGCTCGATCCGCGGGCTCGCCTCGTCTGAAGGGGAAACGATGAAAAAGCTGCGGTTCGCCGCGGGGGTGCTGGCCGCCCTCACGCTGCTGACGGCGTGCGGGGCCAACGACACGCCGGCCGGGCAGGGCGGCACCGTCAAGCCGGGCGGGAACCTCGTCCTGCTCAACGACGCGCCGTCGATCACCTGGGACCCGGCGAAGAGCTCGAACCTCGTCGTCACGACGCTCGGGCTGATCCACCGGCGGCTGACGTCGTGGGACGTCGCGCCGGGCAAGGACACCACGATCGTGCCCGACCTGGCCACCGACACCGGGAAGGCCACCGACGGCGGCAAGACGTGGACGTTCACCCTCAAGGACGGCCTGAAGTACGCCGACGGCACCGCCATCACCTCGGCGGACGTCAAATGGGGCCTGGAACGCTCGTTCGCGCCCGCGTTCTCCGGCGGCCTGGCCTACCACAAGGACCTGCTTTCGCCGGGCCTGGCGTACAAGGGCCCGTTCGACGGCAAGGAGCTCGACACCATCCAGACGCCGGACCCGAAGACCGTCGTCTTCCACCTCGCCCGCGCCTACGGCGACTTCAACTGGGTCGCGAGCACGCCGGCGTTCTCGCCGGTGCCGAAGGGCAAGGGCGCCGAGGCGAACTACGGTGACCACCCGGTCGCGTCCGGGCCGTACCAGCTGGCGAGCTACGAGCGTGGCAAGTCGGCGAAGCTGACGCGCAACCCGAACTGGAACCGGGACGAGGACAAGACGCGCCTCGCCAACCCCGACACCATCGAGTTCGAGCTCGGCCAGGACACCGGCGTCATCTCCAAGCGCCTGGTCGACGACACGGGCAAGGACCGCGCCGCCTTCGGCATGTCGTTCGCCTCGCCCGCCCAGCTGGCCCAGATCCAGGGCAACGCGTCGGCGAAGTCGCGGCTCGTGACGTCGGAATCCGGGGCGCTGGCCTACCTTTCGCTGAACACCCAGCGCGGCAACCTGACCAACCCCAAGGTGCGCCAGGCGTTCCAGTACGCCGTGGACAAGGCCGCCTTCCAGGTCGCGAGCGCGGGCAGCGCCCAGCTGGCCGGGGACGTCGCCACCACGCTCATCACCCCGGGCCTGCAGGGCCGCGAGCAGTACGACCTGTACCCGGCCCCGCCGTCCGGTGACGTGGCCAAGGCCAAGCAGCTGCTCGCCGAGGCCGGGTTCCCGAACGGGCTGGACGGGCTGGTCCTGGCCACCCACAACGAACGGGGTTTCCCGGAGAAGGCCGCGGCGATCCAGGCCTCGCTCGCGCGGGCGAACATCAAGGTCACCATCAAGCCGCTCGACGAGGACACCTACACGTCCGAAGTGGACACCAAGGGCCTGTCGGACTACGACCTGACGCTCACCTCGTGGCAGCCGGACATCCCGTCGGCCAACGCGAACATCCAGCCGCTGTTCCAGTCGACCGAGATCGGCAACGGCGGGTACAACGAGTCGCGCTACAACAACCCCGAGGTCGACAAGCTGATCGGGGAGGCACAGGCCACTGTGGACCCGGCCGAGGCCGGCAAGAAGTGGGCGGCGCTGGACAAGAAGATCCTCGCCGACTCGCCGGTCGTGCCGCTGATCTACACCCGCAACTCGTTCCTGCACGGGTCGCAGGTCGGCGGCGTCGAGATCGGGCGCTTCCCGGCCTACGTCGACTACCGCAAGTTCGGGATCCTGCAGTGACCGCGGCCGGACTCCTGCGGCTGCACGACGTCGCGGTCTCGTTCGGGGACGTCGAAGCCGTCCGCGGGGTCGGCTACGAGGTCCACGCGGGCGAGGTCGTCGCGGTGGTCGGGGAGTCCGGCTCGGGCAAGACGGTCACCGCGATGTCCCTGCTCGGCCTGCTCCCGCCCACGGCCCGCGTGACGGGCCGCGCGGAGCTGGCCGGGCGGGACCTCTACGCGATGACCCCGGCCGAGCTGCGCGCGGTGCGCGGCGGCGAGGTCGGCATGGTGTTCCAGGAGCCGATGAGCGCGCTGAACCCGGTGTTCACCGTCGGCGACCAGCTCGTCGAGGCGATCCGGACCCACCGGGAGCTGACCGCCTCGGCGGCGCGCGCCCGCGCGGTCGAACTGCTCGACCTGGTCGGGCTGCCCGCGCCCCGCGAACGGTTCCGGTCCTACCCGCACGAGCTGTCCGGCGGGCAGCTGCAGCGCGTCGTGATCGCCATGGCGGTGGCGAACGAGCCGAAGCTGCTGATCGCCGACGAGCCGACGACCGCGTTGGACGTCACCGTCCAGGCCGAGATCCTGGAGCTGCTGCGGGACCTGCGCTCGCGGCTGGGGACGGCGATCCTGCTGATCACGCACGACATGGGCGTGGTCGCCGACCTGGCCGACCGCGTGGTGGTGATGCACGACGGCCGGGTCGTCGAGCAGGGGACCGCGGCCGCGATCTTCACCGCGCCCGCCGAGGAGTACACGCGCCAGCTGCTCGGCTCGGTCGTCTCTCTTTCGGCGACGGCCACGTCCGGGCTCGAACGCGCGCTGGCGGCGGACCTTTCGGTCGGCCCCGGCCACGTCGCCGTGGCGGAGCACCCGGCGACGGCGTCGGTCCCGGACGTGCCCGCCCAGGCATCGCTGCTGCGGGTGGCGGACCTGTCGGTGACCTACCGCGGCCGGTTCCGCGCGATCGCCGTGCGCGCCGCGTCGGGGGTGAACCTGCACGTGGAGCCGGGGGAGGTGCTCGGCCTGGTCGGCGAATCCGGCTCCGGCAAGAGCACGGTCGCGCGCGCCGTCACGGGGCTGCTCGCGCCCACCGGTGGGTCCGTCCACATCGGAGACACCGACATCAGCCGGGTGCGCGGCCGGGCCGCGAAGGCGTTGCGGCGCCGGATCGGCATGGTGTTCCAGGACCCGTTGTCCTCGTTGAACCCCCGCACGACGGTGGGGGAGAGCGTCGGCACCCCGCTGCGGCTGCACAAGGCGGTCCGGCCGTCCGAAGTGGACGGACGGGTGGCGGAGCTGCTGGACTCGGTTCAGCTTTCGCCGTCGCTGGCCGGGCGCTACCCGCACGAGCTGTCGGGCGGCCAGCGCCAGCGGGCGTGCATCGCCCGCGCCCTGGCGCTGAACCCGGACCTGCTGGTGGCCGACGAGCCGACGAGCGCGCTCGACGTCACGATCCAGGCGAAGGTCCTCGACCTCCTGCGCGACCTGCGCCACGAGTTCGGCTTCGCGTGCCTGTTCATCAGCCACGACCTGGCGGTGATCGAGCAGCTGGCCGACCGGGTGGCGGTGATGCACCGCGGGCACGTGGTCGAGCAGGGCCCGACGAAGGACGTCCTCACGGCGCCGGCGCACCCCTACACGCAGCGCCTGCTGTCGGCCGCGCCGGTGGCGGACCCGGAGGCGCAGCGTCGCCGCCGGGAGGCCTGGCGGCAGCTGCGCTGAGCCGGATGCTTACCTCGGAGGGAATTGTTTCCGTGCCCCGGCCCGGCCATGCTTTCGCCATGACCAGTTATCCGATGCACACCCTCGACACCGCGCCGGCCGAGGCACAGGCGCCGCTGACCGTTCTGCGTGAGACGTTCGGCTTCGTGCCCGGCGCGGCCGCCGTGATGGCGAACTCGCCGGCGCTGCTCAACTCGTTCTTCTCGGCCTTCGGCCACTTCCGCGGCGGCGGCACGTTCACCCCGGCGGAGCGCCAGGTGCTGCTGCTCTCCAACGCCGTCGCGAACACGAGCGAGTGGGCGGTCGCCTTCCACACCCTCGAAGCGCTGGCCGACGGGGTCCCGCCCGAAGCGGTCGAGGCGGTACGCCGCGGCGAGCTGCCCGGTGACCCGCGGCTGGCCGCGCTGTCCGCGCTGACCGTCGCCTTCATCGAGAAGCGCGGACACCTCGACGAGAAGGACGTGCACGCGTTCACTTCGGCGGGCTTCGGCGAGGAGCAGCTGTTCGAGGTCATCACCGGGGTGGCCATCTCGGCGATGACGAACTACTCCGCGAACGTCGCCCGGCCGCCGCTGGAACCGGCGGTCGAACCGCACGCGTGGACCGCGAGTGCCTGACGTCGGCCCGCTGCTGAAGCACTGGCGCGCCGCGCGGCGGCTGAGCCAGGTGGCGCTCGCCGCGGAGGCGGCCGTCTCGTTGCGGCACTTGAGCTTCCTCGAGACCGGGCGTGCTAAACCGAGCCGCGCCATGGTGCTGAAGCTGGCCGACGTCCTCGACGTGCCGCTACGGGACCGCAACACCCTGCTGCTCAGCGCCGGGTTCGCCCCCGAGTACGCCGAGTCCCCGTTGGACGCTCCGGCGCTGGCGGCGGTACGGGCCGCGCTCGACGCGATCCTCGCGCAGCAGGAACCGTATCCGGCGCTGGTGATGGACCGCGGCTGGGACATCCGCCACGCCAACGGCGCCGCGCGGCGCTTCTTCGCTTTCCTCCACAGTGGACGTCCGACGGAGCCGCCCGGACCGCCGAACGTGCTCCGGCGGATGTTCCACCCGGACGGCGTCCGGCCGCACGTGACGAACTGGCCGGAGGTCGCCGAAGCCCTGGTCGGGCGCGTGCGCCGGGAAGCACTGGGTGGCGTGACGGACGAACGCGCCCGGGAGATCCTCGACGAGGTGCTCGGCTACCCCGGCGTACCGCCCGGCCTGCGGACCCTGGACGTGACGGGCCCGCTGCTGCCGATCGTCCCGATCCGTTACGCCCGCGACGGCGTGCGGTTCGCCTTCTTCTCGACGGTGACGACGCTGGGCACGCCCCAGGACGTGACGCTCCAGGAGCTGCGCATCGAGTGCTTCCACCCGATGGACGACGAGACCCGGGAGAACATCCGGACGCACGTGACGGAGACGATCGCCGGGTAGCGCACTTGTCCACTGTGGACGATATGCCGGTCACTCCCAGGGTGTGCCGGCGGTCGCGCGTTCCAGTCCGGTGACGCCGGCTTCCCGGCGCTCGCGCAGCAGTTCGCCCGCGATCGAATAGCGCGGTGCCGCGGCTTCTTCCGCGCGGGCCGCGTGCTCGACGATGGCGTCGACCAGCGACGGGACCATCGACAGCCGCGGGTGCTCCTCGTGGATGCGCTCGTGCCGGCCGGTGACGACGTGGGCGTTGCGGCCGAAGTCGATGCCCACCCCTTCGCGCGTCAGGTAGGCCAGCAGGCCGCGGCGTTCGGCGATGCCGGGCGAGGTGTGCAGCGCGATCGCTTCCCACACGAGGTCGACCTGCGGCGCGGGGACGCCGTTCTCGGTCAGCAGCTCGGCGGCGAGGTCGGCGCCTTCGACCTCGAAGCGCGTCTTGCCGGGCGCCAGCGTGCCGACGCCGAGGTCGTGCAGGACGGTGGCCGCGAAGAGCAGCCCGGCGTCGTAGGCCGCGTCGTCCAGGCAGCCTTCGTGCTCGGCGAGCAGGCGCGCGAACAGGAAGCTCCGGATGCTGTGGTTGGCCACCGCGGGGCTTTCCGTTTTCCGCACGGTGGCGAGGATCGTGTCAGCGAGCGGCCCGGTGGGCAGGGCGAGGAAGTCGGTCACCGCGTCGACGCTAGAAGCCGTCGACGGCGGGCGACAGTGGCCCGGAGGCCGGTCATCGCTAGGATCGTGCCATGGAACGCCATGGTGTCACGGTGCTGGCGCTCCCGGGCGTGCTCGCCCTGGACGTCGGGATCCCGGTGCAGGTCTTCGGCTCGGACCCGCACTACGAGCTGACGGTGTGCGCGGACCGGCGCCCGGTCCCGGTGTCCGGGGGCGGCCTGACGATCGCCGCGGACGCCGGGCTCGAGGCCCTGGACGGCGCCGGCACGGTGATCGTCCCCGGCTACGACGACATCGACACGCCGCCGTCCGCCGCGATCCTGGACGCGCTTCGGGCCGCGCACGCGCGGGGCGCGAGGATCGTCTCGATCTGCACGGGGGCGTTCGCGCTCGCCGAGGCCGGCCTGTTGGACGGGCGGCCGGCGACCACGCACTGGCGGTTCACCGCCGACCTGCGCACCCGGTTCCCGCGCGTGCGGGTGCTGCCCAACCGGCTCTACGTCGACGACGGCGACATCCTGACCTCGGCGGGTGTGACCGCGGGGATCGACCTGTGCCTGCACCTGATCCGGACCGACGCCGGCGCCGCGGCGGCCAACGACCAGGCCCGCCAGCTGGTCGCCCCGCCGCATCGCGCGGGCGGCCAGGCGCAGTACATCGAGCGCCTGCGCCCGGAGGCGACGGGCGACCGGCTCGGCCCGCTGCGCGACTGGCTGCTGGCCGACCTCACGCGCCAGGTGGACGTCGACGCGCTCGCCGCCCGCGTCCACCTGTCGCGGCGCACGTTCCTGCGCCGGTTCCGCGAGGAGACGGGCACGTCCCCGATGGCCTGGCTGACCGGCGCGCGGCTGGACCGGGCGCGCGAGCTGCTGGAGACGACGGACCTCCCGGTGGAGCACCTCGGCCGGCACACGGGCCTGGGCAGCACGGCGACCGTGCGGGCGGCGTTCCACCGGCACCTCGGCACGTCACCGCGGGAGTACCGGGCGGTGTTCCGCCACCGGCGCGACCCGGACTGAGACGGCGCGACCTTCCGGCTCCGGAGGGGCTCGCGGCCGCCCGAGGATCGGCAACGCGACCGCGCTGCGGCGGTGCGTTCGGCCGGGGCCCGCCACCGGCGCGGCCGGTGGCGGGCGGCGGCTCAGCTGTCTTCGGGGTGCAGGCTGATGGTGGTGGTTTGGATGAAGACGTCCCTGCGCGGGTCGCGGCCGGCGAGTGCCTGGTTGCGGGCCGTGACGAGCGGTGCCGCTTGGCCGAGCACCGGCGGGCCGATCGGGTCTTCGGGCAAGGTGTCCATGGGAGTCCTCTCCGGTGGGGGTACGTGCGGACGTCCCTCTCACGCCCGAACACCGCCGCCGGTTGAGCTCAGCGCTTGTTCTTGTCCCAGATGACCACCGGCGGCGCGTCCGGGTAGTCGGTGTCGTGGGCGATGACCTTGTCCACCTTCGGGTTGTGGCGCAGGATCGGGAACTCGTCCATGTCGAACACGTTGTTCGGCCGCCGGGAACCCAGCTCGTCGCCTTGACCGGGCCAGCCGCTCGACTTGCCCGGGGTGTTCGGCAGGGCGATGTGGACGTCGCCCTCCGCGTTGTGCGCCAGGGCCTTCGACGCGTCCTTCCACACCTTCTCGCCGTTCGGGTGGTTGTCCGAGAACTTCGGCATCTCGACGCCGTTGTCCTTCAGGAGGCCTTCGAGGGTGTTGCCGCCGTTCTTCTTGGCCAGGTCGATCGCCGGGTTCTCGATCGAGCCGTGGTACTTCGACTCGGAGATGGGCTTGCCGGTCGCCGGGTCGACGACCGAGTCCTTGATGTGCCCGCCCGACCAGAACCACGACTTGTCCTTGCCCGGCGCCATCATCTCGTCCCACTTCTTCGAGAACTTGGCGTACTGCTCGTCGGTCATGTTGTGCGGCCGGATCTTGCCGTCCGGGTCGCGGAACTCGTCGAGGCCGTCCGGTTTCTTCGACCCCGGCGGCAGCTTCGCCGCGTCGCCGCCGCCCGCCGGGTTGTCCGGGGCCTTCGGGCCGCCCGTCTTGCCGCACGGGCTCTGCACCAGGCCGAGCGGGTCGCTCTGCAGGTGCGGCTGCTCGACGTAGCCCACCGGGTCGGGCGCCGCGGCCAGGCCGAGCGGGTCCTGGCTCAGGTACCGGCCCGTCTGCGGGTCGTAGTAGCGGTAGACGTTGTAGTGCAGCCCGGTCTCGGCGTCGCGGTACTGGCCCGGGAAGGCCAGCGGCATCGGCGCGGTGCCGGACGTCGACGGCAGCAGCTCGCCCCAGAAGCTCGTGCGCGCCTGCCAGCCGATGGTCCCGTCCGCGCCGACGAGCTCGGTCGGCGTGCCCGCCGGGGACGTCACCACCGTGTGGAACCGCACCTCGGAACCCCGCTGCTCGACCTGCACCACCGGCCGGCCGTCGTCGGGATGACGCTCCCAGGTCAGCACGCGCGAGTGCCCGTCGTCGGTCAGCTCGATCTCCTCGACGAGCTCGGCGCCGCTCCAGACGAACCACGTCTCGGCCGTCTGCCGCGGCGCGCCGTCGTCGCCGAGTTCCCAGCGCCGCTTGGCGAACCGCCGGCCGAGCGCGTCGTAGAGGTACGTCCAGAACGACTCGTCCGGGGCGATGACGGTGATCAGCCGGTCCAGCTCGTCCCAGACGAACCGCCACTCGGCGCCCGCGTGCACCCGGCTGGTCACCCGGCCCTGCGGGTCGTGGCCGTACCGCGTCCCGGCCGGCGGCGTGAGCCGGCCCGCCGCGTCGTAGGCGAAGCGTTCGACGCCGTCGGGCGTGAGCACCTCCGCGACCCGCCCGGCCGGGTCGAACCCGAACCGGACCTGCCGCGCGTCGCCGATCGCGGCGAGCCGGCCGTCCGGCGTGTAGGTGTAGGTGCGCCGGCCCAGGCCGGTGATCACCTGCTCGCCGAGCCGGTCCGCGGCGTCGAAGACCTGACGCTGGACCTCCGCGCCGTCGACCGCGCGGCGGACTTCGCGACCGGCTTCGTCGTACTCGAACGCGATTTCGTGGCCCGCGACGCGCAGCGACACGGGCAGTTCGCCGTCGTAGCGCCACTCACTGTCCACACCGGACAGTGTGGTGCGGTGGACGCCCGCGGCGTCGTACGTCCAGCGCACGCCGACCCCGTTGACGGTCTCCTCGCGCACGCGTCCGCGCTCGTCGCGCACGATCTGCAGGACCGAGTCGGCGTTGATCGCGTACTCGAGCCGGCCCAGCGCGTCGTAGGCGTACCCGGTGACGCCGGTGGCGGTGCGGCGTTCGACGACGTTGCCGAGCTGGTCGTAGGCGTACTCGGTGACTTCGCCGAGGCCGTTGGTCATCCTCCGCAGCTGCCCGGCCTCGTCGTAGGCGTAGGTCAGCCGGCGGCCGTCGAAGTCGGTCTCCTCGACGAGCCGCCCGGCCGGATCGTAGGTGTAGCGCCAGGTCTGGCCGCGCGGGTTGGTCACCGAGACCAGACGCAGCTCGGCGTCGTAGCCGTACGCCGTGCGCGCACCCGCGGCGTCGAACTCCTCGATCGGCAGGCCGAACGGGCCGTACGCGCGCCGCGTCGTCCGCCCGGCGGCGTCGCGGTGCTCGACGACACGCCCTTCGCCGTCGTGGCGCCAGCTCTCCCGCTCACCGTGGGGGCCGATCCGCCAAGAGCGTTGCCCTTCGGCCGTCCAGCCCAGCCGGGCCGCGCCGCCGGACGCGGTGTGCACCAGCCGCGGCCGGCCGAACGGGTCGCGGTCGCCCGGCCGCACCGCCGCGGTGAGCACGGGTTCGTCGCCGAGGGCGTCCGCCGGGCCGTCGACGCGCAACCGGGTGGAGACGCCCGGCAGCGCGGCGTACGGATCGGCCGCCGCGGCCACCACCCGCGCGTCGCCGGCCCGCAGCTCCACCTCGCCCGTCCCGGCCGGTGTCAGCCGCACGACGGAACCGTCCGGCCGCGTCACGGTCGCCAGCACGCCGTTTTCGTAGCCGTAGAACGTGATCCGCCCGAGCTCGTCGGCTTGCGAGAGCAGGTCGTCGTAGCGGGTCCACGAGTAGCGGCGCGTGTGGCCGAGCGGGTCGGTCCGCTCGACGAGCTGCCCGGCCTCGTTCATCCGGTAGGTCCAGGTGTGGCCCAGCGCGTCGGTGTGCCGGGTGGTCCGGGTTCCGGTGTCGTAGGCGAAGGTGCCGTTGAGGTAGCGCTCGGCGCCGACGCTGCGGACGCAGCGGCCCGCGGCGTCGTAGACGTACCGGTACCAGGTGCCGGTGCGGTCCTGCCAGCCGACGATCCGGTCGTCGACGTCGTAGTCGAGGTTCACCGGGCGCCCGGCGAAGCCGGCGATCTGGGTCAGCTGGCCGAGCCGGTTGTAGCCGTACCGGACGACCGGCGCGCCGCCGGGCACGCCGAGCGCGGTGACCCGGCCGCCGCCGGACTCGACGCTGATTTCGGTGCCGTCGTCGCGGCGCAGCAGCCGCGGGGCGCCGCTGCCGTCGTGGTCGATCGTGGTGCGGGAGCCGCCCTGCTCGATCAGCGTCAGCGGCCGCACCGGGCCGGGCCCGTCGGCGAACCCGAGGTCGCGGGTGCCGGTCGAGAGCCGGTAGCCCTCGGCGGTCCGGCGCAGCGGGTGGCGCGGTCCTTCGAGCGGCAGCACGGGCCGGTCGCCGCCGGGCAGCGGGTACACCAGGACCATGCCGTCCTCGGCGTAGAACCGCACCTGGTCGCGGCCGACCTCCAGCCGCTGGTCCAAAGTGGACGCCCAGGAGCGCCCGAACCACCGGCCGGCGCGGTAGGCCGACAGGTGCGTGCGCGACAGCACGAGGTCGCCGGCGTCGCCGGGCAGGGTCAGGTCGACCTGCGTCAGCACGACCTCGCCGGTGGCGACGTCGACCGGGTCGGAGACGCAGACCTTCTTGTCGTCCGGCACCGCGCGGTCGCGCGGTCCGTCGCCCTTGGGGTCGCCCTTCGGCTTGCCACCGCCGTCCGGGCTGCCTTTCGGGGTGCCCCCGGGCGGGTCGGCCTTCGGCGGCGGGCCGTCGGCCGGCGGGTCGCTCTTCGGTGGTGGGTCGGTCTTCGGCGGCGGATCGCTCTTGGGCGGCGGGTCGCCCTTCGCGCCCGACGTGCTGGTGCTGTCGTCGCCCTTGGGCGGCGGGTCGGTCTTCGGTGGCGGGTCGGTCTTGGGCGGCGGCGCGTCGGGGTCACCCTTGCCCTTGGGACCACCGAGGTCCTTGGGGTTGCCGTTGATGTCGGCGTGCTTCGGCGGCGGCGCGGCTTTGCCGGGCTTGATGTTCTTCAGCGCCTTCGCCGCGTCGCCGAACAAGTCGCCGGCGCGCTTGAGCAGCGGGATCAGCGCCTGCAGTGCTTTGACGAGGCGCTTGGTGAGGTCGGCGATCTTCGACGCGGTCTTCGCGACGGCGGTGATCACCTGCGGGACGACCCACGTCATCCCGATGCCGAGCGTGAACACCACTTGCAGCGCCCAGCTGATCAGGTGGCCGACGAGTTCGGCGATGATGTCCCGGACCAGGGCACGCACGGCGGCGACGACTTCGCCGGCGGTTTTGACGCCGCTGGACGCGCCTTCGCAGCCTTTTTGCGCGGTTTCGAGCAGGGTGACCGTGTCCTGGGCCCGCTGCCGGTAGGCGTCCCCGGCATTGCCCGTCCACGACGAGATGTCCGTCTTGACCATGCCCGTGAGGTCCTGGCCGACGCTGCCGAGTTCGGTGGCGACGTTCTTCCAGGTCTCGGACTGAGCGGCGATCTCATCGGCGTTGCCGGTCAAGGCGTTGAGGGCTTCTTTGAGCGGGCCGACGTGTTCGATGAGCCAGCCGACGCCGGCGGCGAGGATGGCGCCGAAGGGGTCCATGGCCATGGAGAGGGCGTCGAGGGCGGTGCCGACCGCGCCGAGGGCGACCGACGCCCAGTCGCCGCTTTCGATCGCGGACTTCAGGTCGTTCGCCGACTCCAGCAGCGAAATGCCCGAGTACGCCTTGGTGGAGTCTTTGGTCTCCGCGACCAGCGGGTTGCCCACAACGCGACCTTCCTGACGTCACGGCGAACATTCGTCAAACTTTCAAAGAGCTTCCGGTGAACGTAGCAGCGCCACCACGGCGAAGGTTCGGGTTGCCCGAAAATCCGGTGATCCCTGGCTCGGGCGGGCAACCTGGGATTTCGCGGGCGAAAGCAACCGCAGAGGACTCTTTGCAAAGGACTCTCTGTGGTTTATCGTGGTGGCATGACCGAGGACGAGCCGTCGCGGCGGCTGGACGCGCGGATGCTGCGGGCGCTGGCCCACCCGCTGCGGATGCGCATGCTCGAACTGCTGCAGGCGGACGGCCCGGCCACCGCGACCGGGCTGGGCAAGCGGGTCGGGGAGAGCTCCGGCACGACCAGCTGGCACCTGCGGCTGCTCGCCGAGGCCGGCCTGGTCGAAGAGGACAGCGAACGCGGCAACAAGCGCGAACGGTGGTGGAAGCCGGTCCAGAAGTCGACGCGGATGCGGGCCGCCGACTTCATCGGCGACCCGGACCTCGCGGCGCCGCTGGACAGTTACCTGCGCTCGGTGATCGAGCACCGGTACGAAGCCGAGTCGCGGTTCGTCAGTGAACTGCCGCGGTGGATCGACCAGTGGCACGACAAGGCCGTTTTCAGTGACGTCCGGCTGAGCCTGACGCCCGAGGAAGCGGCCGCGATGAGCGCCGAGGTCGACGCCGTGATCGACCGCTACCGCCGGGACGCGCGAGCGGGCGACCACGACGTGCTCGCGCACTGGTCGGCGTTCCCGCGGCAAGCGCGGCCCGAAGAAACCGACTGAAGAATCCGACTGAGGGGGAACCGATGGTGCACTTCTTGCTGGCCGAGGAGCTCGTCCGCGAGCGCGAAGCGGACCTGAGGCGGGCGGCGGTCCGCGTCCGGCGCGAAGGAACGCGACGGCAGCGCCTCGGGTGGGTCCTCGTGGAAACCGGGCTGAGACTGGCTCAGGCGCCCAGTTCCACCGCCCGCCGCACGTCGCCCGCGTAGGCCTCGGGGCGTTCCCAGGCCGCGAAGTGGCCGCCCGACGGGTGTTCGACGTACTCGCGGATGTTCAGGAACACCTCGGCGTAGCTGCGCGGCTCCGGCTTGGTGTCGCGGGGGAACACCGACAGCACGGTCGGCGCCTCGACCCGGCCGGGCAGCGTGACCGGTTCGGCGTACGTGGCGAACGACGTGCCGATCGTGCCGGTGACCCAGTACGCGGTGATCCAGGTGAGGAGCTCGTCCGGGGTGAAAGCCGAGGCGTCCGACCAGGAATCGAGCTTCTCGGCGAGCCAGGCGGCGAGCCCGGCGGGGGAGTCGCCGAGGGCGACGGCGAGCGTGTTCGGCCGCGTCGACTGCTCGGCGATGTACCCGCCCTCGCTGCGGAACCACCGCGCCGCGCGGCCGAGGTAGGCCGCCGCGTCCGGGGCGAGGGTCGCCGGGTCGGCGGTGAGCGCGCGCTGCGGGGCGACGTTCGTCAGGTGCAGGGCGGTCACCCGGTCCGGGTGACCGCTTGCGAGGATCTCGGCGACGGTTCCGCCGATGTCGCCGCCGGACACCGTGTAGCGCGCGTAGCCGAGTTCGGCGAGGGCGTCGGCGACGAGCCCCGCGATCCGGCCGGCGGACATGCCGGGCTCGGTGAGCGGAGCCGCGAACGGGAAGCCCGGCAGCGCGGGAACCACCACGTGCAGGTCACCGAGCAGGGGCAGGACGCGTTCGAACCGCAGCACGGAGTCCGGCCAGCCGTGCAGCAGCACGACGACGGGGGCGTCCGGATCCGCGGCTCGCTGGTGGATCACCCGCAGCGCCCCCGCGGTCGTCCACGGGAGCGCGTCGATGCGGCGCTCGTGCACGTCCCAGTCGTAGCCGTTGGCCCAGCGGTCGAGCAGTTCGTCGAGGCGGGCGCGGCCGATGCCGCGGGCCGGGTCGTCGCTCCACGGGGTGGTGACGCGCCGCGTGCGCCGGAGTCTGTCGCGTAGTTCGTCGCTCATGTGTATCACTGTACACATGATGTGTATGCTCGTACACATGACTTCGCGCAACGCGGCGGCCACCCGGCAACGGATCCTGGAGCACGCGAAACGCCAGTTCGCCCGGCACGGGTACACGGCGATCACGGTCAAGGGCGTGGCCGACGCGGCCGGCGTGTCGCCCAACCTCATCACGCGCTACTTCGGCGGCAAGGACGGCCTGTTCCTCGCCGCCACCCGCGTCGAGATCCCGGTCGCGGACTCGTTCGACGGCGACCGCGCCACGCTGGGGTCGCGGCTGGCGGCGAGCATCGTCCGCCGCTGGTTCGGCGACCCGGGGGAGGACCCGCTGCTGGTGCTGCAACGCGCGTCCGGCGAACGCCCCGAGGCGGCGGAGGCGCTCGCCGCGTTCCTCGACGCGAACTCCCTGGAGCCGTTGCACGGCTACCTGCGCGACAGTGGTCTGGACGACGCGCAGGCCCGCGCCCGGGCCGCCGCGATCGACGCGTTCGTGCTCGGCGTCTCGACCCGGCGCCGCGTCCTGCGCGCCGAACTCGGCGACCCGGCCGAGCTCGAGGCGTGGCTGGGCGAGACGATCCAGCGCCTGGCTGACGGGTGAGGCCGAAGCCCGGGAGTACGCGGCCGCCGTCCGCCTAGCCGGCAACCACCCGGTGGCGCAGCTGCTCGAGCGTTTTCGCCAGCAGCCGGGACACCTGCATCTGGGACACCCCGATCCGCTCGGCGATCTGGCTCTGGGTCAGCTCCTCCACGAACCGCATCTCGATGATCGCGCGCTCGCGGGGCGGGAGGTCGGCCATCGCCGCTTCCAGCGTGAGGTGGTCGTCGGCCTTGGCGTACGGGGATTCGCGGTCGGCCAGCTGGTCGCCGATCGTGCCGGTGTCGCCGCCGCCGCGGGCCGGAGCGTCCAATGAGGCCGGCTTGTACGCCTCCGCCGCCAACAGTCCTTCCCGGACGGTCTCGACGTCGATGTCCAGGTGCGCCGCGAGTTCGCTCGGCGTGGGGGAGCGGCCCAGGTCGTGGGCCAGCTCGCCGGTCGCCTTGACGAGGTTCTGCTGCAGCTCCTTCAGGGCCCGCGGCACGCGCATCGACCACGCGCTGTCGCGGAAGTGGCGGCGGACCTCACCCATGATCGTCGGCACCGCGAAGGACAGGAAGTCCCGGCCGCGGCCCGGGTCGAAGCGGTCGACCGCGTGGATCAGGCCGGTCCGCGCGACCTGCACGAGGTCGTCGAAGGACTCGCCGCGGCCGCCGAAGCGCTTGGCGATGTTCTCGGCCAGGGCGAGGTGCTCGGTGATCAGCCGGGCACGCAGCTCGGCGTGCCGGGGATCCCCGGGGGTGAGCTCGCTGCGTTCGTCGAACAGCGGAGCGCAATGGGCGAACTGGTTGGTCCGCCGAGGCGCGGGGGTGAGCGTCGCGGTGGGTCGCTCCAAGGCTCTGACAACCATGGTGACCACTTACCCAAAGCCGCCGCAAACCACACGACCTGGTGTTTCGTTGGTACATCCGGAGCAACCGGGCTCAGCAGGAGAGCGTCCCGGCACGCAGGGCGTGGCCGCCGTCGTCGGAGTCGTCGGCCCACACGACGGCCTTGCGTCCCGACGAGCACGTCGACTGCGGGGCGATCGCGAAGCCTTCGTTGTTGTAGTTCGGCATCTTCGACGGCCGCGCGTAGGTCGCCGTCACCGTGAACTTCCCGTTGACGATCTTCAAGGTCGCCGTCTTGCCGCCGCACGTGTTGTCGCAGATGGACCAGAGGCGGCCGGCCGAAGGCTCGAACTCCAGCTCCATCACGTTCGGGAAACCGGCCGAGAAGGCCGCGACCCGGGTGAAGCCACCACCCGACTGGGTGAGGGCGTAGGCGTAGACCATGCCTTCGTCCTCGAGGCCGACGAAGTACAGGCCGCTGCCGTGGCCGGGGTAGGCGGCCGGGTCGTACGCGGCCTTCGCGTGGTCGTCGCGGAAGCCGTTCGCGGTGAGGAACGAGTCCGGGATCCAGGTGATGCCCTCGAACCCGCCGTTGTCGCCGACCGCGGGCAGGTCGCCGGTGAGGTCCCACTCGGCGACCGCGCTGAGCGACCCGGCCGGCGACGCGGTGTCGAACCGCAGCACCTTCAGCAGGCTGCCGTCGCCGTCGTTGTCGCGTTCGGTCGCGGCGAAGACGCCGTCGGGCGTGGCCACGACCCCCTCGGCGTCCGGGTCGCCGCTGCCGTCGCGGTAGTGCAGCTTCTTGCCGGACGGCCAGCCGCTCGCCGGGCTCCACTTGCCGCCGTCGCGGACGAGCCGGTAGAGGGTGCCGGGACCGTTCTTGACCGCCCACAGCACGTCGGGGCCGTCGAAGGAAAGTCCGCTCAGGTTCTCGCCGAAGAAGCCGGCGGCGTCGGCGACCGTGACGGCGGGATCGCCGGGCCACTGCGCCGTCGCGGCGTCGGCGCTGCCGACGGAACTGATGAGCAGCGCGGTGAAGAGGACGGTGAGAAAGCGTGAGGGGATGCGCACGTCGTGCTCCTGGGCCGGGTGGGCGGGAGGTGGGCAACGCGGCGTCGGCGAGAACGATCTTGCCGTCTCGGACTGTACCGAGCCCGCCGGGCGCGGGCAATGGGCGCTCGTTGCGCCATTCCGGGCGGCGACCGGACGCGGCCCGGCTGTCCACATCGGACTCACATGACCCAGCGGCGGAAGCCACCTTCGGCGTTGACGACCTGACCGGTGATCCACCGGCTTTCGTCGGAGGCCAGCCAGCGGACCAGCCGGGCCACCTCGTCCGGGCGGCACCACCGCCCGGCGGGCAGGGCGCGGCCGACGCGCTCGGCGAGGTCCGGGTCCGCCCAGCCGGTGTCGACCGGACCCGGGTTGAGCGCGTTGACCGTGATCCCGCGGTCGGCCAGCGCGTCGGACAGGGTGAGCGTCATCTGGTGGATCGCGCCCTTGCTGATCGCGTACGGCAGCTCCTGGCTCATCGGCGCCAGGTGCTGCCCGGAGGTGAACAGGATGATCCGCCCGCCGGGGCGCTCGTCGTCGTGGACGGCCGCGAACGCCTGCGCCAGCAACACGCTCGCGCGGGCGTTCACCGCCCAGGTCAGGTCCAGCTCGGCGGCGGTCACTTCGGCGAGGCCGTGGTTCGAGCTCCGGGCGTGGTTGGCGACCACCACGTCGACCGCGCCGAACGCTTCCACGGCAGCGGTCACCACTTTCGCGGGCGCCTGCGGATCGGCGAAGTCGGCGGCGACGTGCCGCAGCCGGTGACCCTCGCCGCCGAGCTGTTCGACGACTCCCGCGTCGCCGGCGGGATCGAGGCCCCACGGCTGGTCCGCGTCGTGCGGGGACCACGAGTGCACGAGCACCGACGCGCCGGCCGCCAGCAGTTCCGCGGCCACCGCGAAGCCGATCCCGGCCCGGCGGCTGACCCCGGTCACGACCGCGACCCGGCCCTCCAGTGATCCGCTCGGCACGCCGCGAACGGTAGTCCGGGAAGCACCGCGCATCGACCGGTTTTCGACGACGTAGTCGAATCCGCCGATACTTTCGCCCCGGGCGCGTCGGCCTGATCCCGGGCCGGGTTCGAAGAGTTCAAAGTGGACGAAGACACGTCGAAGCCGGCCGCGACCACGGAGGCCGTCGCGTGGCGGAACACCGCGTACAACCAGCCGCCGCACCCGGGGTTCGCGCTCGTGAGGTGAGCGGGAACGCAACCGCCGACGTAGGCTGACGCGCCGAAGAGAGCGCGACAGTGGTGGTGCGGATGGGCGAGGCGCGGGCGGACGCCCGGGACACCGCGTGGTCACTGGCGGCCCGGGTGCTGGACGAGCTGGACGAGCTCACCGGCGCCCTGGTCGCCGTCATCGGCGAGCAGAACCCCGGCTACCGCGTGGTCGACGTCGTGCCCGACGACGACCTCTGGCGCTCCTGCCACGACAACCTCCGCCGGGTCCTGCAGCTGATCGGCCGGGGCACCGGCAGCGGCGAAGACCTCTACGACGCGGCGAAGGCGACCGGACGGCGCCGCGCCGAGCAGCAGCTCCCGCTCGACGACGTGCTGCGGTCGTTCCGCATCGGCGGCCGGCTGGTCTGGCAGGCCCTCACCGCGCAGGCCCGGGCGACCGGGTCGGTGAACAACGAGGCCATGCTGGACCTGGCGACCCGCGTCTGGGAGGTCGTCGACGCCACCTCGGCCCAGGTCGCGCTGGCCTACCACGCGGCGGAACGCAGTTTCGTCCGCGCGGACGAGCAGCGCCGCGCGTCGCTGTGGGAGGGGCTGCTGCAGGGCCGGGCCGCCGACGCGGGGTTCGCCTACGAGGCCGGGCGGGTGCTGCGCCTGCCGATTTCGGGACCCTACGTCGTCGTCGCGGCCGCGGGTCCCGGCGACGGCGCCTTCGCCGAGCCGCTCGGCTCCGCCCTGGAGGACCTCGGCTCGGCGTCGGCCTGGCAGTCGCGCGCGGACGTGCTCGTCGGGCTCGTGTCCCTGCCGGGCCGGGAGGTGACCGGCGTCGTCGGCGCGATCGGGTCGGTGCTCACCGTGCCGGCCGGGGTGTCGCTGGTCGTCGACGGGCTGGCGGCGGTGCACACGGCTTACCGGCAGGCGGTGCTCGCCATGCGGACGGTCCCGCCGGGGCGCGTCGAGGTCGTCTGCCTGGCCGAACGGCTGCCCGAAGCCCTGCTGCTCTCCTCGCCGGAGCTGACCGAGTCGCTGCAGCAGGACTGGCTGGGCGGCCTGCTGGACCTGCGGACGGCCGAGCGCGGGCCGCTGCTGGAAACCCTGGCGACGTGGGTGCGGACCGGCGGCTCGGCGACCCGCTCGGCGCAGGCGCTGCACTGCCACCGCAACACCGTGCTCAACCGGATCCACCGGCTCGAGGAGCTGACCGGCCGGTCGCTGACCGGCGGGGAACTGGCCCTGGAGCTGGCCCTGGTCGTCCGCGCGCTGCCGTTCCTCCCGCCACCGCGCGTGCCCTGACCGGTACCCCCTGTGCACAGTGCACAACGACACTAGGCCAAATGTAGGCACCCAGGTCCTTCATTCGGCGGCGTGATCTGTGCAACACTCCGGCCGGCGGTGCTCCGGCCCGCGCTCTCCCACACCGTCGTTCGAGAGGTCCCAGCCGCTCATGCCCGAACACGACCCCGCCGTCCCACCACCCGGGCCCGAGCCGCGCTCGATGGCCCGCCGCCGGTTCCTCGGCTTCGTGCTGGCCGCGCCCACGCTCGCCGTCGCCGCCCAGATCGGCGGCTCCGAACTGGCCCCCCGCGAAGCCGACGCGGCGATCCCGTCCCTGCCCCAGCCCGAGGACATCTTCGACCTCGGCGACCTGCAGAACCTCGCCGCGCTGCCGACGTCGGGCCTGATCAGCGTCCAGGTCGGCGCCGACGGCCGGGCCGCGTTCGCCGTGCCGCGCACCGAGGTCGGCCAGGGCATGACCACCGCGGTGGCGATGATGATCGCCGAAGAGCTCGACCTCCCGCTGGACAAGATCGACGTCACGCTCGCCGACGCCCGGCCCGAGCTGCTGATGAACCAGCTGACCGGCGGCTCCAACTCGATGCGCAGCATCTACACGCCGGTCCGGACGGCGTCGGCGATCGCCCGGCAGCGGCTGCTGGCCGCGGCCGCCGCGAAGTGGGGCGTGCCGGCGTCGCAGCTGACGACGTCCGGCGGCGTCGTGCGCGATTCCTCCGGTCGCACGGCGAGCTACGGCTCGCTGGCGAAGGCCGCCGCGTCCGCGACGACGATCAGCGTGGCCGCGACGCTCAAGCCGCGCTCGGAGTTCAAGGTCCTCGGCACCCCGCAGAACCGCCTCGACGCGCACGCGTCGGTGACCGGCACCAAGCAGTTCACCCTCGACCTCGACGTCCCGGGCGCGCTGCCGACGATGGTCGCCCGGCCGCCGACGATCAACGGCACCCCGCGCTCGATCCTCAACGCCGCCGAGGTCAAGGCGATGCCGGGGATCACCGACGTCGCCGCGATCTCGCACGGCGTCGCGGTGCGCGGCCGCACGTTCGGCCAGTGCATCGACGCGATCCGCGCGCTCAAGGTGACCTGGGGCGCGGGCACGGTCGACGGCGAGTCCGACGCGACCGTGTTCAAGAAGCTCAAGGCCGCGCAGCTGCCGATGACCGTGCCGGGCCTGCTCGACCAGTACATCGACGCCGAGTTCACGTTCGCCGCCGCCAGCAACAGCCCGCTCGAGACGGGCGCCGCGATCGCCGACGTCCGCGCCGACCGCGCGGAGATCTGGTCCTGCCTGAAGGTGCCGATCGTCGCCCAGGAAGAGATCGCGAAGCTGCTGGGCATGCCGCAGGACGCGGTCACCGTGCACGTCACCCAGGGCGGCGGGTCGTTCGGCCGGCACCTGTTCCACGACGCGGCCGCCGAAGCGGCGGAGGCGTCGCAGAAGATGGGCAAGCCGGTCAAGCTGATGTGGTCGCGCACCGACGACTTCCGGCAGGGCCGCATCCACCCGATGTGCGTGTCGCGCGTGCGGGCGACCTACCTGCTCGGCAACGTCGTCAGCTTCGAACAGCGCCACACGAGCGTGCAGACCGAGTTCAGCCACGGGCTGGGCGAGATGATCACCGCGACCGCCGCGAAGCTGCCGATCGGCGGCAACCTCAGCTTCGCCGAGTCGATCTTCCTGCTGAGCCAGTCCTCGCCGTACAACTTCGGTGTCACGACCCAGCTGCTCAACGAGATCCCGCTGAAGTTCAACACCGGCAGCATGCGCAACATCTACTCGCCCAACGTGGTCACCGCCGAAGAGCTCGTCGTCGACCAGCTGGCGAAGAAGTTCGGCAAGGACCCGGTGGCGTTCCGCCGCGAGTTCCTCAAGGACGACCGGCTGCGCGCGGTGCTGGACAAGGCCGTCCAGGTCGGGAACTGGGGCCGCTCGCTCCCCGCCGGGGTGGCGCAGGGGATCGCGCTGCACTCGGAGTACCGCGGCGCGGTCGCGGTGCTGGTCGAGATCGACTGCCGGCCGGAAACGGTCAACCGCCAGGTGCGCGACGGCGTCACCGGCCCGCGCGTGACGAAGGCCCTGGTCGTCGTCGACCCCGGCTTCGCGATCAACCCGCGTGGCCTGGAAGCCCAGATGATCGGCGGGCTCAACGACGGCATCGCGATGTGCCTCACTTCGAGCATCCACATCAAGGACGGGCTGCCGCTGGAAGGCAGCTGGGACAACTACTTCTACACGCGCGAGTGGAACACCCCGCCCGAGACGCAGGTCGTCATCATGCCGAACACCTCGTCCAGCCCCAGTGGCGCCGGCGAGCTGGCGGTGGCGCCGTCGTTCGCCGCGGTGGCCTGCGCGTACGCGCGCGCGGTCGGCAAGATGCCGACCTCCTTCCCGATCAACCACGGCACGCTCTCCTTCGAGCCGCTGCCGGTGCAGCCGTCCACGCCGCCGTCGCCGACCGACGGCCTCGACCACGCCTACTAGGAGACCGCAGTGCCGCAACACACCCTGAAGATCAACGGCAAGGTGGTCACGGTCGACGCCGACGACGACCTGCGGCTGCTGTGGGTCCTGCGCGACCTGCTGGGCATCAAGGGCCCGAAGTACGGCTGCGGGCTCGACGTCTGCAAGGCGTGCACCAGCCACATCAACGGCAAGGCGTTCAACCCGTGCTCGGTCCGCGTGGCCGACATCGCGGAGTCCGACGAGATCACGACGATCGAGGGCCTGCCGGCGACGGTGGGCCAGGACCTGCACCCGATGCAGGAGGCGTGGCTGGAGTTCGACGTGGCCCAGTGCGGCTACTGCCAGCCGGGCCAGATCATGGCGGCGGTGGCGAAGGTCCGCCAGGCCCGGGCGGCGGGCCACGAGATCACGGACGCGGACCTGGACGAGATCCGCAACATCTGCCGCTGCGGGACCTACGCGCGGATCCGCGAGGCGGTGAAGGCGGGAGCGGAGAAGATGTGACGCCCGGCCGGTCGTGAGTGGGAAACAGGGTTAGAACACCGTTTCTCACTCACGACCGGTGCCCAGCAAGTCGAGGAACGCCGTCGCCGCCGGGGTCGGGTTCGCCGCCGCCCAGATCACGTACTCCACCCGGGCCGGGGCGTCGGTGATCTCGATCGTCACCACGCCCGTCAGCTGCGGCGCGTACCCCGACGGCAGCATCGCCACCCCCAGCCCGGGGCCGACCAGGCGCGGCACGTAGTCCGCGCTCGTCACCTCGTACGCCACCTCGCGGTCGAGGCCCGCCGCCGCGAACGCCTGGTCGGACTGCGCGCGCCCGGCCGTGCCCGGCGGCAGGTCGACGAACACCTCCGCGGCCAGGCGTTTCAGGCTGACCGTCGGTTCGCCGGCGAGCGGGTGGTCCGGGGCCACCACCGCGATCAGGTGGCCGCGGGCCAGCTCGCGGACCGCGACGCCGCGCGGGCTCGCCGTCGTCGGCAGGCCGAGGAACGCCACGTCGAGGCTGCCGTCGCGGACCTGCTCGATCAGGTCGTCGCTCGCCCCCACCCGCAGGCTGATGCGCACCTGCGCGTACCGGTCGTGGAACTCGCGGATCGTGGCCGGGACGTCGGCCGCGGTGACCGTCGGGATCAGGCCGACCGCCAGCCGTCCGCGCACCTCGCCCACCGCCGCCGCGACCTCGGCCGCCGCCCGCTCCGCCGAGGCCAGGCACTGGCGCGCCGACGGCAGGAACGCCTCGCCCGCCGGGGTCAGCCGGACCCGGCGGCTCGTCCGCTCGAACAGCCGCGCGCCGAGCTCGCGCTCGAGCCGCGCGACCTGGTGGCTGAGCGCCGACTGGACGACCAGGCACCGCTCGGCGGCCCGGGTGAAGCTGTTCGTTTCGGCGATCGCGACGACGTACCGCAGCTGCTGGAGTTCCACGCATCCATCTTGAACCACGATCGCTGCGGTGACGAACATGTGTTGGACTCATCGATCACCGTCCGGTGAGATTTCGGTATGACCAGCCAGCTCCTGCGGACGGACCCCGGCGACACCCGCCGCGTCGACCTGCCCCGCATCGCGCTCACCGCGGCGGCTCCCGCCGTGTGGGGCACCACCTACCTCGTCACCACCGAGTTCCTCCCCGCCGGCCACCCGCTCTTCGCCGGCCTCCTGCGCGCGCTGCCCGCCGGGCTCATCGCGCTCGCCTTCACCCGGACGCTGCCGCGCGGCGCCTGGTGGGGCAAGGCCGCCGCGCTCGGCGTGCTCAACATCGGCATCTTCCTGCCGCTGCTGTTCGTCGCCGCGCAGCGCCTGCCTGGCGGCGTCGCCGCGACGCTGGGTGCCGGGCAGCCGCTCGTCGTCGCCGTCCTGTCGGTACCCCTGCTGCGCCAGCGCTTGTCGGGCTGGCGGCTCGGCTGGGGTGTGGCGGGCATGGCGGGCGTCGGCCTGGTGGTGCTCGGCCCGGCGGCGACCTTCGACGGCGTCGGCGTCGCGGCCGGCCTCGGCGGCGCGGCCACGATGGCGCTCGGCGTGACGCTGACCAAGCGCTGGGGACGCCCGGAAGGCGTCGGCCCGGCGGCGTTCGCCGGCTGGCAGCTCACCGCGGGCGGCCTATTCCTGCTGCCGCTCACGGCTCTCTTCGAGGGCGCGCCACCGTCGATCGACGGCCGCGCCGCGCTCGGCTACGTCTGGCTCGGCCTGATCGGCGGGCTGCTGACCTACACCCTGTGGTTCCGCGGCGTCACGACGTTGCCGGTCGCGTCGGTGGCCGTGCTGGGGCTGCTGTCCCCGCTGGTCGCGGCCGTCCTCGGCGCGGCTGTCCTGCACCAGACCCTCGGTGTGGTCCAGCTGGCCGGGTTCGCGCTCGCCCTGGCCGCGCTCGTCGCCGGCCAGCTCCCCGCCCCGTCCGTCCGGAAAGGACAGTCCCGGTGAAGATCGCCGTAGTGGGCGCCGCGGGCATGGTCGGCTCCCGTGTCCTCACCGAAGCCGCCCGGCGCGGCCACGACCTCCTCGCGATCCTGCGGACGCGACGCCCGGCCGTCCTGCCGCCCGGCGTCGGGACGGCCGTAGCCGACGCGGGCGATCCGGAGCGGATGGCCACGCTCTTCGCGGGCACCGACGCGGTCGTGGCCGCGGCCCGGCCGGTGCCGGGGCGAGAACACACCGTCGGCGCCACGACGACCGCGCTGCTCGACGCGGCCGCGACAGCGGGCGCCCGCGTCCTCGTCGTCGGCGGTGCGGCGCCGCTGCGCGTCCCCGGTGGCGGCCTGGTCCTCGACGACCCGCGGTACGTCCCGCCGGAGTACCGCGCCATCGCCGCCGCGAGCGCCGCGCAACCGGCCGTCTGCCGGGCGCACCCGGCCGCCGACTGGGTCTACCTCAGCCCGCCGGCGGTCCTCGAGCCCGGCACCCCGACCGGCGGCTACCGCCGCGGCACGACGACGCTGCTGACCCGGCCCGACGGCACGTCCGCGATCTCGGCCGAAGACCTCGCGACGGCGGTCGTCGACGAGCTCGAGAACGCCGGTGCGGACCGGCACTTCACGGTCGGCTACTGACCTTCGTCTCGCACCGCACCTGCGGCGCGGCCTCGGTCCCGGACGCGACGCAGTCGACCCCCTTGCCCGGCCCGGGAACGGGGTAGGTGAAGACGGTCGGCGCGTCGCTGTCGCGGCCGGCGGAGAACTTGATGACCGTCGGCTGCCACGAGCCGGTGCCGTGCAGGACCTTCGAGTAGTACGCGGTGTGCGGGCCGATCGTCGTGCCCTTGCCTTCGCCGTCGTCGTTCAGCTCGCGCACGGTCAGCACGTAGTCCCCGGCGGTGTACTTGCCCTGGCCCTCGTGCCCGGCCTCGGCCGGGGTCGCGCTCAGGACCTCGGGCGCGACGGGGCCGGCGGCGGTGGCGAGGACGGTGGCCCCGATCGCCACCACCGCGGCCCCTGCGGCGGCCGAGAGGACCCCGATCCTCCTGGCTGTGAAGTCCATGACGATCAAGCTAGGCCGCGGGTGCTGCCCACCACCTCGGCCGAAGGGACAGCGGATCTCGTCCTTTCGGCCGAGGTCGAGGCCGACGTCGAGGTCAGGGGTGGATCAGCTCGTAGGTCAGCAGGACCAAGGCCGACCCGACCGGACGCGTGCCGAGCAGCCGAGCGGGCTTGACGCCGGCCTCCGGGAAGAGCCGCGCGCCCGCGCCGACTACGAACGGGTAGGTCATCAGCCGCAGCTCGTCGGCCAGGTCGTGCTCGATCAGCGTGCGGACCAGCTTTCCGCTGCCGTACACGACGATCTCCCCGCTCACTTCCTCCTTCAGTTTCGCGACCTCCTTGACGACGTCGCCCGCCAGGACCGTCGTCTCGCCCCAGCCGGCGTCGTCGACGGCGGAGGAGGAGACGACGTACTTCGGCAGGGCGCGCAACCGGTCCGCCCACTCGCCGGCGCGGGACGCCCAGCCCCGGTTCAGGAAGTACGCGTGGGTCTTCCTGCCCATGAGGAGGGCCGCGGCGCCGACGGCCTCCGCGTACTCGGCTTCGGCCCAGGCCGCGCGGTCGTCGTCGCCGATCCCGGTGAACCAGCTGACGGACCCCTCGTCCCCGCGGGTGTCTTCGATGACTCCGTCGAGCGTGACGTTTTCGCTGATGATGATTTTTCCCATGCCGGGACTGACGCCGGGACGGCCGGAAAGGGGGCGGCGCCCCCTTTCCGGCCCGCGCGGCGTCCGTACAGGATGGAAGCGCGAGCAGGGAGACGAGGCCGGATGGGAACCGAACTGATCGGGCGGGCGCGGGCCGGGGACGGCGAGGCGTTCCGGGTGCTGACCGAGCCGCACCGCCGGGAGCTGCAGGTGCACTGCTACCGGATGCTCGGCTCGTACCAGGACGCCGAAGACGCCCTCCAGGACACGCTGCTGTCGGCGTGGCGGGGCCTCGAAGGGTTCGACGGCCGCGCGTCGATCCGCACCTGGCTGTACCGGATCGCCACGAACCGCTGCCTCAGCGCGCTGCGCGCGGCCGCGCGGCGCCCGGCCAAGGCGTGGGACATCCCCGGCATCGAACCGCCCGAACCGACGCGGCTCGGCGAAGTCGTCTGGCTCGAGCCCTTCCCTGACGCGCTCCTTCCCACGCCACCGAGCCCGGAGGCGTGGTACGAGCAGCGCGAATCGGTGTCGCTGGCCTTCGTGACGGCGCTGCAGGTCCTGCCGCCGCGCCAGCTGGCGGTGCTGGTGCTGCGCGACGTCCTCGGGTTCCCGGCGGGCGAGGTCGCCGCCATGCTGGACACGACGGTCGACTCGGTGAAGAGCGCCCTCAAGCGGGCCCGGGCCGGGCTGCGGCGCCGGCCGGCGGGCGAACCGGCGCCCGCGCCCGGCTCAGCCGCCGAGCAGGCGGTCGTGGCGAACTTCGCGCGGGCGTGGGAAACCGCCGACATCGACGCGCTGGTGGCCCTGCTGACCGACGACGTGTTCGTGTCGATGCCGCCGTTGCCGCTCGAATACGAAGGCCGGGACGTGGTGGGCCGGCTCTGCGAGGGCTTGTTCGGCGCGGGCCGCCGGTTCGCCCTCGTCCCGACGCGCGCCAACGGCCAGCCGGCGTTCGGCGCGTACCTGTGCGCGCCGTCCGGCATCCGGCACGGAACGGGGTTGTACGTGCTGACGTTGGCGGGGGAGCGGATCAGCGCGCTGACCCGGTTCGAGAACAGCGTGCTCCCGGCGTTCGGCCTGCCCCGGTCGCTGCCGGAGAGCCGGAACCCGGGCTGAACATCGATCCGGTTCAGCCCGGCAGCGTCTCGGGGAGCCCGAACGCCGGGAACAGCTTCTCGTCCAGGAACACCACGATCCGGCCGATGACCCCGCCGTCGGCCTCCAGGACGTGGATCCCGTGCCCGGCGAACGACCCGTCCGCCTGTCTCGTGTAGCTGCCCACCGCCGGGAACCCGTTCGCGCTCGTCGGCAGCGCCCGGCGGGGGGAGGTGAAGACCCGGCGCGTGTGGTGCTCCAGGACCGCGTCGCGGCCGTGGAACCACACCGCGATCGGGGGCATCTGGTACTCGACGTCCGACCGCAGCAGCGCCGCCAGGCCCGCCGTGTCCGCGTCCTCGAACGCCTTCAAGTAACGCCGCAGGACCTCGTCGTCGAGGGCCGGGTCGGGCCGGACCTCGTTCTCGACCGGCTGGTCGGCCGCCAGCGTCGCGCGGGCGCGTTGCAACGCGCTGCGGGCCGCCGTCGTGGTCATCCCCAGCGTCGCGGCCGCCTCCGACACCGCGAACCCCGCCACCTCGACGAGCATCAGCACCGCCCGCTGCCGCGCCGGCAGCCGCTGGAACGCCGCCACCACCGCGAGGCGCGTGCTGTCGCGCAGGGCGGCCAGCTCGGCGGGGTCGTCGCCGGCCGTCGGCAGCGGCTCCAGCCACGACACCGTGTCGATCCGGGGCAGGGCCCCGGCGGTCTCCGCCCCGGCGCCGAGCCCGGACGGCAGCACCCGCCGCCGCGCGCTCTTCAGCACGTTGAGGCACGCGTTCGTGGCGATCCGGTACAGCCAGGTGCGCACCGACGAGCGTCCTTCGAAGCCGTCGAAAGCCTGCCACGCGCGCAGCATCGTGTCCTGCACCAGGTCTTCGGCGTCCTGGAACGAGCCCAGCAGCCGGTAGCAGTGGGCGAGCAGCTCGCGGCGGTGCGGATCCGCCAGCCGCCAGAAGTCCTCGTCAGACATCGGGTCCTCCCTGTCCATACCGGTGCGGACAACCGAGTGGCCCCGGATGCACCGGTGCGTTCGCCCGCCGTGCCCGGTCCACCCGGTCATGACACCCGGAACCGCGAAGTGATTCCCGCACCGGCCCGCCGCCGGGTCCTCACCACCGTCGACGGCGTGCTGCAGGTGGCCCTCGGCGCGGGCATGGTCGCGATGGCGTGCACGTTCTCGCAGGTCGTGCTCTTCGGCTTCGCCGGGCTGTGGTTCGCGGCCCGGTCCCTGGCCGGCCGGCGCGGGCACGACGCCCACCACGCCCTGATGGCGGCCGCGATGGTGTGGATGCTGTCCCCCGGAGGTGTCTCGACGCCCGTCGCTGTCCTGCTGACGCTGGTTTTCGCGGTGTCCGGCGCGTTCTGGCTGGGGCGGGCCGGTGCATTCCGGCCGCGCGCCTTGTCGAACCGGATGACCCAGACCCCGGATGACGGAGAACGACCGATGAACCTGCCCCGAATCGTTTCGCGGGACGAGTGGCTGACCGCCCGCAAGGAGCTCCTCGCGGAGGAGAAGGAGGTGACCTTGCGCCGCGACGCGCTCAGCGCGCGGCGGCGCGAACTGCCGATGGTCAAGGTGGACAAGGACTACGTCTTCGAAGGGGCGGCCGGCAAAGCCCGGCTGCTCGACCTGTTCGAGGGCCGCCGCCAGCTCGTCGTCTACCACTTCATGTTCGGCCCGGACGACACCGTGGGCCACAACAGCTGCGCGCTGCTGGTCGACAACATCGCGCACGAGGAGCACCTGCACGCCCTCGACACGACGGTCGCGCTCGTGTCCCGGGCGCCGATCGGCCGGCTGACGGCGTTCCGGGAGCGGATGGGCTGGACGATCCCGTGGTACTCCTCGCTCGGCAGCGACTTCAACTTCGACTACCACGTCGCGAACGACGAGTCCGTCGCGCCGGTCGAGTACAACTACAAGGACAAGGCGACGCTGCTGGCGAAGGGCACGCCGTGGTACGCCGAGGGGGAGTGGCAGGGCCTGAGCGTCTTCCTCCGCGACGGCGACGACGTCCACCACACGTACTCGACGTACGAACGCGGTCTCGACCAGCTCGTGACGACGTACACCTACCTCGACCTGACGCCGCTGGGCCGGCAGGCGCACATCACGAAGTTCGGCCTGCACGACGAATACGCGTCGTAGCCGCTCAGGCCGGGACGACGTGCACGACGACTGCGGTCGCGTTGTCCCGGCCGCCCGCTTCTTCGGTGTCGGCCAGGAGCCGGGCGACCTTCCGGGCGGGCGACGCCGGCCCGGCGAGGACTTCCCGCACCCGACGGTAGGGCACCTGGTCGGTGACACCGTCGGTGCACAGCAGCAGGACGTCGCCGGGGTGCGGCGCGATGTTGAGGACGTCCGGCTCCGGTCGCGCGGAGTGGCCGACGTAGCGGGTCAGCTGGTAGCGGGCCGCGTGCGCTTCGGGGGAGTCGAACGGGTACCAGCCGTTGACCGCGCCGAGCCACGCCATGGTGTGGTCGGTCGTCAGCTGTTCCAGCAGCCCGTCGCGCAGGCGGTAGCCGCGCGAGTCGCCGATCTGCGTGAGCCACAGGCCGGCGCCGGACGCCACCAGCGCGGTCAGGGTGCAGCCCGTCAAGCCGCCGATCCGCTCGCCGGCCGCGCCGACCCGCGCCTGAGCATCGGCGACCGCCGCGCGCAGCAGCGGGGGATCGACGGCGTCCCCGACCGGGCGGATCCGGTTCACGAACACCTCGACGGCCGTCCGGCCCGCCACGCGGCTGCCTTCGCCGTCGCCCATCCCGTCGGCCAGCACCGCGAGCAGCGGCTCCTCGTCGAGGTGCACGACGTCGAAGTTGGCCGGGTACCGCTCGCCGGTGACGCTCCCGGCGGCCGCGCGAAGGACGTGTTCCGTCATGCCCGCATGATGCCCGATTCCGGTGAACGGGTGAACGGTACCTGCCGATCACTCAGGGAAACCGCCGCGGCCGACACCGCGGAAATGCCATAACCGCATTTCAACCGTCCCGTCGAAAATTCCGGACAACCGACCGTCCGTCGACCGTGATCAATGAACGATCATTTCGCCGGTGAATTTATTTCGGTTACACCAACCATCCCGCTTCACCCGATCGTGTAAATGCACGGGCGACCATCCCGCACGGATAGGCGGGCAGTGATGATGGCGGTAGGGTCCCCGGCGACAAGGCAACTCGAACGGCTGATCGCTGCCCTCCGGGCCGATCGGTCGCTGCCGAAAGAAAGCAAAGAGGAATTGGATTTCGACGCACTGGCCGCTGAGCTGCGCAATCTCCGGGAAAGCGTCGCCGGGGTGACCGGTACGGTGCTCGCCGCGGTCGACGGGATACCCATCATCGCCGACGCGGACGACTACATCGACCCGGCGAAGATCTCCGCGCTCGCCGCCACCGATCTCGGAATCGCGCGCCAGGCCGCCGAAATGACCGGGAAGGGCACGCTGAGCCAGACGGTGGTGTTCGGCAGCGACGGCTACATGGCCGTCTACGCCGTCGGCCGGCTGGCGTTGATGGTGGTGCTGGGGGACAAGGGCCTGAACGTCGGGCGCCTGCTCTTCGAGTCCCGCCCGGTCATCGACCGGATCGGCACGATCCTGGCCGCGTAGCGCACAAGCCTGTCACAACGGAAAGGTTGCAGCACCATGATGAACATCGACACCGCGTTGAAGGAAGCCATGTCGATCACCGGCGCCGTCGGCGTCGCGCTGGTCGACTACGAAAGCGGGATGTCGCTCGGCACCAGCGGGGGTGGCGACTGGCTCGACCTGGAGGTCGCCGCCGCCGGCAACACGGAGGTCGTGCGGTCGAAGCTGCGGGTGATGTCCTCGCTCGCGCTCAACGACAGCATCGAGGACATCCTGATCACGTTGCACCGCCAGTACCACCTGATCCGGCTGCTGAACTCGTCGCGGAACTCCCTGTTCCTGTACCTGGTGCTGGACCGGGAACGCGCGAACCTGGCCCTGGCCCGCCACTACCTGAAGCGCATCGAAGCCGACCTGCAGGTGTAGCTCGGGGGAGGAGGAGACGATGACCGGAGGCGGCTCCCGTGCCGCACTCGTCATCGGCTCGGCGTTGATGCACGACCTCGGGTCCCTGTTCCCGGTGGCGATGACCCTCGCCGGCGAAGGACTGGCGTTCACCTTCGTGTCGTCCTGCCCGTCGCCCGACGCCGTCGAGGAGTGGGTCCGGTTGCGGTCGGGTGCCGTCGTTGCCGACCGCGTGCTCCGCTTCCACGTCGAGGCGGACCGGCGGCGGATCCGCGTCGAACTGGCCGGTTCGCCGGTCCGGGCCCTCGTCGTGCTCGCGGACGAGGTCACGGCGGCGTCGGTGAACGCTCCGCGCCTCGGCCGCTGGCAGGACCAGATGCCCTGCACGCTGCAGGTCGCGATGGACGAGCTCGCGCGGGTGCTGTCGCGCTGCCACCACCGCGCCGGCGGCGCCGAGCCGCTGATCGACCTCGACCTCGGCTACCGGCCGGACCGCGAGTACGAGATCCGGCTGGCGGGGGCGCACGAACGGGTCCGGCCCTTCATCGCGCCGGTCCGCCCGGTGCTGGCGATGCGCTGGCGGTCGACGACCTCGGCGCAGCGCAAGGCGTTCCTCGACGAACTGCCGGACGGGGCGCCCGCGCGCGGCTGGCTGCGCCGGCGGCGCACCGTCCGGGTCATGGGCCTGGAAATGGAGGTGTCGCCCTGAGCGCCGTGGCAGAGTGACGGGCATGCGGATCAGCGAGGACGACTACCTGTGGTTCGCCGGCCGCGCCCTCGACGGGATGACGGCGATCCTCACGGACCTCGGCGACGAGCGGGCCAACCGCCGGCCCCCGCTGCCGGGGACGAACACGCCCTACGCGATCGTGACGCACTGCCTGGGCGTGCTCGAGTTCTGGGTCGGCGCCCTGGTGGCCGGCCGGGCGGTGGAGCGCGACCGGGCCGCCGAGTTCACGGCGTCGGGGTCGGTGGCGGGGCTGGTGTCGCGGGTCGCGGCGGCCAAGGACCAGCTGCGCGCCGACCTGGCGGTCGCCGAGCCGGCGGCACCCTTGCGCGCGCCGGCGCCGCCGAAGTACGCGGACACCCCGGCGGGCCGGACGCAAGGCGGGGCGCTGCAGCACGTGTACGAGGAGCTGGCCCAGCACCACGGCCAGCTCGAGCTGACCCGCGACATCCTCCGCCAGAGCCGGCCGGCGAGCGCGGTGTAGACGTCGGTGCGGTGCTTGCGCAGGTAGATCGCCGCGGTGCGGTTCTGGCCGCGGCTGCGCTGGCTCGGCCGCGTGCAGGTGCGGGGGAGAGTTCATGCCTCGCGGCTTCCCCCTCCGCCGCACCTCGACCCGCGACAGCGGCGACGCGGTTCAGGCCCGCATCAAGATGAAGTCGCCGTGGCCGCCGTAGCCGAGGACGTCCTCGGCGTACTGGGTGCCGTTGAACGTCGGGAGCCACCACCGGTTCCCGATCCGCACCAGCATCGGGTGCGGGATGTTCGTGCCGTACGGCGCGTTCAGCGTGCCCAGCTTGCGCAGCCGGAGGTCGTACACCGGGTACTCGCGGGCGTCGCCGTCGCTGGCGAACAGGTACCACCGCCCGCCCACCCGCTGCAGGATCGTGCCTTCGGTCTGGCTGACCGACGTGTCGGCGCCCAGCAGCGTCAGGCCGTCGTCGTAGTCGGCACCGCGCGGCGCGGCCGCCAGCGCCGGGTGGAACACGAAAGCCGGCTGCTGCGCGGGGCTTTCGACGAACGCGATGTGCCACCGGCCGTCGATCCGGGTCAGCGCCGGGTCCCACGAGCTGACGGTGGTGGGCAGCGGGAGCTGTCGCGTCGGCAGGACGTGCACGCCGGAGAGCACGTTCTCGCGGGTGACGGTGTGCCGCACGTGGACGCCGGTGAAGGAAAAGTCGCCCCAGGAGCTCATCAGCAGGATGAACCGGTCGTCGTCGACGACGATCTGGCCGGCGTGGTCGCCGAGCACGACGCCGTCGCGCGCGAAGAACAGCGCCGCGACCTGCTCCAGCTTCGTCGGGTCGGCGAGGTCGAGCGTCCACACCCCCCAGTGCGCCTGCTGGAAGAAGCCGAGCCCGGCGTTGGTCATCGTCAGGTACAGCTTGCCGTCGTGGACGTAGGGCCGGCCGTCGGCGTACTGCACGACGTGCGGGTCGCGCACGCCCGCCTGGCCGAAGTAGCCGGCCCGCACCCGGCCCAGCCGCGCCGGGCCGCGGCTGCCGTACGCGTAGCCGAGCTCGCCCAGCACGGCCGGGTCGCGCAGGTCGATCCGCGCCCGGACCTGGTCGCGCTCGGTCAGCAGCGGCCGCCAGCCGCCGCCGGTGTCGGCCAGCACCGTCACGGCGTTTTCGTTGACCACCACGGCGAAGCCGAACGCCCTCGGCAGGCTCGCCGCCGCTGTCTTGACGACGGCGGTGCCGCTCGCGGTGGTGATTTCGATGCCGGCCTGCCCGGCCGCGGGGTCGTACGTGCCGAGCACCGAAACGCCGTTCCCGGCCAGCCCGGCGACCACGGGAGCGCCGGCGTCGAGCACGTCGACGGTCACGGTCCCGTAGGGCGCCTTCGGCCGGACCCCGGTCTTGACGAGGGCGCCGGGCCGGGCCGCGGTGTCGACCTGGACGAACTTCGGGGCGATCAGGGCGAAGGGCCGGAACTGTTCGGTCACGGAGAACTTCAGGGAGAGCGGGTCGGTGCCGGCGGCTTCGGCGGTCCCGCCGAGCAGGCCCGCGGCCGCCCCGGTCACCCCCAGCGCGGTGAGGGCGCGCAGTACGTCACGTCGATCGAAGTCGGTCACCTGGACCTCCTGGTGGGGACGGATCGGACGGCTCAGTTTGCGACGTGGCATGCCACGTTGCAACCGGCGCGGACGCCCAGCGCGGGGCATGCTGGACGCGCGTTCCGGCAAAGGGAGGACTCCGGATGAGCGGACGGACGACCGAAGTGGCGTGCCCCCGGCCGCCGGGCCTGGCGACCGGGCCGGTGTACCTCGACTACAACGCCACGACGCCGGTCGACCCGCGGGTCACCGAAGCCGCGCTGCCGTACTGGACGGAGTTCTTCGGGAACCCGTCGAGCGAGCACGCCTACGGCGGCGAACCGCGCCGGGCGCTGGCCGCCGCGCGGGCGCAGGTGGCGGAGCTGGTCGGCGCGCGGCCGGGCGAGATCGTGTTCACCGGGTCCGGGTCGGAGGCGAACCTGCTGGCCCTGCGCGGCGCGGTGCTCGCCGCCGGCGCGCACCTCGTCGTCCAGGCGACCGAACACCCCGCCGTGCTGGAGACGGCCCGCGCGCTCGCCCGGCTGCACGGCACCCGGGTCACGGTGCTGCCCGTCGACCACCACGGGCTGGTCTCCCTCGACGCGCTGGAAGCGGCTTTGCGCGCCGGCGCGGGCCGCGCGGTCGTGTCGATCATGGCGGCGAACAACGAGACCGGCGCGATCCAGCCGGTCGCGGAGTTGGCCGCCCTGGCGCATTCCCGCGGCGCGCTCGTGCACTGCGACGCCGCGCAGGCGTGCGGGAAGATCCCGGTCGACGTCGGCGCGCTCGGCGTCGACCTGCTGACGGTGGTGGGCCACAAGATGTACGCCCCGCGCGGCGCGGCCGCGTTGTTCGTGCGCGACGGCGTCGCGCTGGAGCCGGTCGTCTACGGCGGCGGGCAGGAACGCGGATTGCGGGCGGGCACCGAGAACGTCGCGCTGGCGGTGGCGCTCGGGACCGCCGCCCGCCTCGCCGCCGACGACCTCGCCGCGGGCGCCGCGCGGCGGATCACCGCGCTGCGCGACGACCTGCACCGGCGGCTCGCCGAGGCGCTGCCGGGCCGCGTCCGCCTCAACGGCCCCGCGGAGGAGGGGAGGCGGCTGCCGAACACGCTCAACGTGAGCATCGCCGGAACCCGCGGTGACCGCGTGCTGGCGGCCGTCCCGTCGATCGCGGCGGCCACCGGATCGGCGTGCCACAGCGGGATCGAGTCGCCATCACCGGTGCTGACGGCGATGGGCTTCGACGCGGGCCGAGCGTCGGCGGCGATCCGGCTGTCGCTGGGTCGCTGGAGCACGCAGGCGGAGGTCGACACCGCAGCGCGCGCACTCGTCGCGGCGGTCTTGGGCGGCTGAGCCGGGGCTTCTGCGGGGTGTCGGTCGCCCGGGTTGTGGCGGCCGTGCGGACTGTGCCGCCGCAGGATCCGGCCGAACAGACCCGCGAACCGGTCGCCACCCTCCCACCTCGTGCGCAAACCTGCCGCTCCAGCCGACGCCACCAGTGAGTGAACCGGCGTTCGCGGTTGGCGGCGTATTGTCGCACCGTGCAGATGCCGACACAGCCGGTCCGCGGGCCGGCGCGCGGCCACGTGTGCTGGGGGTACCGGCGGCGGGCCGAGTTCGTCGCCCGGGCCCGGGACTTCCTGGCCGCGGGACTGGCCGCGGGGGAGCGGGTGCTCTACGTCGCCCCCGGTGACGAGGCCTTGCTGATCGCGCAGCTGCGGGAGACCGGGCAGTTCGACGTGGGGCTGCGGCGCGGGGCGGTGCTGGTCTCGTCCGTCGACTCGACCTACACCACCGGGACCGTCGTCGACCCCGCCGGCCAGGTCCGGCTCTACGCCGCCGCGACCGAAGAGGCGCTCGCCGCCGGGTTCACCGGCCTGCGCGTCGCCGCGGACGCGACGTCGCTCGTGCGCACGCCCGCGCAGCTGGACGCCTTCGCCCGCTACGAGCACCTCGTCGACCGCTACATGGCCGCGCACCCGATGTCGGCGATGTGCGGCTACGACCTGACCGAGCTGGGCGGCGACGTCGTCGCGCAGCTGGCGTGCATGCACCCGGTCGCCCACGCGGGCGCGACGCCGTTCCACCTGCACGGCCACGCGCGCGCCGGGAACGTCGCCGCGCTGGCGGGGGAACTGGACTCGGCCGTACGCGAGCTCTGGCCGCTGGCCTTGGAACGCGCCGACCTGCGGGCGGTCCCGGGACCGATCGCGATCGACGCCCACCGCCTCGGCTTCATCGACCACCGCAGCCTGTTCGACGTCGCCGACTACGCCGAGCGCCACGCCACGACGGTGGTCCTGCGAACGCGGCTGACCACGCCGGCGCGCCTGCTCGAGCTGTTCGACCTGGCCGGCGTCCGCGTCGAGGGGGAGTCATGACCGTCGAAGCGGAGACCGCGCCGCGGGGCTACGACCACGCCGCCGTCCACTACCGCTCCGACGCCGAGCTGCTCGCCGTCGCCGTCCCGTTCCTGGAGAGCGGGCTGACCGCGGGCGAGCCGACCATGGTGTCCCTGGAGCCGGCGCGGGCCGGGCTGGTGCGCGAGGTCCTCCCGTCGGCGGACGTGCGGTACCTGACCACGGACGAGCTCTACGTGCGCCCGGCCGCCGCGATCAAGTCCTACCGGGCGATGATGGCCGGGCTGGTCGCCGGCGGCGCCACCGGGATCCGCATCTTCGGTGAGATCCCGCGCGCGGCGATCGACACGTCGTGGGACGGGTGGGCGCGCTACGAGTCGGCGGTCAACCACGCCTACGACGAGTTCCCCTTGCGCAGCATCTGCGCCTACGACACCCGGACCACCCCGCGCCACGTGCTCGACGACGTCGCCCGTACGCACCCCTTCGTCGCGACGCCCGGCGGGCGCCACGGCAACGCCGGCTACGTCGACCCGCTGGCCTTCCTGGCCGGCCCGCGGCCGGTGGCGCCGCTCCCGATCCAGCACACCGCCCCGCTCGTCGTGCTCACCGACCCGCAGCCCGCGGGCGCTCGCCGGGCCGTGCTCGACCTCGGCAAGACCGACCTGCCCGCCGCCGAGGTCGACGACCTCGTCCTGGCGGTCAGCGAGATCGTCGACAACGCGCTGCGCCACGGCCGCGCGCCGGTCGAGATGCGGCTCTGGGCGGACCCCGACCACCTGGTCGTGACGGTGCACGACACCGGCGAGGGCCCGCACGACCCGTTCGCCGGCCTGCTCCCGGCCGACCGCCGGATCGGCGGCCGCGGCCTGTGGATCGCGCACCAGATCTGCAGTCAGGTGGCGCTGTACCGCGACGAAACGGGCTTCACCGCGCGGCTCACGGCGGGCAACCCGTGGCTGCACCGGCCGGCGGACTGAGCGCTCAGTCCTTGTACGGGCGCGCCGCGGCCCGGCTCACCGGTTCGCGGACGTCCGCTGGACGCGCGGGGGATGCGTCGCCCCGCCGTAGTGGGTGGCACCGAGCGTCACGGCCGCCACCAGCACCACCGCGCCGGTCGCCGTCACGATGCGCGCCGGCCTGCCCGGCCGCGGGCGGCAGTACGGGACGTCCGCGGGGGCGCCGGACAGCCTCGCCGTCGCCCACCGGTAGCCGTGGGCGAGCGAAAACGCGAGGGTGGCCCCGATGATGAAGAAGTCCGCGACGTTGAACGAATACTTGCCGAGGGGCACGAAGTCGATCGCGCCGCGGACGCTGCCCGGCGCGGTGAGGTGGTGCAGCCCGAGGCGGTCGAGCAGGTTGCTGGTCCAGCCGCCGATCGCCAGCGCGGCCGGTGCCCGCAGGAGCACCGGGTGCCGGCGGCGCAGCAGGAGCAGCACCGCCGCCGTCAGCAGCGCGGCGCCCGCGAGGTCGAGCACCGCGCCGGTCACCGGGCCGGCGTACCACGCGCCGACGACCGGCCCGACCAGCGGGTTTCCCCCGAAGTTGATGCGTGTCCTCGGCACTTCGCGCCAGGCCCACGCCTTGGTCACCTGGTCCGCGGCGACGACCAGGAGCAGGGCGTAGGCCGTCCACGGCAGGCGGAGGACCGGGGGCGTGGCGGTGCCGTCAGGGTTCATCGTTGCCTCACAGCCCAAGCCGGGCGACCACGGCCGTCGCCCGGACGGGTGGCGACGGGGCTGCGTGGATTCGCGGGGATGGTTAATACCCCACCGGCGGCCCGGTCAAACATCTGTCCTTTGTGGACGGACGATCGAAGGGCCTCAGCCCGCGGTCTTGATGAGCGGAAGGTCCCGGGACAACGCCCGGAAACCGACGCTGTAGTACAGCTCGCGCGCGGCGGGGCGGCCCGGCGCGCCGAGGCAGGCGACGGTCGCGTGCGTCGCTCCGGCGTCCCGGGCCCGCCGCAGCCCGTGCAGGAGCATCGCGCGGCCGAGGCCGAGCCGCCGGTAGCCCGGGTGCGTGCCGACGGGCTCGAACTCGGCGGTCTCGTTCGCCTCGTCGAGCCACAGGATCGCCGAGGCCGCCATCGTCCCGTCCGGGGCCTCGACGACGACGTGCAGGTCACCGCGGTACGCGGTGGTCCGTCGGACGCCTTCGTAGGCCTCTTCGTCGTACGACGTGGGCGTCCACGCGGCGACGTGGGCCCGGACCGCGGCGGCCGGCCCGGCCTCGGCCGCGGTGCGGAACCGGAACCCCGGCGGCAGCACCGGTTCTTCGATTTCGGTGAGGTCGCGTTCGGTGAGCTGGGTCCAGGAGTCCGCCGCGTCCGGGTCGGGCCGGTAGCCGTGCGCGGCCCAGCGGGCCAAGCCGGCCTCGTCGGCCGCGCTGGGCAGCACCGTGCGGTCGACGTCGCCCGCGGTGGCGTCGAACCAGGCGATCACTTCGTCGACCAGTGCGGCGTGCGCGGGGTGGACCTGGTACGCGAGGTAGGCCCCGGTGACGTCCTTGACCGAGCCGTCGTCGCGCCGCACCCGGCGGGGCAGCTGGGCCCAGCCCCACGCCACCAGCTCGCCGCCGGAGAACCACAGCCGGCGTGGCCAGGTCGCGCCGGCGGCGGCGTGGCCCCGGCCGAAGTTCCAGGCCAGCTCGCCGTAGGACGCGTCGCTGTTCACGAGATCCAGGCGCAGTGCGGTGACCCGCTGCGCCAGCTCCTGCATCGACTCGACGTCCGCGGCGGTCAGCAGCTCGGAGTTCCCCATGATCGGCCACTGTGGCACCGCCGCGGGCGGGGAGTCGACTCGTTTTTCGGCGAACCTAGAAGCGTTCGGGGATCCCCGCCAGCACCGCGCTCAGGCTCGGGAGCCACCGGTGCTGCGGATCGGGCGCCGACAGCCATTCCGTCGCCAGGTCCACCCGGCGCGGGCCGACCGGCAGCGGCAGCAGCGTTCCCCAGGCCAGCACCTCGACGTTCCTCGGCAGCGCGTCACGCGGCGGGATCAGCCCGTCGGTCTCCGCGAGCAGCGCCACGCGCGGGCCGTGCTGGGTGGGCAGGTGCATCGCCGGGCCCTGGCAGCCCGTCGCCGCGAGCCGGGACAGGACCGGGCCCGCGCTCAGCTTGGGCAGCGTCACCGCGCAGATCCCGTTTTCCAGCGCGAGGAACGGGTGGACTCCCCGCCATTTGACCGGCCAGCCGAAGAGGCGGCCGTAGAAGGCGTCGACCCGGTCGCCCGCCGGATCCCGGGGCGCGACGGGCACCTGCTGGTCGAGCGACATCGGCGACGCCTTTCCACTCGGTGGGGAAGTGGCCGCCAGCCTAACGGCACTCAGTGCCGCTAGCAAGCCCGGCTGCTACCGTCCGGCCATGACCGATTCGCCGCGCCGCGCGCCGGCCACCCGGGTCGGGGCGACCCCCGCGGGCCGGCGGCAGCTGCGCCGCGCCCTCGCCTCGGCGGCCGTGGACCTGTTCGCCGCCAACGGCTACGAGGCCACCACGGTGGACGACATCGCGGCCGCGGCCGGCGTCGGCCGCCGCACGTTCTTCCGGTACTTCGACGCCAAGGACGACGTCCTCTTCGCCAACCACGACGAGATCGTGGCCGAGATGGAAGACGCCTTCGCCGCCGCCGACCCGGCGCGCGACCCGATCGAGGTGGCCTGCGACGCGGTCGGCCTCGTGCTCGACTCCTACGCCGGCGAACTCGACGTGTCGCTCAAGCGCTTCGCCCTGACCCGCACGGTGCCTTCGCTGCGGGACAAGGAGGTCGCGACGGTCGACCGCTACCAGCGCGTGCTCGCGCGCTACCTGCAGGCGCGCTACGAGCAGCGGGGCGACCCGGCGGCGAGCCTGCGCGCGGCCGTCGCCGCCGCGGCGATCGCCGCGGCCAACAACCACGTCCTGCGGCGCTGGCTGCGCACCGGCGGCGAGGACGACATCAAGGTCCGCGCGGCCGAGGCGTTCGCGCTGGTCGTCGCCGCATTCCGGGCTCCGCGCGAAGAGCCGGCCACGGTCGTCGCCGTGATGACGACGTCGGCGCCGCTGCACGAGGTCGTCGCCCAGGTCGGGGAGGTCCTCCGCCGCCCGTAGTGGCACTGAGTGCCATGTCCGGTGAATCGGGGTCTACACTCGATTCGTGGCGAAGCGGAAAAACGTGAAGCCGACGCCGTTCCGCGAAAGAAACGGCGAAAACCCGTTCAACGCTTCCGGCGTGGTGCGGACGGGCGCACGGTGCTTCACCTTCGTCGACAACAAAGACCCCACCGCATTGTTCGAAATGACGTTCGACGCTGACCTGGCGGAGGTCGACCACATCCGCCGGCGCCGGCTCACCGGCGCGGGGGAACTGGGCGACCCCGAAGGGCTCACCCGGGTCGACCGGAACGGCGAAACCTTCCTCATCGTCTCCTCGTCGCTGTCGGTCGAGCGGAACCGGGTCAACGACGGCCTGGTGCGCGTCCGGTACCGCCCGGACGGCGACCTGCCCGCCGAACCGATGACCGGGTTCCGGGCCTGGCTGCTCGGCCACCTGCCCGCCCTCGCCGCGCCCGGCAGGCGCAGACCGGACGACGACGGCCTGAACGTCGAGGGCCTCGCCTGGGACGCGGAGACGAGCGCACTCCTGTTCGGCCTGCGCGGACCGGCCGTTCCCGGCCACGTCACCCTGGTCCACGTTCCCGTCGACCTCGGCGGGAAGTGGACGACGGAGTCGCTCGGCGAGCCCGCTGTGCGTTCGGCGCGGCTCCCGCACTCCACCGCGTCGCAAGGCATTCGTGACCTCTGTTGCGACGGCGACCTGCTGGTCCTGCTCGGCCGGTCGGCCAGCCACGACGACGCGCCGTTCCGGCTCGGCACCTGGCCCCGCGGCGGCGACACCGTCGAGCTGCTCGACGTCACCTTCCACCGGACCGCGAAACCCGAAGGCGTCACGACGTTCCCGTCCGGCGGCGAGCGGAAGATCCTCGTCGTCGACGACAACGGCGGTTACGCGGTCCTCTAGGAGATGTCTCATAACTGGTGGTGCGGTCGGCGGGGTTGGCTTTGCGGTCAGTCGGTGAGGTGGAGGTTGTGCAGGTTCGCGATTCCGGACACTGTGTCGGCCAACATGCTGGCGGCGCGGCGGTAGTCGCGGAGAATCTTGAAGTTCTTCATCCGGGCCAGGACATGCCCGACGCGAGCGCGAACCTTGCGCCGGGTGGCGTTGAGGTCTTCCTGCCAGTTCGGCAGCTCGCTGCCGTCGCGGGGTTTGCGGTACGGCATGACGACCTCGGGGTTGCCTTGGTAGCCGCCATCGGCCATCCCAGGTCGGGACCAGGGTGCCGTCCACGATCGCTACCGCGTGGAGGCGGCGTTTGCGGACCGTGGCCAGTGCTGGCAGTGGCCCGATTGTGTCGATCACCCGGCGCGCGGCGGAATGCGACACTCCGAACAGGGGACCGATCTGGCGCATCGTGAGCGGGGCAATCCACTCCGGCCGCGACGCCGTGATCACCTGAACCACACCAACATGATCAACCAACAACCCAGCCGGCCCGACAACGGCGGTTACGCGGTCCTCTAGGAGAAGTACAGCTTCGACGCCGCCGGGTCCTGGACGACCCGGGGCCGCCCGGACGGCGCCGGGTCGGCGGCGAACGCCGCGCCGGCCCCGGTCCGGACGCTCGTCAGCGTGAAGTAGCCGCTGTAGGCGAAGGGGTCGTCCGGCGGGTCCACCGGGGCGACCGCGAACTCCTCGGCGTGGTCGGTGTTGTCGGCGGCGCGCGTGCAGAGCAGCCGGTGGCCGAGGGGCGACGTCGTCGTGCTCGCGTGCAGGAACCGGCCGGACCCCTTGGTGGCGAGCGACTTCCCGGTGCCGAGGGTGTCGAAGCACCACAGGTCGGCCTCGTCGACGGCGGCCGGCCGCAGCCGGTGGACGACCTCGAAGCTCCCCGGCTCGATGGTTTCGGTGCCGCTGGCGTGCATGCACTCGTTCGTGACGTCTTCGCGGACGTACGCCCCGTCGGCGCCGGGCAGGCCGCCGCAGAGGTAGCCGGCGGACGCGGCGAGCCGCAGCTGCTTGCGCACGATCGTCACCTGCGCGGGCACGCCGGGCACGCCGAGCCCGGTCAGCACCGCCGCCATCCGGTCGATCAGCGGCTTGAGCACGGTTTCCTGGGTCTTGGAGCCGAACACGCTCTCGCGGTAGGCGCGGATCTGCCCGAGCAGCTGGGCGCGGCGGCCCGGGTCGTCGCGCACGAGCTGGGCGAGCAGCCCGGCCGTGTCGATCCGGAAGTGCCGGGCCGGCTGCAGCGTCTGGTCGAGGCCCCACGGGATCAGCTTGAACTCGACGTCGCCGACGCCGGGGGCGGCGACGGCGGTGACGTCGTTGTAGACGTAGGTGTTGTTGGTGTTGCGGGAGTAGCCGTCCCAGTGCTTGAGGAAGAACTCCATCGCGTACAGCCTGATGAACTGGTCGAGGTCGAAGACCTCGCTCGCGCCGGCCAGCCCGTGCGCGGCGATGTGGTCGATGGCGACCTTCAGGTCCGCCTTGTCGTCGAACTTCGACAGCGGTTCCACGCCGATGAAATCGAACCGCGCGCCGATGAAGTCGTCCTTGTGCTCCAGCTCGTACAGGTTTCCGTCGGTGTGCCCGAAATTGCGCTCGATGTACCGCGGCATGATCGGTTCGACGTTCACGAAGACACCCGGGCTGTCGACGCCGGCGACGCCTTCGCCGATCGGTGTGCCGTTCACGAGCACCTTCGCGAAGTTGCCGCGGGAATGGGGCAGCCCGGCCAGTTCGAACAGCCGGTAGCCCAGCAGCTGCCGGAGGTAGGAAAGGTCCTGGACCGAATTGTTGAGCGTCAGGAAGCGCGACCCGATCAGGTCGCGGATCTGCGCCTTGTTGGCGTCGCCGTACTTCGCGAAGTCGACGTGCAGGCACGGCTTGTCGCTGTTGATCGAGCCGCAGAAGGACTTCTTCTTGATCCCCACGTCGGTGAACGTCGTCTTCGCGGGGAACTTCGTCCCGGAGATCGTGACCGACGCCTTCCGCCAGGTGTAACGGCTTCCGCCGGCCCAGTCGAAGTTGCACACGCCGCCCGCCGGCTGTTCGGTGCGCACGGCGTCCCAGTCGGCGGGCGGCAGCGTGATCTCCACCGTCAGCACATTGTCGATCTCGTAGAGGGAATCGAGTGCTTGCTGCTCCTGAGCGCCCATCCCGTCATGGTACGGCCGATTTCCCCGGATACGGCCGACGGAAAATTCAGCCGTGAATTTCGCGGTCGGGCCTTTTTCCGTTGCTGTATCACCCGGCTCCGGACAGGTGGACGGCGGCGATGCCGGCGAGGACGAGGTCGAGCCCGGCGAGGAACTGCTCGCGGTCGTCGTGCCCGCGCACCTCGGCCGCCACCGCGCGGGTGAAGGGGTACTCCTCCGGGTCCAGCTCCTCCCACGCCGTCGAGACGGCGTCGAGGAACTCCGCGCGGTCGCCTCCGGGCGGGGCGCCCGCGTGGTTCGCGGCGTTCTGGCCGGCGGCGCCGAAGATGTAGCTCACCAGGGCCGAGGTCGTCGTGAAGAGGTGGCCGTCCGGCACGCCCAGCGCGCGGACCTGGCGGCCGATGCCTTCGAAGATCCGGGGCGTCACCGACCCCCACGGGCTGCGCGAGAGCTGCAGCGCCAGCTGCGTGGCGAGCCACGGGTGCCGCTCGATGGCGTCGAACAACCCGAGCGCGACCGCGCGGATCTCCTCGCGCGGCGAGCCGGGGGAGCCGACGGCCAGCGCGGCGGCGATCACCCCGTCGGTCGCCGCGTCGAGCAGCTCGCCCTTGTTCGCCACGTGCCAGTAGATCGCGCCCGCCCCCGTTTCGAGGCGTTCGGTCAGCGTCCGGAAGGTCAGCCCGGCCTCGCCGGTCGTGTCGAGGAGCTCGACCGCGGCTTCGACGATGCGGTCGCGGCTGAGGGCCTCCGTGCGGCGGCGGGTGCGGGGTGCCATGCCCTCATCTTGACATATCTGGAACGCTGTTCCAAGATGGAATGACATTCCAGAACGAAGGAGTCACCATGAACGTCACGATCATCGGCGCCGGGCTCGGCGGTCTCGTCCTCGCCCGCGTCCTGCACGTCCACGGCATCGCGGCCACCGTCTACGAGGCCGAACCGTCCCCGGCCGCCCGCAAGCAGGGCGGGCTGCTCGACATCCACGTCGGCACCGGCCAGGTCGCCCTCGAAGCGGCCGGCCTGACCGGGGAGTTCCGCGGGCTGGTCCTGGCGGGCCACGAGGCCACCCGGGTCCTCGGCCGCGACGGCTCGGTCGTCCACGACGAGCCCGACGACGGCACCGGGGGACGCCCCGAAGTGCCCCGCGGGGAGCTGCGGCAGCTCCTGCTTGACTCGCTGCCGGCGGGCACCGTCCACTGGGGACACAAGGTCACCGGCGTCCGCGCGCTGGGCGACGGCCGCCACGAGGTGGCCTTCGCCGGCGGCGCCACCGTCACCACGACCCTGCTGGTCGGGGCGGACGGCGCCTGGTCGAAGGTCCGGCCGCTGCTGTCCGCGGCCACGCCCGAGTACATCGGCCGGTCGTACGTCGAGACCTTCCTGTACGACAGCGACACCCGGCACCCGGCCGCCGCGAAGGCGGTCGGCGCCGGGGCGATGCTCGCGCTCGCGCCGGGCAAGGGGATCCAGGCCCACCGCGAGAAGGACGGCACCCTGCACACCTACGTCGCGCTGACCCGGCCGATCGAGTGGTTCGGCGACTTCACCGACGCGGCCGCCGCCGTCGAGCGGACCGCGCGGGAGTTCGAGGGCTGGGCCCCCGAGCTCACCGCGCTGATCACCGACGCCGACACCGCGCCGGTCCTGCGTCCGCTCCACACCCTGCCGGTCGAGCACCGGTGGGACCGCGTGCCGGGCGTGACGCTGGTCGGCGACGCCGCCCACCTCGCGCCCCCGAACGGCGAAGGCGCGAACCTGGCCATGCTCGACGGCGCCGAGCTGGCCTTGGCCCTGGCCGGGGGCGACGACGTCGAGACGGCGCTGGCGGAGTTCGAGCGGGCCATGTTTCCCCGGAGCGCGGCGGCGGCCGCCGACGGCGACGAGCTCCACGAGCTGCTCTTCGGCGACGACTCGCCGCACGGCCTGGTCGCCCTGTTCGGGGGTCAGTGAACCCGGGCGAACGCGCTCACCGCGGCGTAGTCGCTGACCGCGTCCGGCGAGATCACCTCGGCGGGCGGGCGGCCGCGCAGGATCTGCTTGATCGGCGTCTCCAGTTTCTTGCCGGTCAGGGTCCGCGGGATCGCCGGGACCGCCTCGATCCGGTCGGGCACGTGCCGCGGGGACAGCTGGTCGCGCAGCGCCTGCCGGATCCGCTGCCGGAGAGCATCGTCGAGTCCGGCGGAGGCGACGACGAACAGGAGCAGCCGGCCGGGCCCGCCGTCGCCGTCTTCCAGGTGCACCACCAGGGAGTCGTCGACGCCGGGCAGCTCCTCGACGACCGCGTAGAACTCGGCCGTGCCGAGCCGGACGCCGCCGCGGTTGAGCGTGGCGTCCGACCGGCCGGAGATCACGAACCCGCGCTCCGGCGTCATGGTCACCCAATCGCCGTGGCGCCAGACGCCCGGATAGGTGTCGAAGTAGGCCGCCCGGTACCGCCGGTGCCCCGGGTCGTTCCAGAACCCGACCGGCATCGACGGCATCGGGCGGCGCACGACCAGCTCGCCGACCTCGCCGACGACCTCGCGCCCGCTCGCGTCGAACGCGGTGACGTCGACGCCGAGGCACGGCGCGGTCAGCTCGCCCCGCCGCGGCGGAACCCACGGGTTCCCGGCGACGAACGCCGAGCAGACGTCGGTGCCGCCCGACATCGAGTTCACCGGCACCCCGAGCCGCTCGGTGGCCCAGTCGAACCCCTCGGCGGGCAGCGGTGACCCGGTGACGCCCAGCGTCCGCAGCTCCGGCAGGTCGCCGGGCTCGACGCCGGCCGCCCGGCACGCCATCAGGTACCCCGGGCTGGTGCCGACCAGCGTCGCGCCTTCGGCCAGCCGCCACTGCGCGCCGAGGTCCGGGTACAGCGGGTTGCCGTCGGTCAGCACCACGGCCGCCCGCCGCAGCAGGCCGGAGACCAGGACGTTCCACATCATCCACGCCGTGGTGGTGTGCCACAGCAGCCGGTCGCCGGGCCGGGTGTCGAGGTGGAGCGCGTGCGCCTTCAGGTGTTCGAGCAGGATGCCGCCGTGGCCGTGGACGATCGCCTTCGGCAGCCCGGTCGTCCCGGAGGAGAACAGGACGTGGAGCGGGTGGGCGAACGGCACGCGGTCGAACTCCGGTGGCCCCGGCTCGGCGAGCAGCTCGGGCCAGGAGACGTCGGCGTCCACTGTGTACTGTCCATAGGGGACGCCGACGACCTGCCGGACGGACGGCAGCCCGGCGCGGATCGCCGCCACGTCAAGGCTCTTGTCGATCTCCTTTGCGCCGTAGGTGTAACCGCCGACGGCGAGCAGCACGGCAGGCTCGATCTGGGCGAACCGGTCGACGACGCTGCGGGCGCCGAACTCCGGCGCGCACGCCGCCCAGACCGCGCCCAGCGACGCGCAGGCGAGGAACGCCACCAGCGTCTCCGGGATGTTCGGCAGGTACGCCGCCACGCGGTCGCCGCGGCCGACGCCGAGCCGGCGCAGCCCGGCCCGGGCGCGGGCGACCCGGTCCGCCAGCTCCCCGAACGTCAGCGACTGCCCGGCGCGCGTCTGGGAATGGGCGACCACGGCGAGGTCGTCGCCGGCACCGCCCAGCACGTGCTCGGCGTAGTTCAGCTCCGCGCCCGGGAACCACTCGGCACCGGGCATCTCCGCGGAGCCGAGGACGCGGTCGTAGGAGCCGCGGACCTCGAAGTGGTCCCAGACCTTTGCCCAGAACCCTTCCAGGTCGGTGACCGACCACCGCCACAGGTCTTCGTAGGAATCGAAGCCGTGGCCGAAGACGTCCAGCTCGCTCATGCGCCGTCGTGGGCGTCGGTCATCAGTTCCGCGAGGTCCTCGGGTTCGAGGAACGACGGCGGGGGCGGCGGGCCCCACGCGTAGAGGCTCTTCTCGCCGGCGACGACGCGGGGCTCCCAGAGCTGGTCCTCGAGGATGCAGTCGAGGTCGGAGTAGTACTCGGAGAAGTTGCCGGCGGGGTCGCGCAGGTACCAGAAGAAGTTCGAGCCGATGTAGTGCCGGCCCAGGCCCCACGTGTGGCGTTCCGGGTGGCCTTCGAGCATCGCGGTGGCGCCGCGGCCGACCTCGTCGACGTCGTCGACCTCCCACGAGGTGTGGTGCAGGAAACTGACGGGCGCCTGCTGGACCAGCACGTTGTGGTGGTCGGTCGAGCAGCGCATGAATGCGGCCAGGCCGGGTGCCTCGTCGCTGACCTTGAAGCCGAGGCCCTCGGTGAAGAACCGCTGGGTCGCGGCCTGGTCGGGCGAGCCGAACACGACGTGCCCGAGCTTGCGCGGCCGGACGGCTGGTTCCCGGTCGATGCCGGGCGCGCGGGTGTTGGCCCGCCGGATCTGGCCGGGCCCGTTGTAGGCCACCGGTTCCGGCGGTTCCTGCCGCAGCCTGGGGGCGACCGACACGACGACGTCGAGCCCGGTGACCGGGTCCTTCGTGTGGAGCGAATCGCCTTCGATGCGGCTCTCGACGTCGATGCGCGCCAAGGACGCGGTGATCCGGCCGAGGTCGTCCGGGTCGTCGGCGCCGACGCCGAGGGTGAGCAGCCGGCGGCGCGGGGTCCGGCGGAGCTCGAGCTGCTCGCCGCCGTCGGAGGTGGCGAACCCGGTGGCGGTCGGCGTCAGGCCGAACTCGGTGTAGTACTTCGCGGTCTCGTCGACGTCCGGGACGCCGATGGCGATCTTGGTGAGGCGGTGCAGGCTCATGAGGAGTTCCCTCCGGGTCGGATGAGCGGGGTGATCTGCCGGCGCCGTGCGTGGAGAGCAGGACGTCGATCGCGCGGTACGCGTGCAGGTGGGCGGTGTCGATCCGCATCGCCGCCTCGGCGAGCTGGAGCTGGAAGGGCCACCGTCCACTTTGGTCGATTCGGCGGTGGTGGCCAGGACGCCGGAGACCCCATCGCGCGCCCCGGCAGGCCGCCCCGGCCGAGCAGGTTCACGCCGAACCGGCCGGCGTCGAGGATCTCGGGCGGCAGCGCCGACCGGCGGCGGGTCGAGCGACAGCGACGTGAACGAGCTGACGGTCGCACCCTCCGGGCCGTCCGCGCGCAGACCGCGGCCATCACCGCGCGGAAGCGCTGTCCGTCCACAGTGGTCATGACGGCTCCGAGAACCGGTGGCGCATCGAGCCGATGCCCTCGATTGTGGTGACGAGCTCGTCCCCGGAGGCGAGGAACCGCTGCGGGGTGCGGGCCATGCCGACGCCGGCCGGGGTGCCGGTGAAGATCACGTCGCCGGGGCGCAGCGGCAGGATCGCCGACAGGCGGGCGACCAGCTGGGGCACGGAGAAGATCAGGTCGCTGGTGCGGCCCTTCTGCACGGATTCGCCGTTGACCGCGCAGTCCAGCTCGAGGTTGTCGCGGTCGGCGAACTCGTCCGGCGTGACCAGCCACGGGCCGGTGGGCCCGAAGCCGGGCGCGGACTTGCCCAGGCTGAACTGCGGCGCCGGGCCGGCCAGCTGCACCGTCCGGTCGGAGAGGTCCTGGCCGGCGGTCAGCCCGGCGACGTGGTCCCAGCCGCGCTCGGCGGGCACGTTCCGGGCCTCGCGGCCGATCACGGCGACCAGCTCGACTTCCCAGTCCACAGTGGACCCGGTGAGCGCGATGCCGCCGTAGGGGCCGGTGAGGCAGCTGGGGAACTTCGTGAACACGGCCGGGGAGTCGGGCAGGCCGAGGCCGGACTCCGCCGCGTGGTCGCGGTAGTTCAGCCCGACGCCGAAGACCTGGGCCGGCGTGGGGGAGGGCGCCCGCAGATCGGCTTCGTCGAACGCTTCGGCTTCGGCCGCCGGGAGCTCGGCCGCCCAGGCCGTGAACTCGGCCCAGCGCGCGTACACAGCGTGGGGGTCGGCGGGGAAGCGCTGCCCGCTGGCGCGCTCGACGTCGACAGCGCCGTCTTCGGTGAGGAGGACGAGCCGGCCGGCGAGGTTGGCGATCCGCATCGCGTTGCCTTTCGGTCGAGGAGCCCGACGCCGGGATCCGCTCTGGCGTCGGTCACCTCATACTCTGCCGGTGATATCCGACTGTCAAGGTAAGAATCGATTCTTGTACGGATAGCGTGTTATCGTCTGATCATGGCGAAGAGAGCGGGAGGCGAGAGCCTGGCCGTGTCGGTGTACCACCGGCTGCGGTCGGCGATCCTCAACGGTGAACTGGCCCCGGGCGAGCGCGTCAAACCCGCCGAGCTGAGCGCGGAGTTCGAGGTCAGCCTGGGCGTCGTGCGGGAGGCGCTGGGCCTGCTCGCGGCGAAGGACCTCGTCCAGGTGGATCGCAACCGCGGGTTCCGGGTCAAGCCGCTGTCGATGCGGGCGCTGACCGACCTGACCGACGCCCGGGCGATCAACGAAGGCTCGGCGCTGCGGCTGTCGGTGCAGCGCGGCGGCGTCACGTGGGAGTCGGAGGTGCTGGCCGCGCACCACCGGCTGGGCGGTCAGCCGATGCTGCTGCCCGGCCCGCCGATGCGGCGCAACGAGGAGTGGGCCCGCGCGCACCTGGAGTTCCACCACACGCTGATCAAGGCGTGCGGCAACGCGGTGCTGCTCGACATCTGCACCCGCCTCTCCGACGCGGCGGAACTCTACCGGGCGTGGTCCGGCCCGGGCGGCGAGGAGCGCCACCGCGACGTCGCGGGCGAACACCAGGGCCTGGTGGACGCGGCCCTGGCGCACGACGCCGACCTGGCGGTCGCCCGGTTCGAGGCGCACATCAACCGCACCAAGGAGATCGTGATGGAGTCGAGCTTCAGCGCGGAGCCGGCGTCATGACCAAAACCGCCCTGACCGGCGTCCGCGTCTTCGACGGCGCGCGCCTGACCGGACCCGCCACCGTCGTCCTCGACGGGCCGCTCATCGGTACCGACGCGGCCGGCGCCGAGGTCGTCGACGGGGCCGGGGCCACCCTGCTGCCCGGGCTCTTCGACGCCCACGTCCACCTCCTCACCCCCGGCGACCTGCGGGCCCTCGCCGGGCACGGTGTCACCACCGCACTCGACATGGCGTGCTGGCCACGCGAACGCGTCGACTCCTTCCGCGGGCAGGTACCCGACATCCGCAGCGCCGGGCTGCCCGCCATCGGGCCCGGCGGCAACCACGCGAAGATGCCCGGCATGCCCGCGGAGGCGATCCTCACCGCGCCCGGGCAGGCCGCGGAGTTCGTCGCGCGCCGCGTCGCCGAGGGCTCGGACTACGTCAAGGTCGTCATCGAGGGCGACCTCCTGGACCAGGCGACGATCGACGCGGTCGTCGCCGAGGGCAAGGCCCACGGCAAGCTCACCGTCGCCCACGCCTCCTCCGTCGACGCCTACCGGCGCGCTGTCCAGGCCGGCGCCGACGTCATCACCCACGTCCCGCGCGACGGCGTCCTCGACACCGAGACCACGTCCCGGATGGCCGAACAGGGCCAGATCGCCGTCCCCACGCTCACCATGATGGACGCGCTCACCACGAAACTCGGCGCCGACGGCTACGGCTTCAGCCGCGACTCGGTCACCGCGCTGCACGCGGCCGGCGTGCCGATCCTCGCCGGCACCGACGCGTTCTCCGCGCCGATGCTGCCGGTCCCGGTCGTCCACGGGGTGAGCCTGCACCAGGAGCTGGCGCTGCTCGTCGCCGCCGGACTGTCCGAAGTGGACGCGTTGCGCGCGGCGACCGACCTGCCCGCGCGGTACTTCGGCTTCCCCGACCGCGGTGCCGTGCGCGAAGGGCTGCGCGCCGACGTCGTGCTCGTCGACGGCGATCCCACCCGCGACATCACGGCGACCGCGAAGATCCGCGGCGTCTGGGCGGCCGGGGTGGCGCTCGCGTAAGCGGGCTCGAGCTGATGGACCGGTGGGGTGTCGAGGTTTCCCGGCTGTCGATCTCCTCGCCGGGTGTCCACTTCGGATGGACGCCGCCGGCCGCGGTCGACGCCCGGCCGGCGGGCATCGACGCGGCGGCTCAGCCGGTGGCACGGACCGCCTTGTGCGCCCGTCTGTTCCCGCGGCTGGCCTCAGCCGCGGACCTGCTGGACGTCTCCCGCGACCGGCGCCGGAGCTGAGTCCGGCAGGGTCGGGCGCAGGGCGAGGACGACGACCGTCGCGACCGTCAGGTGCATGAGCATCAGGCCGATCACGTTGGCCACCGTCGCGCCCGCGGTGAACAGGAGCAGGTCCGGGATCCAGGTGGCGGCCAGGGCCACCGGGACGACGACCCGCAGTGCCTTCGGGGCGCGGCGGGCGATCAGGAACCAGCCGGCGGTGCCGAGGAGCAGCCCGACGACCGTCGCCGGCAGGTAGGACCCGGCGTTGAGGCCCATGCCGATCCCCCCGTCGTCGAGGGAGGACGCGCCGAGCGCGAGGAGGGTGTTCACGGCCGCGGCCGCCACGAGGGCGATGCCCAGGCGGACGACCGTGGCGGAAGTCGGGGTGGCGGTGGTGGGCATCGCTCCTCCTTGGGTTGCGTGTTAAACCCAAAGGTAGTTTGAGTTGCGTGTTAAAGTCAAGCGTGGGCGAGAACGAAGCGGTGGAGCCGTTCGACCGGCTCGGCGATGAAGAGCGGCACGCGTGGGTCAACCTGGCGAAGGTGCTGCTCACGCTGCCGGGCGCGCTGGAAAGCCAGCTGCTGCGGGATTCCGACCTGACGTTGCTCGGCTACATGATCCTGGCGCGGCTTTCGGTGGTGCCGGGGGAAAGCCTGCGGATGAGCGAGATCGCGGAGATGGCCAACGGGTCGCTGCCGCGGATCTCCCACGCGGTGGCCAGGCTGGAGGATCGCGGGTGGGTGACGCGGACGGTGTGCACCGGCCAGGGGCGCCGCTTCACGACGGCGACCCTCACCGACGCGGGGCGCGCGCACCTGGCGACGGCGTCCCCCGCACACGTCGCGAACGTCCGGCGGCTGGTGATCGAACCCCTCGGCGCCGACTTCGTGGGATTCGGCGACGCCGTCGAGCGGATCGTCGAGAACCTGGGGCTGCCCACCGAGGTCTTCAAACGCCCGAAAGCCTGACCGGCTCGGGCGCCGGGCGCCGCCGTCGGTCACCATGGAACCGTGTCCCAGCCCGTTCCCGTGCCCGATGCCGCCGGTCCCGGCCTGCTGTACCTCGTCAAGCAGCTCGAGCTCGCCGTGCGGGCCCGGCTCGACGAGGTGCTCCGCCCGGTCGCGCTCACGCCCCTGCAGTACACCGCGCTCACCGTGCTGGAACGCCGGTCCGGGCTCACCACCGCCGAACTGGCGCGCAACTCCTTCGTCACCGACCAGGCGATGGCCGACATGGTCGTCGCGCTCGAACGGCGGGGCCTCATCGCGCGGGAAGGCGATCCGCGGGACCGCCGGCGGCGGGTCATCGGCCTGACCGGAACCGGGCAAGAGCTCCTCGACCGGGTCCGCGACGACGTCGCCGCGCTCGAAGAACGCATGGTCTCGCAGCTGAACCCCCGGGACGCGGCCCGGTTCCGCGCCTACGTCGTCGCGTGCCACGCGGCGCTCGCCGACCGGCCGTCGCACTGAAAAAAGACAGGAAACCTGTACATCTTCGGCTCGGCGTGGGACTCTCGGTGCCACATCGAGCCGGGCGTGACGGTCCGGGGTGAGGGGCACCACCATGCGCGTCCTGGCGCTGCTCGGCGCGATCCTGTTGACGACCGGCCTGGTCGCGGGGACCGCGGCCGCGGCCACGAGCGAACACCACACGGGGCAGCTGCCGGACGGCGCCACCTGGGTGGCGGACGTGCCGGCCGCGTGGAACGGCACGACGATCCTCTACAGCCACGGTTTCGGCCCGCTCGCCGCGCAGGACGCGCCGGACGACGAGACCCGCGAAGCGCTGCTCGGCAGCGGGTACGCCCTGGTCGGCTCGTCCTACAGCGGCCCGTCGTGGTGGGCGCTCGCCTCCGCCGTCGACGACCAGTTCGGCGCGCTGGCGGCGGCCGCGCAGCTGACCGGCCACCCGCGCCGCACGATCGCGTGGGGCACGTCGATGGGCGGTCTCGTCAGCGCCCTCGAAGCCGAACGCGGCGGGCTCGACGGCGTCCTGAGCACCTGCGGGCTCGTCGCCGGCGGCCTGAACCTGAACAACTACCAGCTGGACGGCGAGTACGCGCTGGCCCACCTCCTCGCGCCCGCGCAGGACGTCAAGCTCGTGCGGTTCGCGAGCCCGGCCGAGGCGAGCGCGTCGGCCGCCGCGCTGACGAAGATCGCCACCGACGCGCAGGCCACGCCCGCCGGGCAGGCGCGCATCGCGCTCGCCGCCGCGCTGATGAACGAGCCCGGCTGGTTCACCGGTCCGACCCCGCCGGCCGACTACCCGGGCCAGGAAGTCCAGCAGCAGCAGGAACTTTCCCAGTTCGTGCTCGGGTTCGTCGTCTCCGGCCGCTACCAGATCGAGCTGGCCGCCGGCGGCAACAGCGCGTTCACCGCCGGCGTCGACTACCACGCGCTGCTGGCCGGCAGCAGCCACGCCCGCCAGGTCCGGGCCCTCTACCGCGCGGCCGGCCTCGACCTGGACGCCGACCTCGCGACCCTGACCCGCGACGCCGGCATCCGGCCGGACCCGCAAGCCGTGCGCACCCTCGCGCGCACGTCCGCGGCGACCGGCCGGCTGCGCGTCCCGACGCTGGACATCCACACGATCGCCGACCAGCTCGTGCCGGTGGAGCAGGAAGACTGGTACGGCGAGCAGGTGCACCGGGCGGGCGCCGGGTCCCTGCTGCGCCAGGCCTACGTCGGCGCGACCGGGCACTGCGCGTTCCGGATGGCGGAGACGGTCTCGGCCCTGCACGCGCTCGAATCGCGGATCGAGACCGGACGGTGGGGTGACGTCGCCGAGCCGCGGCGGCTCAACGAAGCCGCCGGCGGCACCGGCCGGTACGTGCGCTTCGACCCGCCGTCGCTGACCGGTGCCCGCCGGTAGGGCTACGACCGGAGGACGAACGCGGCGACGTCGAGGCCGAGCTGCCGCCCGGCTTCGTGGTCGAGCCGCGTGTGGACGCCGGCGACGATGCGGCTCAGCCCCGCCTCGTCGGCGGCGTCCTGGAACGTCGCGAACCGCCGGACCACCCCGGGCAGCGCTTCGGACGTGACGGCCAGGGGCCACCGCGGCCCGAACTCCTGGCGCAGCACCAGGGAACCCGCCTGCGAGATGACGCTGTGCGCGCCGGGGTACGCCGGGTCGGCCGGGGTGGTGGCGAGGCTCGACCAGTCGGGGACGGCGTCCGTCGCCGGGTTGCCGTCGTCGCCGGCCAGGCGGACCGCCGTGATCGGCCGCCAGATCCGGTAGTGGTACTTGGCTTCGTAGAACGCGATGACGGCGTCGGCGAAGGCCAGGTTCAGCCGCGCGAACACCCGCGCCGCGACCACCAGTCCGGCGTGCGAACCGCCGACGACGGACTGCGCGATCTCGTTCCAGTAGTTCCAGATCGGCGCCGCCCAGAACCGCGCCTGCACGGTCTGGTCCGCGGTGCGGGTGGTGCTGGTGTCCCGCCCGGCCGCCGCGACTTCGTTCAAAGCCTTCGCGTACCGGGCCCCGGTCAGCGCGGGGTAGGCGCCGGGCCGGAACCGGTCCGCGCGGTCGAGCACGAACGGCGTCACGGCGGCCCAGTGGGTGAACGCGGCGGGCGCGAACGCGGGCGGCGTCGGCCGGTACTGCCCCGGCGCGGTGCCCGGGGGGATCGCCGGCGGGACGGCGGCCGAGCCGTCGTTCGCCCGCAACCCCAGCAGCAGCCGGGCGACGAGGCCACCGGCCCGCACGCCCGCGGCCCGGCCCGCGGGACGCACCTGCGCCAGCTGGCCGGCCAGCAGGGCCGCGAACTCGCCCGCGCGGGTGGGGTACAGCGCGGCCAGCACGTCGTGCGCGGCCTGCGCCGCGGCCGCTTCCGGGTCCGCCGCGCCCGGGACGTCGACGGTGAACAGGTAGGGCCGCCCGGTCCCGGTCGTCGCGACGACGGCGTCGTGGATCGCCGCGTGCAGCAGGGCGAAGCTCGGGTCGGGTGCACGGTCGCGGGCTGGAGGCCGGCGGTGCGCACGGTGGCCAGCAGCTCCCGGTTCCAGGCGAGCACGACGTCCGCACCGCCTCGCCGCGCCGGCGGGGCCGCGGCGGCGGGCGACGGCAGTCCGGTGGTGGCGAGCACGGCGGCGGCCGCCCCGCCCGAGACGAGCAGGTGCCGGCGCGACATCGATGTGGTCATTTCTCTCCCCGGTTCGGCGGATGGTCCGCTTCCCGATACGGTCCATGGTTACGGCGTACTGTGCCGCTGGTTACGAATCCGGCCACAGCCACGGCCCGACGATTTCGGAGTGACAGTCGCGTACCCCCAGGGGGCGGGCCTGCTTTTGGCCCGATCCGTAACCCCTGTTCGTATCCCTCAGGTGGCGGGAAGAATCGGCAGGGGAGAAGGCGGGCGGTGCCGGTGGCACAGCGGTTCCGGCGCAGGCGCGCCGAACAGGACGAAGCGGGCGCGGCGCCGCAGCCGCGGCTGCACGCGGTCGGCGCGGACGTCTACCCGGACTGGGAGGCGGTCTACCGCGACAACGTCGATCGCCTGTACCGGTTGATGTTCTCGAAGGTCGGCAACCGGCCCGACGCGGAGGACCTCACCACCGAGGTCTTCCTGACGGCGTTGCGGCCGCTGCGCGTCTCGGCGAGCGTCGGCGAGGTCCGGGCGTACCTGCTGGCCACCGCGCGGACGGTGCTGGCCGGGCATTGGCGGCGCACGCTCGGCCGCGAGATCACGACCCTCGACGAGGAGCGTGACATCGCGGCGTTCGAAGCCGACGTCGTCGACCCGCGCACGCCGGCCCGGGCCGAGGCTATCCTCGCGCAGCTGCCCGAACGGTACGGCCGCATCCTGCGGCTGCGGTTCCTGCAGGCGTGTTCGCTCAAGGAAGCGGCGGCGGAGCTGGGCACCACCGTCGGCAACGCGAAGGTGTTGCAGCACCGCGCGCTGCGGCAGGCGGCCCAGGTGGCGGAAGGGATGGAGCCGTGACCACTCGAGGCGTCCGCCGGTTCGTCAAGGACCTCCTGCGCCGGCGCCGGCCGCGCCCGTTCGCGGCCGGCCCCGGCGACGAGGCCGAGCTGCGGACCGCGGTGCTGCTGCGCGCCGCCCGGCCGGGTGCCGGGGCGGCGGGCGAGGAGTTCGTCGCCGGGCTGCACCGACGGCTCGCCCAGGAGCTCGGCGACCCCGCACCGGCCGGCAACCGGCGGCGGTTCATCCAGGTGTCGTCGGCCGCCGCGGTGGCGGCCGCGGCGGGCGCCGGCGTCGAATACCTGGTGACGTCCGGGGCCGAGCAGGCCGCGGCCCCACCGCCCGCCGAGGACGTGCTGCGGCCGGAGAACGGCGAGTGGCGGGCCGTCGTGGCGGCGCACGACCTGCCCGAAGGCGGCGTGCTGCCGTTCGACTTCGGGGCGGTGGCGGGCTTCGTGCAGCGCACGGACGGCCAGGTGCGCGCGGTCTCGGCGACGTGCACGCACCTCGGCTGCCGGCTCAACCTGGACGCCCCCGCCCGGCGGCTGAACTGCCCGTGCCACCGGACGTCCTTCGCCGTGGACGGCGCGGTCCTCGTGCACCAGCTGCCGGTGACGCCGCCGCCGTTGCCGCACCTGGTGGTGCGCGAGGCCGGGGGAGTGGTCGAGGTGCTGGTCCCGCCGGCCGGAGCGTAACCCCCGCGCGTATTCCTGGTATGAGGAATTCCGTTGGGGTGAAACACTTCCTGCTCGTCACGGTGGCGGCGCTGGCGCTCACGGCCTGCGCCGCGCAGCCGGCCGCCACGCCCGCGCCGTCGATGCCCGGGATGGCGAGCATGACACCGCCGCCACCGCCGGTGGCCACGAACTCGACCGCGAACGCCGTGGCCGTCAAGGAGTTCGCGTTCACGCCGGCCGCGACCACGGTCAAGGTGGGCACGACCGTCACGTGGACCAACCAGGACCAGGACGCGCACACGGTCACCAGCACCGGGTCCGGCGGCCCGCTGCGCTCGCCCACCCTCCAAACCGGACAGTCCTACCGGTACACCTTCACCACTCCCGGGACGTTCGACTACCTGTGCACGATCCACCCGTTCATGACCGCCACCGTGACGGTGACGCCGTGACCGGCGAGGACGGCGACCCCGAAGGCATGACGCGGCGCCAGCTGCTGCGCCACACCGCCTGGTTCGGCGCCGCGGTCGTCCTCACGGTGTCCGGCGGCGAAGTGATCAGCCGGATCGCCGGACCGGGCGAGGCCGTCGCCGCCGACGACCCGAACGCGCTGCGGTTCGTCCAGATCAGCGACAGCCACCTCGGCTTCACCGGACCCGCCAACACCGCCGTCGAGGCGTCGTTCTCCCACGCGCTCACGCAGATCAACGGGCTCGGCTACCGCCCGGACTTCGTCATGCACACCGGCGACCTGACGCACCTGTCGACGCCGGCCCAGTTCGACCAGGTCAAGCAGATGCTGGGCACGCTGGACACCGGGCACGTGTCCACGGTGCCCGGCGAGCACGACTCGATCGACGACGCGGGGCAGAAGTACCGCGCGGCCTTCGGGGCGGGCACGGCGGGCGACGGCTGGTACAGCTTCGACGTCAAGGGCGTCCACTTCATCGCGCTGGTCAACACCCTCAGCCTGGAGAAGCTCGGCCACCTCGGGCCGGACCAGCTCGAGTTCGTCCGCAAGGACGTCGCGAAGCTCGGTGCGGACACGCCGATCGTGGTGTTCAGCCACATCCCGCTGTTCGCGATGTACCCGGCGTGGGGCTGGGGTACCGACGACGCGGCCCAGGCCCTGTCGTACCTGCGGCGGTTCTCGTCGGTGACCTGCCTCAACGGGCACGTGCACCAGCTGTTCACGAAGACCGAAGGCAACATCACCTTCCACAGCGCGACGACGACCGCGTACCCCTTGCCCCAGCCGGGAACGCGGCCCGCGCCGACGCCCGTGACGCTGCCCGCGGGCAAGCTCGCGGACGCGCTCGGCATCCGCGAAGTGACCTACCGGCCGGGCACGCCGGGCCTCGCGGTGAAGGACGTGAAGCTGGCATGAACGTCCTTCTTCGTCTCGCGACGGCGGTGTGCCTCGGGGTCAGCGGCTACGTCCACGCCCAGCTGTACGTCGGCGGGTACCGGGTGATCCCGGTGATCGGGCCGGCCTTCCTCCTGCAGGCCGCGGGCGCGCTCGCCGTGGCGATCCTGGTGCTGGCGGGCGGCCCGCCGCTCATCCGGCTGGCGGCGGCCGGACTGGCGGCGGGCGCTCTGGCCGGGTTCGCGCTGTCGCGGACCACCGGGTTGTTCGGCTTCTCCGAACGCGGGTTCCAGCCCGCGCCGCAAGCACTCGTGAGTGTGCTCGCGGAGGTCGCGGTGCTGGTCCTCGTCGCGGTCGCGTTCTTCCGCGCCCGCCGGTCACCGCAGGTACGAGGCGCCGTTGACGTCGAGGATCGCGCCGGAACTCCACACGGCCCCGGGTGAGGCCAGGTGGACGATCGCGGCGGCGACGTCTTCGGCCGTACCCACCCGGCCGAAGGGGCTCTGCTCGCGCAGTTCGTCGCCGCCGGCGCCGGCGAGCTTGGTCTCCTGGCGTTCGGTGGCGACGAACCCCGGCGCCACCGACGTCACCGAGATCCCGTGCGGGGCCAGGGCGATCGCCATCGACTGGCCGAACGCCTGCAGTGCCGCCTTGCTCGCGCCGTAGGCCGGGTGCTCGGGTTCGCCGCGGAACGCACCGCGCGAGCCGACGTTGACGACGCTGCCCGAGCGGCCCTGCTCGATCAGGTGCCGGGCCACCGCCCAGGTGACGTTCGCGGCCCCGAGCAGGTTGACCTCCACCGTGCGCCGCCACACCTCGACCCACTGGTCGTAGCCGACCTCGGCGACCGCGTGGCGGGTCCGCTCGGTCGGGGCCTGCGCGGCGTTGTTGACCAGGACATCGACGCGGCCGAGCGCGGCGACCGCGTCGTCGGCGACCCGCCGCGCGGCGGCCGGGTCGCCCAGGTCGCCGGCCAGGCACACGTGCCCGGACCCCTCGAGTTCGCCGAGCGTCGTCTCGGCGTCGTCGCGGCGCGTGCCGTAGTGGACCGCCACGCGGTAGCCGCGGGCGGCGAACGCCTTCGCGGTGGCCCGGCCGATCCCGCGGGACCCGCCGGTGACGAGCACGCCCTTCACCGGCCGTCCTCCGCGATCAGGTCGAGGCGCGGGGTCTCGCCGGGGCCCACCGGGAACTGGGCGAGGAACGTGACGCCGTCCTCCTGCGCGTCGAACCGGGCGATCCGGGTCGCTTCCGGTTCGTAGAAGACGTCTCCGGGCCGCAGCACCGATTCGGGCTCGCCGTCGATCTGGTAGACGGCCGAACCGGTTTCGATGCTGCCGAACACCGGTCCATTGTGGACGTGCAGGCCGGCGCCGAAGCCGGGCGCGATGGTGATCCGGCGGACTTCGACCAGGTCGACCAGGCGCGGGGCCGGGAGCCGCTGTTCCAGCACGAGCGTCCGGGTGACGGGCTCGGCCGGGACGGGCGCCGGTTCGCCGCCGGCCACCGGGTCGCCGATCTCGGTCGTGGTGCCGTCGCCCGGGATCTCTTCGATGGCCAGGTGGGTCATCGCGGTCGTGTCGGTGGCGCCGTGCCAGTGCCACTCCCCGGCGGCGACGCGGACGGTGTCGCCGGGCCGGACCAGCTGGGCCGGCCCGCCGCGCCGCTGCACGTACCCGGTGCCCTCGGTGACAACGAGGACCTGGCCGAGCGGGTGCCGGTGCCAGCGCGTGCGGGCCCCGGGCGCGAACTGCACGCGGTCGACCCGCGTGCGCGACGGGCCTTCGGGGACGGCGAGCGACGTGACCCACGCGCTGCCGCTGATCGCGCCGGCGGGCGCGGGCGCGCTGGTCTGCGGGACGGGACGGACGTGCACGAAAGACTCCTCAGTGGACGGTGAGCAGGGCGAGGACACCGGAAACGGCCTGGTCGAAGGGTTCGGGGGTGTCGGCGGCGCGGGCGAGGACGTAGCCGCCCTGCAGCACGGCGACGACGGTGGCGGCCAGGGCAGCCGGGTCCAGCCCGGCGGGCAGCTCATCCGCGGCCTGGCCTTCTTCCAGGACTTCGGCCAGGCGCGCACGCAGGCGGGTCAGGGTTTCGTCGACGGGAGCGCGCAGCTCCGGATCGGCGACGACCTCGGGGTCCTGGGTCAGCCGGCCGATGGGACAGCCGCGGAGCACTTCGCGCTCGCGGCGCAGGTACGCGGTGATGCGCTCGACGGCGGTCCCGGGCCCGCGCAGCTGGGCGTCGGCGGCGGTGAGCAGTTCGTCCGCGCTGCGCCGCACCGCTTCCAGCGCGAGCGCGCGCTTGCCGGAGAAGTGGTGGTACATGCTGCCCTGGCCGGCGCCGGCGCGCTGCTGGATGGCCTTGGGGCTGGTGCCGACGTACCCGCGTTCCCACAGCAGCTCGCGCGTGCTGTCGATGAGCTGGTCCCTGGTGTCCACCTCCGGCACTGTACATACCAGTAGGTACAGAAGCCAGACGTGGTCTTCTCGCGGGTGTCCGGCGGGTGCTCAGTGGATGGGCTGCAGAAGCGGCCGCGGCTGCGAAAGGATCGCGCTGACCTGGCCGTCTTCCGGCGACGGCGTCAGGCCCGGCCCCGGGGTCATCACCGTCTCGGTGAGCGTGACGTCCGCGCCGCAGCGCAGGCAGGTGCCCGACTGCGCCACCTCGCCCTCGCAGCCCGCGTGGACGAACACGCGGCGCCGGCCGGACGGTGCGTAGTGCTCGTCGCCCCACGCCGACAGCGCGCGGACGACCGGCCAGAGCCCGCGGCCCTTCGCCGTCAGCTCGTACTCGCTGCGCTTGCCGGGGCCGGGTACGCGCTCCAGGACGCCTTCGGCGATGAGGAACTCCAGCCGCTCGGTCAGCACCGCGCGCGGGATGCCGAGGTGCTCGACGAAATCGCTGAAGCGGCGGACGCCGAACACCGCGTCGCGGACGATCAGCAGCGTCCAGCGCTCGCCGACGATCTCCAGCGCGCGGACCATCGAACAGGCTTGGTTCGTGTACTCGCGGGGCAGCGCCATGCGTCCAGTCTGCCACAAAAAAGTTCGTTCATCGAACCAACCGTGCTAGTCTCCGGGGCGAAAGAGTTCGGTGACCGAATCAACGTGGGAGTCCGCATGGCCAGCCGCCCCGGAGCCGTCCTCGTCGCCTCCGGCGGCGCCACGCTGCTCGCGCTCTTCGTCTTCACCGCGCCGCTGTCGATCGTCCCGGCGGTGGCCGGCGGGCTCGGCGCCGGCGTGGTCGCGACGTCGTGGATCCTCAGCTCGATGAGCCTCGGGCTGGCCGTCGCGCTGCTGCCGGCCGGGGCGATCGGCGACGACTTCGGCCGGCGGCGCGTGTTCGTCGCCGGCGCCGTCGTGACCGCCGCCGGCTCGGTGCTGTGCGCGGTCGCGCCCGGGCCGCTGGCGTTCATCGCCGGCCGCGTCGTCGAAGGCCTCGGCTCCGGCGCGCTGATCGCGTGCGGGCTCGCCGTGCTCGGCCCGGCGTTCCCGGACGCCGCCGGCCGCGTCCGCGCGACCGGCCTGTGGGGCGCTTGCGTCGGCGCGGGCATCGCGATCGGCCCGCTGGCCGGCGCGGCCCTCGACCACCACTGGCGCGTGCTCTACGTCGGGATCGCGGGGCTGTCGCTCGGCGTCGCCCTGCTCGGCCGCGTCCTGCTGGCGGAGTCGGTGTCGGGGCGCCCGCGGACGGTCGACGTGCCCGGCGCGCTGCTGCTCGGCGGCGGCCTCGCGGCGCTGCTGGCCGCGCTCACCGAAGGCCGGCAGGGCTGGACGAGCCCCCTGGAGCTCATCCTGATCGCGGCGGCGGTCGTGCTGCTCACGGCGTTCTTCGCCCACCAGAACCGCTCCGGCGGCGGCATGCTCGACCTGACGCTGTTCCGCCGCCCGGCCCTGGCGTCGGCGACGGCCGGCGCGTTCGTGGCGGGCGCGGGCGTCACCGCGCTGATGGCGTTCCTCTGCACGATGCTCGAAAACGGCCTGGCGCTGAGCCCGCTCACCGCGGCGCTGGTGGTACTCGGCTGGTCGGCGACGAGCGTGCTTTCGGCGTTGCTGACGCGCCGGCTGCCGGCGTCGTTCTCCGGTGGCGCGCGGCTGAGCGCCGGCTTCCTCGTGGTGGCCGCGGGGCTCGTGCCGCTCGCGTTCGTGACCCCGGCGTCGGGTCCGGCGTCCCTGCTGCCGGGCCTGGTGGTGGCCGGGTTCGGGACGGGCGTGGTGAACGCGTCCCTGGGGCGCGAAGCGGTGGCGAGCGTGCCGCCGCACCGGACCGGGATGGGCAGCGGCATCAACAACACGAGCCGCTACGTCGGCGCGGCGCTCGGCGTGACGGTGGTCAGCGTGCTGGCCGTCCACCCGTCCCCGGCGGCCCTGACCGCGGGCTGGAACGGCGCGGTGGTGGTGGGCATCGCGGTGTCACTGGTGGGAGCAACGGCGATCGCGACGCTGACCGCGCGGGCGAAGCGGGTCACGCCAGTCGCGGCGTGAACCGGCGCTCCGGACCAATCTCGGCTAGCGCGGCGTCTTTTCGGGCAGGTGTGGCTAGGGTCGGCGGCATGGCTGACGCGGTCGTGGTTCCCGGTGGTGCGTTCGGCCCGGCAGCCGGGCTGCTGATGTATGCCGGGGTGGTGGCGGAGCGACGCGGCGCGGCAGTGCACCGGCATGGGTGGTCACAGCCGCCGTCGCACCTGTTCGAGCCGCAGATCGAAAGCTGGGTCTGCGACGAGATCCGGCCCGTGCTCGACCGCCTCGAGAACCCCCTGCTGATCGGGAAATCACTCGGGACGAATGCCGCGGCGCTGGCCGCCGAGCGGAGCCTGCCGGCGGTGTGGCTGACGCCGATCCTCACCGTGCCTTGGGTGGTTGCCGCCTTGGAACGGGCGACCGCACCAATGTTGCTGGTGGGCGGCACGGGCGATGCGTTGTGGGACGGTGCCGAGGCTCGCCGGCTGTCGCCGTACCTGCTGGAGGTCGGGGAGGCCGACCACGGCATGCAGGTTCCCGGCCCGATCGGCGAGTCGGTCGCCGTGCTCGGCCGGGTGCTCATCGCGATCGACGAGTTCCTCGACGCGATCGCCTGGCCGAGCTGAGCCTAGGTTGCACGTCTCAGCCGAGGCTAGAGCCCGTAGGTCTTGCCGATGATGTCACGCTGGATTTCGCTCGTCCCGCCGTACACAGTGGACACCACGGTCGACCGCAGCAGGCGTTCCATGCCGTACTCCGTCGCGTAGCCGTAGCCGCCCAGCATCTGCATGCCGTCGAGGGCCATCGCCTTCGCGAACTCCGTCGCCTTGAGCTTCGCCATCGACGCCTCGCGCGGCAGTGGTTTCCCGGCCGCCGCGTCGATCTTGCGGGCGACGTCGTGCACCAGCAGGCGGGTGCACTCCAACTCGGTGGCGTGGTCGGCGATCCGGTGCCGCAGCGCCTGGAACGACCCGACCGGACGGCCGAACTGGTGCCGTTCGCGCACGTAGGACACCGTGTCGTCGAACGCGCGGCGCGCGGTGCCGAGCATCAGGGCCGCCAGGATCATGCGTTCGAGGTTCAGGCCCGCCATCAGCTGCCGCCAGCCCTGCCCGACCTCGCCGACCACCGCGTCGCCGGGCAGCGTGCAGCCGGTGAAGTACAGGTCGTTGACCTCGCGCCCGCCCATGGTGTCGATGCCGTGCACCGCGAGGCCGTCGATGCCCGCGGGGACCGAGAACATCGTCAGGCCGTCGTGCTTGCCGCCGTCGGCGGACGTGCGCGCGACCAGCAGGATGTGCTGGGCGATGTGGGCGTTGGAGCACCACGTCTTCTGGCCGTCGACGACCCAGCCGTCGTCCTGCCGCACCGCCTTGCACGCGAGCGCCCCGACGTCGGAGCCGGCGCCGGGTTCGGACATCGAGACAGCGAGGACGTCGCCGCGGAGGAACGCGCCGAGCACCTCCTGCTTGCGCTCCTCGCCGGCGAACTTCTCGTACGACGCCGCGGTGATCACCGACGTGGCGAACCCGCCGATCGGCGCCTGGTGGTACGCCGTGGTTTCCAGGAACAGCACCAGGTCCAGCATGCCCTGGCCGGCACCGCCGTACTCCGCCGGCACGGCGACGCCGAGCCAGCCCAGCTCGGCCATCTTGCGATAGAGCGCGTCGTTGTGCGGGTTCCGGCCGTCGTCGGTGAGCGCCAGCCACTTCTCGCGGGTGCCCACCTCCCGCCGGCAGAAGTCGTCCACGGCGGCGACGAAGTCGCGCTGTTCGGTGGTCAGGCTCACGGGCGCTCCCGGCGGTCGGACAGATACAAGGTTACCTGCTTTGTATCTTCATATCCGGGCGCGGCTCAGGTGTCCAGCAGAGGGACGAGGTAGCGGCGGGCGAGATCGGCCAGCTGCTCGTCGTCGTCGAGGTCGACGACGTGGCTGGGGATCGCCAAGAACGACGCGGAGACCCGGACCATCAGCTCGGCCACGACCTCGACGTCGAGCTCGGCGGACACGGTCCCGGCGTGCTGTTCCCGCCGGAGCTGGCCGGCCACGAACTGCTGGACGGTGGCCAGCGTCCGGCCGCCGTCGGTGATCATGGACGAGGCGAGCAGCCCGGGTTCGGCGGCGATCAGCCCGCCGATCAGCGGGTTGCCGCGGATGGCGCGCAGCGAGCTGACGAAGCCGAGCACGACCCGGTCGGCGACGGTCTCGGCCTGCGCGATCTCGACGAGGAACCGGTCGAAGTAGCGGCGGTACTCGCGGCGCACGACGTGCTCGACCAGCGTGTCCTTGGTCGCGAAGCGCCGGTAGACGGTGATGCGCGACAGCCCGGCCCGCTTGGCGACGTCCTCCATCGTGGAGCGCTGGATGCCCATCCGGCAGAACTGCTCGTAGGCCGCGTCGAGCACGCGGACGCGGATCTCGTCGGCGTCGCCGACCTGCTCGAGCGCGTCGGTGTAGGCGCGCTGCAGGAGCGACTCCGCGCCCGGCGCGGAGGTGAACGGCGACACCACGGGTTCCACGGCCACCTCCTGATCCTCTCAGCCTAGGTCGTGTGGGCGGCGGCCGGACATGCTCCCGAGGAGCGGCGATGGCCGGATTGACCCGCCGGAGCGCGTTGAAGCGCGGCGGAGCACTGGGGCGGGCGCGGACCCGCGCTGGGTGTGGGACCCCGAGGCCGACGCGCTGCTGCCGACGTGGAAGACGAACGGCCAGCCCTTGCCCGACGGCTGCCCGCGGACGTGCGTGAAGACCCGGCTGGTCCACGCGGCGGTGCGCCACCTGCTGCCGCAGTCCCCGCAGTGGACGGGCACAGCCGACGAGACGGTCCCGATCAGCCAGCGACCTGCTGGTGACGTGGCACAGCCTGCCGACGACGGTGATGAAGAAGCTGGTCGGGTGGCAGGTCCCGATCCCGCGCGCGGAGTCCGAGGCGAACTCCCCGGCCGACCAGGTGCTGACGCCGGTACCGGCCCCGACGGACGAGGGCAAGGCCCAGGCCGAGATCCTGCTGAAGCCCGTTCATCGCGGTCCGCGAGGGGGAAACCAACCGGCCGTCCTGAGTGGTTCGACTCAAAGGCCGCAGGCTTTCGTGAGTGCGGAGACCTGGCCGGTCTTCTGCCGCACCCAGTCGGTTTCGGAAGCCGCGCCGCACGCATTCCGGGATTCCTTTCTGTCAAGACGAGCGGGCGGCGATGCGGGTCCGGACCAAGCTGGCCACGACGGCCGTCGCGAGGATGGCGCCCACCACGCCCAATGACAGGCCCGTCGGGATCTTCCAGACCTCCAGCAGCAGCATCTTCACGCCCACCCAGACCAGGACCAGCGCCAAGCCGAGCTTCAAGTACACGAACCGGTGCATCAAGTCCGCCAGCAGGAAGTACAACGCTCGCAGACCCAAGATCGCGAACGCGTTGGAGGTGAACACCAGGAACGGTTCCTGCGTCACCGCGAAGATCGCCGGGATCGAGTCGACCGCGAAGACCACGTCCGTCACCTCGATCAGCACCAGCACCGCCAGCAGCGGCGTCGCCACCCAGCGGCCGGCTTCGCGGACGAGGAACTTCCTGCCGTGGTGGACGTCCGTCGACGGGACGAGCCGGCGGAACACGCGCAGGACGATGTTCTTCTCGTAGTCCACCGATTCCGAGCGGTGCAGCGCCATCCGGATGCCGGTCAGGACCAGGAACGCGCCGAACACGTACAGGATCCAGGCGAAGCTCGCGAGCAGTGCCGAGCCGGCCGCGATGAACACCGCGCGGAACACCAGTGCGCCGATGACGCCGTAGAACAGGATCCGGTGCTGGTGTTCGCGCGGCACGGCGAAGTAGCCGAAGATGATCGCGAACACGAAGACGTTGTCGACCGCCAGAGACTTCTCGATCACGTACCCGGCGAAGTACTGGCCCGCGAATTCCGCGCCCCAGACCCACCAGATGACGGCGCCGAACGCGACGCCGAGCGCCACCCACACGCCCGACCACGCCAGCGCCTCGCGGACGCCGACGACGTGCGCCTTGCGGTGAGCGAACAAGTCGACCGCGAGCATCAGCAGGATGACGCCCAGCACGGCGGCCCAGGCCCAGATGGGGACGGTCACAGCACACTCCTCCGGTTCGTGCGAACCGGAGGTCTTCCCGGCCACCGCGAGGTGGCGCCGGCACCGGGCGTGCGCTGGGGCAGCCGTATTGACGATGCCGGACCGGGGCGGGTACTCCCCTCCGTCCACTCCAGAATGACGAACTCTGCTTCGTCTGTCAAGTGTGGACGGCTAAGCTGCCCGCATGGCTTCGTGGACGTTCCTGAGCAACCACGCGCACGTCCTGCTGTGCCTGGCGGAGGATCCGGACCACCGGCTGCACGACATCGCCGAGCGGGTCGGCATCACCGAACGCGGCGTGCAGCTGATCCTCGCGGACCTGATCGCGGACGGCTACGTCGAACGCGAGCGCGTGGGCCGCCGCAACCACTACACGATCCACCCGGAAGGCCGCCTGCGGCACCCGCTGGAAGCCCACCACCGCGTGGCCGAGCTGGTGGCGGCGCTGGGCCCGAAGCGTTCCTGAACCTCAGTCCGGCAACGGCAACGACAGCCGGAAACACGCGCCTTCACCGGCCGCCGTCTCCAGCTCGACGTCGCCGCCGTGAGCGCGGGCCAGCGAGCGCGCGATCGACAACCCCAGCCCCGCGTCCGCGCCACCCGAGCGGGTGCGGGACCGGTCGGCGCGGTAGAAGCGGTTGAACACCTTCGCCGCCTGCTCGGCCGGCATCCCCGGCCCGGCGTCGGCCACCTCCAGGACCGCGCGCCCCGCCGCCGTGCCGACGCCGATGCGGACGCTCGTGCCCGGGGGCGTGTGCGCGGCCGCGTTGCCCACCAGGTTCGTGACCACCTGCCGGAGCCGGGCCTCGTCCGCGTCGACCGGGGCCGGGCCCGGGGGTCCGTCGCCGCCCGGGCCGGTGAGGGTGACCGTGCGGGACGGGTCGAGCGCGCGCAGGTCGTGGCGGGCGTCGCCGGCGAGGGTGCGCAGGTCCATCGGGGCCCGGTCGAGCTGCTCCTCCGGTGCGTCGTCGAGCTGGGCGAGCAGCAGGAGATCCTCGGTGAGCGCGGTGAGCCGGGTGGCTTCGCGGTCGATGCGCTGCATCGTTTCGTCCACATCGGACAGTCCGGGCAGCGCGCCCATCCGGTAGAGCTCCGTGGACCCCTTGATGCCGAACAGCGGCGTGCGCAGCTCATGGCTGACGTCCGCGACGAACGCGCGCATCCGCGCCTCCGACGCCGCCCGGCCGGCGAAGGCGCCCTCCAGCTGGCCGAGCATCGTGTTGAGCGACGCCGCGAGGTGCCCGATCTCCGTGCCCGGCGGCGCGAGGACCGGGACGCGCCGGGTGAGGTCGCCGCCGGCGATCGCGGCCGCCGTGTGCTCGATCCGGCGCAGCGGCCGCAGGCCCCGGCCGAGGGCGAACCAGCCGGCCGCGGTCAGCACGACGAGCAGCCCCGCGCCGGTGACCAGGCTGCTCACCCGCAGCTGGGCGATCGTGGCGTCGGCTTCGGCGAGCGGCGCGGCCGAAACCACCGTGCCACCCCAGCGGAGGGCCGGGCGCGCGACCGCCCGCCAGCGTTCCGAGCCGTCGGCGGCGGTCAGGTCGACGGCCGTCCCGTCGGTGGGGACCGTGCGCAGCGCGTCGAACGGCGGCAGCGTCGCGCCGGACACGCGCGACGAGTGCAGCCCGCCCACCGGGGCGCCGGCGGCGTCCAGGTAGACGACGTACGGGGTGCCGAACAATTCGAGCGCGGGGTCGAGCAGATCCGGCCGCACGGCGGCGTTTTCGGCCGGGGGCGGGCCCGCCGCGCGGGAGATGAGCTCGGTCATCGAGCGCAGCTGGCCGTCGAGGCGGTCGAGCTGGAAGCGCTCCAGCTGCCCGGCGACGAGCGCGCTGATCAGGGTCAGGCCGGCCAGCAGGAGGCCCGCGGTGAGCAGCAGCAGCCGCGCCCGCAGCGACAGCCGCGTCATCGCCGGGGCTCGCGCAGCACGTAGCCGACGCCGTGCACGGTGTGGATCAGCTTGGGCTCCTCGGTGTCGACCTTGCGTCGCAGGTAGGAGATGTAGGTGTCGACGATGCTGGCGTCGCCGCCGAAGTCCTCGCGCCACACGCGGTCGAGGATCTGCGCCTTCGAGACCACGCGGCCGGCGTTCTCCATCAGGTAGCGCAGGAGCCGGAACTCGGTGGCGGACACGCGGACGGGCTGCCCCGCGCGCGTCACCTGCCGGCCGTCGGCGTCGAGGGCGAGGGTGCCCACGGTCAGCACGGCGGCCGGGTGCCCGGAGGTGCGGCGGAGGATCGCCCGGATCCGCGCGATCAGCTCCGCCAGGTCGAACGGCTTCGTGACGTAGTCGTCGGCGCCGAGGGACAGGCCGGTGACCTTGTCGGCCTGGCCGTCCCGCGCGGTGAGGAAGAGGACGGGTACCGGACGGTGCTGTTCGCGCAGCAGCCGGACCACTTCGAAGCCGTCGAGGTCCGGCAGCATGACGTCCAGCAGCACCAGGTCGGGCGGTTCTTCGGTGGCCGCGGCGACGGCTTCGCGCGCCGTCGCCGCGGAGGTCACCCGGAAGCCGGCGAACCGGAGGGCGGCCGAGAGCAGCTCGCGGACGGTGGGCTCGTCGTCCACGACCAGCAGCCGGTTCATCGCGTCCATGCCCGCGAGGATACGGAGATCGCGCGGACGAGCAGGCTGCCCGCGAACCCCGCGACGGCGCCGCCCGCGGCCCCGGCGGCCAGGGCCAGGAGCGGGTTCGCCGCCAGCTGAGCGCCGAGGACGGGCACCGAGAAGCCGAACGCGCTCACCGAGAGGTCGGCGGAGAACCGTGACACGAGTGCGGTGACGGCCAGGACACCGCCGACGACGGCGGCGAGCACCGGGGCTTGCCGCAGCGGTGGGTGACGCCAGCGGAGGGCGACGGCGATGCCGCAGCCGAGCAGGACCGCGGCGGCGATCCAGTGCGTGGCGGGGAAGCCGGTGTCCGGGGCGCAGGAGAGCAGGCCGGTGGTGCTGAGGTGCCAGGGGACGCCGAGGCCGGTCAGAACGGCGGCGGGGAGCAGCTGGGGGAGGAGCAGGAGGACGGCCCCCGCCGCGGTCGCGCCGCCGAGCACGCCGGCGGCGGTGAGGCAGACCGCGGCGAGCCCGGCGAGCGGCCAGCGGAGGGTGCGCAGAGTTGTTGCCAGGGAAGGGAAGCGCGCGATCAGGCCGCAGGCCGCGACGACCACGAGGGCAAAGAACAGGGCGCCGGCGAGGGTGGGGGCGGCGGCCACGGAGAACGCGGCTTCCAGGTGGGTGGGGGAGGGAAGTCCGGCTTGCCCGGGAAGTCCGGCGTGCAGATCGCCAAGGGACGGCAGGCTGGCTTGCCCGAGAAATCCGGTGTGTAGGTCGGCTGGGGCGGGCGGGCTTGCTTGGGCTGGGAGTCCGGCGTGCAGGCCGGTCGGAGTGGGCAGGCTGGCTTGCGCGGGGAGTCCGGTGTGTAGGTCGGCCGGGGTGGGCAGGCTGGCTTGCGTGGGGAGCCCGGCGCGTAGGTCGGTCGGAGTGGGCAGGCTGGCTTGCGCGGGGAGTCCGGCGAGTAAATCGGCCGAGGTGGGCAGGCCGGGTCGCGCGGGAAGCCCACCGGAGAGCGGTCCACCAGCCGCGGCAGGGAAACCGGCGCCGAGCCCACCCAACGAACCCTGCCTCACCCCCGCGGAAGAACCGGCGCCCGGGAAAGGCAACCCACCCGAGACGCAGCCCCCAGGCCCACCAACCCCGCCCGGCAAACCCACCTTCCCCCCGCCCCACAACGCAATCCCACCCAACGCCCCCACAAAACCCACCACCGCCGCGGCCCCACGCACGAGCAACCCCTCCCGACGCCGCAGCAACAGCCACCCCAAAACCACCGCCCCCGCAAGGGAAACCCCCAGCGGAAGCCCGTGCAGGCCACCATGCACCTCGACCGGAAGCCCACCGGCGGCAGCCGCCTGGACATCGACCGATCCGCCCACCGCCAACGCCACCACCGCCGCCGTCAACCCGCCGACGTCCGGCACCCCGAGCAGCAGCAACCCCGCCGCCGCGATGACCGCCATCGCGAGCAGCGCCGCGGCCGCCGCCGCCAGGCCTCGGCCGACCTCGCGCATCACACGTCCCGGCGACGGAAGACCGCGAATGCCACCGCCAGCACCGCGGCCACCCCCACGCACATCCCGGCCAGGTTGACCCACGGGTGCGGGAAGTCCGGGTCGGGCACCGTCTTCAGGACCGCCGACGCCCCGAGCGTCGGCCAGTAGAAGAACAGCCCGCGCACCCACGCCGGGAAGAGGCCCGCTAGCGCGGGGACCAGGAACACGATTCCGACCAGCGTCGCCAGCGCGCCCGCGGTCGCCCGCATCAGCGTGCCCAGCCCGACCGCCAGCAGCGCGATCGCCGCGAGGTAGAGCCCGCCGCCCGTCACGGCGGAGAGCACGCCCGGGTCGCCGAGCGCCGCTCGCGGGAGGCCCTGCGCACCCAGGACGGCCTGCCCGAGGAGGAAGGCGGCGAACATCAGCACCTGGCCCGCCACCACGGCGACGCCGACGGCGACCACGACCTTGGCCGCCAGCAGCCGGTGCCGGCGGGGCGTGGCGATCAGGGACGTCCCGATCAGCCCGGTCGCGTGCTCGCCGGTGACGACCAGGATGCCCAGCACCCCGATGATCAGCTGCGCGACGATGTACGACGTCAGGCTGCGGTTGGTCGGGTCCCAGGCCTGGGGATCCTCGGCGTACGTCTTCGCCGCGGCGTTCATGGCCAGGGCCGTGATGCCGAGGCCGGCCGTGAACAGGCACGCCAGCGTGTACCACGTCGAGCGCAGGCTGCGGAGCTTGATCCACTCCGCGTGGACGGACTGGGCGAAGCTCACGCGCTCGCTCCCTCGTACTCGACGCTGTCGCGGGTCAAATCCATGAAGGCGTCCTCGAGCGAGACGCGCTGCGGGGTCAGCTCGGCGAGCGCGACGCCGTGGTACGCCGCGAGTTTGCCGATCTCCGCGCTCGTCAGGCCGGACACGACGAGCGAGGCTTCGGCGCCTTCCCGCACGGTCGCGCCGGCGGTGACGAGCAGCCGCGCGAAGCCCGCGTCGGGCGTGCGGACGAGCACGGTGCCTTCGCCGCGTACGAGCTCGCTCACGGCGGTGTCGGCGACGAGCCGGCCGCGGCCGATCACGACCAGGTGGTCGGCGGTCTGGGCCATCTCGCTCATCAGGTGGCTGGACACCAGCACGGCCCGGCCCTCGCGGGCCAGGGAGCGCATGAAGTCGCGGATCCACCGGATGCCTTCGGGATCGAGCCCGTTCACCGGCTCGTCGAAGATGAGCACGCGCGGGTCGCCGAGCAGCGCCGCCGCGATGCCGAGGCGCTGCCGCATGCCGAGCGAGAACCCGCCCGCCCGCTTGCCCGCCACGCTCTCGAGGCCGGTCCGGGCCAGCACCTCGCCGACCCGCCGCCGGGGGAGGCCGTTGCTCACCGCGAGGGCCAGCAGGTGGTCGTGCGCCTTCCGGCCACCGTGGACGGCACCCGCGTCGAGCAGCGCGCCGACCTCGGTCAGCGGGACGGGCAGGTCGCGGTAGCGGCGCCCGCCGATGGTGACGGACCCGCGCGTCGGCGCCGCGAGGCCCAGGATCAGCTTCATGGTCGTGGACTTGCCCGCGCCGTTCGGCCCGAGGAACCCGGTGACCTGCCCGGGTTCGACGGTGAACGACAGGTCGTCCACGACGGTGTCGGGGCCGTACCGCTTGGTCAGGCCGCGCACTTCGATGGTGGTCATGGCGGCGAGCCTGGCCCGGCCGCCTGGCCGGTTCCTGGGAGGTTCTGGGAGAACCCTGGGAGTTCGCGCGGCCGGGAGCGGGTGCGCCTGTTCCTTCCCCGGAAATCGATCCCGGGCCGGGTCAGTCGCGGGTGGCGCGGGCGCGCAGGTGCGCCCGTTCGCCGTGCTGTCCGAAGAGGATGAGCAGCTCGACGGCCTTTCCGTCGGCGCTGCCGAGCCAGTGCGGCAGCGTCGTGTCGAACTCCGCGGCCTCGCCCGCCGGCAGCACCAGGTCGTGCTCGCCGAGGACCAGCCGCAGGTTTCCGTGGAGCACGTAGAGCCACTCGTGGCCGTCGTGGGTCTGGTGCGCCGGCTCGGGTGGGCGGTCGGTGCCCGGGATGAGCATCTTGTACGCCTGCATGCCGCCCGGCCGCCGGGACAGCGGCACGAACGTCATGCCGTGGCGGTGGATCGGCGCGAGGTGGACGCGCGGGTCGCCGGTGCGGGGCGCGCCGACGAGGTCGTCGAGCGGGACGCGGTAGGCGCGCGCCAGCGGCAGCAGCAGTTCCAGGCTGGCCCGCCGCTGCCCGCTTTCCAGCCGCGACAGCGTGCTCTCCGACACCCCGGTCGTGCCGGCGACCTCGGCCAGCGTGAGCCCGCGGGTGCGGCGCAGGGCCCGCAGCCGCGGGCCGACCGCGTGCAGGACGTCCTCGATGTCGTCGCTCATCCGGCCATCTTGCCGAAACCGCAAGAAAGCGTGCCACTCCGGCACGGCCGCGCCACGGTGGACCCATGACCGCCACGGAATTCTGGGACACCCACTACGCGACCCCGCGCGCCGCGCCCCGCCCGAACGTCCGGCTCACCGAAGCCGTCGCCGAGCTGCCGCCCGGCACGGCCCTCGACCTGGGCAGCGGCCCCGGCGGCGACACGCTGTGGCTCGCCCGCCGCGGCTGGCGGGTGACCGCGGCCGACATCTCCGGCGTCGCGATCGCACGCCTGGCCGAGCGCGCCCGCGACCTCGGGCTCGGCGACCGCGTCGCCGCCGAACGGCACGAACTGGCCGAGACGTTCCCCGAGGGCCGCTTCGACCTCGTTTCGGCGCACTACCTGCACACGTCCTTCGCGTTCCCGCGCGACCGCGTGCTGCGCCGGGCCGCGCACGCACTGGTGCCGTGCGGCCGGTTGCTGGTCGTCGACCACGGGTCCGTCGCGCCGTGGTCGTGGGACCGGGAAGCCCGCTTCCCCTCGCCGCGGGAGGTGGCCCGTTCGCTGGACCTCGACGCCGGCGAGTGGACCGTCTCGCGCGCCGAAGCCCTCTCCCGCCGGGCCACCGGACCCGCCGGGCAGGCCGCCGACGTCGTCGACCACCTGCTGCTGATCCGCCGAGCCCGGTGACCGTCCGAGGAGGACAGACCATGCCCCGCCGTCGTGACACCCCGCCCCCGCGGACCGGCCCCGCCGAGAAGGACGTGCTGCGCGGGTTCCTCGACCAGCTGCGCGCCGCGGTGGCGGCCAAGGCCGAGGGCGTGCCGGAGCCGCAGGTCCGGACGCCCGGCGTGCCCTCCGGCACGTCGCTGCTCGGCTTGGTCCGGCACCTGACGCACGTCGAGCGCTTCACGTTCCTCGGCGAGCCGACGGCCGACTGGCACGCCACGTTCCGGCCGCGCCCGGGGGAAACGGCCGCCGCGCTCCTGGCGGGTTACCGCGCGGCGGTCGCCGAGGCCAACGCGGTGATCGACGCGTGCGCCGACCTGACCGAGCCGGTGGCCCGCCCGACCGGGACGCCGCCGTCGATGCGCTGGGCCTTGGTCCACATGATCGAGGAGACCGGCCGCCACGCGGGCCACGCCGACATCCTGCGCGAGCTGATCGACGGGTCGACGGGCCGGTGACCCGCCCGCGGCTTCCCGGACCCGGTGCTCCGGATGTGCGACAGTGGCGGCGTGAACGGCCCGAACCCCCGCCGGCCGGCGTCGGTCGCGGACCTCGCGCGGCTGTCCGCGTGGACGGTGACGGGGTCGCGCGGGCGCTGGGTCACCGCCGAGCGCGTCCTCGCCCTCGGCGGCCGGCGCTGGGTGGTCGGGTTGACGCCGACGGCGGGCGGCGCGACGGCGCTGATGCTCTGGTGCGACGACGACGTGGTGGCCCACCGGCGCGGTCCGGAAGCGGCGTTGTGCGAGACCGCCGTGCGGTGGGTGACGAACCTGCTGTCCGGCCGCCCGTGGGACGGCCGCTGAAGCCGGGGAGATCGCCCGCCCGGCCGGTCCTGGCGACCGTCCGAACAGGACAGTGCCGGCAGTGGCGCGGCGATCGCCGTGGGCGCGCTGCTCGATGGCGTCGATGATCCCGGAGGCCTTCGAATTCGGGCACCTCGGCGGAAAGCGGCCCGGGCCCGCCGCGGGTGCGGCGGGCCCGGGGCCGGTCCTAGCGGATGGTCTTGGCGGCGGCGAAGTAGGCGTTCGACGGCGTCAGGAACGACAGCACGACGCCGATGACGGCGACGACCACGCTGACGTACCCCAGCACCGTGGACTGCCCTGCCAGCACCGAAATCAGCTGCAGGGCGGTGATCACCGTGAGCACGATCCGCGCCCAGTTCCGGCCGGCGCGCAGCTTGAACGCGAACAGCAGGTACAGCGCGGCGATGATCACGGCGATCACGAGCGCGACGACCATCGTGATCGTCACGGCCTGGTCGATCTGCGCGTCGGTCAGCGAGCCGCCGCTTTGTCTGTTCGAATTCCGCAGTGTGTCGGCGATCGAGTCACGGCTTGCGAAGATCAAGAAGCCGCCGACGAGGCCGATGACAGTCGAAGCGATGAACGCCCAGAATGCGCCTTCGACGGTCGTGGGCCGGGCCGGGGCGGCGGCCGGCTGCCCGGCCGCCGTGGATTCGGGGTAGTTCGGATAGTTCGGTGATTCGGTCATAGAGATCGAATAGCACGCCGACGGGACGCGCGCAGACCGAACGGCCGTTTCCGGCGCGAAAACGTGATGTCCGGTCGTCAGTGCTTGCGGCTGAGGGCCTCCCGTTTGACGAAACCGATGACCGCGGTCGCGACGAACAGCACCGCGCCGACGATGATCAGCCAGAACAGGCCCTTGATGACGATGCCGAGGACGGCCAGGATGGCCCAGACCACCAGCAACCCGATGAGAAGACCCATGTCAGCTCCTTCCGAAGGTGCGGCGGGGATACCCGCGCACCCGGCCGGCTACACACGGCAGCGCCGTCGTCAGTCCGCCCGGGTGACGGCGGCCCGCGAACGTGACGGCGCCGAGACCCACGGCTTCGGCGGCACCGGAGACGGTCTACATCGGACACTCGCCGGTGCGGCCGCGGAGGCGCGGTTCGCCGGGCTTTTGCACGGCGTCTGCTGAAGCGTTACGCGGCGAGGTCGGCCGCCACCGTGAGCAGGTGGGGCGCCAGCGCGTCCGCGATCACCGCGTAACCGGCCGACGACGGGTGGAACCGGTCCGCCGAGAACAGCGTCGCGTCCGCGGCGAAGCGCGCGGTGAGCTGGGGACCCGCGGCGGCCACGGCGCCGCCGGCCCGGATCGCGGCGTCCGCCTGGGCACTCGCGTACTGGCCGCTCGCCGCGGACACCAGCTGCCGGTAGGGCGCGGGCACCCGCGACACGATCCCCAGGTCGGGCGCGGGCACGACGAGGACTCGGGCGCCGCCGCGGACCAGCCGGGCCACGGCGTCGTGCAGCTGCCGGGCCCCGACCGCCGGCGCGACGAACCCGGCCAGGTCGTTCGCGCCGATCACGACCAGCGCCAGATCGACGCCGTCACGCAGCGCGGCGCCGGCCTGGCGGTCCAGGTCGGCCGAGCGGGCGCCGGGCACGCCGTAGCCCTGGAGCCGGACGACGTGGCCCTCGGCCCGCAGCCGCCGCGCGAGCCGCTGCCCGAGGGTGTCCTCTCGGCGCGAACTGCCGACGCCGGCGGCCAGCGAGTCGCCGAGGACGCAGAATCGGAGAATGTTCATCGCCCGGTACAACGTCCGCGAGGCGTGGTTGTTTCCCCGGCGGTCCGCTTGACCGCGCCGGTGGTCGTGCGGGTGCTGCTCGGGCTGGTGCTGGTCGTCGTGCTGGTCCTGGCGCTCCTGTGGGTCTTCCAGCGCCGCCTGATCTACCTGCCGGACACCACAACGGTGCCCTCGGCGACGACCGTCCTTCCCGGCGCCGAGGACGTCCGGCTCCACACCGCCGACGGCCTCGACCTGGGCGCTTGGTTCGTCCGGCCGGGCCGGGCACCGATCGCGACCGTGCTGGTGGCCGGCGGCAACGGCGGCAACCGGGCCGACCGGACGCCGCTGGCGGCGAAACTCGCGCAGGCGGGGCTGGCGGTGCTGGTGTTCGACTACCGCGGCTACGGCGGCAATCCCGGCGACCCCAGCGAGGAAGGACTGGCGCTCGACGTCCGCGCGGCGTGGCGGTTCCTCGTCGAGGACCGGCGGGTGCCGCCCGGCCGGATCCTCTTCTACGGCGAGAGCCTCGGCTGCGCGGTGGTGACCGAGCTCGCGCTCGAGCACCCGCCGGCCGGGCTGCTGCTGCGGTCGCCGTTCACCGACCTGGCCGCCGCCGGCGCCGAGGCTTATCCGTTCCTGCCGGTGCGGCTGCTGCTGCGCGACCGGTTCCCGGTGCGGGACGAGGTCGCCCGCCTGCGCGTCCCGACGGTGGTGGTCCTCGGCGGCCGCGACTCGATCGTCCCGCCCGCTCAAAGCCGCGAGGTGGCCGCGGCGGCGTCGGCGCGGCTGGTGGAGGTCCCGGACGCGGGCCACAACGACCCGGTGCTGCTGGACGGACCGCAACTCGTCGACGCGGTCTTGTCGCTGGTGCCGGATTAAGCGTGGGTGGTCACCCAGGTGGCGATCTGGGCGCGGTTGGTGCAGCCGAGCTTGGTGAGGATGTGCTGGACGTGGCTCTCCGCCGTCCGCTCGGAGATGTGCAGCAGCGCGGCGATCTGCTTGTTCGTCAGGCCGTCGGCCACGTGCGCGGCGACCTCGCGTTCGCGGCGGGTCAACGGGCCCGGCGCGTCCCCGCGCAGGGTGGCCGCCAGCCCGTCGGCGGCCTGCCGGACCGGGGCCATCCCGAGCCGCTCGGCCGTCGCCGACACCGACGCCGCCAGGCCGAGCGCTTCGGCGACGTCGCCCGGGCGGGCGCGGCGCGCCAGCGTCTTGGCCAGCTCGAAGCGCGCCAGCGTCGCGTACGGCGGGGTGCCGGCTTCGTCGTTGGCCGCGATCGCGAGCCGGGATTCCCGCACGGCTTCGTCGAGCCGGCCGGCGGACGCGGCCGCGAGCGCGAGGTACCGGCGGACCGACCCGGTGACGAGGATCGAGCCCGCCCCGCCCGTGACGAACAGCCCGGCGTGCGGCCGCAGGATCGCCGCGGCCCGCTCGACGGCTTCGGGCGGCCCGAACTCCGCGCCCACCTCCACCGCGGCGGCAGCGACGGGCAGCGTCGCGGGTACCGGCGCGGGTTGGGAAACCGCGCCGCGGTGGTAGAACTCGGCCGCCCCGGCGCGGTCGCCGATCTGCAGCAGCCACGCCGAGTGCAGCAGCGCGACGAACGGCGGAGCGTGCTCGGTGAAGATGCTCTCCATCGCCGGCGTCACCAGGCCGGCGCGCCCGGTGAGCGCGGCGACCGAAGCCAGCACGGTGATCGGCACGCCCTGCAGCGACATGTGCGCCCGGTCGGCGACGAGCGCGAAGCTCTGCTGCAGCGCCTCGACGGCGTCGTCGAACCGTCCGCGCGCGATGGCGATGGTGGCGAAGCTGCGCAGGTGGTGCCAGCGCGCGAGCGGCCGGCGGAGGCGTTCGGCCGGCAGCCGCAGCGCGGCGAGCTCCTGTTCGGCCTCCCCGAACCGGCCGAGCATGAGCAGCGCGTCGAACCGCCAGAGGTGGCCCCACAGCAGCACATCGGCGTCGTCGCGGTCCTCGCCGAGGGCGATCATGCGGTGGGCGAGGGCCAGCCGTTCGTGCACGCCGTCGGGGGCCGAGCGCACCATCTGCCGGGCCCGCAGCGCGGAGCAGAGCACGTCCGGATCGCCGAGCCGGTCGGCGATCGCGAGTGCTTCGGCCGACGCCGCTTCCGCGTGGCCGCCGCCGAGGAACCCGGCTTCGCCCGCGTGCAGGGCGAGCAGCCGGGCGCGCAGCGGGTCGTCGCCGGGTGGCAGTCCGGCGAGCGCCTCGCTGGCGATCTTGCCGCCGTTGAAGCTGCCCCACGGGTCGGACAGGCCTTCCATCGCCAGCGCGATTTCGCCCAGCAGCGCCGGGTCGTTCGCCTCCCGGGCCGCCTCGGCGGCGGCTCCCAGGACCCGGGAGCCGCGTTCGATCTCGCCGCCGCGCAGGTGGGCGACGCCTTCGCGGCGCCGCAACCGCGCCCGGTCGGCGGCGGACGCGGGAGCCGCGTCGAGCGCGCGCCGGTAGAGCTCGGCGGCGCGTTCCCAGGCGAGCTGGGCCAGCGCCTGGTCGCCGGCGCGCTCGGCCCAGTGCGCGGCCTTCGCGGCGTCGCCGACGGGCAGCGACTCCAGCCAATGGTGGGCGATCTCCGACGTCCGGCCCGGGTCGCGGCGCTCGAGCCAGGCCGCCATCCGGGCGTGCGCGGTCAGCCGTGCCGCCGTCGGCAGGTCCGCCGCCGCCGACTCCCGGATCAGGTCGTGCTTGAAGCTGCGCGCGGTCACGATGCCGGCTTCGGCGGCCTCGTCCAGCTCGGTCAGGACGTCGGCGGCGGGCCGGCCGGTGACCTCGGCGAGCGCGGCCGGGTCGACGTCGCGGCCGAGCACGGCGGCGGTCGCGACGAGCAGCCGGCACGGCTCGCCCAGGCGGGCCAGCCGCGCGCGGACGGTGTCGACGACGCCGTCAGGCAACGCGTCGCCGCCGTCGCCGGCCAACCGGGCCAGCTCGGAGACGAAGAAGGGGTTGCCGCCCGAGCGGCGGCTGACCAGCGTCGCGATTTCGGCGGGGATGCCCCCGCGGCCGAGCTGCGCGACGACCTCGGCCTCGGTCAGGCCGGCCAGCCGGATCCGGGTCAGCACGGGCTCGCGGGCGAGTGCGGCGAGGGCCGAGGTGAGGGCTTCGCGGCCGGTCGTCTCGGTGTCGCGGTAGGTCGCGACGATCAGCACGGGCGCGCGGTCGAGGTCGCGGGCGAGGTGCACGAGCAGGGCGAGCGACGCGGCATCGGCCCACTGCAGATCGTCGAGCACGGCGAGCAGTCCGTGCGGGGCGGCGGCTTCGCGCAGGCCGTCGGCGAAGGCTTCGAAGGCTTGGAAGCGCGCTTCGGCGGAACCGTTCGCTTCGCCGGTGGGGAACGGCCGGTCCAGTGACCGCGCCAGCTGCCGGAAGACCCAGAAGGGCGGGCTGCCTTCGTCGTCGCTGGCGCGTCCCCAGCCGACGGGCACGCCGGCGTCTTCGGCGTGCCGGGCGAGTTCCCGGGCGAGACTGGTCTTGCCGATGCCGGGTTCGCCGACGACGAGCACGACGCGGCCCCGCCCGGCCCGCGCCTCCGCGAGGCCGGCGCGCAAGAGGGTCAGCTCGCCGGCCCGGCCGACGAAGCCCCGGCCGAGCTCCATGCGCCAGTACGATACGGCGCCGGCGTCCGAACGGCCTGCCTCGTGAGTGAGGAACAGTGTTCTAACCCTGTTTCTCACTCACGACCGGCCGCGGGTCAGCGGGGCTCGCCGGGCCACCGGAACTTCGGCCCCGCCGGCCAGATCGGCGCCGGGAACCACGACGCCCGGGCCAATCCCTTCACCAACGCCCGCCAAAACGCCTTCACCGGACCCACGTCCCGCGCGCGCAGACCGCCTGGACCCGCAGCAGCGCTCGCGGGTCGGCCAGCGGGTCGCCGTCCACGGCCAGCAGGTCCGCGTCGAACCCCGGGGCCACCCGGCCTTTGCGGTGCGCTAGCCCGCACACCCCCGCCGCGACCGAGGTGATCGCCCGCAGCGCGTCGGCCGGCGACAGCCCGATCTGGCGCAGCATCAGCGGCGCCCACGGCAGCACCCCGTGCGGCTTGACCGGCGCGATCCCCGCGTCCGTACCCGCGACCACCCGCGCGCCGAGTTGGTGCAGCCGCCGGTAGTTCGCGACCACGCCCGGCATCCGGCGCGCGATCTCCTCGGGCGGGGCGAGGCCTTCGACGGGCACCATGCCGACCGTCGCCCCCACCGCCACCCCCTGGTCCACGACGGCGTGCAGCAGTTCCTCGGAGTGCTCGACACCGGTCGCCGTCCAGAACGTCACGTGCTCCATGCCGTCCACGCGCGCGGCGAGGGCGTCGGCGATCGCCGAGGTGCCGTGCGCGTGCGCCGTCACCGGCAGGCCGTGCCGGTGGGCCTCGTCGACGGCGGCGCGCAGGACGTCCCGGTCGAACTGGGCGTCCTCCTGGCGCGTGCCCGGGGTCATCGTCCCGCCGCTGGCCATGATCTTGATGACGTCGGTGCCGCGTTCGACGTGCTCGCGCACCGCCGCCCGCACCCCCGCCTCGCTGGCCTCCGCGACCCCGCCGAGGAAGTGGCAGTGCCCGCCGGGACTGGTGATCGGCGGCCCGGCGGCGACCAGCGTCGGCTGCCCGGCGAGGTCCCGCAGGGCCAGCGACAGGTAGCCGCGGTCGCCGAGGTCCCGCACGGTGGTCACCCCGGCCCGCAGCGACGCTCGCCCGGCCTCGGCCATCGCCGCGGCCACCTGCGCGTCATCCCGCGCGGCGAGCCGCGCGACCGGCTCGGTGCTGGCGTCGAAGGCGAGGTGGACGTGGGTGTCGATCAGCCCGGGCAGCAGCGTCGCCCCGCCCAGGTCGAGGAGGTCGGCCCCCTCGGGCGCGGTACCCCCGGACTCGACGCCCAGGATCGTGGCGCCGTCGAGCACCACCAGCGGGTTGGCCACGAGGGCGGACCCGACACCATCGAACAGCCGAGCGGCACGCACTGCCGTGAGCCGCCGCCGTTCGGTCACCACAAGCTGTTTCGTCATGCGGCCACGATCGCGCCGATCGGCGGTACGCACGTCGGGGCAACTACGGAGACGCGGTACGGAGATCCGCCCGGCCGCGGCGCAGCGGGTGCGCCGCGGCCGGGAGGTCAGCGGTTCACCGCGCTGACGTCGTCCTGGACCCGCTTCCGCAACCCACTCTCGATCGACAGTCGCGTTTGGACGGACGCCTTGCTCCGCACCGGGCCCGGCACCGGGTACACCTGGTCCTCGCCGAGGAGCGGCACTCCCGGGCACGTCGTGCTGCCCGGACGGGAGTTCTTCGTGAGGAACACGTTCACCAGCCCGTCGACGCACGGGTTGCCCGCCAGTGCGTACTGCCCGTGGTACGGCGAGTCGTCGACCGACACCAGCGGAACCCTCGCCGCACGCGCTGCCGCCGAGGCCTGCTCGTAGCCCGTCTGCGGGTCGAACTCCCCTTGCACCACCAGGATGTTCGACGCCACCGAAGCGGGCACGTTCGGCAGCGCGTGCTGCGGTGCGTCCGACCAGAAGCCGCACGTTTCGCCGAGGCCGTACGCCCAGCCGAACAGCGGGTAGCGCGGCCCCTGCTGGTCGCTGAGCCGCTTGTACCAGGCCGCCGGCCGGGTCGGCTGGTCGCCGCACGCGACGGCGTAGCGGGTGCCGGACCGCTGCGTGTAGTCCGGTGCCGCAGCGGCCACCACGGCTGGGGTCACGGACGCCGCCGGTACGCCGAACGCCTTGCGGGAAGCGGCATCCATCGCCTCGGCGAACGCCGGCGGGGGAGTGGCCGTGGTGCCGTCGAGCGCCGCCGCGCCCTGGAGGAAGACCAGCGCGCCGAGCAGCCACTGGATCTCGCTGCCGTTGCCGACGAAGATGCCGTCGAACCCGTCGGGGGCGACGCCGTGGGCAGCGTAGTACGCCCGGACGCGTTCCCACTTCGCCTTCACCTCGGCGGGAGTCCCGCCCAGCTGCGCGGCGAAGTTGCGCGCGAGCCACGGCACGTAGACGTCGTCGAACTGCCGCTGGTCGATCACCGGGAAGGCCTCGAAGTCCGCCTGCAGCCGGCCTTCGAAGTTGACGCTGGAGTCGAGCACGGTCTTGCCGGTGTGCTCCGGGAACAGCGACGCGTACTTCGCGCCGAGCCAGGTGCCGTAGGAGTAGCCGAGGTAGTTCAGCTTCTCGTCACCGAGCAGCGTGCGGATCAGGTCCATGTCGTGCGCGGTCTGCCACGTCGTGACGTACGGCGCCAGCGCGTCACTCTGGCACGCCTCGGCGACCGCGCGCGGCACCTTCTGGTGGTTCGCGATACTGGCCGCCGAGCGGTCGCGCGCGTCGAGCGGACCCTGCGGCAGCCGCCCGGTCGGGACCTGGCACTGGAAGCCCTTGTCGTCGGTGCCCGCGTGGCCGGTGCCGCGCGGGTCCATGCCGACGAAGTCGTAGAGCTGGTGCACGGACGGCTCCAGCGCGGCGAGCGGGCCGGCCAGCGTGGTGCCCTGACCGCCCGGCCCGCCGGGGTTCAGCAGGAGCGCGCCCTGCCGCTCACCGGTCGCCGCGGCGCGGCTGATCGACACCTTCAGGTCGGTGCCCGCGGCCGGGTCGGCCCAGTCGCGCGGCACGGTGACGAGCGCGCACTGCACGGCCGCGTCGCCGGTGCCCGGCTTGAACGGGCAGTCGCCCCACTGGAGCTGCTGGCTCGTGTACGGCGTGAGCGGGTCCGCGGCCGCGGCGGGCACCGCCGCCGCGAAGAGGGCGGCCGTCGCGGCCGCCAGTCCTGTCCGGGAGATGCGCACCGAAGGGTCCTTCCGTCGCCGGGTGGGGTGCGCCCGAGCCTGGCCCGGCGGCCGCCGGCGGTGATCAACCCGGGGGACGAACTCGCCGCCGCGAACTAAGCCCGGGGTATGAGCCGACTCAGCGCGCGCCCGCGCGGGAGGATCGGGATCATGGGCAGATGACCCGTCCGGGAATCGGCGTCGTCGGCCGCCGCCTGGTGCAGTTCCTGCTCGACGAGCTGCTCGTCTTCCTGCCGATGCTGCTGCTCGCGATCGCCGTCGTCTGGCTCTTCCACCCGCACGGCCCGGGCCTGCTGACCTTCCTCGAGGTCGTCCTCTACACGATGCTGGTGCTGGACTTCGTCGGCCTCTTGTTCGTCACCGTGTGGTGGCCCCACCGGCACGGCGGGCAGACGCCGGCGATGCGCTGGCTGCGCCTGCGGGTCCGGACGCTCGACGGCGGGCACCCGTCGCTGGGCGCGTTCTTGGTCCGCGAGCTGCTCATGGTCGTCGACGGGTTCGCGTGGGGTCTCGCGGGCACCGTCGTGATGCTGGTGTCGCGCCGGCGGCAGCGGTTCGGCGACATCGTGGCCCGCACGGTCGTCGAACGCGTGCCGAGGTCAGCGGACGAGCCCGCTTTCCCACGCCCAGATGGCGATTTCGGTGCGGTTCCGGGCCCCCAGCTTGCGTTTGACGGCGCCGATGTGGGTCTTGACCGTGGGCAGCGAAACCACGAGTGAGCGGCAGATCTCGTCGTTCGTCGCCCCGCGCGCTACGGCCTTCACGACGTCCAGCTCCCGGGGCGTGAGCGGGGTTTCGGGCGCGGGCCGGGCGCTGCCGCGCGCGAAGTGCGCGAGCAGCCGGGTCGTGATCGCGGGGGAGACGAGCGCCTCGCCGTGGGCGGCCGCGTGCACGGCTTCGATCAGCAGGTTCGGCCCGGCGTCCTTGAGCAGGAACCCGCAGGCCCCGGCGCGCAGGGCCGCGTGGACGTTCTCGTCGAGCCCGAACGTCGTCACCATCACCACGTGCAGCGGGTCCGGGACGTCCGGGCCCGCCAGCAGTTCCGTCGCGCGCAGCCCGTCCACGCCGGGCATCCGGATGTCCATCAGCGTGACGTCGGGGCGCAGCTCGCGGGCCAGCCGCACGGCCTGGTCGCCGTCGGCGGCCTCGCCGACGACCTCGATGTCCGGTTCGCCTTCGAGGATCAGCCGGAACCCCGCGCGGACCATCGCCTGGTCGTCGGCGATCAGCACTCGCGTCGGCAACCCGCTCTCCCCTCCCGCGGCGGTCAGTCCGGCCGCAGCGGCAGCCGCGCGACCACGCGCCAGCGCCGGCCTTCCGCCGGTCCCGCGTGCACCGTACCGCCCACCGCCGCGACCCGCTCCGCCATCCCGAGCAGGCCGTAGCCGCCCCGGCGGGCGGGCCGGCCTGCCCCGTCGTTGACCACTTCCAGGCGCAGCTCGCCGGGCGGTTCGTGGTGGACGAGCACCCGGACCTCGGTGGCGTCGGGCGCGTGCCGCCGGACGTTGGTCAGGGACTCGGTGAGCAGCCGGTGCGCGGTGGTCACGACCTCCGGCGCGACGGCCAGTTCGCCGAGGTCCGGGCTGACGTCGAGGTGGATGCGGTCGTCGTCGGGCACCGCGCGGTCCACGGCGGTGGCGAGGTCGGCGGGCGGCACGAAGAGGTCTTCGTCGCCCGTGCGCAGCGCGCCGACCAGCCGGCGCATCGCGGAAAGCGCGGTGGCGCCCGCGGTTTCGAGCTCGGCGAACGTCGCGGTGTCGCCGCCGGTCCGCTCGGCGACCCGGTGCGCGGCCTGCACGCGCACGACGATGCCGGTGATCTGGTGCGCCACCAGGTCGTGCAGCTCGCGGGCGAGCCGGAGCCGTTCGGCGGACCGGAGTTCGAGGACGTCGACGCGGTGGCGGACGTCGGCGTCGCGCAGCACCAGGCCGCCGGCGAGTGCGCCGCCCCACACCACCGCGGCGCCGGCGGCGTAGAGCGCGGCGGGGGAGCCGGTGCCGTAGCGCAGGATCGGGGCGAGCGTCGCCGCGCAGCCCCCGAGCACGGCCTGGACGGTGGCCGCGCGCGGCGAGAGCCGGTGGCAGGCGGCGCCGACCACCAGCGCGATCGCGAGGGTCTCGGCCGCGCCCGGCTGCGGCGGCAGCCGCGTGCCCGTGGCTGCCAGCGCCGCCGCGATCCCCGAGCCCAGCAGGGAAAGCCCGGAGACGGCGGTGGCCAGCCCGGCGATGTGGCCGGGGAACCGGCGGCGCAGCACGGCCAGCACGGCGACGACCGGGCCGGCGCCCGGCGCGAACTCGATCGCGATGCTGGTGAGCTCGCCCTGGCCCGGCACGGCGCGGGCCGCGAAGACCATGTCGAGCACCACCAGGACGCCGAGCACGGCCGCTTCGGCCACCAGCGGGCCGCGGCGGCCGGTCCACGGGATCCGGCTGGCGGAGGTCATCTGCCCGATGGTGCCGCACCCGGCGGCCCGGCGCCGCGTTCGCGCCCGGAGTTCGTACCTGGGTCTGAGACGGCGGCGGAATCTCCTACCGCCGGTTGATCGATTGCCCGCGTTTCCTCGCGAAGCTGGGAGCATGAACCGATTTCTCATGCGAGAGGACGACGCGGTGGCCGAGACCCGGCCGGGGAAGATCGAGGGACTGCCGGGCTGGTACTTCCTGCTCGTCGGGCTGCTGGTGGCGTCCAACGACCTCAGCCTGCAGTTCAGCGACCGGTACCACTGGGTCGTGTTCCTGCCGATCGCGCTCCTCGCGGTGCACCTGACGCTGTGGTTCACGCTGCTGTCCCGGCGCCGCAAGTACCTGCGCGCGGTCTGGCGCAGCAAGCAGGCCCTGGCCCTCGTCGCCGTGCTCTTCGCGCTGCGGCTGGGACTCCAGTTCGGCCTCGCCAAGCTGACCGACAGCGCCGCGCCGCTGCACAGCTACACGCACCTGATCCTCGGCCTCGTGATGCTGGTCGTGACGACGGCCGGGGCGTGGTTCGACCAGTGGCTCATCCTGCGGGTGGTCAACCGGCAGGCGTGACGCTGGTCCCGCGCACCACGAGCCGGTGCGGGGCGACGATCGAGCGCGGCGGCCCGGGTTCGGCGGCCAGCCGGTCGAGAGCCAGCTCGGCGATCCGGTCCTTGTCCGGCGACACCGTCGTCAGGGCCGGGACGCTGAACCGGCCGTCCTCGATGTCGTCGAACCCGACCAGGGCCAGGTCGTCCGGCACGGTCACGCCGCGGTCGGCGGCCGCGCGCAGCGCGCCCAGGGCGAGCTCGTCGGTGAAGCAGAAGACGGCGTCGGGCGGCTCGGCCCGGTCGAGCAGCTCCAGCATCGCGCGGTGGCCGTCCGCGCGGTGCAGGCGCCGGACGGGCACCGCCAGGTCCGGCTCGGCGGGCACGCCGGCTTCGGCGAGCGCCTGCTGGTACCCGGCGAGCCGCTGGCGGGCGGTGGCGTTGAGCGAGCGCGGCTGGATGCCCAGCGCGGCGATGCGCCGCCGGCCGGCGGCGAGCAGGTGGCCGGTGGCCTCGCGCGCGGCGGCGACGTTGTCGATCGCGACGTGGTCGACGCCGGCCGCGCCGTCGTGCTCGCCGAGCAGCACCAGCGGGACGGTGTCGGTGCGGGCGGCGAGCTCCGCGGGCGCCACGGCCCACGGGCTGAACAGGACGCCGTCGACGAGCTGGCTGCGCCGGCCGTGCAGCAGCTGCTTCTCCCGCTCGGCGTCGCCGTCGGTCTGGTCGATGAGGACGGTCAGGTCGCGGCGTTCGGCGATCCGGACGGTCCGCGCGGCGAGCTCGGCGAAGTACGGCGAGTCGATTTCCGGGACGACCAGGGCCACCAGCCCGGTCCGGCCGCGCCGCAGCGTCCGGGCGGCCATGTTCGGCCGGTAGCCCAGCGCGTCGATGCTCGCCTGCACGCGTTCGCGCGTCGCCGGGGCGACGTAGCGGAAGCCGTTGACCACGTTGGACACCGTCCGCACCGACACCCCGGCGTGCTCGGCCACGTCCCGCAGTTTCGGGTTCACGCCCGCAGCGTACCTCTTGCAACGTGGCATGCCACGTTGCAAACTGAAGTCGCCACGCCGTCGTGACGCCTTGGAGGTCCCCATGACCACGAACCTGACCTCGCCGTTGACCGCCGCCGAGGTCGAGACCCTGACCGGCCGGCTGTACGAAGACGGCATCATCGGCCTGCCCCAGGCCTTCACCCGCGACTGGGTGGCCCGGCTCGGGGAGGACATCGACACGGCGTTCGCCGAGGCCCGCGCCCGGCCGGACGGCGCCGTCGGCCGCGGACCGAACCGCTTCTACGTCGAGATCCACCCCGAACAGCTGCGCGGCTTCGCCGACCTGGCCGGGCACCCGTGGATCACCGCCGTCGCCGAGTCCGTGCTCGGGCCGGACTACCGGATCGTCGAGGTCGGGTTCGACGTCCCGCTCGCCGGCGCCGTCGACCAGCCGTGGCACCGGGACTTCCCGATGCCCGAGGAGACGGCTCGCCACCGCCGGCTGAACTCCCTCGCCGTCAACGTGACCGCTGTGGACACCGAGCCGGACATGGGCCCGTTCGAGATCGCGCCCGGCACGCACTGGGACGACGGGAGCGCCTTCGACCACGGCATGTTCCCGCCGCGCGAGGCGTACTCGCGCTACCGCGAGCTCGCCGTGCGCAAGTTCCCGCGGATGGGCGACATCTCGATCCGCTCGGCGCTGACCGTGCACCGCGGCACCGCGAACCACTCGGCGAAGTCGCGGCCGGTCCTGGTGCTCGGCCTCGACGCGCCCGGCGCGGGCAACGACGACCGCCACGACACCGCCGTGACCCGCGAGTTCTGGGCGTCCCTGCCGGACTCGGTGCGCGCGCACCTGGACTGCCCGATCGTCGACAGCCTCACGCCGATCACCCAGAAACACACGATCGAGGGCCTCGTGATGGGCGAAGATTCCTGAATCGGATGTTTGCCGTCCCCGGCCCGGGGCACCAGAGAGCCATGACTGAAGCAGGGATCACCGAAGTGTCCGGCCGGGCCGGGGTCGTCGCGGGGTTGCGCCGCGTGCTGCTGGCGTTCGGGGTCGGGGGTGCGCTCGCGTGCCTCGCCTGGATGGCGCTGTGGCTGGCGATGCACGTCTAGGGACTAGAACTCGTCCGCCGCGGTCAGCTCGTGCTCCAGCGAATCCGCCCGGGCGACGACCGACTTGAGCGGCCGCTCGAACTCGTGCTCGATGCTGAGGTCCTCCAGCGGCACGGTGTGCTTGAGCAGCGCCACGCCGTCCACGACCGCGGCGCCGCCGACGGCCGAGTTGCCCGCCAGCTCGAGCAGGCGCCGCAGGTCGATCTTGTCGGCCCAGCCGACCGGTGAGGAGATTTCGACCCACGCGCCACCGTGCAGTTCTTCCACGTGGTGCGCGGTGACCTGCTGCGTGCGGCCGTCCGGACCCTCCAACCGGAACCGGAGCCAGCCGTCGGTGTCCTCCAAGACCTCGTACCGCGTTCGGACGTAGTTGATCACATCGGTCCAGGTGGTCACCTGCTCCGCCTCTCCCTCGAGCCTGCTGCGCGGTCGCAGCATCTCACGAGCCCCTGCCTCAGATGATCCCGGCTTCGATGAGCTGGGGCCAGATTTCACTCTGGTCGGCGACGGTGACGCCGTGCTTCTCGGCCTTCGTCAGTTTCGCGGCCCCGACGTCGGCGCCGGTGATGAGCAGATCCGTGCTCGCCGACACCGACGACGCGATGGTCGCCCCCGCCTTTTCGCACAGCCGCTGGAACGTCGGCCGCGGCACCTTCTCACCGGAACGCGGGTCGCTGATCGAGCCGGTGACCACCACCGTCTTGCCCGCCAGGGGAGCGCCGGCCGCGACGACCGGCGGCAGGTCCTCCTCGCGGACGTCCAGCGAAACGCCGCGCTCCCGCAGCCGCTCGAGCTCGGGCCGCAGCCGCGTGAGGTGCTCGATCAGCGACGCGGCGACCTTCGGCCCGATGTCCTCGACGGCGACCAGCCCGTCGACGCCGGCCTCGACGACCTCTTCCAGCGAGCCGAACCCGGCCCGGCACAGGCGGGCGGCGGTGCCTTCGGACGCCATCGGGATGGCGAGCCCGATCAGCGCCCGGCGCAGCCCGACCGACCGGCTGCCGTCGATCGACTCGATCATGCGCGTCGCCGAGACTTCGCCGATGCGGTCGAACTCCAGTAGGCGCTCCTTGGTCAGCCGGTAGAAGTCCGACGGGTGCTCGAGGTCGCCGGACTCGGCCAGCCGCTCGATCCACACGCCGCCGATCGCGTCGATGTCCGCCGCGGCCCGCGACGCCCAGTGGATCAGCCGCCGCACGGTCTGCGCGGGACAGGAGACATTGGTGCAGAACAGTTCCCGGCTGTTGCCCTGCTCGGTCAGCGGCTGCCCGCACGACGGGCACGCGCTCGGCGGCACGATCTCCCGCTCGGCGCCGGTGCGCTTCGACGCGTCGAGCACGCCGGCCACGAACGGGATGACGTCCCCGGCGCGGCGCACGAGGACGGTGTCGCCGATCTTGATCCCGCGGGCCTTGATGACCTCCTGGTTGGCCAGCGTCGCCCGGGTGACCGTGGTGCCGCCGACGAACACCGGCTCCAGCCACGCCACCGGGGCGATCTTGCCGGTCTTGCCGACGTCCCAGCGGACATCGACGAGCACGGTGGTCTTCTCCTCGGCGGCGAACTTGAAGGCGAGCGCACCCCGCGGCGAGCTCGAGCGGGTGCCCGCCGCCGCGTAGGCGTCCCGATCGGCCAGCCGTAGTACGGCGCCGTCGAGGTCGTAGTCCAGCTCGTTGCGCCGCCGCTCGATCTCGCCGATCACCTCCTGCGCGGCGGCCGCGTCGGCGCACCGGCGCATGTCGGCGGCGGTGAAGCCGAGGGTCTGCAGCGCGCCGCCGAGGTCGGTGTCCGCGCTGTCGGGGTCGGTGTAGAGGTCGAACGCGAAGAACTGGAGCCGCCGTTCGGCGACGGTCGCGGGGTCCTTGGCCCGCAGCGTGCCGGCGGCGGCGTTGCGCGGGTTGATCAGCGGCTTGTCCGGATGGGCCTCGTTGTACGCGGCGAACGTCGAGCGCAGCATGACGGCCTCGCCGCGCACCTCGACCCGGCCGGGGGCGTCGAGCCGGTCCGGGATGCCGTCGGTCAGCGCCCGGACCAGCACGGTGACGTCGTCGCCGGTCGTGCCGTCGCCGCGGGTGACGGCACGCTGCAACCGGCCCTCCTCGTAGACGACGGCGAGCGACAGGCCGTCCAGCTTCGGCATCACGACGACGGGCTGACCGGGGAACCGGTCGAAGAAGGCCTCGACCTGCTCGGGTTTGGTGGCCTTCTCCAGCGACAGCATGGGCCGCGAGTGCCGGATCGGCGCGTGCAGCACGGCGGGCGCGCCCACCTGGTCGAGCGGGTTCGGGTCCGGCGTCAGCTCCGGGTTCGCCTCGACGAGCGCGCGCAGCTCGTCCTCGACCGCGTCGTACTCGGCGTCCGCCACGACGGGCGAACCCCGGTAGTACGCGTCGCGGAGGACCACGATGCGATCGGCGAGCTCCTGAATGCGTTCCCGTGCTTCCACGGACAGGACATTACCGGGCAGCACCGACAAAACCGCTCAGCCGTCGCCGAAGCGGCCGCCGATCTCCTCGATTTCGGGCAGGCCCACCAGGTCGGCGAACGCGGTCAGCCCCGGCAGGTCGCGGACCGCCCCGGCCGGGGTGCCGTCGGCGGCGATCCGGCCGAGCACCGCGCGCATCGCCTCGGTGGCCGCGAGCAGTGTCGAGATCGGACAGAGGACCAGCCGGAACCCCAGCTCCCGCAGGCGGCCCCGGCCCAGCGGCGGGGTCTTGCCGCCCTCGGCCCAGTTGAACAGCAGCGGCACGCCGCGGAAGACGTCCGCCACCCGTTCGATCTCCGCTTCGGACTGCAATGCCTCCACGAACAGCATGTCCGCACCCGCGTCGCGGTAGCGGCGGGCCCGGTCGATCGCCGCGTCCAGGCCCTCCACCGCGCGGGCGTCCGTCCGGGCGATCAGCAGGAAGTCCGGGTCGTACCGCGCGGCGACCGCGGCCCGGACCCGGTCGGCCATCGTTTCCGCCGGGACCACGCGCTTGCCTTCGAGGTGCCCGCAGCGCTTCGGGGCCACCTGGTCCTCGAGGTGCAGCGCCGCGACGCCGGCCGCTTCGTACTCGCGGACCGTGCGGATCACGTTCAGCGCGTTGCCGTAACCGGTGTCCGCGTCGGCGATCACCGGCACCTCCACGGCCTGCCGGAGCCGGCCCGCCGCCTGGACCATCTCCGTCATGGTCAGCAGGCCGACGTCCGGCCGGCCCAGCAGCGAGGCCGTCGTCCCGAAGCCGGTCATGTACACGGCCGGGAACCCCGCCGCCTCGACCAGCCGGGCGCTGAGCGCGTCGAACGCGCCCGGCGCCACGACCGGCTCGTCGCCGGCCAGCAGCTCTCGCAGCCGTGCCGGTCCCGGCACCCGCGGACCCAGCAGATCGGCCACGGCGATCACCTCCTCGCGGGGGCGTTCCCGAGCTGTCCCGGGGCCGAGCGCACCCGCTCGAACACGATCTTCTCGTACGGACCCGCCGTGCCGGTCTCGTACAGGACGCCGAGCGTGGCGGGGTCGGCCTGGACCAGGTCGGAGTAGGCGGCCGGCCCGCTGGTGAGCGTGGGGCCCGCGCGCCAGGTGCGCCCGCGGTCGGTGCTCAGCCGCAGCTGCAGGACCGCGCGTGTGGCGGGGTCGGCCGGGCCCGAGTACACGAGCAGCCACGGGACGGTCGTCTGCAGGACGCTGCCCTCGACCTTCGGCCCGGAGAGCGACGGCTGCGGCTGGTACGGCCGCACCAGCGTCTTCCCGCCGTCGACGCTGTAGCCGTCGACGCGGTGCTCGGCGGCGGAGCCCTGGTTGCGGCTGGAGAAGTAGAGGGTGCCGTCGGGCAGCTCGGTCGCCGTCGTCTCGTTCGCGGCGACGACGCCGTCGGTGCGGTCGTCGGTGAAGCCGATGTGCCAGGTGCGGCCGTCGTCGTCGCTGTAGAGGTCGTGGCCGCCGTAGTACTTCGCCTCGGTGCCGACGTCGGGGGAGCCGGCGGGCGGGGCGCCGGAGTGGTTGGCGGGCACGACGATCCGGCCCGCGTGCGGGCCGTGGTGCAGCAGGGTGGCGTGCCCGGGGCCGGTGGCGTACCACCGCCAGCCCGGCGCCTTCGCCTCGGCGGTGATGTCCCGCGCGGGGGACCAGGTGCGGCCGTTGTCCCGGCTGCGCAGCACGAAGACGCGGCGGGTGTCTTGCGCGGACGCCTGCCCGGACATGATCTGCTTCTCCGAGACGAGTCCGTTGTGGACGGTCAGCAGGACCAGGTCGCCGTTGCGGGCGAGTACCGGCGCCGGGTTGCCGGCGGTGGCGTCGCCGTTGCTGTCGACGACGGAGAGCGGGCCCCAGGTGCAGCCGCCGTCGCGTGAGGTGCGGGAGACGGTCTGGATGGCCCCGGAGTCGCCGGCCGAGTCGCGCCGGCCTTCGGCGAAGGCGACCAGCGCGCCGTTCGCGGCCCGGACGACCGCGGGGATGCGGAACGTGTCGTAGCCCTCGGTGCCGGAGGTGAAGGGCACCGAGGAAAGGCAGCCGGGAGCGGCGGTGGCGGCGGGGGCGCCGGGCAGGCCCAGGGTGGCGGCGGCCAGCAGGATCGTGGCGAGTCTGCGCATCGGGGACACCGGGTTCGACCTCCTCGTCGAGGTAGGACATGGGATGTCTGACGTCCTATGTCCGGCCAACCTAAAGAGGCCCCAGCGGGTCCGTCAAGGGTTGCGTTGTGCGCCGGGACGGCTACCGGCGCGCGTCACACGGGCCGAAGTACCGGCATTCGACCAGGGCGCGCACGTCGTGCGCCCGCGCCAGCGGCTCCAGCTCGTCCACCATCGCCGTGAGCGTCACGAGGTCCACGTGACCCGTCCCGGTGAGCGGGAACAGCCGCTCCTTCGTGTCGTGCTTCGCGCACCCGCTGCCGCGTAGGTTGCCCGCCGGGAGGACGCCGAACACCACTTCGCCCTCGTCGCCGAAGGTGAAGTAGCACTGCAGGACCATCGGCGTCGTGTCGCCGACGTCGTTGGTGCGGCGGCCGCCGAAGCTGGCCGGGTACGACCAGCCCGCCGTGGCGTCGTCGAGGAACTTGACGTCGGCCGGGCCGGTGTCGCCGTCGAGCCGCCAGCCCCGGGCCAGCAGGTGGTCGTGCACCTCGAGCTGGCGGGCGATGAGCAGCGTCGCGGTCATGCCCCCAGTGTGGCCCACGCCGCCGTCCACGATCGGGTGACCTACCGATGGGGCTGGCTCCCGGGCGCCGGGACTGATAAAGCTCTGCGCGTGACGATGGACCTGCACAGCATCAACCCGTGGGAAGTGTCGTTCCTGCGCGAAGAGGTCGGCGGTTACTTCGCCAACGGGGTCGGGCTCGCGCCCGGCGCGACCGTCCTGGACGTCGGCGCCAACGTCGGCGTCTTCTCCGCGGCCGTCTACGAACAGCTGGCCGGCGACGTGCGGATCTACGCGTTCGAGCCGCTGCCGCCGCTGTTCGAGAAGCTGGCGCGCAACGGCGAGGACTTCTTCGCGGGCCGCTTGAAAGCGCTGCCCTTCGGGCTCGCGGCCGCCGAGGACGAGCTCGACTTCAGCTACTTCCCGGGCGCGACGATCTTCTCGTCGTCGTGGCGCGACGAGGGCAACGTCGAGGCCGAGCGCCGCCGGGTCACGGCCAGCATCGTCGAGATGATCCGCCGGGGCGGCCTGGGCGCCGCGGCCCGTCGCGTGCCGGCGCCCGTGCTGCGCGGGCTCGTCGGCCGGAAGCTGCGGGTGATGCGCGAGCTGGAGACGCACCGCGTGCGCGTCCGCCCGCTGTCACCGGTGCTCGACGAGGAGGGCATCGACCGGGTCGACCTGCTGAAGGTCGACGTCGAGGGGGCCGAGCTGGACGTGCTGCGGGGCATCGAAGACCGGCACTGGCCGCTGGTCCGCCAGGCGGTCGTCGAGGTCGAGCGGTGGGCCGACAACCGCGACCGCGTCCGCGAGGTGTTCACCGCGCGCGGGTTCGCGGTCGAGGCCGTGCAGGATCCGGTCCAGCGGGCGGCCGACATCGGGATGGTGTTCGCGCTGCGGTGAGCGTTGCCTTGACGTGCGCGGCAGTGTTTAGCGTCGGCTTCCGTGAAGTTCGGAATCAGCTACAGCACCCCGCACCTCGGCGTCGACCCCGCTACCCTGACCCGCTTCGCGCGGGACGCCGAAGACCTCGGCTTCGAATCGCTCTACCTCCCCGAACACATCGCCCTGCAGCCCGGCGCGAAGATCGGGGCGATGGAGCTGGACCCGGCGCTGCCCTACGGTGACCCGCTCGAGTGCCTGGCCTTCGTCGCCGCCGGGACGCGGCGGATCCTGCTCGGCACCGGCGTCCTGCTGCTGCCGTACCACCACCCGGTCGTGCTCGCGAAGCGGCTGGCGACGCTCGACCTGCTCTCCGGCGGGCGCCTGCGGCTGCTCACCGTCGGTGTCGGGGCCTTGCCCGGGGAGGCCGCCGCGGCCGGGGTCGACTTCGCCACCCGGGGCCGCCGGGCCGACGAAGCGTTCGACGTCCTGCGGCTGCTGTGGGAGGGCGACGAGACCGGCGTCAGCCACGACGGCGAGTTCTTCCGCTTCGCCGACGTCTGCAGCTTCCCCAAGCCGACCGGCCGGCTGCCGATCCACGTCGGGGGCTCCAGCCCGGCCGCCGCGCGCCGGGCCGGGCGGCGCGGTGACGGCTACTTCCCGGGTGGCCGGCTCACCCCGGACGAGCGCCGCCACCAGTTCGGCCTCGCCCGGGCGGCCGCGGCCGACGCCGGCCGCGACCCGGATGCGCTGCAGTACACCCGATGGGGCTCACTCGGAATGTCCGAAGTGGACGTCGAGCGCCTCGCGGACGAGGGCGTGACGCGGCTCGTCGTGAGCCCCTCGACCGCCGACCCGGTCGCCCAGCGCGAGGAGCTGGCGGCGTTCGCCGAGCGGTTCGCCCTGGTTCGTCTGGTTGAGCCAGTCGGGTGATGACCCTGGAGTCGTAAATTTTCTGGCTGGTGTCAAGTTCTTGCGTGACGGCGCTCACTTGTTGCATGCTCGGGTGGCTCTGAGTCCCCTCCCCGCCGTCTCGAAGAAGAGAAGACGCCATGACTCGAACGCGCCTGTCCCGGCTCGCCGCCGGTTCCCTCGCCGTGGGGCTGTCGGCCGCCGGGCTCTCCCTCGCCTCCGCCGCGAGCGCGCCACCGGGCCCGGCGGCGCAGCCCGCCGCGCTCGCCGACGTGCCCCTGACCAGGACGGTGTCGGCGAGCAGCGCGCTGCCCGGCTACCCCGTCGCCAACGCCGTCGACGGGAACCAGGCCACCTACTGGGAGTCCGCGAACAACGCGTTCCCGCAGTGGATCCAGGCCGACCTCGGTTCCGCGAAGACCCTCTCGCGGATCGTGCTGAAACTGCCCGCCGCCTGGGAGTCCCGCACCGAGACCCTCGCCGTGCGCGGCAGCACCGACGGCACGGCGTTCACCGACCTCGCCGCCGCCACCGGGTACGCCTTCGCGGCCGGCAGCAACACCGTGACGATCCCGGTGACCGCCTCGACCCGGTACGTCCGGCTGAACGTCACCGCGAACTCCCAGTGGCCCGCGGCGCAGCTCTCGGAGTTCGAGCTGTACGGGCCCGACTCCGGCGACACGCAGGCGCCGACCGCGCCGGCGAACCTCGCGCTGACCGAGCCGGGGTCCGGGCAGATCAAGCTCACCTGGTCCGCCTCGACCGACGACGTCGGCGTCACCGGCTACACCGTCTACCGCGACGGCACGCCCGTCGCGACGGTTACTGGCACCGAGTTCACCGAGACGCGGCCCGCCGGCACCCGCGTCGAGTACTTCGTGCGCGCCAAGGACGCGGCCGGGCACGAGTCCGCCGACAGCAACCACGTGGTGCGCCAGGGCACGCAGGCCGGGCAGAACCTCGCCGCGGGCAAGCCGATCGAAGCCTCCTCGAGCGTCTTCTCCTTCGTCGCCGCCAACGCGAACGACGGGAACACCGGCACCTACTGGGAAGCCTCCGGACAGCCCGGCACGGTGACCGTCAAGCTGGGTGCGAACGCCGATCTCGACCAGGTCGTCGTGAAGCTCGACCCGGACCCGGTCTGGGGCGCGCGGACGCAGACCTTCGAGGTCCTCGGCCGAGACCAGGGCGCCACCGCGTTCACCACCCTCAAGGCGGGCGCCGACTACCGCTTCGACCCCGCCGCCAACCAGAACACGGTGACCCTCCCGGTCAGCGGCCGCACGGCCGACGTCCGGCTCCGGTTCACCGCCAACTCCGGCGCGCCCGGCGGGCAGGTCGCGGAGTTCCAGGTGATCGGCACGCCGGCGCCGAACCCGGACCTCGTCGTGACCGGCACGACGTGGACCCCGGCGAACCCGACGGAGACCAGCCAGGTCTCGGTTTCGGCGACCGTGAAGAACGCGGGCACCGCGCCCGCGGCCGCCACGACCGCCACCGTCAGCCTCGGCGGGACCGTCGTCGGCACGGCGGCCGTCGGCGCCCTCGCGGCCGGCGCGTCCACGACCGTGACGGTGAACGCGGGCACCCGCCCGCAGGGCACCTACAGCGTGTCCGCCACCGTCGACCCCACCAACACCGTCGTCGAGCAGGACGACACCAACAACACGTTCACCTCACCGACGCCGCTGGTGATCGCCCAGGCGCCGGGCCCGGACCTCGAGGTCACCGGCATCACGTCGAACCCGGCGAACCCGGCGGCCGGCGCGGCGGTGTCGTTCACCGTCGCGGTGCACAACCGCGGCACCAGCGGCTCGGGCACCTCGGTGACCCGGCTGACCGCCGGTGCCACCACCCTGACCGGCGCGACAGGCGCGATCGCGTCCGGCGCCACGGCGACCGTCGCCATCTCCGGCACGTGGACCGCGACCAACGGCGGTGCGACCCTCACCGCGACCGCCGACGCGACGAACACGGTCGCGGAAACCAACGAGTCCAACAACGAGCTGTCGCGGGCGATCGTGGTGGGCCGCGGCGCGGCCGTGCCGTACACCGAGTACGAGGCGGAATCCGCGCAGTACCAAGGACAACTGCTGCAGACCGACGCGCTGCGCACGTTCGGGCACACGAACTTCGCGACCGAGTCCTCGGGCCGCCAGTCCGTCCGGCTGGCGAGCCAGGGCCAGTACGTGGAGGTGACGTCGGTGAACCAGGCGAACTCGATCGTCGTGCGCAACTCGGTCCCCGACGCCCCGGGCGGCGGCGGGCAGGACTACACGCTCAGCCTGTACGTCAACGGGACCTTCGCGCAGAAGCTGACGCTGTCGTCGACGCACAGCTGGCTCTACGGCACCACCGACGACCCCGAAGGCCTGACGAACACGCCGGGGACTGACGCGCGGCGGCTGTTCGACGAGTCGCACGCGCTGCTGACCCAGTCCTACCCGCCGGGCACGAAGTTCCGGCTGCAGCGGGACAACGGCGACAACGCGGCGTACTACGTCATCGACCTGGTCGACCTGGAACAGGTGGCCCCGGCGCTGCCGAAGCCGGCCGAGTGCACGTCGATCACCGACTACGGCGCGGTGTCCGGTGACGGCGTCGACGACGCGCCGGCGATCCAGCGCGCGGTCACCGACGACCAGAACGGCAAGATCGCCTGCGTCTGGATCCCGGAAGGACAGTGGCGCCAGGAAGCCAAGATCCTCACCGACGACCCGACCGTGCCCAACGGCGGCGGCCAGTACAACCAGGTCGGCATCTCGAACGTGACGATCCGCGGCGCCGGCATGTGGCGGTCGCAGCTGTACTCGCTGATCCAGCCGCAGGACACCGGCACGATCAACCACCCGCACGAAGGCAACTTCGGGTTCGACATCGACAAGAACGTGCAGATCTCGGACATCGCGATCTTCGGTTCCGGCCGCATCCGCGGCGGGGACGGCAACGCCGAAGGCGGCGTCGGGCTCAACGGCCGGTTCGGCACCGGCACGAAGATCTCGAGCGTATGGATCGAGCACGCGAACGTCGGCGTGTGGGTCGGCCGCGACTACAGCAACAAGCCCGAGCTGTGGGGCCCGGCCGACGGCCTCGAGTTCAGCGGCATGCGGATCCGCGACACCTACGCCGACGGCATCAACTTCACCAACGGCACGCGCAACTCCAAGGTGTTCAACTCGTCGTTCCGCACCACCGGCGACGACTCGATGGCGGTGTGGGCCAACCAGTACGTCAAGGACCCCTCGGTGGACATCGGCCACGACAACGCCTTCACCAACAACACGGTCCAGCTTCCCTGGCGCGCCAACGGCATCGCGATCTACGGCGGGTACGGGAACCGGATCGAGAACAACCTGGTGTCCGACACGATGAACTACCCGGGCATCATGCTGGCCACCGACCACGACCCGCTGCCGTTCTCCGGGCAGACGACGATCGCGAACAACGCCCTCTACCGCTGCGGCGGCGTCTTCTGGGGCGAGCAGCAGAAGTTCGGCGCGATCACGTTCTTCGCCCAGGGCAAGGACATCCCCGGGGTGACGCTGCGGGACACCGAGATCCACGACTCGACCTACGACGGCATCCAGTTCAAGACCGGCGGCGGCGTGGTGACGGCGGCGGTCACGAACGTGACGGTGGACAAGTCGGACAACGGCGCCGGGATCCTCGCGATGAGCGGCGCCCGCGGCAGCGCGGCGCTGACGAACGTGCGGATCACCGGTTCGGCCCAGGGTGACGTCGTCATCGAGCCGGGCTCGCAGTTCGTGATCACCGGGGCGCCGGTCCCGGCGGTGGTCGCCGAAGTCCGGCGCGGGGCCCGGTAGCCGGCCGGGTGCCGGAGCGGCCCGCCCCGGCACCCGGCCCGTCACACGGAAACCGGCCGTGCGGCCAGTCGTTCCTGCCGCCGCGCGTCCTTGACCCACCACTTGCGAGCGCCGGGCTTGCGGGCCTCGGAGGCCAGCTGCTTGACGGTGCTCGCGCAGACGAGCTCCTTGACCTTCGCGCCCAGCCGGCCGCGCAAGTGCAGCCGGATCGCGGTGTCGTCGCGCCGGGAGAACTGGAAGACCCCCGCGCGGCGCCCGAGGCTGAGGCACTGCCCGGCGAACCCGACGTCGGCGGCCGCGGGAGCCGCGCCCGCGAGCCGGCTGAGCACCGTCTCCGCGGCCTGCGGGCCCAGCTGGACCGCCGACTGGCAGCCCATCCGGTACGGCAGGTCCGACGGCGCCGCGGCGTCACCCGCCGCGACGATCCGGTCGTCGTCCACGCTCGTCAGCGTTTCGTCCGTGCGCAGGCGGCCCAGCGCGTCGGTGCTCAACCCGCTGCGCGCGGCCAGGTCCGGTACGCCGAACCCGGCGGTCCACACGGTCACCGCGCTCGGCAGCTCACGGCCGTCCGCGAGCCGGACGGTGTCGCGGGTCACCTCCGTCACCACCGCGTCGGCCAGCACGGTGACGCCCAGCTTCGCCAGCCGCGCGGCCACCGTGCGCCGGCCGCGGGGGTGCAGGTAGGGCCCGAGCTCGCCGCCGCAGACCAGCGTCACCGCGCGGCCCGCCTCCGCCAGCTCGGCCGCGGTCTCGATCCCGGCCGGGCCGCCGCCGACGACCGTCACCGAAGCCGCGCCGTCGACGACCGGTCGCAGCCGCCGCGCCTCCTCGAAGGTCGTGACGGGGTAAGCGAATTCGGGTACCCGCGTGCCGGCGCTGCCCACCGCGTAGATCAGGTGGTCGTAGCCGAGGGCGCCGCCGTCCGCGAGGTCCAGGCTGCGCGCGGCCGCGTCGATGCGGGTCACGCTGTCCACGACCAGCCGGACGCGCGGGGCGAGGACGTCCCGGTAGGCCACGGCCGCGTCGCCGGAGCCGGCGGCGACCTGGTGCAGGCGGATGCGCTCGACGAAGTGCGGGCGCGGGTTGACCAGGGTGACGGCGACGCCGTCGCGGCGGGTCAGGCGGTTGGCGGCCATGACGCCGGCGTATCCGCCGCCGATCACGACGACCTCGGTGGACTCGGTCATGGTGTCTCCTTCGATGCGGGTTCGGCATCGAGACACCGGCCGGTGCGGCCGTGTGACAGGTGTGGTCCGGCTCACGCGTCGCTGGGGGAGCGGCTCCAGAGCAGCGCCGCGTGCCACGCGGCGATCAGCGCTTCGTCGTCGGCGTAGCTCGGGCAGGTCCCGACCGGGACCCACGCCTGCTCGACGGGCTCGCCGTCTTCGACCCGCACGACGGTCACCCCGGCGTACTCCACCACTTCGCGGCCGTGCCCGGCGGGCACCGAGACCGCGCGGGTACCCAGCCGCAGCCGCACCCGTCGTTCGCCCCTCATCGACCCCGCTTTCCCCTCATGCTCGACGGTGGTGTCGCGCACCGGCCGGGATCTGTAACAGCCCCGGGGGCCGGCGTGCGGTGAGCGGCGGGTATCGGCCGCCCAGTGGCGGCCGGGCGACGAGCGGATGCGTCCGTTCGTGCTAATTGACGTGTGAGGACGCGCCGCAGCGGTCACCCCCGTCCCGGGAGAATCCTGCTGGGGGAGGTGCCTGAGACGTGACGCGGGAAAGTTTCGAGTTCGAGGCCGAGCCGGCGCAGATCCGGCTGGTGCGGTCCTGGGTGCGCGAGCGCCTGGCCGCGGCGGACGTACCGGCCGGGGTCGCGGCGGACGTCGTGCTGATCACCGGCGAGCTGGCGACCAACGCGGTCCGGCACGCCACCGGACCCTTGCGCGCGCTGCTGATCTGCGCGGACGCCGCGGTCTGGATCGGGGTGGAGGACGCCGGCGGGTCCGCCTGGTTCGACCCGGTCGTGCCCGACGCCGCGCCGGCGGGGACCGGGCTCACCCTGGTCGCCGCGGCTTCCGGCCGGCGCGGCCTCTTCCACCGCGGGGACGGCGGCAAGACGGTCTGGGCGGAGATCCCGGTCGCTTCGTGAGCCCGGTCAGCTCCGGCGCAGGACCATGGCCACCGTGTCGTCGGCGTAGGTGACGACCTCGTGCATCCGGGCGACCAGTTCGCGGGGCACGGCGGCGGCCGGCCGGGTGCGCAGGCCGCGGGCCAGCGGCAGCAGCCGGGCCTGGCCTTCGTCGATGTTCTTGCGGCTCTCCACCAAACCGTCGGTGTACAGCAGCAGGGTGTCACCCGGCGCGAGGGCGACGTCGACCAGCCGCGGGCTGCCCGGGTCGGGAAAGCCGATCCCGCGGCCGATGACGGGTGAGGGCAGCAGCCGCGCGTCGCCCGCCGCCGTGACCAGCAGCGGCTCCGGGTGGCTGCCGTTCGCGAGCCGCGCGCGGCCGGTCACCGGGTCGACGCGGGCGAGCAGGACCGTGGCCATCAGGCCGGGCTCGATCGCGGCGAGGGTGCGGGCGGCGTAGGCGATCAGGTCCGGGAACGAGTGCCCTTCCAGGGCGAGCGTCCGGATCGCGTGGGTGACGGTCAGGGCGTGCCGGGTCGAGGTGACGCCGTGGCCGACCGCGTCGACGAGCGTCACGTGCAGGTCGCCGCCGGGCAGGACGAACCAGTCGTAGAGGTCGCCGCCGGTCGGGGAGTCCGGATCGGTCGGGGAGTAGTGGACGGCCAGCTCCAGGCCCGGCACCACCGGTGGCGGCGGGCGCAGGGCGTCCTCCAGCTCGCGGAAGATGCGCGCGTGCGCGTGGCGGAGTTCCTCGTCGCGTTGTTCGAGGTCGACGTACATCGCGAGCACGCCGCTGTTGGTCTCGGCGAGTTCGTGCTTGAGGTCCCGCTGCTCCTGGGCGAGCGTGTCGGCGCGGGCGATCAGCGCCAGCATCTCCGCGCGGGTCGCCGGTTCGTCGTCGAGGGCTCCCTGGTCCGCCGCTCGGCCGCCGGTGAGGTGCCAGGTCAGGACGCCGTCGGCGCCGGCTTCGGGCAGCAGCGGCAGCTCGTTGCGCCGGCGCTGGCTCACGGCGTGGGCGAGCCGGACGGTGACGGCGAGCCGGTGGCCGTCGGCCGCCGTGGTGACGTCGACGGCTTCACCCGCGGCGAAAGCGGGTTCGGCGAGCAGCGTCACGGCGAGCACGAGCCGCGCCCGGTCGTCGGCGGGCACGCCGGCTGCGCCGCAGGCGGTGCGGAGCCGCCGCCGGAGCCGGGCGAGGTCGTCGGGCATCAGGCGGGGCGGTCCGGGTGCAGGGCGAGCAGGGCGGCGTCGTCGCGCGGGTTGCGGTACCGGTGGGCGACGTCCGCGGCGAACAGCAGCACGTCCGCCGGCCGGCCGGGACCGCGCCAGCCGCTGCCGACGCCGTCGGTGTGCAGCACGACGGCCTCGTCCCCGGCCAGCGTGAGCTGCCGGACCGGCGCGGCGGGCAGCGAGAACCCGACGATGCCGGGTGTGCTGAGCAGCAGCCGCGACGCGCCGCCGACGGTCGCGCCGCTGACGTTGCCGACGCCGCAGAACTCGAGCCGGTGCGGCGCGACCCGCACCAGCGCGACCGCGGCGCCGCGGGTCGTGCGCAGCGCGCGGTGCATGTTCGTCAGCTGGTGGGGCAGCGGCCGGTCCGGGTTCTCGGTGAACACGCGCATGGCGGCGTCCGCGGCCTCGGCGGCGTCCGGGCCGTGGCCGAGCCCGTCGGCGACGCACGCGGTGCGGCTGCCGGTCACCTCGGCCAGCGCGATGGCGTCACCGCAGTACTCCTCGCCTTCGCGCGGCAGCCGGAAGTGCCCGGCCGACCCCGAAAACGCGGGTCCGGCCGGGTCCGTGACACGCGCGGCGGCGAGCGTCCCGGCCGTCGGCGAGGACGTGATCCGGAACCCGGTCGCCATCCGCTTCACCGCGCCCAGGCCGGTGCCCAGCGTGGCGGTGGTCGTGTTGCCGTCCACCAGCCAGTGGTCGAGGTCGGTCATGCCCGGGCCGTCGTCGGCGGCCAGCACGTCGACGCCGCGCCCGGTCAGCGACCGCTGCACGAACACCGACCCGCCGCGGGTGTGCTTGTCGATGTTGCCGGCCAGCTCGGCGGCCACGACGGCGGCACGTTCGGCGAGGACGTCGGGCAGCCCGGCGTCGCTCGCCGCCTCCCGCGCGACCCGGGCGGCGGCGTAGACGGCGCTCGGGTGGTCGACGCGGACCCGGGTGGTCGGCGCGGCGACGGTCGCGGTCACGGTTTCCAGCGCACCACGGTGACCGTGGTGCCGCGGCCGGGCGCGGTGTCGAGGTGGAAGTCGTCGACCAGGCGGCGGGTGCCGCCGAGGCCGTGGCCGAGCCCGGCGCCGGTGCTGAAGCCGTCGGTGAGCGCCTGCTCGACGTCGGCGATGCCGGGACCCTCGTCGCGCACTTCGAGCCGCAGCCCGACGCGCCCGCCCGCGTCGCGCACGACGCCGACGGTCATGGTGCCGCCCCCGCCGTGGATGTAGGCGTTGCGGACGAGCTCGCTGGCCGCGGTGACGATCTTCGTCTGGTCGACGATCGAGAACCCCGCGGCGACCGCGCCGGCCCGCACGGCGTGGCGGGCGGCGAGCAGGTCTTCCTCCACCCGCACCGGATGGACGTCGTGCTCCTCGCCGATCCGCTCGTCAGGGCGCATGGGGCGCCTCTTCGGCGGGGCGGCGCCAGCCCAGCAGCTCCATGGCCTGCTCGGCGTTGAGCGCGGTCGTGACGCCGGTGAGCTGCAGCCCCAGCTCGGTCAGCGTCAGCGCGACGGCCGGGCGCATGCCCGCCACGACCATCCGCGCGCCGAGCAGCCGGCCGGTGCCCGCCATCTGCATGAGCACGCGGGCGACGAACGAGTCGATGATCTCCAGCCGCGAGATGTCGATGACGACGCCGCGGATGCCCTCGTTCGAGATCCGCGCGGTCAGCTCGTCGGTGAACGCCAGGGCGGTCTTGTCGTCGAGGTCGCTCAGCAGCCCGCTGAGCAGGACGTCGCCGAGCCGGAGGATCGGCAGGCCGGCGCTCACCCGGTCACCCCGCCCGGGCCGGTGCCCTCGTCGATGAGCCGGATCGCGGTCGCCAGCGCGTCGGCGAGCGAGCCGCGGGTGACGATGTGCGACAGGTCGATGCCCAGCTGCGTGATGGTCTGCGCGATCGACGGGCGGATGCCGCTGACCACGCACTCCGCGCCCATCAGCCGGACGGCGCTGACCGTCTGCAGCAGGTGCTGCGCCACGGCCGTGTCGACGGTCGGGACGCCGGTGATGTCGATGATCGCGACCCGCGCCTCGTTGGCCTGGATCGACTCCAGCAGGCCGTTCATCACGACCTGCGTGCGCGCGCTGTCGAGTGTGCCGATCAGGGGCACCGCGAGGACGTGGCGCCACAGCCGCAGGACCGGCGTCGACAGCTCGAGCACCTGGCTGTGCTGCTCGCGGATGATCCGTTCGCGGCCGCTCGCGTAGACGGCGAACGTCAGCACGCCCGCGCTGTCGAGCAGCTCGTTGACCAGCAGCGCCGCCCGGTAGCGCAGCGCGGAGTCCTCGGTGTGGCGCTCGATCGCGCTCAGCATCGTCCGTTTCAGCGCGAGCATCGCCATTGCGGTCGCCGACGGCTCGGCGCCCACGCGCGCCCGGCGTTCCGACCACGACGTCAGCGCGTCGCGCACCGCCGGGTCCTGCTCGACGATCCGCGCCACCGGCAGCGTGCCGCCCACGGCGCCGCGCAGCGCCTCCAGCAGGCCGGTCGCCTCGCGCTGCAGCTCACGGCCGCTCTCCGGCCCCGTGCCCGCCTGCTGCCCGGCCCAGTCGCGCACCAAGGTGGCCTGGTCCTCGGCCAGCATGCGCGCCAGCACTTCGCGGACCTGACCTTCGTCCGTGCCCAGCACCGAACCCCTCCTCGACCTCCGGGGCGCGCGCTGCTGTACGCCGACTGACTGTTGTCATACAACAACAATTAAGGCGACTATACAACGCGGGGTTCAGGGCATCCCGGCGGACTCGCCGTCGGCGAGCGCGCGGTACTCCCGCAGCCCGGCGGCCAGTGCGGCCCGGCCCGCCGGCGTCATCTTCGCCAGCAGCGCCTCGACGTTCTCCCGGCGCCGCTCCCGCAGGTCCCGCAGGTAGGCCCGGCCGCGGTCGGACAGCCGCAGCGTCAGCTCCCGCCGGCTGCGCGCGCTGGGCAGCCGATCGAGGAAGCCCACCGCCTCGAGCCGGTCGCACAGCCGGCTCACCAGCGGCGGCGTCGAATCCAGCTGTTCGGCCAGTTCCCGCAGGTTGACGCCGTCGTGGCGGTCCAGCGCGACGACCGCGCGCAGCTGCGACACCGAAAGTGGCCGCGGCGACACGTCCCGCCCGCGCTCGAACACCGCCTCGAACAACTCGGCGAGGGTCGACTCGGCAGCCGCCCCGTCCGGGGCGGGCTGCTCGCGGGATCGATCCACGGCCCCCACTGTGGCATCTCTATGCTGAACCGGCAGCACGGCTCACGCGATTCGCCGTGGACCGGCTCGCCGGGACGGCGCAGACTCGTCTGACCGACCGGCGCCGGCGTGCGCACGGTGATCGGCGAGCAGGAGGCGGGCGTTGGACAGATCCCTGGCGGTGGAACGGCTTCTGCGTGACGTCCCACCGCACGACCTGCCGGCCGCCCTGCGCTCGGGACTGGGCGAGCACTTCGGCGCGCTGGCGGTCGAACTGCTGGTGGCCGACTACGCGCTGACCGAGCTGTGCCGGGTCGGCCGGGAGCCCTACACCACCGAGCCGATCCCGGTCGAGGGTACGACCCCGGGCGCGGCGTTCGTCGCCCAGGCGGCCACGTTCGACACCGGCGGCGGCCGCGTGACGGGGTACCTGCCGGTCAGCGTCCGCGGCGACCGGCTCGGCGTCCTCGCTGTGACGCTGCCGGACGAGCCCGAGCCGTCCGTGTGGGCCGAGCTCGAGCGGTTCGCCGAGGCGGTGGCCCACGAGCTGTTCGTCGCCGACCGCGACACCGACCTCTACATCCAGGCGCGCCGGTCGTCCCGGCTGACGCTGGCGGCGGAGATGCAGTGGCAGCTGCTGCCGGGCCGCGCGTGCACTCGCGCCGAGTTCGCGCTGGGCGGCCAGCTCGAACCGGCGTACGCGATCTACGGCGACTGCTTCGACTGGTCGGCGTCCGCGCGCAAGCTCGCCGTCACGCTGATCAACGGCATGGGGGAGGGCAGCGAAGCCGCGCTGCTGACCAACCTGGCGATCAACGCGCTGCGCAACGCGCGCCGGGCGGGGATCCCGCTCGACGCGCAAGCGGAGCTGGCCGACCAGGCGGTCTACGCGCACTACCGCGGCGCCGAGCACGTGGCGGCGCTGCTGCTGGAGTTCGACCTCGCGACCGGCGCGGTGTCGGTGGTCGACGCCGGTTCCCCGCGGCTGTGGCGGCTGCGCGACGGCAAGGCCGAGCGCGTGTTCTTCGACGAGCAGCTCCCGCTGGGCACGTTCGACGGCACGATCTACGAGTCCGAGGGCTTCCAGGCGACCGAGGGCGACCGCTACGTGTTCGTCAGCGACGGCGTGTACAACGCGATCGGCCCGCACGGCGAGCACTACGGCGACCGCGAGCTGGCGGAAGCGGTGACGGCGACGGCCGACCTCCCGGCGGCGCACGTCCCGGGCGCGGTGCTGCGCGAGCTGTCCCGCCGCCGGCGCGGTGGCCAGGCCGAGGACGACGCGATGGTGGTGTGCCTGGACTGGTTCGGGCCGGCCCCGCTGCCGGGCGTGGCCCCGGCGGTGACGGTGCGAGCGGGGACTTGAAACACCTTGCGTTGCCTGCTATAGAAAATAGTGAAGCGCAGGACATGACCTGGTGATATCGCGAGACGATCCGGGGAGTGGAAAGACGATGACCGTTCGTTCGGCAGGCGAGTTCGCCGATCTGGTGCTGGCGGACCCGGCGTGGCTCGAGGCGGAGTTCGACGCCATCGTGGCCGCGAACTTCGGCCCACCGCCGAAGCCGTCCCCGCCACCGCGCGCTTCAGGTCCGTACCCCCCGTCCGGCGGCCGCACCCGGTCGCGGCGACCCCCGCGCGTCCGGGCCCCGGCCGGGCAGTGCCCGCGGCGGGAGCGTTCTCCGCCGGACGCAGTCGTCACTGACCGGTGACGAGCGGGAAAGGGGTGATGTGGTGACGGTACCGGGGCTTCCGGCGTGGGCCGCCTGCCCCGATCGCGGCCGGTGAGCGCGCACAGCCCGGCCCCGCGCCTCCAGGCGCACCTGCGCGGCGGCCACGCACCGCGCCCGGTGCCGTCGAAGTGCAGCCACGACAACCGGTTCGACACGCAGTTCCTCCGCGCGGGGCACCGCGCCCCGCGCGGAGGACGGACGGCGTTCAGCCGGTCTGCTCGCGGATCCAATCCGCCACGACGTCGACCCGCGCGATCGTTTCCGCGCCCGGTCCCGGGCACGGTGGCCCGGTGTTCACGATGGCCACCAGGGTTCCACTGTGGTCGTCGTCGTCCGAAACGAAGAACGGGCCGCCCGAATCCTCCGGGCAGGGGCCGTTGTCCACCGTGCGCGTCCCGATCGGCAGTGCCTCCAAAGTGGACTGGGCGATGCCCGAAACCCGGAACCGGCCGCGCTTGAGGTGGTCGGACGGGCCGAGCACGGTCGCCGAGTGCGAGCCCCAGCCCGCGAACTGCAGCTCCTCGCCGACCTTCGGGCGCGTCGAGGCCAGCGTCACCGGCGCGATGCCGGCCACCGGGGCGCTGAGCTTCGCCACCGCGAGGTCGTTGACCGGCGACTGGCGGACGTCGACGACCACCGCCGTGTGCCCGCCGGGGTCGGTGTCCTTGAGCCGCCCGACCGTCACCGTCATCGTGTACGGCGGCCGGCCGCCGATCCGGGCGTCCTTCAGGTCGTGGAAGCAGTGCCCGGCCGTGACGACCCACTGCGGCGCGACCAGCGAGCCGCTGCAGGCGCCGTCGCGCACGCCACCGCCGGGGACCGGAATGTCCGCCGACGTCAGCTTCGCGTTGAACGGGAGAATCGGCGCCGGCGCCGGTGGCGCGGCGGCCGGGCTGCGGCCCAGCGCGGTGGTGTCGGGCAGGCTGTGCCCGCCGAGGGCCGAGGCCAGCGCGGGTCCCGCGGCCGGCTTGCCGACGACGGCGCCCGCGCACGCGATACCGGCCCCCACCAGCACCGCGAGGGTCACGGCCCGCGCGCGGAAGCGGCGCCGTCGATCCGAAGGTGTCCTCACACCTTTAATGCACGGATGGGAGCCCGGAATGGTTGTGCGCGACGCTCACTTGCGCTTGCGCGGGGCCTTCGCGATCGCGGGCCACAGCACCGAAACGACCGATTCGGGAATGTCGTCCCGGCTCTCGCCCCGGTAGAAGGCGGCGAAGTAGCTGCCGAAGCACAGCGTCGCGATGGTGTGCTTGTCGATGTCGTCGCGCACGGCGCCGTCGTCCTGCAGCTGCGTCAGCACGTTCTCGACGAGCGTGACGCGCGGTTCGACCGCGTGCTCGCGGAGGATCCCGAGCAGCTCCGGCGTGCGGATCGCTTCGCCGGCGAAGTTGCCCATGAGGACCATCGCGTCCGGGTTGAAGTACGCGGGGTCCAGCCGCCGGACGGCTTCGGTGAACGCCTCGCGCGGCGCCAGGCCGGCCAGGTCCACGGCGTAGCTGTCCCGCTGCTTGCGGAAGCCGTAGTCCAGCGCGTCGACGACGAGCTCGAACTTCGTGCTCCACCGCCGGTACAGCGTCGGGCGGCTGACCTTGGCGTCCGACGCGATGTCGCCGATGGTCATGAGCGAGTAGCCGTCCCGGACGAGCCGCTCGCGGGTGGCGAGGATGATCGCCTCGTCGAGCGCGGCGTCCCGGGGGCGGCCGCCGGCTCGCGGGGTGTCGTCGGACACTGCTGCCATGTGCGGAGCTTAGCGGATACGTTACGACCGCTGGCTGTTAAGTTACAATACTTGACTGTAACGAAACATCGGCCTACCTTCGGGACACCACCGGAAGGAGCCCCCGATGACCACCGCCCAGCAGCTGATCGACCGCAGCATCCCGTTCCTCGACGCCGTCAAGAACCGGACGGCGGGCGGGGAGCTGGAGACCTGGCTCAACACCCACCACGGCCCCGGCAGCCCGCTGTACGACGACCTCGCCCGGATGATCACCGACGGCGTCCGGGCGGGCTGGGCGGCGAACATCGAGGTCGACGGCCCGAAGTACCGGCGCAGCCGGATCGCCGACCCCCAGGACGCGCTGAACTACTTCAGCGTCACCGCCGTCTACATGGACAGCGTCGAGCCCTACCGCGGCCAGTACCACCAGCACCCCTACGGCGAGCTCAACCTGGTGGTGCCGCTCGACCCGGACGCGAAGCTGAGGGGCCCGCGCGGCTGGAGCGGCCCCGGCTGGACCGCGCCGGGTCCGGGCAGCCACCACTACCCCGAGGTCAAGGGCGGCGCGCTGATCGCCCTCTTCTACCTGCCGGCGGGCCGGATCTCCTACGACATCACCCCGCCGGCCGAGTGAGCACCACCGTCGAGGACGCGCTGCTGACCCGCCGTAGCTGCCGCGCGTTCCGCCCGGATCCCGTGCCCCGCGCGGAAATCGAGCGGCTGCTGGACCTGGCGGCCCGGTCGGCCAGCAACTCCAACTGCCAGCCGTGGCGGGTGCACGTGCTGACCGGCGCGGCCAAACGCGCCCTGACCGAGGACCTGCTGCGCGCGCACGACGAAGGCCGCCGGGCCGCGAGCGAGTTCGGCTACCAGCCCGGCGCCGACGAGTGGCGGGAGCCGTTCCGCACCCGCCGTCGCCGCTTCGGCGAAGGCCTCTACCGGGACGCGCTCGGCATCGAGTCCGGCGACACCGCCGGCCGCCTCGCCCACCACCGGCGCAACTACGACTTTTACGGCGCGCCGGTCGGAATGGTCCTCACCGTCAGCAGGCTGCCCCTGCGGGGCGCGCTCGTCGACGCCGGCCTGTTCCTGCAGGGGCTCATGCTCGCCGCGCGCGGCGCCGGGCTGCACACGTGCGCGCAGGCGTCGCTGATCGACTACCACCCGGTCCTGCGCCGGCACCTGGACGTGCCGGCCGACCACGTGGTCGTCTGCGGGATCGCGCTCGGGTACGCCGACGAAAGCCACCCGCTCGCCGGTCACCGCACGACCCGCGAGCCGGTCCCGGCCTTCGCGACCTTCCACGAAGACCCGGCCTGAGTTCAGGGGCGTTGCCCCACCTCGTCGACGTAGGTCTTCACGGTCACGGCGCTGTCCTGGGTACCCAGGAACTGGTGGGTCGTGGCGTCGAAGACCAGGACGATCGGCTTCGCCTTCGGTGCGGAGCCCGGGGGCATCGGAAACCTGATCCCGACGCCCGGCCGGCCGGCGCCGTCGGTGACGTGGTCCAGGGCCGTCAGGCCCGGCACCTTCGCCGCCGCCTCGAACAGCGCCGCGTAGGACGCCGGCTGGAGGACCTGCTCGTCGGCGAGGGTGTAGACGGCCTTGCCGATGTAGGTGGCCCGGCCGTCGCGATCCTCTTCCTTCGCGTAGAGGTAGGCCAGCATCCCGTCGGCCGTCGTCGGCAGGTCCGTCCGGTAGATCGACCTGGGTACGCAGTCCTGGAGCGTCCCTTCCGCGCGCGGGTCGTTCGTGCCGTACATCGGCGCCTTGCCGTTGCGGCAGCCACCTTCCTTGACGTTGCCCATCAGGCTGTCGCGGGTGCCGTCGACCGAGAGCCAGACCTCGCGGTCCGGGGGAATGGCGTATTCGGTCTTCACGTACAGGAACTGGTCCGGGCGCGGCGGCTTGGCCGGTTCCTTCAGGGCGGTGCTGGCCGCCTCGGTCAGCACCTTGACCGGGTCGGCGTGCGCGACGCCGGCGCCGATGCCGACGCGGTCGGCCGGGGTGAGCGCGACGACCGCGGTGATCGCCGCGGCCAAGCCGATCGTGGCGCCGGCGGCCCAGAACCAGCGGCGGGACCGGCGCGGTCGTTCGCCGCGCGCCGCGGCCAGCAGCCGCTCCCGCGCCGGGGTGAGCTGCTCCGCCGGCGCGAAGCCGACCGCCTGCGCGCGTTCGCGGATCAGGTCGAGGTCATCCATGGCTGGCGGTCTCCTTCACGAGGTCGAGGGCGCCGAGCTCGGCGCGGACGTGGCCGCGGGCCCGGTTGAGCCGCGATTTGACGGTGCCGACGGGGATGGCGAGGGCTTCGGCGACTTCCTGGTAGCCCAGCCCTTCCGCGGCGACGAGCAGCAGGACGTCCCGCTCGCGCGGCCGCAGCTTGGCCAGCGCCCGGTCGAGGTCGCCGCCCAGGGCTTGGGCGCTGACCTGCTCGGCGACCCGGTCTGCGTGCCCGTCGTCGACGGCGGGCGGCCCGACGGCCTGGCGGAGCTTCAGCTCGCGCACCTCGGCCCGCCACTGCCGCGAGACGAGGTTCGTGGCGATGCCGTAGAGCCACGGCCGCGCGTCCGGCCGGGTGAGGTCGAACTTGGCCCGCTTGCTGAAGGCGATGAGGAACGTGTCGGCGAGGACGTCGTCCGCCGCGCTCGGGCCGAGCCGCCGGACGAGGTAGCGGTGGATGTGCCGGGAGTGGCGGTCGAAGATGACCGCGAACAGGCTCGGTTCCGCCCGCGAGCGCCCGATCACGCTCGCGTCGTCGTCGGCTTCGGTGTCTTCCGGGGTCATCGCCCGCCTTTCGCTGCGCCCAGTGTCATCTGCTGTTCTCACCGGCCGGGCCACGGGTTCCGGGGACGGGGCGTGAAGTGACGCGGGTCACGTGCGGGGTTTTGCGGTCCGTATTTGGAAGGTTACTTTACTAATGGCCGCCCCGGTTGGTATGTTCGTCGCACCGCCGCCTTCAAGCAGTCCTGGTGCAGACCAGTCAGCTACGGAGGAGCTTGTGATCAGACGGGCCATCGCCTCGCGCGTCTCCCCCTCGGCCGCTCGGCCGTAACCGCCACCGGACGGGCAACTCGCCGCACCCGCCACGGACGAGTCACGCACGCCGGGTTCCGGCGTGTCCCCACGCGAGCCCGCGGGCTCGACATTCCCGGAGGTTTCCTTGTCACGCAAGACAACCGTCGCGATCGCGGCCGTCGCCGCGACCGTCGCGGCCGGCTTCGGCGGCCCGAGCCCGTCGGCCGCGGCACCCGGTCCCGGCGCACTGACCACTTTGGACACATCGGCGGGCAACCGCGCCGCGCCGGTGCCCGGTCTCTACGACTGGAGCAAAGCCGGCTTCCGCGGCGGCCAGGACCTGCCCGGCGCCGACGCCGTCAACCCGAGCGCGAGCTGCCGGATCACCGCGGCCCAGCTCGCCGCCACCTACCGGGTCAAGCCGGACGACGGCGTCGACGACACCGCCGGCATCCAGGCGGCCATCGACAAGATCCACTCGTCGTGCTCGCCCTCGGCGAGCTACACCAAGCTGAGCCTGATCACCTTCCCGGCCGGCACGCTGAACGTCTCGCACGAAATCCACGTCGACGCGAACTACCTGATCCTGCGCGGCGCGGGCATGGACGCGACGAAGTTCGTCTACCAGCCCGACAAGAACACCGAATACGACGTCGTCACCCCGGACGGCGACCAGTGGGACCAGCACGAGATGAGCTACGAGGACGGTTCCGGCGGCTGGCTGTGGCCGGGCCGCGGCCTGTTCCGCGTGCAGTCGCGCGGCGTCGACCCGAGCTACGCCGGCGAGTACGCGTCCGCGCCGGCCAACCGCAAGGACCTCTTCGAAGGCACGATCAACGTGCACTGGAAGGCGGGCGCGAAGCTGCGCGAGAAGCCGGGGGACAAGGGCTTCGCCGCGCGCACCGGTGACAAGACCGTCTACCTGGCCACCGGCGCGAAGACGACGAACATGAAGGTCGGCGGCTTCATCAACATCCGGGCCGCCAACACGATGAAGTTCTACCAGTCGATGAACGCGGTGCCCACGACCTGGCCGCTGCAGAACCTGCACATGCGCCAGCAGTGGTTCACCATCACCGCGGTCGACACCAAGAACCACACGGTGTCGGTCGACAAGCCGCTCGAGTACGACGTCCCGGTCGACTCCACTTCGGACGGTTCCGCGCCGATCGACGGCTCGGCGTACGCGTCGAAGGCGTCGCCGATCGTGGACCCGATCGTCGGCGTCGGCTTCGAGGACCTCTCCTTCACCCAGGCCGCCCCGCCGGGCGTCACGCGGGAGCAGGCCAAGGACAACTACGGCAACCTCGCGCCGAGCCTCGCCATGCAGGGCATCGTGTTCAAGTGGGCGGCCAACTCCTGGGTCCGCAACACGCACGCGATCATGACCGGCTCGCATCCGATCGTCACCGAGGAAGCCAAGAACCTGCAGATCGTGAACAACGAGCTGGACGGCTCGTGGAACAAGGGCAAGGGCGGCAACGGCTACTTCCGCGGCTCCCGCGTCTGGGACTCGCTCTACGCCGGCAACACGACCCGCGACCTGCGGCACTTCACGTTCCAGTGGTCGGCTTCGGGCAATGTCGTGATCGGCAACGACATCGACTCCGACTTCAACATCCACGGCGGCTACGAACGCAACAACCTGTTCGAGCTGAACACGAACCGGGTCTCCTTCGCCCACCGGTCGGGCAGCTGCACGGCCCACTGCGGCGACGAAGGCGGCGACGCACCGGACGACTCGACGTGGTTCCCGATCTACTGGTCGACCGGGCAGAAAGCGGTGAAGTGGTCCGGTTCTTCCGGGCCCCGCAACGTCTTCTTCGACAACACGATGACCAAGCAGGTGAACGCGGGTGCGGCGTACACGCCGTACTACCCCGACCACACGAAGATCTACCAGTTCGGCTGGGACGGCACCGCGTTCCACCACCTCGACGTCGGCGGCAAACCGATCACCGACTGGGCCCGCAACGAACAGCGGGACTACACCCACGGCCACGGCGTCGACGACTCGAAGACGAGCACGGCCAAGTCCCTGTTCCTGAAGAACGCCGGCTGAACGGAGAGCACCGATGCTCAAGACATTCGCGGCGCTGTCCCTGCTCGGGCAGCTCGTCCACCCCGCCGCCACGACGATCGCCGTCTCCACGGCAGCCCAGCTCACCGCGGCGCTGTCCGCGGCGAAGGCGGGCGACACGATCGTGCTGGCCGATGGCGACTACAGCGGCCAGTTCGTGGCGACGAAGCCCGGCACCGCGTCGGCGCCGATCACCCTGACCGGCAGCGCGAAAGCCGTCCTGCACGACCCGCTGTTCAACCCCGGTGACACCGACTGCCCGTCCGGCCGGACCGGTTACGGCCTCTGGCTGCGGGGCGCGAGCTACTGGAACCTCCACGGGTTCACGGTGAAGGACTCGAAGAAGGGCATCGTCCTCGACGGGGCCTCGCACGTCACGATCGACGGCGTCACCGTGCACGACATCGGCTACGAAGGCGTGCACTTCCGCAAGAGCAGCGCGTACGGCGTCATCAAGAATTCGGCCGTCTACAACACCGGCAAGGAGCAGCCGGGCTACGGCGAAGGCGTCTACCTCGGTTCGGCCAACAGCAACTGGGGGTGCTACGGCGCGAACGGCGGCCAGGACCCCGACGCGAGCAACTACGTCCAGGTGCTCGACAACAAGATCGGCCCCGGCGTCGCGGCCGAAGGCGTCGACATCAAGGAAGGCACCCACGACGGCGTCGTCTCCGGCAACACCCTCGACGGGACGGGGGAGAAGAACGAGAACTCCGGCGACTCCACCATCGACGTCAAGGGCGACGGGTACACCATCACCGGCAACAAGGTCACCCATCCGTACCTCGACGGCTTCCAGACGCACAACGTCTGGGGTGACGCCGGCTGCGGGAACACGATCACCAAGAACACGTTCACGCTGACGAACGCGCAGGGCTGGGGGATCAACTCGACCAACCAGAGCAGCTGCGTCTCGCGGAAGTCGCCGAACGTGATCGGCGCGTCCAACACGGCCACCGGCGGGAAGGGGGTGTCGAAGACCCCCGTGACCCCGGGCAGCTGAGCGGCCGCCTCGCCGTCCTCCCACCGGGTGGGACGGCGAGGCGTTCAGCATGTGGGACGCGGGAATAGCCTCGCGGCGGTCCGGTTGACCATGGACGGACACCCTCGAAGGAGCCGCGCCGTGACCACGGATCCCCTGCACTTCAACGCCTTCATCTGGCCGAACGGCTACCACGAGTCCGCGTGGCGGGTCGTCGAGGACGACGTCCGCGGCGTGCTCGGGCTGCCGTACTACGCGGACATCGCGCGGACCGCCGAGCGCGGCCTGATGGACTCGATCTTCCTGGCCGACAACATCGCCATCGCCGAGTACCGCGTCACCCACCTGCCGCAGACGCAGTTCGACCCGATCTCGGTGCTGTCGGCGCTGGCCGCGGTCACCGAGCGGATCGGCCTGATCGGGACGGGGTCGACGACGTACAACAAGCCGTGGGAGCTCGCCCGCCGGTTCGCCACGCTCGACCACCTCAGCGGCGGCCGCGCCGGCTGGAACATCGTCACCACCATCACCTCGCTGGCCGCGGCGAACTTCGGCGAAAAGGCGCACCCCGACCACGCCGACCGGTACGAACGCGCCCACGAGTTCGTCGACGTCGTCACGCGCGCCTGGGACAGCTGGGACGACGACGCGATCGTCGGCGACCGCGAAAACGGCGTCTGGGCCGACCGTGCCAAGCTGCACGCGCCGCGCTTCCACGGCAAGTTCTACGACGTCGAGGGCGTGCTGCCGTTCCCGCGGTCGCCGCAGGGGCGCCCGGTGCTGGTCCAAGCGGGACAGTCGGCCGCCGGGATCGGGCTCGCCGCCCGGTACGCCGAGCTGGTGTTCTCCGGGCCGCCGTCGCTGGAGGCCGCGGTGAAGTTCCGCGCCGAGCTCGACGCCCAGGTCGTCGCGGCCGGCCGCGATCCCTCGGGCGTGCGCGTCCTGCCCGCTTTGATGGTGACCCTGGGCGGTACCGAGGCCGAGGCGAAGGCCCGGGCCGAGCGGCTCGAAGAGCTGGCCAGCCCGGAGTTCCGCTGGCAGAACGCGCTGTACACCGCGGGCCTCGACCCGGACGCGTTCGACCCGGACGCGCCGCTGCCCGCCGAGCTGCGGGCCGAGGGCGGCTCTTCGCGGCTGCAGCAGCTCGCCGCGGCGGCGCGGGAGCGTCCCGAAGCGTCGCTGCGCGAGATCGCGCAGCGGGTGACCGGGGGAGCGGGGCAGGTCCACTTCGTCGGCACGCCCGAGCAGCTCGCCGACCACGTGCTCACCTGGCAGGACGCCGGCGCGGTCGACGGGTTCACCATCATGGGCTCGACGCTGCCCTACGAGCTGGCCGCGTTCGTCGACCACGTCGTGCCGATCCTGCAGGCCAAGGGCCGGTACCGCACCGAATACGCCGGCTCGACGCTGCGTGATCACCTCGCCGGGTGATTCCCAGCAAGTGGTTTCTGTCGGTGGGGCTGGTTAGGGTCCTGACCGTCCGATCTTGACTGAGGAGTGTGGGACGTGGGCTGGACCCGGAACATCCGAGTGGCCGCGCTGGTGGCGGTGGCCGCTCTGGGCCTGACGGCGTGCGGTGGCGGGGACGACAAGCCCGCCGCGGCGGGCAAGGGCGGGGCGCCGATCGTCGTCGCGTCCTTCAACTTCACCGACAGCCAGATCCTGGCGGAGATCTACGCGCAGGCCCTGGAGGCCAAGGGCTACCCGGTGACGCGGAAGCTGAACCTGGGCTCGCGGGAGCTGATCTACCCGTCGCTGAAGTCCGGTGAGCTGCAGTTCATCCCGGAGTACCAGGGCTCGGCGATCGCCGCCGGGTTCGGCAAGGACCCGGTGAAGGACGCCAAGGGCGAGCACGACCAGCTGGCCAAGCTGCTCGAGCCGAGCGGGGTGTCGCTGCTGAACTACGCGGCGGCCGAAGACAAGAACACCTACATCGTCAAGGCCGACCTCGCGCAGTCGAAGGGTCTCGCGACCATCGGCGACCTGAAGAAGCTCGACAAGGTCGTGCTGGCCGGCGGCCCGGAGTGCGAGAAGCGGCTGACGTGCTTCAAGGGCTTCACCGACGTCTACAAGCTGACCAACGCGACGTTCCAGACCGTCCAGGAGCTCGGGCCGCGGGTGCAGCAGCTCGACTCCGGTGCCGTGACGGTCATCCCGGTCGACTCGGTGAGCCCGCTGGCCGGCGACAAGAAGTACGTCGCGCTGAAGGACGACCTGGCCATGGTCCCGACCGAGAACGTGGTCCCGGCGGTCACCAAGAAGGTCCTCGACGAGCGCGGCGCGGACTTCGCGGCCGCGGTCAACGCGGTGAGCGCGAAGCTCACGACGGAGGGCATGCGCGACCTGAACAAGCGCGTCGACTCCGACGGCGAGAAGGCCGCGGACGTGGCGAAGGACTGGCTGTCCCAGCAGGGCCTGGTCTGAGCCGGGGGGAAGACCTCAGCCGGGTGCCTGCCGGCTGAGGTCTTCCCACTTCGCGTACTGCTCCGCGCGCGTCCGGGCCAGTTCCTGGAGCATGTCGAACGACGCGCTGCCGACGACGAGCCGGCGCGGCGGTTCGGCCAGCGCCGCCACGCGCAGCACGACCGGCGCGGCCGTCTCCGGTGCCGGGCCGGCGTCGTCCCCCCACATCTCCTCGAGCTCCTTGCGCAGCTCGCGGTAGGCGGGGTCCGGGGTGGTGGTCGTCGTTCCGCTCGTGAAGAGCCCGGTCGCGTAGCCGCCCATCTGCAGGTTCGTCACGCGCACGCCGAAGCGCTCCACCTCCATGGCCAGTGCCTCGGTCAACGCGTCGAGCGCCGCCTTGCCGGCGCCGTAGAACCCGACCGACGCCATCCCGCCGCCGCTGCCCATCGACGTCACCTGCAGCAGCCGGCCGCCGCCCCTCAAGTGGGGCAGCACGGCTTGGGCGACCCAGAGCGCGCCGAAGAAGTTGACGTCGAAGTGCGCCCGGACCTGTTCTTCGGTGGCCTCTTCGACCATGCCGTAGAGCAGCACCCCGGCGTTGTTGACGACGACGTCGAGACCGCCGAAAACGGCCGCTGCCCGCTCCACCGCGGAGAAAACGGCGTCGCGGTCGGTCACGTCCAGGGGAATGTGCACCAGCCGGTCGTCGGTGAGCGTGCCTTTCGTCCGGGAGGCGGTGACCACGCGGTGCCCGGCGTCGAGTGCGGCTTCGGCGATGGCGCGACCCAACCCGCGTGACGCTCCGGTGATGAACCAGACCTGACCGTCGGTGGCCGTCATGGCTGCCCCCCTCCCTTCACGAGACGAATCGTCTCGTCTCGTGGCGTCGAGTCTGCACGGCACCAGGGAGGGTGTCAAGACGGAACGGTTCGTCTCGTCGTGCGCTAGGCTCCCGCCGTGGCCCCCAAGAAGCCCGACGCCGCCCGGCGCAGCGAACGGTCCCGGCAGGCGATCCTCGCGGCCACCCGCGAGCTGATCGTCGAGCTCGGCTACGCCAAGGTGTCGATCGACGCCATCGCCGCGCGGGCCGGCGTCGGCAAGCAGACGATCTACCGGTGGTGGCCGAACAAGGGCGCGGTCGTGTTCGACTCGGTCCTCGAGCTGAGCGCGGACCCGTCCGGCGCGGTCGTCGCGCTGCCCGACACCGGCGACCTGGAAGCCGATCTGCGCGTGGTCATGCGCGCGACCGTCGCCGAGTTCGCCGACCCGGCGTTCGAAGCGCCGATCCGCGCGCTCAACACGGAAATCGCGAACGACCCGGACCTGGCCGCGCTCTACCGCGAGCGGCTCGCCGCCCCCGTCGACGAGGCTAAGAAGGACCGGCTGCGCAGTGCCCAGCGGGCGGGGCAGCTCGCCGCCGACGCCGACCTCGACCTGGTGCTCGAAGTGCTCTACGCGCCGCTGTACCAGCGGTGGCTGCTGCGGACCGGCCCGCTGACCGAGGGGTACGCGGACGCGCTGGTCGCGACGGCGTTGAAGGCGTTCCGCCCGTAGCTCAGCTGAACTCGACACGCCCCAGCAGGCCGTCGAGGACATCCGGCAGCGGCTGGTCCGCCGCGCCCTCGAGCCACAGCACGCTCGCCGTGCGCACGGCCGCCAGGAACGTCGCCGTCATCAGGCGCGCCAAGGCTTCGTCGAGGCCGTGGCCGCGCGCCAGCAGCACCGCGGCCAGGTCGCGCTCCAGCGTGATCTGGTCCCCCGCCTGCTGCGCGAGCAGCGACGGGTGGCGCCGCAGCAGGCGCAGCTGGGCCACCCATTCGCGGTCGGGGACCGCACGCCCGTGGTACAGCTCGCGGCTGGCCGTCCGCAGCGCCTGCCACGGCGGTTCGTCCGCCGGCCGGTGCTCCACCAGGGACACGAGCACGCCGGTCCGTTCCCGGTCGGCGTGCAGGATCGCGTCTTCCTTGTTCGTGAAGTAGTTCGAGAACGTCCGGCGGGACACGCCCACCGCGTCCGCGATGTCCTCGACCGTCACGCCGTCCAGCCCGCGCTCCATCGCCAGGCGCAGCGCGGCCTCGTGCAACGACTGCCGCGTCGCCGCCTTCTTGCGGGTGCGGAGGTCGAGGGTGTCCATGCGCACAGCGTAACCTCCGGAATAAGTTGCCCATTGTGCAAGTTTGCCCAATGGGCAATGATGGTCCGGAACGTGCGAAGGGATGCCATGAAGTCCGATAGAACCGACTCGTCCGGGTCGATGCGGCACCGCGAGGTGCTGGAGTCGCTGTCCGGGCTGCTGCTCGCGCTGTTCGTGGCCATGATCAGCTCGACCGTCGTCTCGACCTCGCTGCCGCTGATCATCGGCTCGCTGAACGGCACGCAGACGCAGTACACCTGGGTCGTCACGGCGACGCTGCTGGCCGCCACCGCCACCACCCCGATCTGGGGCAAGCTCGCCGACCTGTTCAACAAGAAGACGCTCGTGCAGGTCGCGATCGTGATCTTCGTGGCCGGCTCGATGATCAGCGGCTTCAGCCAGGACACCGGGCAGCTGATCGCCGCGCGGGCGTTCCAGGGCATCGGCGTCGGCGGGCTGCAGGCGCTGGTCCAGGTCGTGATCGCGGCGATCATCCCGCCGCGGGAGCGCGGCCGGTACAACGGCTACCTCGGCGCCGTCATGGCCGTCGCGACCGTCGGCGGCCCGCTGCTGGGCGGCCTGATCGTGGACGTGCCGTGGCTGGGTTGGCGCTGGTGCTTCTTCGTCGGCGTGCCGATCGCGGTCCTGGCGTTCATCGTGCTGCAGCGCACCCTGAAGCTGGAGACCGTGCGCCGCGAGAACGTCCAGGTCGACTACTTCGGCGCCGGCCTCATCGCCGCCGGCGTGAGCGTCCTGCTGATCTGGGTGTCGTTCGTCGGCAACTCGTTCGACTGGGTCTCCTGGCAGAGCGGTGTCATGGTCGCGGCCGGGCTCGTGCTGCTCGCGGCCGCCGTGGTGGTGGAGAAGAAGGTCCGCGAACCGGTGGTGCCGCTGCACATCGTCGTCCAGCGGACGCCGGCCCTCGCCATCCTCGCGAGCCTCGCGGTCGGCATGGCGATGTTCGGCGGCGCGGTGTTCCTCGGCCAGTACTTCCAGATCGGCCGCGGGTACACGCCCACCGAGGCCGGGCTGCTGACCATGCCGCTGATGGCCGGCGTCCTCGTGTCCTCGACGGTGTCCGGGCGGCTGATCAGCCGGACCGGGAAGATCAAGCCCTACATCGTGTCCGGCACGATCATCCTGGTGCTCGGCTTCCTCGGGCTCGGCACGGTCGACCACGCCACGCCGCTGTGGATCATCGGGATCGCGATGGCGGTCGTCGGCATCGGCGTCGGCATGACGATGCAGAACCTCGTGCTGGCCGTGCAGAACGACGTCCCGCTGCGCGACCTCGGCGCGGCGAGCGCGTCGGTGACGTTCTTCCGGTCGCTCGGCGGCACCATCGGCGTCTCGGTGCTCGGCGCGGTGCTGGCGAACCGCGTGTCCGCCGACCTGGCGGCGGCGCTGCACGTGCCGGCCGGCCAGGCGTCGACCGGCGGGGTCAGCGCGCTGAACCTCAAGGCGTTGCCGCCGCAGGTGCAGGCGGTGGTGCACACCGTGTACGGCGACGCGACGGCGCACATCTTCCTGATCTCCGCGGCGGTGGCCGTCGTCGGGGTGATCGCGGCGCTGCTGCTCAAGCCGATCACGTTGCGCACGACCATCGACGTCGCCGAGAAGGCGGACGAACCGGCGTCCGGCGCGGTAGTGGGCTAGGGGAGACGGCGATGGGCGGCCCCGGTGCGTTCGAGTCCACTGTGGAGCGCTTCGGCCCGCGTCGGGCCACCCCGGCGCGGGCCATCCTGGCCGGCGTCGACGGCACGGACACGGCGATGCGGGCGGCGGCCTTCGCGTTCGGCCTGGCCCGCCGCCAGGGGAGCAGGCTCGTGGTCGTCTTCGTGGCGTGCCCGGCCCCGCTGGCCCCGCTGCGGCCGGCGGTCGCGATGGTCCTGGAGCACGACACGGCCACGCACCTGTTCGCCGAGCTGCGCGACCAGATGCGGTCGGCGGCCGAGGAACTGCGGATCGCGGTGACGCTGGTGAAGACGTACGGCGACCCGTACACGGCGCTGCGCGACACGGCCGACCGCTGCCAGGCCGACACGGTGGTGGTCGGCGCGTCCCAGAAGGCGGGCCACCGCTTCGCCGGCTCGGTCGCGACGAAGCTCATCCGGGCGGGTCACTGGCCGGTGCTGGTCGTCCCTTGAGGGATGAAGAACCGTTCGAGTGACGGGAAATCCGCGATCCGGCGCCAGCCTCGGCGGATGAAGCCGGCCCGCCGCCAGGTACCACGAGGATCTCGAGGTACTCGCTCCACCGCAATCTGCTGGTGAAGCTGCACGACTCGACGCGCCGCCCACTTGTCGGTGAAGCCACCGCGTTGCCGAGGCAGACCGGACGCGACGGCCGGATGGCCAGTGTGCGCTCGCCGCGGCCGTGGGAGTCCCTCGGCTGCGGCAAGGGCGCCACCGCGCGCGTGAGCTGGCCGGCGAACACGTTGTCGGTCCTCGAAATCCGGGTCAAGAGCTACAACGTCGGGCTCGCCGAGGTCACCTACGAGATCTGACCGTCCCGGTAGCGGGTGGCGAGTTCCGTGCTCTGGCCCCCGAAAGCAGCCAGTTCGGCGTCGAACACCGACGCCAGCAAGCCCGTGTCCTCGACCCCGGGAGCGCACACGACCTCGCCCAGCTCCAGGCCGCGCAGCGACGCCGTGACGACGTCGGCCGCGCTCATCCGCGGGATCGCGCTGAGGTCCATGCCTTGGCGCTCGTGGAACTCCGTCGCGACCACGCCCGGGCACACCACCTGGACCCGGACGCCCGTGCCTTCGAGTTCGGCGCTCAGGGTCTGCGAGAACGTGACCAAGTGGGCGAGCGAACCCGCGTAGACCGCGCGCCGGGGCATCTGCGCGTGCGGTGCCGGGCCGCTGAACGCGATCATGCCGGCCACGTTGACGATCGCGCCCCGGCCGCGTTCCTGCATGCCCGCCACGGCCGCGCGGGCCAGCAAGGTGGGCGCGAGGACCTTGACCTTGACCAGTTCGCGCGCCTGGGCGGCGGGCAGGTCGGCCAGCGGCATGTAGTGCGCGACGCCGGCGTTGTTGACCAGCAGGTCGAGGGGTTCGGCGGCGGCGATCTCCGCGACGGCGTCGATGCCGTCGTCGGTCGACAGGTCGGCGGCGACCGTGCGGACCTTGACGCCGGTGTGGGCGGCGGCGAACTCGTCCAGCCGGTCCTGCCGCCGGCCGACGACCACCAGGTCGTAACCGTCGGCGGCGAGGCGGTCGGCGAACGCCTGCCCGATCCCGGAGGTGGCGCCGGTGACGAGGGCGAGCTTGCTCATGCGTGGTGTTCCTGTTCTGTCGTGGTGCGGGTGGCGGGCGGAAGCGCCGCGGAGGCCAGCAGGGCCAGCTTGTCCGCGGCGTCCGTGCCGGGGTCGGGGTGGTAGACGGCGAGCACGAGCCCCGGGGCCTCGCTGACGAGCAGCTTCTCCCGGTTCAGCACCAGCTCGCCGACCTGCGGGTGGTCGAAGCGCACGGTCGCGCCCCGCCGGTTCGCGACGTCGTGGCGTGCCCACAGCTCCCGGAACCGGGGGCTGGCCAGGGAAAGCTCGCCCACGAGCTCGATGAACCGCGGGTCCTGCGTCTCGGTCCCGACCGACTGGCGGAAGCCGGCGACCAGGTCCCGCGTCGCGTGCTCCCAGTCCGGGAAGAGCGCCTGCTCGGCGGGGTCGAGGAAGACGTCGCGCAGCCGGTTGGCGCCCGCGACGAGGCGCGGCGAGATCGCCCCGGCGAGCGGGTTCGCGGCCAGCACGTCGAAGTAGCGGCCCTCGACGAACGCCGGCAGCGACAGGGCCGCCAGGAACTTGACGATGCTCGGCGGCACGCTTTCCTTGCGCCGCCGGCGTGGCCGCCGGGGTTTCGCTTCGGTGAGGCTGATCAGGTACGCGGTGGTGTCGTCGTCGAGCTGCAGCACGCGCGCCAGGGACTCCAGGACCGCCCGGGACGGGTTGCGGTCGCGTCCCTGCTCCAGGCGCAGGTAGTAGTCGGCGCTGATGCCGGCCAGCATCGCGACCTCTTCCCGGCGCAGGCCGGGAACCCGCCGGACGCCGGTGACCGGAAGGCCCGCCTGAGCGGGGGTGAGCAGTTCGCGGCGGGCGCGGAGGTGATCGCCCAGCAGGTTCGGCTCGGTCATGCTTTCGACTGTAGGTCGAGCCGCGGGCCCGCGCCTGGCCCTGTCACCCCCAGGAACGCGGGGGCCGACTCACGACAGCGAACCCACTTCAGCCGATCGAGTCGCCGCCTTGCCCGTCCGCCTGCATGCGCCGGTTCGCTTCGCCCAACCCGTCGGCCAACGCCGTCAACTGCTCCGCGGTCAGCGCGTCCACCAGCAGCGAACGCACCAACCCCACATACCCCCGCGCAGCCGACTCCACCCGGGCCGCGCCGGAGTCCGTCAGCACCGCCCACACCGCGCGGACGTCGCTCTCGCACGTCCGGCGGCTCACCAGCCCCGCCTGCTCCAGCTGCCCGACCTGATACGTCAACCCGCTCTTCGAATTCCCCACCGCGCAAGCCAGCGAAGCCATCCGCAACTCCCGCCCGGGAGCCGCCGCCAGCCGGGACAGGATCTCGTACTGCAGATGGGACACCCCCGCGTCGCGCTTGAGCTGGTGGTCCATTCGCTGGTGCAGCAACGCGTACGTCGTGCGCAAGGCCGTCCATGCCCGGTTCTCTTCCGCGCTCAGCCCGCGACCCATGTCCCGGAGCCTACCGAACGTTCGAATTCGAACCACCGGGTCGACGCCTGTTACTGTCGGAAGTCCAGAGCCCATGGAGCCGCGTGTCCGAAGCCGTGACGTTCGATCCGGGAGCCGCTGCCCGGGTGCGGTTGTGCAGCCGCCGGGACAACGGCTGGTCCAGCGTGCTCGTGCGGCTGCTGGACAACGCCGAGGTCGCCGAACTCGACCTGCCGCCCGTTGACGACCAGATCGTCGTCCTCGTCGGGCAGGGGAGCACCACCATCGAATCGCGGCACGGTGCCCGGTGGCGGCGGGCCGGCTACGGGCCCGGGTCGATCGGGCTCACCGCTCCCGGGCATCCGACGCGGATCCGCTGGCGCGGCGCCGAGCGGACGCAGACCACGCACGTGCACCTGCCCGCGACCCTCGTCGACCGCACCGCCCTCGACCTCTGGGGGCGGGACGCCGGCCGGCTGGGCCGGCCGGACACCCTCGCCGTCGAGGATCCCGTGCTGGCTTCGGTGATCGGGGCCCTGCGGTCGGCCGCTCTCGCCGGGGCCGATGAGCTGTACGCCGAGTCGGCCGCCGCCTTCCTCGCCGTCCACCTGCTCACCCGGCACGCCGAAGCGCCGCCGCCGCGGGAGTTCGGGCGGGACGAGCTGCGGACCCGGCGGGCCGTTCAGTTCATCCGGGACAACCACCACCTGCCGCTCTCGCTGGCGGACATGGCCGCCGCCGCGGAGCTGAGCGCCTTTCACTTCCTGCGCGTCTTCAAGACCGCCACCGGCCAGACCCCGTACCGGTTCCTGACCCGCGTCCGGGTCGAACGGGCCTGCCGGCACCTCGAGCGGGGCGAGCTCTCCGTCACCGAGATCGCGCAGGCGTGCGGGTTCGCGACGCCGTCCCGGTTCGCTTCGGCGTTCCGGGCCCAAATCGGGCAGTCGCCCTCCGCGTATCGGGCCGCCGTGCGGTACCAGCAATAAATGGCGGCTCCGGCAGCAATCACGGGAAAGCGCCGGGCGCCCGACGCGGGTTAGCGTCGCCGGCGTGTCCACTCCGGAAATCATCGTCAACGGCGAGGCTGTGCGGCTCGAGCTGGATCCCCGCGAGTCGCTGCTCGACGTCCTGCGCGAACGGCTCGGCCTGACCGGCACCAAAAAAGGCTGCGACCAGGGCCACTGCGGTGCCTGCACCGTGCACCTCGGCGGCCGCCGCGTGGTCTCCTGCCTCACGCCGGCCGTGCAGGCCGCCGGCCAGGACGTCACCACCATCGAAGGCGTCGCCGGCCCCGGCGGGGCGCTGCACCCGCTGCAGCAGGCCTTCGTCGACCACGACGCCCTCCAGTGCGGCTACTGCACGCCCGGCCAGATCATGTCCGGGCTCGCCTGCATCGCCGAGGGCCACACCACCGACGACGACGAGATCCGCGAATACCTCAGCGGCAACCTGTGCCGCTGCGGTGCCTACGTCGGCATCGTCGCCGCCGTCCGGCAGGCCGCCGATGCCACCGAGGAAGCCTGATGCGCCCCTTCGCCTACGTCGCGCCCGGCAATCTCGCCGAGGCCGTCGACGCCCTCCGCGACGCCGTCCCCGGCACCAAGGTCCTCGCCGGCGGCACGACCCTCTACGACCTCATGAAGCTCGGCATCGAGACCCCGCCCGCCGTCGTCGACGTGCACCGGCTGCCCGAGCTGACGACCATCGAGACCGGCGGTGACGAGCTGTCCTTCGGCGCCGGAGCCCGGATGGCCGACGTCGCCGACCACCCGGCCGTGCGCGCCGGCTACCCGGCCCTGGCCGAGTCGCTGTGGCGGGCCGCGTCCCAGCAGCTGCGCAACATGGCCACCGTCGGCGGGAACCTGTTGCAGCGCACCCGGTGCGGCTACTTCCGCGGCGGCCCGGAGTTCCCGTGCAACAAGCGTGAACCCGGCAGCGGCTGCGCGGCGCGGGGCGGCCACGACCGCACCCACGCGCTGCTCGGCACCAGTGACGCGTGCATCGCCACCTACCCCGGCGACTGGGCCGTCGCGCTGCTCGCCTTCGACGCGGTCGTCGACGTCGCCGGCCCGCGTGGCGAGCGCACGGTCGCCCTCAAAGACCTGCACGTCGAACCGGGCGACGACCCGGCGCGCGAGCACACCCTCGACGCCGACGAGCTGATCCTGCGGATCCGCGTCCCGGCGACGCCCGCCGGCCGCGGCTCCACCTACCTGAAGATCCGCGACCGCGAGTCCTACGCCTTCGCGCTCGCCTCCGCCGCGGTCGCCCTCACCGTCGAAGACGGCGTGATCGGCGACTGCCGGATCGCGCTCGGCGGCGTCGCCACCCGGCCGTGGCGAGCCGAAGACGCCGAACGCGCCCTGCGGGGCGCGTCGCTGACCGCCGAAGCCGCCCGGCACGCCGGAGAGCTCGCCTTCGCCGGCGCGCGGCCCGGCACCCACAACGGATTCCGCGTCGAATTGGGCATCCGCACGGTCGCCGACGCCGTGCGCACGGCCGGGGAGAGGGCCGCCCGATGACCGACACACGCCGCGTGGACGCCTACGAGAAGGTCACCGGCCAAGCCGCCTACGGCACCGACCGCGTCCCGGACGGCCTCGCCCACGCCACGCTCGCCCTCGCGAAGATCGGCCGCGGCCGGGTGTCGCATGTGGACACCACGGCGGCGGAGGCCGTGCCGGGCGTCCTGCTCGTCGTGACCCGCTTCGACGCCGAAGAGCTGGGCGGGCCCGGGTTCATCATGGGCGGCGGGTTCTCCTTCCAGAGCCTGCAACCGCTGCTGGACGACCACATCGCCTACCGCGGCCAGCCGATCGCCCTCGTCGTCGCCGAGACGCTGGTCGCCGCGACCGAGGCCGCCGAGCTCGTCACCGCCGAGTACGAGCCCGAGCCCTTCGCCGTCCACCTCGACGCCGAGGGCGCGACCACGCTGGTCCAGGAAGAGGCGATCCCGCTGCCGTTCCTCGCCGACATCAAGGTCGGCGACGCGGACGCGGCGGTCGACGCGAGCCCGGTCCGCGTCGAGCGCACCTACGAGCACGCCGCGCAGCACGCGGTGCCGATGGAGTTGAACGGAGCCGTCGTCGAATGGCGGGGCGACACGCTCGTCGTGCACGAGGGCACCCAGAACGCCGCCGCCGTCCGGGCCGGGCTCGCCCAGCAGCTCGGCCTCGACGCGGCGAACATCGAAGTGCGGTCGCCGTACGTCGGCGGCGGCTTCGGCCAGAAGAACTCGCTGCAGCCGCACCTCGGGCCGCTCGCCCTGGTGGCGCGGCGGCTCGGGCGGCCGGTCAAGCTCGTGCTGGCCCGCACCCAGACGTTCCACAACGGCAGCTTCCGGCCCGCGACCCGGCACCGCGTGCGCCTCGGCGCGGACGCCTCCGGCAAGATCCTCGGCGCCGTCCACGAGGTCGACCAGCAGACGTCGCGGCACGACCTGTTCCCGGCGATGCACACCGAAGTCACCTCGCGGCTCTATGGCTTCCCGACCTTCCGCGGCCGGCACCGGCTCGTGCGGACCGACGTGCAGACGCCCGGCTACATGCGGGCGCCGTTCGAAAGCTCGGCGATGTTCGCGTTCGAGTCGGCGGTCGACGAGCTGGCGTACGCGACTGGCCAGGACCCGGTCGCGCTGCGGCTGGCCAACGACACGATGACCGACCCGGTGACCGGACGGCCGTTCTCCACCCGGTTCCTCGCCGAGTGCCTCCGCCACGGCGCCGAGCGGTTCGGCTGGGCGGACCGGAACCCGGAACCCGGCTCGATGCGCGCCGGCGACGGGTCGCTCGTCGGCTGGGGTGTCGCCGCCGGCAACTACCCGGGCAACGTCGCGCCCGCGGTCGCGCACCTCACCGCGCACGCCGGCGGCCGCGTGACGGTCGGCGTCGACGGCCACGAGATGGGCCAGGGCATCCGCTCGGCGATCGCGCTGCTCGTGGCCGGGGACCTCGGTATCCCGGTGGGTGACGTCGAAGTCCGCGTCGGCGACACCCGCTTCGCGCCGCAGCACCTCACGGCGGGTTCGTGGGGGACGGCGACCGCGCTGCCCGCCGTGCACGCCGGGCTGCGGGAGCTGCGCAAGCACCTGAACGCCGCGGACACCGGCGAGGTCGACGTCACCGCCGCCGTCGAACGGGCGGGCCACCCGATCGAGGTCGAAGCGGCCACGGTCGGGCCCGGGCAGGGCCCGGAGATGGTCGACCAGTCGAGGTCCGGGCACCTCGCCATCGCCGGCCCGGTCTACCCCGAGTTCAGCACGTTCAGCTGGATCGCCCACTTCGTCGAGGTCCACGTCGAGCCGACGACGTGCCGGATCCGCGTGCCGCGCGTGGTCAGCGTCGTCGACTGCGGGCGGGTGGCCAGCCCGGTCACCGCCGCGAGCCAGGTCCGCGGCGGCGTGGTGTGGGGCATCGGCGGGGCGCTGCGCGAGGAGAGCCTGGCCGACGACCGGTTCGGCGGCTTCCTCAACTCGACGCTCGAGGAGTACCCGGTCATGGTCAACGCCGACGTCCACCGCATCGACGTCGAGTTCGTCGACGAGCCCGACCTGCGGTTCAACCCGGTCGGGGTGAAGGGCCTCGGCGAGGTCGCGATGGTCGGGGTCGCGGCCGCCGTGGCCAACGCCGTGCACCACGCCACCGGCCGGCGGCACCACCGGCTGCCGATCCGCCTCGATGACGTCCTCTGACCAGCTTTCGGACGACCGCCCGGCGGTTTGCCGGCCCGACGCGCTGAGCCCGGAAGCCCTGGCCGACGCGCGCCGGGCCCAGCCCCGGCGGGGTCTGCTCGGCCTGGCGTTCGTCCTGCCCGTGGCGGCGCTGCTCGCGGCCGGTGCCGGCGGCCCGGTGCGCACCCTGGAGGTGCTCGGGCCGCCGGTCACGTTCGCGCTGCCGATCGTCGCGATGATCGCGTTCTGGTGGGAGGACTGGCCGGGCAGCCTCCTGCGCGGGGGCTGGCCCGGCCTCTCCGACACGGCGCTCGTCGCGGCCGGGGGAGCGGCGCTGACGCTGCTCGGCCGGGCCGTCACCGGGACGGCGTCCGTGCCGCTGGCGGCGGGCATCTTCACGCTGATGCTGCAAGTGACGCTGGTCGGCGAGGGCTGGCCGTTGCGCGGGCGGGGCGTGCGGTGGCCGGGCGTCGCCGCCATGGCCGCGTGCTGGGTCGCCGGGTGGGCGCTGTACCGGGGTCTCGTCGGGACCGGTCTGGTGCCGGGCGAGGACTACGGCGCGTGGTTCCCGGTGCTGGGCGCCTGGCAGATGCTCTGGTACGTGGCGTTGCGCGGCTGGCCGTTCGCCCGGATCCGGCGGCGCGCGGTCCGGCTGGCGACCGCGCACGCCGCGGTCGTCGCCTGCGCCTGGGTGGGCTACTTCGCGCTACCCCGGGAGTGGGCCGCGCCGGTCGCGGGCGCGGTCATCGCGTCGGTGCTCGTCGTGGCGATGCTGTTCGAGGCGTGGCCGGGGATCCGGCTGACCCCGGTGCCGGGCCGCGGCACGGTCCTGCTGCTGGTCGCGGGGCTGACGGCGGCCCTGGTGTGGCTCGTCCCGCTGGTGGCCCGCGGTGCCGGGGTACCGGACCGGCTGGTCGCCGCGTGGACGACGCACACGACGTTGAACGCGCTCAGCCTGGCGGTGATCCTGCACGTGGCGGTCTGGCGCCGCTGGCCGGTTTCCGCGCCCGTGACCTCAGTGCCGTGACTTTCAGTGCCGTGACGCGACGGTCGCCAGCTGCTCGGTGATCTGGGCGAGCAGCTCGGTCGCGGCCTGGTCCAGCGCGGCCAGGTCGGCCAAGGTCGTCTCTTCGGTCTTCACAGGTCTTCCTCGAAAGCTTCGTGACGGGCGATGACGGCTTCGGCGAACGCGGTGTGCACGCGGAGGTACTCGTCGCGGCCGACCGCCGTGTCCGCCCACTCGTGCCAGCGGATGTGCGCTTCGGCGACGTCGATCTGCGCGGCCGCCGCCACCGTGGCGGGGGCGGTGCCGGCGAGGATCGCGTGGTGCATGAGGGACGGCGAAGACCGCCGGGCGAGCTCGGCCAGCGCGGCGAGGCGGCCGAGTTCGGTGAGCGCGTCGGAGGCGACCGGACGGCGGCGCGGCGCCGGGAGCGGGCGCGAGCTTTCGAGGCCGTCGGTCAGGACGCTGGTCATCAAACGACTCCTGGGCGGAAGCGGCGAACAGACCTGAACGACGGACGTTTACCCCGCTCGAGACGGGGTAAACGCCGCCGTTGGTGATCTCCGTCTCACCGGTTCGAGTGACCCGGCCTCAGCCGGCGCGGACCCGGCCCCGGCACTGCGGGATCCGCTCCGGCCGCACGCTCTCGAGCGTCGGCTCGACCGGCGCGATCGTCCCGTCGGGCCGGAAGGTCAGCTTGTCGATCGTCGTCTCGCGGTGGGTGCCGTCGCCGCCCGGAATGCCGAACCGGTGGTACGCGAGGTACCAGTCGTCGGTGCCCGGGACCTGGAGCATCGAGCTGTGCCCGGTGCCGAGGACGCCCAGGTGCGCGTCCTTGCTCAGGATGAGCCCGTGGTTGGTGAACGGCCCCGTTGGGGAGGACGCCGTCGCGTAGCCGACGCGGTAGTCCTCGCTGCGGGTGTCGTCGATCGACCAGCTCAGGTAGTACGTCCCGTGCCGCTGCACCATGAACAGGCCTTCGCGGAAGCCGTCCAGGCCGGTGAGCCGGGTGATCTTCGCCGGGTCGAACGACACCATGTCGTCGTTCAGCGGCACCACGTAGGCGTTCCCGTTGCCCCAGTACAGGTACGGCTGCCCGCCGGCGTCGACGAACACCGCCGGGTCGATCGCCTGGCCACCGTCGGGGTTCGCCGCGATCAAGGGCTTCCCCGAGTCGACGAACGGGCCGGTCGGCGAGTCGCTCACCGCCACGCCGATCTTGGCCTCCGCGCAGAAGTAGAAGTAGTACTTCCCGTTGCGCTGCGCGATCGTCGGCGCCCAGGCGTTCTTGTCCGCCCAGGTGACGTCCGGCCCGAGGTCGAGGATGACGCCGTTGTTCGTCCAGTTGACCAGGTCCTTCGAGGACCACGCCGAGAACTTCGTGCCGCTCCAGCCGTCGAAGCCGTCCGTCGTCGGGTAGAGGTAGTACGTGTCGCCGAACGCGACGATGTTCGGGTCGGCGTTGTAGCCCGGCAGGACCGGGCTGCGCGTCTCGTGCGCCTCGACCGTCCACACGCGACGGTCACCGCCCGCACCGGTCACGGTGAACTGCCGCGGCCGGCTCAGGTCCACGGTCCGGGTGTCCGGCTTGATCGTGGCGCCCGGGGCCAGCCCGAACTCCGGCGACAGCTTCCGCAGGTCCGTTCCGGGCTTGACGGGCAGCACGACCGTCGACGCGCCGGAGTCGATGACGGCCGGTGTCTTCAGCGAAGCCAGTTCCACCGACCGGATCGTCGTGCTGTTCGACGGCAGGGCCGACACCTCGAGGCCGGACAACGCCCGGTCGTAGAGCCGGACGTCCTTCATCTTGCCCTTGAAGTACTTGTCGCCCGCGTACACCGACCGGCCGAGGTAGTTCGCGGCCGTGACGCCGCCGCCGAGGTCCGAGGGCTTGATCGTGGCGTTCGCGTTGCGGCCCACTTCGACGCCGTCGAGGTAGAGCACCGCCACGCCGTCGCCGACGGTCAGCGTCAGGTTCTTCCAGACGCCGCGCGGAAGGCCGCCGCTCGCCGGCACCTGCTGCTCGGTCGTCCAGTTGCCGGTCGCGATCGCGCCACGCAGGCCGCCGCTCGCGGTGCCGCCGGTGGTGAACAGGTAGCCGTCGCCCGTCCCGTCCTTCGCGGTGTTGCCCAGGCCCCAAAGGAAGTACGGCGTCTGCTGCGCCGGGTCGACCAGGACGTCGGCGGACACGGTCGCCGCGGCCGCGCCGGTCAGCAGGTTGTTCGGCAGCTGGACGTGCCCGTTCGCGCCGCCGAAGGCCAGCGAGCCGCCGGCCCACGAGACGTCGCCGGCGAGGGCGCCGTCGTAGCCGTGGCCGGTCGTGTCGGCCGCGACCTGCCCGGACTTCGCGTCCAACGGCCAGTGCGCGACAAGGCCGTTCGCATCGGCCTGGACGGGCGCCGGGGGAGCGCTCAGCCGGTCCATCTCCGCCTGCGTCACGGGGAGGACGGTGCCGTGTCGCGGCGACGCGGGCAGGTGCGCGCCGGCGGACATGGTCCACTGGCCGGAGTTCAGGTCGGTGGACTCGAACGGGACGTAGCCGCGGCCGCCGAACTCGTCGATGAACAGGTACCACTTGTTCTCGGTGTTGGACTTGAAGCCGGTGGGCCCTTCACCCGCGGAGAGGCCCGGGCTGGTCGCGGTCGCCTTGCCGATGCAGTCGGCGACGAAGCCGTAGTGCGGGTCGAGCAGGTCGGTGGACTTCTCCTCGGTGATGAACTTGCTGCACGGCGTCGACGAGGTGTTGTTGCGCTCGTCCTTGGTGAAGCGGTAGTAGGTGTCCTGGTTCTTGATGACCGTCGAGTCGATCACCGAGTAGCCCGGGTCGTTCCACACCTGCGGCGCGCTGAAGGTGACGAAGTCGCGTGTGGTCGCGTACATCATCCGGTTGTAGCTGTCCCCGGTGTGGTTCGGGTCGTTCTCGGCGTAGAGCTTCGAAGCCCAGTAGACGACGTAGGTGCCGCGCTGGGCGTCCCAGAACGCTTCCGGGGCCCAGGTGTTGCCGGCGGTCGGCGGGGACACCTGGACGCTGCGCTGGCGCGACCAGTGCGCCAGGTCGGTGGACTCCCAGACCATGATCGACCGGCTGCCGGTGCGCTGGGCGGCGTCCCAGCCGCGGCCGGCGTAGATCCGCAGGTCGGTGGCGAGCAGGTAGAACTTGTCGCCGTCGGGGGAGCGCAGGATGAACGGGTCGCGCACGCCCAGCTCGCCGAGGCTCGACTTGAGCACCGGGCGGCCGTGGTTGAGCTCCGTCCAGTTCAGCGGGTCGTTGCCCTTGCTGAGCGCCGAGTAGATCTGCTCGCCGTCGGAGGTGCCTTCGCCGGTGAAGTAGAAGAAGCTGTAGCCCGCCAAGGGTTCCTGCTTCGGCTTCGGGACGACGGTGGCGGTGAACCGCCGTGTCGTGCTTTCGCGGCCGAGGCTCACCTTCGCGGTGAGGACGACGTTCGCGGGCGGGGCGCCGGTCGGTGGCCGGGTGACCTCCCCGGTCGGGGTGATGACGGCGGGCGCGGACGACGTCCAGGCGACGCTCGTCCCGGCCGCGCCGCTCGTCGGCAGGGTGAGGTTGCCGCGGACGTCGTCGATGCCGGGCACGGCGAGGGCGCTCGCGGCTTCCCGGACTTCGCCGGACGGGGGCGCGGCGCCGCCACCGGCGGTGCCCAGCGGGACGAGTGCGGCCGCGACGGCCAGCACGACGCCGAAACGGCGCGGGGAGAACAACTTCATCGTTGTCGGTTCCTTCGGGGCGCGTCGGGACCAGGTGATGTTAACGTTAACATCAGGCAGGGCACGCTGACCTTAAAGTCCGTCGTGTCCGCTGGTCAAGAGGCCGTCCGTGGACCGGCGCCGGTCAGCCGAGGTCCGCGAAGGCAGGCGCGAGCCGTTCCAGGACCGCGATGTCGGCGCCGAAGTCGTCGGCCGACGGCGGCATGAGCAGGACGTGGTCGGCGCCCGCGGCGAGGTGTTCGCGGACCTTGGCTGCGATGGCGTCCGGACCGCCGTGGGCCACGACCGCGTCGGCGATGCCTTCCACGTCGTCCAGCGCGAAGTCCAAGCGGCGCAACGCATTGCTGAACGTCGGCAGGTTCAGCGTCTGCGTCACGCGCTCGACCGCCGCGGCCCGGGCCCGGGCGATCTCCGCGTCGGGAACGACCGCGAGCCCGACGACGAGGAGCTTGTCCGGGCCGACGGCCGCGCGGGCCTCGGCGGTGAACGCGGGCGGCAGGTTGGCGGGCAGCGCGCCGTCGGCGATCTCCGCCGCGAGGGCGAGCATTTTCGGCCCGTTCGCACCGAGGATGCGCGGGTAGGCGGCCGCCGGCGCCGGGGGCCAGGTCTCCGCGTCCATCCGGGCGACGTAGTCGCGCATCGTCGCCAGGGGACGGCCGAAGTCCCGGCCGGTGCCCGCGGCTTGCTCCGGGTAGCCGACACCCACGCCGAGCACCAGCCGGTCCGGGTGGGCGTCGGCGAGGAAGGCCGCCGCGGCGTGCAGCGTCTGCGGCTCCCGGGACCAGATGTTGGCGATGCCGGTGCCGAACGTCAGCCGTTCGGTCGCGGCCAGCAGCACCGCCAGCTGCACGAGGGCGTCCTTCCCGCCGACGACCTCGTTCGTCCACACGGCCCGGTAGCCCGCGCGCTCGAGCCGCCGCGCGGCGTCGCGCTGGCTGTCGGCGGGCGGGGTGCGGGTGAACGAGATCGGCAGGTAGACGCCGACGGGGCCCAGGTTCGCCATGGAAGTCCTTCCGGAGGGGGTGCTTCCACCGTGGCGGCGCAGCGCGTGCGGCGTCCAATGACTGTTTCGGAAAACGTGATGCGACCCGCGCATCACCGCAGGTTAAGTTGGAGTCATGAGCGACCTGGACCTCCGCCTGGTGCGCAGCTTCGCCGTCGTCGCCGAGCACCGGCACTTCGGCCGCGCGGCCGCCGAGCTGCACCTGACGCAGTCGTCCCTGAGCCGGCAGATCGTCCGGCTCGAGCGGCAGGTGGGGGCGCGCCTGCTGGACCGGACACCCCAGGGAACACGGCTCACCGAGGCGGGCGAGGCGTTCCTGCCGCTCGCCGCGGACGTGCTGAGGGCGGCGGCGGACGCGGCGGCCCGCGCGCGAGCCGTCGCGCGTCCCAGCCGGATCACCGTCGGCTACACCGGGAACCTGATCGTCACGGCCGCCGTGCGCGAGCTGCGCCGCCACCACCCCGGTGCCGAGGTCCGCACGCAGCACCTCGCCTGGGACGACGCCCGGGCCGCGTTGCTGGAGCACCGCGTCGACGTCGCCGTGGTCCGCCTTCCGTTGCGGGCGGCGCAGCTGCACGTGACCGTGCTCTACGACGAACCCCGCGTGCTCCTGCTCCCGAGCGACCACCGCCTGGCGGGCAAGGAATCCGTGACGCTCGACGACATCGCCGACGAACCACTGCCGCGCGCCCTCGACCCGGAGTGGGACGCGTTCTGGCGCATCGACCCGCGTCCGGACGGCCGTCCCGCACCCGGCGGGCCGTTCGTCGACGCGGTCGAGGACAAGATCGAGCTCGTGGCGAGCGGGCAGGCGGTGGCGATCATCCCGGCGCAGCCGGGCCCCGTGACCGGCTACCGGGCGGACCTGACGACGGTGCCGCTGGAGGGCGTCGAGCCGGGCCAGGTGGCGGTGGCCACGCGCGCGGGCGAGCGCAACCGGCTCGTGGCGGCGTTCCGGAAGTACGCGGAAGCGTTGCTGACGCCCCCGGGATGAGTGATGCCGCGGCACCTCGACCGGGCACCGCGGCATCCATTGTGGACAGTCGGGTCAGCGGGGCGTGGCGGACGTCCCGGCCGGCGTTCGCGAGGCCTGCTGCGCCCGCTTCCGCTGGATGGCTTCCTGTTCGCGCTGCAGTTTGGCGTGCCAGGCTCCTGAGTCGTTGGTCATGGTGCACTCCGGTGGGCGAAAAATGTGCGTGGCTGTGCCGTGCCGCGGGCGGACCCGGTCACGGGCGGAGGGGCGGCCCGGCGAAGGAGGACCTGGGATCCGAGGTGCCGTGCCGTGTCCCCGAAGTACCCAGGCTTCCCGGCGGTCAACCACGATTTTGTGGTCCGACCTGCGGATCTTCGCTGCGCGACCGGGGTTCACACGTTCGGCGCAAGGAGTGCTCCGGGTGGCCTAGGCGTGGTCCGCGCCCGGCTCACGCGCGGCGGCCAGGCCGTCGAGGAACACGCGCACCAGGCGCTCGGCCGGTTCCGCCGACACCAGCGCCGCCTCGTGCATCTCGAACAGCAGCGCCAGATCCGCCGGTTCCAGGTCCGCGCGAATGCTGCCCGCGCGTTGCGCCTCCTCGAAAGCGGGGCGCAGCAACGAAACCAGCGCGTGCGCGTACTGGCGCTGGCTGCGTTCCGGGAGTTCGCGGAACAGCCGGACGAGCGGGCGCCGCCGGGCCTGCATGGCCAGCACCGTCCGCAGCAGCTCGCGGAACGGCTCCGGCCCGCGCGCCCGGTTCTTCAGCGCCGCCAGGTGGTGGGCCGCGACGGCGAGCGCCAGTGCCGTGCGGTCGGGGAAGTGCCGGTAGACCGTCGCGCGGCCGAGCCCGGCGCGGCGGGCGACCTCGTCCAGGGCCACGTCGGCGTCTTCGCTGAACGCCTCGTCGGCGGCGCGGAGGATCGCCTCGCGGTTGCGGCGGGCGTCGATGCGCCGGGGCCCGGCCGCGGACGGTCGCACAGCGCGCATGGCCGTGGATGCTACTCGCGAGTAGTGAGACCGGCAATCCGTTCCATCTCTCGTTTCGGGTTCCTAAGGTCACCGAAAGTCACCGTCGCCGAAGGAGCCGCCCATGCGCAGCTTGAACCGCCGTACCGTCCTGCGGGGCGCGGCCGCCGTCGCGGGTGTCGCCGCGCTCGGGGCGGCCCGGGTGCCGGTCACCCGGGAAGAGCACCGGGTCGTCGTCATCGGGTCCGGGTTCGGCGGCGGGGTCACGGCCCTGCGGCTCGCGCAGGCCGGCGTGCCGGTGCTGGTGCTCGAACGCGGCCGCCGCTGGCCGACCGGGCCGGACGCCGAGACGTTCCCGCACCCGACGTCGGCGCCCGACAAGCGGATCTTCTGGCTCGGGTCCGCCCCGGCGCTGCCGGGCCTGCCCTCGCTGCCGCCGTTCGAGCGCTACACCGGACTGCTCGAACAGGTCAGCGGCCAGGGGATGAGCATGATGTGCGCGGCGGGCGTCGGCGGCGGATCGCTGGTGTACCAGGGCATGACGCTGCAGCCGACGGCCGAGCTGTTCCACGCCTGCTTCCCCGAACAGCTCGACTACGCGCGGCTGGACGCCGAGTACTACCCGCGCGTCGCGCGCATGCTGGGCATCGCGACCGCGCCGGACGCCCTCATCGAGAGCAAGTCGTACAAGGCGTCGCGCGTCTTCGCCCGCAACGCGCGCAACGCCGGCTACGCGGTCGAGAAGATCCCGATGCCGATCGACTGGGACTACGCCCTGCGCGAGCTGAACGGCGAGATGAAACCGTCCTACACCAACGGCGACTGCGCGCTCGGCGTCAACAACGGCGGCAAGCATTCCGTCGACGTCACCTACCTCGCCGCCGCCGAAGCGACCGGCCGCTGCACGGTGGCGACCCTCCACAACGTCACCGACGTCGCGCTCGCGCCGGACGGCCGCTGGGAGATCCGCGTCGACCGCATCGACACCGCCGGGACCGTGCTCGAGCAGAAGGTCCTCACCGCGAACGCGCTCGTCATGGCGGCCGGCACGGCGAACACGACCCGGCTGCTGATGCGCGCGGGCGCCAAGGGCGACATCCCCGACCTGCCCGACGCGCTCGGCGCCGGCTGGGGCACCAACGGCGACCGCATCTACACCTGGACCGACCTCGCCGACGACTTCGGCACGCCCCAAGGCGGCCCGGTCGTCTACGGCAGCAAGGAATGGGCCGACCCCGCGACGGCCAACACCGTCATCCAGGCGTCGCTGCCACCGCTGCCGGACCTGCGGACCACGATGCTCGTCGGGTACGGGATCAGCGCGGGCCGCGGCCGGTTCGTCTACGACGCCGCGAAGGACGACGCCGTCCTGCACTGGCCGTCGGACGCGGACGCGAAGCTCAGCGCGCGCATCCACGAACGCATCTCCCGCATCGCCGGCTCGCTCGGCGTGCTGCTCGACACGACCGCCGTCGCGCCCAGCACGTGGCACCCGCTCGGCGGCGCCACGATGGGCTCGGTCTGCGACCTCGATGGCCGCGTGCTCGGCCACCGCGGCCTCTACGTGCTCGACGGCGCCCTGATGCCCGGCACGACCGCCGCCTGCAACCCGTCCATGACCATCGCCGCGCTCGCCGAGCGCGCGCTGGACCACCTGATCGCCGAAGACGTCGATCGCGTCTTCTGAAGCCCTGGAGACCTCATGCGTCGCTTGTGGACGGTCCTGCTGGCCGTCGTCCTGGTGCTCACCACGGCGGGACCGGCGGCCGCGGATCCGCCGCACGGCCCGGACGGCGACGCGTTCTACACGCCACCGAGCCCGCTGCCGCCCGGCGCCGACGGCGACGTCGTCTGGTGGCGGCCGCTGCCGGACTCCGGTGCGGCCAAGGGTTATCTCGTGCTGTACCGGTCGAGGTCCGCGACGGACACGCCGATCGCGGTGTCGGGCCGGGTCCTGGTGCCGACGGCGCCGTGGACCGGGGCCGGCCCGCGCCCGATCGTCTCGGTGGCCAGCGGCACCCGCGGCATCGGCGACCGCTGTGCGCCCTCGAAGTTCCAGCCGGACTACGAGAAACCGCTGTTCGTCGACGCGATGCTGAGCCGCGGCTGGGCCGTCGCGATCACCGACTACGAGGGGCTCGGCACCCCGGGCCGGCACACCTACGTCGTCGGCCGGTCGGAGGGGCACACGGTGATCGACGCGGTCCGCGCGGCCACCCGGCTGCCGGCCGCGGGGCTGGCGGCGGGCGGGCCGGTCGCGTTCTCCGGCTATTCCCAGGGCGGCGGGGGAGCGGCGTGGGCGGGCGAGCTGGCGCCGTCGTACGCGCCGGAACTGCACGTCGCCGGTATCACGGCCGGCGGGACGCCCGCGGACCTGAACGTCGTGGCGAAGAACCTCGACGGCGGTGTCGGGTTCGGCTTCCTGCTGCTGTCGGCGCTGGGCCTGGACGCGGCGTACCCGGAGCTGGACCTGCCGGGCTACCTCAACGACCGCGGCCGCACGCTGTACGAGACGCAGCAGGACGCGTGCGTCGACGCGGTGTTCGGCTACGCCTTCGGGCACATCGCCGACTACACGACGTCGAACCCGCTGACGACGGCGAAGTGGCAGGCGCGGCTGGCGGAGAACGAGCTGGGTGCCCGGCCGCCGCACGCGCCGGTCTTCCTGTTCCACGGCAGCCTCGACGAGATCATCCCGCTGTCGCAGGCGCAGACCCTGCGGCGCGAGTACTGCGCGGCCGGGGTGGCCGTCACGTGGGGCACCTACGTCGGCGAGCACGTGACGACGCTGGCGTTCTCCGCCGGTGACGTCGTGAACTACCTCGGCGACCGGTTCGCGGGCAAACCCGCCCGCTCCAACTGCTGAGCGATTTCGTCGCGGGGGTAAGGCGTCTGGCGGCTTTCGGTGTGGAGCGCGAAGTAGAAACCGTTGACGACCTCGGCCAGTGCGGCGTAGGCGCGGAGGTCGCTGTCGTCGAGGTCGTGCCGGACGGCCCAGTTCAGCAAGCGGGTCAGCACGTAGGCCCGGTCGTGCGCGGAGTGGTCGGCGAGGAACTCCGCTTCGGCCGCCGAAAGCGCGAAGCCGGGCATCACGGCGAGGCCGAAGTCGGTGAGGTAGAGCCGGTTCCCGTCGGTGAGGACGTTCGCGAAGTGGGCGTCGAAGTGCTGAACGCCCTGGGCCGCCAGGAACTCCGTGACGCGGCGGAGGTCCCGGTGGGCCAGGGCCAACCCGCCGGGGTTGCCGGTGAGCCAGTGCGCGAGGTCCTGCGGCAGGTGTTCGAGGAACAGCACGAGGTCGGTGGTCGACGCGGCGAGCGCTTCCAGCCGCCGCCGCACGCCCGCGTCGCCGTGCCAGAACGCGACGTCCCGCTCGATGTCCGTGCTGGGGCGCGGCAGACCGGGCAGGACCCGCCAGTGGTGCAGGAGCGGGAAGTGCTCGCACGCACCGGTGCGGACCCAGTCGGTCGCCGCCAGGTGCGCTTGCAGCTCACGCCAGGCTCCGCCGCCCGCGGAACCGACCCCGTAGTGCGACCACGGCGGCAGCCCGTAGAGATCGGCCGTGCTACGCGGGTTCGCCAGTTCGACGTCGGTCAGCGCGACCCGCTTGACGAACACCGGCTCGCCCGCCACTTCCAGCAGCCAGGTCGACCCGCCGATCCCGGTGCCGAGCGGACGGGCGGCGGCCAGCAGGTCGTCGGGCGCCTCGGCGAGGGCCGCGGCGATCTTGTCGTGGCGGGCGAGTCGGGTCATCCTTCGAAGCTACTCAAGGGCGGACCACCGTGAGGGCGAAGCGCGTCCGGCCGCTCGCCGCGTGGTCCAGGGCGCCGGTGATGTCGTCGAGGCCGAACTCGGTGATGGCGAACTGGTCCAAGTCGAGCAACCCGGACCGGGCGAGCGCGATCAGGCTCGCGTTCGCCGTCCGCGGGGCCAGCCACTGGCCGCGCAGGGTGATGTTGTTGCGCATGAGCCACGGGTAGGGCAGGGCGAGGTCGTCGCCGCCGAGCATGCCGACGCCGCCCATCAGGACCACCCGGCCGGCCTCGCGGACGGTCATCGCCGCCACGCGCACGGCCGCCGTGCCCGCCGACGGCGGCAGCAGGTCGAGGACGACGTCGATCGGGCCGGGTGCCGCGTCGCGCAGGCGGGCGGTGTCGTCGTCGCCGGTGAGCCGGACCGTCCGGACGCGCGCGCCGAAGCGCCGCTCCAGGTCGTCGAGAGCCGCTTCGTTCCGGCCCGGCGCGACCACGCACGCGGCGCCCATCGCGAGGGCGACGGCGACGGCCGCGCTCCCGAAGTTCCCGGTGGCGCCGCTGACGAGCACGGTCTCGCCGGGCCGCAGATCCGCCGCGAGCAGGCCGCCGTAGGGCACGAGGCAGAGGGTGAGCGCGGCCCACCGGCCCGCGTCGGCGGGGTCGATCGGTCCGAGCGGAATCGCGTTCTCGGTCGGCACGAGCACCTGCTCGGCGTAGGCGCCGTGGCCGAAGTGCCGCTGCAGGAACAGACCGCCTTCGCCGCGGGCGCTGAGGCCCTGGAGCGTGATGTCCGGGGTGAGCGCGTCGTCGCGGGAGCGGATGGTGGGGTCGCACAGCACCCAGTCGCCGGGCTTCAGCCGGGTCGCGTCCGGGCCGGTCGCGCGTACCCGGCCGACCGCGCCGGCGCCGGGCACGACCGGCAGCGTCAGCGGGTAGTTCCGCTCGCCGCGGAACACCTCCGCCGCGTAGGGCAGCACGCCCGCCGCGACGACGTCGACCAGCACTTCGCCCGTGCCGACGACCGGTTCGGGGACGTCGCGCACCGAGAGTGGTTTACCGAATTCTTCGAGGACAGCAGCTTTCACCCCGCCATCGTCGGGAAGATCGGGAGCGCTAACCAGACCTGGTATTATCCTGGGACTGTCCAGTGCCACGGAGGTCGCCATGCCGGACGCGGCGCGGGCCGGGCTGGGGGAGTTCCTGCGGTCCCGGCGCGAGCGGCTGACCCCGGCGGCGCTCGGGTTGCCGGACCGCCGCCGGCGCCGCACGCCGGGGTTGCGTCGCGAAGAGGTCGCCGAACTGGCCGGCATCGGCGTCGACTGGTACATCCGGCTCGAGCAGGGCCGCACGGTCAGCCCGTCGGCCGCGACCGTCGAAGCGCTCGCGGGTGCCCTGCGGTTGGACGACGTCGAGCGCGCCCACCTGCGTGCCCTCGCCCGGAACCCGGCCCGGTCCCCGTTCGACCGGGAAGAGGTGCCGGCCGCCACCCGCCGGCTCGTCGAGGGCCTGAGCGAGCCGGCGTACGTGACGGGCCGCCGCTGGGACGTGCTGGCCTGGAACCGCGCGGCCACCGAGGTGTTCACCGACTTCGCCGCGCTCGCGGACGCGGACCGCAACGTCCTGGTCTTCCTGCTGCTCGACGAGCGCGGCCGGCGGCTGTTCGGCCCGGGCTGGGCCGCGCAGGCCGAGCACGCCGTGGCGCAGTTCCGCTCCGCGCACGACCTGTGGGCCGGCGACCCGGCGTTCACCGGGCTGGCGTCGCGGCTGCGCGCGGGCTGCCGCGAGTTCGCGACGTGGTGGGACCGCCACGACGTCGGCCGCAGCGGACCCGGCCGCAAGACGCTGTACCGCCCGGAGCCGGCGGAATTCGACTACGCGACCTTCCAGGTCGCCGAGGACCCCGCGCTGCGCTTGACGATCTACGCGCCCACCAGCGGCAAGTAGACCTCGTCGACGATCTCGACCAGCACGGAATCGTCCACTGTGGTCAGTCCGCGCGTGAGGAACTCGTTGCGCAGCAGGACCAGTGCCACGGTGGCGACGCGGGGGTGCCGGGCTCCGGGGCGTGCTTCACCGCGGGCGACGGCCCGGTCGAGAACCGTGAGCCACGGCTTCGGGCCGCCCTCGGCGGCCTGGTCGTGCAGCTGCCGCCGGAGCTCGGGCTCGTCGCCGACGCCGGTCAGCAGGCCGCGCAGGATCCGGGCGGCGGGGGAGGACTGGCCGCAGTTGATCGCGCGCAGCAGGGCGAGCGCGTCTTCGCGGAGGCTGCCGGTGTCGGGCGGGGTGAGCCGGTCCGCGGCGACGTGCCGGTAGGCGGCGACGCCGAGCGCGGCGCGGTTCGGCCAGCGGCGGTAGATCGCGTTCTTGTTGGTGCCGGCCCGCTGCGCGACGCGTTCCATTGTCAGGCCGGGGTAGCCGGTCTCGGCGAGCTCGTCCGCGGCCGCGCGCAGGATCGCGTCTTCCAGCTCGGCACCGCGGCGGCGGGTCTTCTCGGCCATGGACGGCAGTGTACCGGTTTAGGGTACGGTACGGACCGTACCCTAAATCTGGAGGAGCTGTGAGAGCCAAGGGCATCGGCTACGACACGGGCTTGGCGCGCGACGGGCGGTTCAACCGTCCGTTCGACCCGGACCTGGTCCGCCGCGAGCTGACGATCATCCGCGACGACCTGCACTGCACCGCGGTGCGGCTGATCGGCACGGATCTGGACCGCATCGAGCACGCCGCCCGAGAGGCGGCCGCGCTCGGGCTGGAGGTGTGGTTCTCGCCGTTCCCCTGGGACCGGCATCCGGAGGAGGTCCTCGAACTGCTCGCCGACGGCGCCGCCCGGGCCGAACGCCTGCGCGCGGCCGGCGCCGAGGTCGTGTTCGTCACCGGCGCCGAGCTGAGCCTGTTCAACCACGGCTTCGTGCCGGGCGAGGACATCACCGCCCGTGTCGCCGCACTGATGGCTTCGCGGGAGGTGATCGCGGGACTTCCCCAGCGGGTCAACGCTTTCCTGGCCCGCGCGGTCGAAGCGGTCCGGGCGGAGTTCGGCGGCCGCGTCACGTACGCGTCGGTGCCGCTGGAGCGGGTGGACTGGACGCCGTTCGACATCGTCTCGGTGGACGCGCACCGCTCGAAGGAGGTCGAGCACGTGTACCGCGAGGGCGTCCGCACGCTGGTGGCGTCGGGCAAACCGGTGGCCATCACGGAGTTCGGCGTGACGCCCTACCGCGGCGCGGCCGACCTCGGCGCCCGCTGCGGCGAGATCGTCGAGTACGAGGGCGCCGAACCGGTCCGGCTGAAGGGTTCCTACGTCCGGGACGAAGAGGAGCAGGCACGGTACTTCCGCGAGCTGCTGGAGGTGTTCGAGACCGAAGGCGTCGACGCGGCTTTCGCGTGCACGTTCGTCTGTTACGGGCTGGTGCACCGATCCGATCCCCGGCGGGACCTGGACATGGCGAGCTGGGGCGTGGTGAAGGTGCTGGAGGAGGGGACGGGGGAGACCTACGAAGGCGTGCCGTGGGAACCGAAGGCGGCGTTCGGCGCCTTGGCCGAGTGCTACGGCTGAGCCAGGAACTCCATCATCGCCGTGGTCAGCTCCGGGCTCGACATCGCCGTGTAGTGGTTGCCCGGGACCCGGGCGAACCGGCCGTGGGGCAGGGCCGCGGCCAGCGCGTCCGCCGACGCGTGGCTGTCGTCCTCTTCGCCCACCACGATCAACGTCGGCGTGGTGATCCGGTCCAGGCCGGTCGTCGGGACGTGCGTGCCCAGCACGTGCCGCAGCGCGACCGGGTCGCCGCCGGCCTGGCCGATCCAGTACGCCGGTGACCCGGGCTCCACGGGCTCGCCGTCGATGAGGGCGGTCAGCGCCTGGTGGTAGACCCCGGTCCGCGAGGTCGCGCGGCGGACGGCGTCGAGGCTCTGCCCCGCGACGACCGCGCGGCCGGGGCGGGCGCCGCGGGCCAGCAGGCGCAGCACCACCCGGCCGCCGAGCGAATAGCCGCCCAGGTCGTAGTCGTCCTGGCCGAGCTGGTCGAGCAGGGCGAACCCGTCGTCGGCGAGGACGTCGGGCGGGTAGGCGCCCGGGTCGTGCGGGGCGGCGCTCGCGCCGTGGCCGCGCAGGTCGGGGAGGAGCACGCGGTGCCCGTGCCCGGCGAGCACCTCGGCCGGGCCGAGCCAGTCGCGACCCGAGCCGGTGAAGCCGTGGAACAGCACGAGCGGCCGGCCCGCGCCGAGTTCGCGGTAGCTGAGCTCCAGGCCGGCGTACCCCCGGAAGTGCGGCATGGAATCAGCTTAGCCATCAGATGAATCGCCGACCAAATAGGCGAGCATCTTGCCAAACACCGCCGGATGACGTTAACTTCGTGGCGCCAGACATCGGATGTCCAGCCCGGTTTCGCCGGGTCCGTCCGCCGACCGATGTGCACCCCTGCCGACCACTTCGTCAGGAAGGACACACCGACGTGCCCCACTTCCCCCGCAGGACGGCTCTCGCCGTCGCCGCCCTCACCATCCCGATCCTGTTCAGCCCCGTCGCGCAAGCGGCTCCGCTGTGGCACCCCGACCCCGCCACCGACGGGCTCAAGGCCTTCGAAGGCATCGAAGCCGACCGCGGCAACCACCACCCGGACCGCAAGTACGTCGTCGTCGAAGGCGACCACTACCGCTTCAACATCTGGAAGGACGACCGCGACACGACCGGCGGCGGCGACCGCCAGCGCACCGAGTCCAAGGGCATGGTGCAGAGCGGCACGACGCTCAAGATGCACAACGGCGAGACCTGGACGCTGTCCTACGAGATGTACATCCCGGGCACCCTGCACGGCACCAGCAAGTTCACCCACATCTTCCAGACCAAGACGCCGTCCACCAACGGCGGCCCGTGGGTGACGCTGGACCTGACCCGCAGCGGCAGCAAGGAAATGCTCAACGCCCGCGCGTACGCCAACTCGGGTTCGCCGAGCATCGCGGCCACCGATCTGTCGCCGCTGCGGGACAAGTGGATCACCATCGAGTGGACGTTCACGCCGGGGTCCAAGGGCAAGGCGGCGTGCGTCATCCGCAACGGGACCGGGTCGAGCGCCCCGGTCGCGGCGCAGGGCAGCATGTCGAACGTCAACATCCCGGACCAGGGTGACTACGTGCGGCCCAAGTGGGGGATCTACCGCTCGGTCCAAAGCGCCTCGTCCGACATCCTGGACACCTACCTGCTGTTCCGGAACTACACGGCCTCGCGCAAGTAGCCTTGTCGACCCGGGGCGGGCCCGTTCGTATGAGCGGTGAGCGGCGGGACGGGCCCGCCCGCGCGAGGAGGAGCGTCATGGCGCACTACCTGCTGTCCGTGCACAGCGTCGAAGGCGAAGTCCGCGAGCCGCCCACCGAGGCGGACATGCGGGCGGTGCAGCAGCGGCTCGGCGACGTCGAGAACGACCTCAAGACGACCGGGGCCTGGGTGTTCAGCGCCCGGCTGGACGACCCCGCCGCCGCCCGGGTGGTCCGGGAAGCCGGCGACGGGCTGCTGACCACCGACGGGCCCTTCGCCGAGTCGAAGGAGCACATCGGCGGCTTCTACCTCATCGAAGCCGACGGTCTTGACGCCGCGCTGACCTGGGCCGCCCGGGTCACCGCCGCGATCCACGCGCCGATCGAGGTGCGCGCGCTCGCCGGGTTCGCCGCCTGAGCCGTGGCGGCGGACCCCGGCCCGGGGTGACACTGGCGCCATGAAGGTCGTCGACGGGTACCCCGGCACACGCCGCCCGTCGACGACCGCGCGCTACGCCACCCCGGCGCCGCTCAGGCGGGGTCCGGTGCTGGTCACGGCCGCTTTCGCCGCCCTCGGCGGGGCCCTGATCCCGGCCGCTTCGGTGCCCGCGCTCTGGCGGATCTGGCAGTTCTACGCCATGTTGTTCGCCCTGGTCGCGGCCATCGAGGTGGTCGCCTTCGTCGCGGTCCTCGGGTGGCCGACCCGCAAGACCGCCCACGCCGGCGCGTTCATCGCCACCGGCGGCCTCGCGCTGTGGGTGGCCAGCCGGCCGCTCGGGCTGCTGACGCGGCTCGACCCCTGGCAGCCCGCGGACACCGTCGTCGGCTTCACCGACTACGTCGCGGCCGCGCTGCAGGTCATCGCCGTACTCGGCTTCCTGGTCGTGGCGCGGCGGCGCGCGCACCCGAGGCCCTCGATGCCCCGGCGCGTGACGGCGTGGATCCTGCTGTTCCCGGTGCTGCTGGTCGTGCTCGCGGCCGGCGCCGCGGGCACGGTCGCGGCCGGCGACCGCATCAGCGGGACGGCCGCGTCGTCCCTCCTGGACGGCAGCACCGTCGAATACTGCCGCCCGGACGGCATCCCGCTCGCCATGGACCTCGCGCGTCCGGCCGGCCGCGCCGCCGCCCCGGTGGCGCTCTTCCTCCACGGCGGCGGGCTCGTCGCCGGCAACCGCCGGCCGTCCGGCCCGGGCGCGCTGCTGGCCGGCTCGCGGCTGGTTCCCCTGCGCGACGCCCTGACGGCGCGCGGGTTCGCGGTCGCCTCGATCGACTACCGCCTCGCCCCCGCTGCGCGCTGGCCGGCGCCGCTGGAAGACGCCCGGTGCGCGGTCCGGTTCCTCGGGGCCAACGCGGCGGCGTTGAGCCTCGACCCGGCGCGGATCACGGTCGTGGGCACGGGCGCGGGCGGCACCCTGGCGTCGCTGCTGGGCGTGGCGGGAAAGCCGGAGGTCCGCGCGGTGGCCGCGGTCGACGCCCCGGCGGACTTCGACCTCGCGGGCCTGGACCCGCTCACCCGGGCCTCGATCCTCGTGGCCCTGGGCCGTTCCCCGGCGACGCTGCGCGAGGCGAGCCCGCTGACGTACGCGGGCGTGGGCGCCCCACCGTTCCTGCTCGCGGGTGGCCGGAAATCGGCCGAGTTCGCGGACCACCTGCGCGCGGCGGGCGTCCCGGTGACGACCGGCGACGGCGATCCGGCCGAGGTGGCGCGGTTCCTGGCGACGGCGACCGGCACACCGACGCCATGACGTCGCCCGGCCCGTGCCGAGCGCCCGAAGCGGGCAGGTCGCCGAGCGCCGCCAGCTCGAAGTCGTGCGGTAGCTTGGAGGCGTGGACGGGCGGGCGATCTTCGGCGATCACTCGTACCGCTGCGACTTCTACGGTTGACGGATCCTTTGCTCCGGGTCCTTTTCTCCGTCAACCGCAAGGAAAACCATGTCTTCATCCGTGCTCTGGGCGCTCAAGCACATGCCGCTGACCGCGGCCGCCGTCGAAGAGGCCGCGTCGCTGCTCGCCGGGCGGCGCCTGGCGATGTGCCTGCACGTCGAACCCAAGACGGCCGCCCTGGCCACCCTGCTGGCCCGCGCCGGCGTCGAAGTCACGCTCACCGGCTCGCCCGGCACGACGCACGACGACGTCGCGGCCGCGCTCCGGGACCTCGGGGTGGCCGTGCACACCCGCCGGTCCGACGACGAAGCCGACCACGCCCGCAACGTCGCCGCGGTGCTCGAGTGCGAACCGGACCTCACGCTCGACAACGGCGCCGACCTGACGCTGTCACTGCTGGCGTCCGGGACGCCCGCGGGCTACCTCGGCGGCACCGAAGAGACCACCACGGGCGGCGTCCGGCTGCGGGAGGCGGCCGTGCGCCACCCGGTCGTCGTGATCAACGACTCGCGGCTGAAGCTGCTGGTGGAGAACGAGTTCGGCGTCGGCCAGAGCGTCGTGCAGGGATTTCTGAACGCCACCAACCTGATGGTGCCGGGGATGCGCGCGGCGGTGCTCGGCTACGGGCCGTGCGGCAAGGGCGTCGCGGACACCCTGGCGCGCCTCGGCGCGCGGGTAGCGGTGTGCGACACGGACCCGATGCGGGCGCTGCAGGCCATTTTGGACGGTCACCGGGTCGGCTCCGCCGTCGAGGTGCTGTCGGACGCGCAGGCGGTGTTCACGGCGACGGGCGCCCCGGGTGTCGTGGGCGCCGAAGAACTGGCGGCCCTGCCCGACGGCGCCCTGATCGCCGGGGTCGGGCACTTCGCGTGGGAGATCGACGCGGCGGCGCTGCGGGCGGCGACGGTCCGCACGGTCGAGTACGGCTCGCCGGGCCGCCGGGTCGGGCACGTGCTGGCCGACGGCCGGGAGGTCGTCGTCCTCGACCGCGGCCGGATGCTGAACCTGACCGCCGCGAACGGGAACTCCATCCAGGCGATGGATCTGGGGCTCACCCTGCAGGTCCGCAGCCTGGCGGCGGTGGCCGCGGGCGGCCTCGCGGCCGAGGTCCAGCCGGTGCCGGCCCCGGTCGAGCACCGGATCGCCACGGACCTGGTGGCCGCGCTGGCTTGACCTGGAGCGCGCTCCAGCCTCTAGCGTGAGGTCACGCGACAACACGTCAGGAGCACGTTCCATGGAACTCGGATTCCACCTCCCCATCTTCGACATCGAGGGCGGGACCACCGCCATCGCCGGTGAGCTCGCCCGCGTGGGCGCCGCAGCGGAGGAGGCCGGGGCGACCTGGCTGTCCTTCATGGACCACTACTTCCAGATCGAGCCCACCGGCCTGCCCGCCGAGTCGAACATGCTGGAGGGGTACACCACCCTCGGGTTCCTCGCCGCGCACACGTCGCGGGTCGAGCTCGGCCTGCTCGTCACCGGCGTGACCTACCGGCACCCCGGCCTGCTCGCGAAGATCGTCACGACCCTCGACGTCCTCTCGGGCGGCCGGGCCGCGCTGGGCATCGGCGCCGCCTGGTTCGAGCGCGAGCACCGGGGGATGGGTGTGCCGTTCCCGCCGGTCGCCGAGCGGTTCGAGCGGCTGGAGGAGACGCTGCGGATCTGCGGGCAGATGTGGGACCCGGCCGACAACGGCCCGTTCGAGGGCAAGTACTACCAGCTCGCCGAGACGCTCTGCTCTCCTCAGCCGATCAGCCGGCCGAAGGTGCTCATCGGCGGCGGCGGGGAGCGCAAGACGCTGCGGCTCGTCGCCCAGTACGGCGACGCGTGCAACCTCTTCGCTTCGTCGCCTTCGGATGTGGAGCACAAGCTGGACGTGCTGCGCCGCCACTGCGACGACGTCGGCCGCGACTACGACGAGATCCGCAAGACGGTCCTGGCGAACAACCCGCGTCCGACGCCGGAGACCCGCGACGACTTCGTGCGCGCCATGGCCGACTACGCGAAGCTCGGGATCCGGCAGGCGATCATCACGCCGACGACCGGCTCGCCCGCCGCGTGGATCGAGGGCATGGCGCCGGTCGTGCCGCAGCTGGCCGGACTGGGCTGAAGTTTTACCGCCCGATAACCCGGGCTCTGGTATCCAGGTAGCGGCCGGCGGACCGCCGGCCGCTCTTTTATGTCCACTGTGGACTCCTCCTGGTCGTTTTCCTCTTGCGGTGAACCGTTCCCGGTGTCGCGCCGTGTGCCGTGGTGAGGTGGCGACCAGAGAGGAGGGGCTCGATGCCCCACGCACGCAGTACCGGACGACACCGCAAACCGGCGACGATCGGGCTGGTCGCGCTGCTGGGAGTCGCGGGGGCGACCGCGACGGCGATCGCGCTCAGCAGCCCGGCCAGCAACGCGGCCACGGAAAGCTGCGGTGGCCTGGACACGGCGCTGCAGAACAACCTGACGTTCATCGCGGGCCAGCAGGCCGCCCCGGACGCCCAGTCGGCGGCGAGGATCGCCAACCGCCAGGCGGTGGTGGACCAGATCCAGCAACGCCGCGCGGCCGCGGGCTGCGGCGGCGCGGTGGCGGCCAACGAGGTAGCGGCCCAGTGCGCGGCGGTCGCCAAGGCAGGCGAGAAAGCGGCCGAAGCGGACGCCAAGGCCGCGGGCAAGGCCGCGAAGGGCAAGGCCGCCCAGCAAGGCATGGGCGCGGCGAACGAGAACGGCATGGCGGCCAAGAACGGCGCGGCCGATCAGAACGGCATGGCCGCCGGGAACGGTGCGGCCGATCAGAACGGCATGGCGGACCAGAACGGCATGGCCGCCGGGAACGGTGCGGCCGACCAGAACGGCATGGCCGACGCCAACGGCATGGCCTCCCAGCAGGGAGTCGCCGACCAGGGCAAAGCCGCTGCCGCCAACGGCAAGGCCAAGAAGAACAAGGCGGCCGGGAAGAACGCGAAGGCCGCCCAGGACGCCGCCGCCCAGGATCAAGCGGCCGCCCAGGCCTGCGGAGTGGTCGAGCAGTGCGTGGCCCAAGCCGCGGGAGCCGCCGACGCCAACGGCATGGCGAACCAGAACGGCATGGCCAGCCAGAACGGCGCGGCCAACGAGAACGGCATGGCCAACCAGCAGGGCATGGCGAACCAGAACGGCATGGCCAGCCAGAACGGCATGGCCAACCAGCAGGGTATGGCCGACCAGAATGGCGCGGCTGACCAGAACGGTATGGCGAACCAGCAGGGTATGGCCGACCAGAACGGTATGGCGAACCAGAACGGCGCGGCCAACCAGAACGGCATGGCCGACCAAAACGGCGCAGCCAGCGAAAACGGCATGGCCAACCAGCAGGGCATGGCCGACCAGAACGGCATGGCCAGCCAGAACGGCATGGCGAACCAGAATGGCATGGCCAACCAGAACGGCATGGCCAACCAGCAGGGCATGGCAGCCCAGAACGCGGCCGCCAACCAGGACTGCGCCGCCATTCTCGACTGCGTCGCCAAGGCCGCGGCCGATCCCGCCGCCACCGCCGATCAGCAGGGCACGGCCACCGCCCAGAACGGCAACGGCCAGCAGAAGGCCAAGGGCAAGAACAAGAAGGCGGCCGAGCAGGCAGCGGCGGTAGCCGTCGCCGAGAAGTGCGTCGCGGCCGGCAGCCAAAGCGGAACCGGAACCGCGACCGCGACCGAAAGCGCGTCGGCAACCGCCGGCAAGTGAGACCAGGTGGGTGTGCACCGGCGGCGGGCCGGTGCACGGCCACCGTCACCCGATCCGGTGACCGGCGGGAACTCCGCCCCACCGCTGTTCGTTCACCGATCGAAGCGCAGTAACCTGAAGCGCCCAGACGACCGACGACAGCACGAGGCTTCAGTGACCACCGATCCGGCGGCCGAGGACCTGCGGGAGGCGGCCGACGAGCTCGCCGTCGCCGGGCAGCTCCCGCGGTTCCTGCTGATGTACAAGTTCGCCATCGAAGAGCTGATGACGAAACTGCGGATCCTCAGCGAGGAGTTCGACTTCGTCCACCAGCACGACCCGATCGAGCACATCACCAGCCGCGTGAAGCGGCCGGAAGCGATCAAGGAGAAGGTCCGCCGCCGCGGCCTGGGCGACGACTGGGTCGCCGCCGCGCACGTCCTCGACGACATCGCCGGCATCCGCGTCGTCTGCCCGTTCGTCTCCGACGTCCACCAGGTCGCCCGGATGCTCACCGCGCAGGACGACGTCGAGCTGTTGCGCACCAAGGACTACATCGCCCGCCCGAAGGCCAACGGCTACCGCAGCCTGCACCTGATCGTCCGGATCCCGGTGTTCCTGTCCGACCGCGTCGAGAAGGTCAAGGTCGAGGTGCAGCTGCGCACCATCGCGATGGACTTCTGGGCGGCCGTCGAGCACAAGCTGTCCTACAAGTACGCCGACCGCGTCCCGGACGACTTCGCGGGCGAGCTCGCCGCCGCGGCCCGCACGGCCGCCGACCTCGACGCCCGGATGGCCGCCCTGCACGAACGGATCCGCTGACTCACGGCGCCAGCGCGTCGAGCAGGATCCCCAGCCCGAACTCGAACTCCGCTTCGTGGTCGCACACCGCCAGGTACGGCGCGGCCGCCGACACGGCGGGCAGCCCGGATCCCGCCAACTCCGCCAGCCGGCCCGAAGAGCCGGTCGCGCTGAACGTCGGGGCCGCGTCGACCTCCCGCATCAGCGTGCCGATCAGGAACGCCAGCACCGCGCGCAACCCGTGCACCGCGCGCTCCGGCGGGTAGCCCGCCGCGAGCAGCGGCCCGAGCACGGCCTCCACCGGCGCCAGCGCCGTCATCGACGCCAGCTGCCGGGTCAGCACCAGCGGCGCCGCCCGCGGGTGGCCGAGCATCGCGTTCCGGAACCCGTGCGCCAGCCCGGACATCGTCTCCCGCAGCCCCCCGCCGGGCACCGGCGCCGGGATCGCCGCCAGCAGCACCTCGGCGACCCCGTCCAGCAGGGCGTCCTTGCCGTCGACGTGGTTGTACAGGCTCATCGGGTCGACGCCGAGCCGCCGCGCGAGCTTCCGCATGCTCACGGCCTCGAGACCCTCTTCGTCGACGAGCGCGAGCGCTTCCCGCAGGATCCGCTCCCGCGAGAGGCCGCCGGCCTCCTTGGGCGGCCGCCCGCGCCGGCCCGTCACGGCGTGAGCACCGCGGGCAGCACCTCGTAGCCGCGCAGGATCCGCGTGGTGCGGCGCCGGCCGCCGGGCAGCACCCGCAGCCCGGGGAACCGGTCGAAGATCGTGCGCAGCCCGATCTCGCCCTCCATCCGCGCCAGCGACGCCCCCAGGCAGTGGTGGCGGCCGGAGCCGAACGACACGTGGTCGCGCGCGCCCTCGCGGGTGACGTCGAACGTGCCCGGATCGGCGAACACGCCCGGGTCGCGGTTCGCGCCGGCCAGCACGGTGGTCACCAGCGCCCCGCGCGGCAGCGGGACGCCCGCGACCTCGGTGGCGCGCGTCGCCAGACGCCCGGTCAGCAGGACCGGCGGGTCGTACCGCAAGACCTCCTCGACGGCGTTGCCCCACAGCTCCGGCCGCTCGCGCAGCACGGCGAGCTGCGCGGGATCGCCCGCCAGCAGGGCGATCCCGCTGCCGAGCAGGTTGACCGTCGTCTCGAACCCGGCCGCCAGCACCAGGCCCGCGGTCGACTTGAGCTCGGTCTCGGTGAGCCCGACGCCGCCGTTGCGGGCCGCGACGAGCTTGCTGAACAGGTCCGGGCCCGGGTGCCGGCGCAGGTGGTCGAGGTGCTCGCCGAGCCAGGTGTCGAACTCGGCCAGCGCGGTCTCGACGTCGCGGAACGTCCGCCAGCCCAGGCCGAGGTCGAGGCTCGGCGCCGCGGCCGCGCCCAGCGACAGCACCTTGCCCAGGTCCGCGGGCGGCACGCCGAGGATCTCGCTGATCACCGTCACCGGGAGCAGGCCGCAGTAGGACTCGACGAGGTCGAGCGGGCGGCCCGGGTCGAGCGCGTCGAGCAGGCCGTCGGCGATCTCCTGGACGCGGCCGCGCAGCTGCTCGACCGCGCGCACGGTGAACACGCCGGTGACGAGCTTGCGGTAGCGGGTGTGCTCGGGCGGGTTGACGGCGAGCAGCGACGGCGGCCGCACCGGGTGCAGGTGCTCGCCGGCCGACCACTCGACGAGCCGCCCGAGCGGCGAACCGTCGGAGCCGATGACGCCGACGCGGAAGTCGTCGCCGGAGAGCACCTCCCGGACCGCGGCGTGCGTCGTGGTCATCCAGCCGAAGCGGGTGCGGGCGAGCGGGCCGGCGGCGCGGATCTCCTCGAAGAGGCCGGTCAGGTCGTGGCCTTCGGCCGCCGCGACCACCATCCGCCCCTGCAGGTCGCCGCGCCGGGCTTCGCGGCGCAGCACGGTCCGGGGGAGCGCGTGGCCGAGGCCCCACCTGATCACCGGCTTCGCGCGGGCGAGGGTTCCTTCGAGCACAGCGTCCCCTTCCGTCGGCGTCCCTACAGTGTAGGTTATCGTTGTTTACCTACGCCGTAGATAAAGGAGTGCGCGATGAGCGAGTTCGACATCCCCGGCCCGGAAGTCCTGGCCGCGCGGCAGAAGCTGGTGCTCGACCACTTCCGCGACGAGGTCGCCCAGGACTGGGACGCCACGCTCTCGACGTTCCCGCACCCGCACTACGAGGTCGTCGCGACGATGACCGTGCACGACGGCGACGGCGCCGTCCGCGGCTACTACCACGACACCCGCACCGCGTTCCCCGACCAGCACCACGAGCTGATCGCGCTGCGCCACAGCGCGGACGCGGTCGTCGTCGAGTTCTGGCTGCTGGGCACGCACCTCGGCCCGTTCGGCGCGATCCCGGCGACCGGGTCGCGCTTCCGCGTCCGGATGACCGCGTACTTCGTGTTCGACGCCGAGGAAAACCTCGTGTGCGAACGCATCTACTTCGACACGCTCTCGATGCTCAAGCAGCTGATCGGCGGGGTGGACAAGAAGAACCCGAAGAACTGGCCGCTGCTGCTGCGGGTGGCACGGGGCTTCCTGGCGATGTCGGGGGCGAAGCCGGACCCGCGGCTGACGGAGACGACGGAGCCGGTGCTGCGGGTCTGATCACCGCGAGGACGTTGACCGCGACGATCACCGCGATCGCCGCCCACGACAGCGCGTCGAGGCGCTGACCGAGGACCACCCAGCCGACGAGCGCCGCCAGCACCGGGTTCACGCTCATCACCGTGCCGAACACCGGCGCCGGGACCCGCCGCAGCGTCAGCAGGTCGGCCAGCATCGGCACGGCCGACGACAGGACCCCCGCGGTCACCGCGGCGAGGACCGCGCCGAGATCCGGCCGGTGCGTGAGCATCGCGACGACCCCGACCGGCACGTACGCGAGCCCGGACACGCCCGCGGCGGCCGCCGAGCCCGCGACGCCGGGGATGCGCGCGCCGACCGCGCGGTTGAGCAGGATGTAGCTCGCCCAGCACGCGGCCGCGAGCAGCGCCAGGCCGATGCCGAGGTAGTCCGTGCTCGGCCGGGGCCGCACCAGCACCACCACGGCAACCGCCGCGACGAGCGCGCCCAGCAGGTCGCCCCGTCGCCGCGACCCGGCCAGGGCGACGGCGAGGGGGCCGAGGAACTCCAGCGTCACGGCCAAGCCCAGACCGACGCGGTCGACCGCGCTGTAGAGGGAGAGGTTCATCGTCCCGAACACCAGCGCCAAGGCCAGCACGAGCCGCCACTGCGCGGCGGTGAACGCGCGCAGGCGCGGCCGCGCGGTCGCGAGCAGCACCACGGCCGCGACCCACTGCCGGACGGCGACGACGCCGGCCGGGCCCAGCTGCGGGAAGGCCAGCGCCGCGACCGCCGCCCCCACCTGGTTGGACAGCCCGCTGCCCGTCATCAGCGCCGCCCCGCGCCAGCGTCCTTCGCTCGTCATGCCCCGACTATCGGGGCCGCGGACGCATACGCAAAATGCATCCGACACGTCGGCTATACGCTGAGCGCATGGATGCTTCGCTCGAGCTGCGCCACCTGCGGCACTTCGCCGCGGTCGTGGACAACGGCAGCTTCACCGACGCCGCGCTCGAGCTGGGTGTCTCGCAGGCGACGGTGTCGCGGACGCTGCTCGCCCTCGAGCGGATCCTCGGCGTCCGGCTGCTGCACCGGACCAGCCGGACGGTCGAGCCGACCACGGCCGGCGTCACGGTCCTCGCCCGTGCCCGGGTCCTGCTGGCCGACGCCGAGGCGCTGGTCCACGAGGTCACGACCGGCCACACGCGGCTGCGGCTGGGGCACGCCTGGTCGGCGCTGGGCAAGCACACCGCGGAGTTCCAGCGGCGCTGGCACGACCAGTACCCGGACGTCGAGCTGCAGCTCGTGCGGACCAACACGGCGACCGGGGGACTGGCCGAGGGGCGCTGCGACCTGGCCGTCGTGCGCACCGCCGTCGACACGCGCCGGTACAGCCACGCGCTCGTCGGCCGGGAACGCCGGTGCGTCGCGCTCGCCTCGGACGACCCCTGGGCGCGGCGCCGCGTGATCCGGTTCGCCGAACTGGCGGAGCGCACGCTCGTCGTCGACCGGCGCACCGGCACCACGACGCCGGATCTCTGGCCCGAAGGCACGCGGCCGGCGGTGGAGTACACCCACGACATCGACGACTGGCTGGCGGCGATCGCGACCGGGCGCTGCGTCGGTGTCACCCCGGAGGCGACCGCGGCCCAGTACCGGCGCGACGGCATCCGCTACCGGCCGCTGCGCGACGCGGACCCCGTGCCGGTCCGGCTGATCTGGCGCCACCGCGACGCCCACCCGGCGACGCACCTGGCCGCCGCCCTGCTGACGGAGCTCTACCGCGCCTGATCGCGCGCCGGAGCGAGCAGGACGCCCAAAGCGACCAGCTCGGTCAGCGCCATCCCGCGTTCGACCAGGCCGAGCGGGATGAGCGTCCACCAGCGGCCGCCGTCGACCGCGGCAACCACGACCGCGCCCAGGATCACCGCGAACCAGGCCAGGGACGCGATCGCGAGCACCCGGGCCAGCCACCGGCGGCCGGGGGAGTCCGGGAACGCCGTGCGCGCCGCGACCAGCACCGCGAGCGGCAGCGCGACGAAGGCCACCACGCTGGCGATCCGGTGCAGCGTGCCGCCGAAGTCCGCGCGCGAGACCGTGGCCCAGTCCGGCTTGGGGAAGGCCACGATGACCAGCAGCCCGACCGTCCACAGTGTCCCCAGCAGCGCCGCGGGCACAGGCAGCCGCCGCTGGCTGCGCAGGACGGCGAGCCCCGCCGCCGAGCCCAGGGCCACCAGGACCACCGCGAGGTCGAACACCCACTTGTGGTCCGAGAGCCCGTACTCGCTGATCGTGCGGCGGGTCGCGCTGATCTCGTCGGTCGGCGGGATGACCTGCAGCAGCAGCACCAGCGCGGCGCCGATCACGAGCGCGGCGATGCCGCTCAGCGAAACCGCGAGCGACGTTCGTCGCGCAGGGACCGTGACCATGAACCGACAGTAGCCGAGCGCCGGTTGAACTCCCGGTGAAATGTCCTTTCGGGCGGCCGAAGGTGTGAAAGCGAGGTCAAGGCTGTACGACTTACGGCGGTTACCGTAGCCGGTTTTCGTCCATTACGGTCATCCGCTACCGGTACGTCCGTGCTGTGCCGGCCTCGGTCAAGGAGGTCTTTGCCTGTGGGGAATTCACCAAGAAGACTGGTGCTGGCGGCTTCGGTCGTGGCGCTGGCGGCGGCGTTCGTCGCGTTACCGGCCGGTACCGCCGGCGCGGCCCAGAACATCCTGCGTGCCGACAAGTCGGTACCCCGCTCGTGCTTCGCGAAAGTGCAGCCCAAGGGCACCGCGGGCGTCGACCGCCGCGAGCTCACGTCCACTGTGGACGGTTTGGTGCAGGCCCGGCTGAAGCCGGTCCCGGGCACCGAAGGCGACTGGGACGTCGCCGTGTTCGACAAGGCGACGGGTGCGGTGGTCGCCGCCTCGACGGCGTTGCGCACCCACGAACTCGCCGAGAGCTTCGTCAAGAAGGGCCAGGAGCTCGTCATCCAGGGCTGCCGCTACGGTGGCCCGGCCGGCCAGGCCCAGCTCGGCGTCGACTTCCTCGCGCTCACGCCGCAGGGCACGCCGACGACCGCGCAGAAGGCGCAGCTGGTCCGCGTCGAGACGCCGACGCGCGCCGACAAGAACAAGCTGACCGCCTCCGGCCTCGACGTCACGGAGAAGGGTGACGCGACCGGGGTCGAGGTCGTCCTCGCCGACGACGCGGACCGCCAGACGCTCAAGAACAGCGGCTTCAAGTCGAAGGTGATCGAGGCCGACCTGTCGGCCAAGTCCGTGCAGGACGCCAAGACCGACCGCCAGTACGCCGCGACGACCGCCGCGTCGGCGCTGCCGTCCGGGCGCACGAGCTACCGGCACCTCTACGACTACAACTACGAGATGAAGGAGCTGGCCCGCAAGAACCCGGGCCTGGTCTCGGCGTTCACCATGCCCGAGTCGACGTGGGAAGGCCGCGACGTCGTCGGGATCGAGATCGCCAGCGACGTCAAGAACCTCACCGACGGCAAGCCGGTCAACTTCACCATGGGCGTGCACCACGCCCGGGAGTGGCCCGCCGGCGAGCACGTCATGGAGTGGGCGTACGAGCTGATCAACGGCTACGCCCACGACGCGGCGATCCGGAGCCTGGTCGGCAAGACCCGCAACATCGTCGTGCCGATCATCAACCCGGACGGGTTCGAGATCTCCCGCGAAGCCGAGCCCAAGGGTGACTTCACCCGGTTCGACTACGAGATGAAGCGGAAGAACTGCAACGTCAACGACTCGCCGGCGCAGTACTCGACCGGCGTGTGCAAGGCCAACCCGGCCGGCCGCCTGCGCGGCACCGACCCGAACCGCAACTACGGCGGGTTCTGGGGCGGCAACGGCGCCGAGATCGCCTGGAGCGGCGACACCTTCCGCGGGTCCGGGCCGTTCAGCGAGCCCGAGGTGCGCAACGTCCGGTCGATCGTGTCCTCGCGCCAGGTGACCAACCTGCTGACGATGCACACCGTCGCGGCGCTCGTGCTGCGCCCGCCGGGCGTGGCCGACGTCCGCCCGCCGCTGGAGGAGCCGGCCTACAAGGCCCTCGGCGACAAGCTGGCCTCGCGCAACGGCTACACCAGCGAGCCGAGCTGGGCGCTGTACGACACCACGGGCACCACCGAGGACTGGTCGTACTGGGCCACCGGCGGCTGGGGCTTCACCATCGAGGTCGGCGGCAACGGCTTCCACGGGCCGTACGCCGACAGCGTCGTGGCCGAGTACGAGGGCCTGGCCCCCGCGGCCGGGGCCGGCAAGGGCGGCAACCGCCAGGCGTTCCTGGACATGCTGGGCAACGCGGCCGACCCGCAGCAGCACTCGACGCTGATCGGCACGGCGCCGAAGGACTACCAGCTCAAGCTGCACAAGACGTTCCAGACGCCGACGTCACCGGTGATCCAGGCCGACGGCTCCACCAAGCCGCCGATCTACATCACCGACGACCTGAACTCGAAGCTCACCACCACCGGCGGGCGGTTCGCCTGGTCGGTCAACCCGTCGACCCGGCCGTACGTGGCCGGCCGCTACGGGCGTGACCCCCAGGGCCCGGCGCAGCAGGGCTTCGCGGTCGCCAACCCGCCCGGTGTCCCGCCGATCAACCAGAACTACCCGGCGGACGCGACGGCGGAGAGCTTCACCTTCCACGTCGACGGCCTGCCGAAGGTCGACAACGGGAAGTTCAGCGTCAACATCAACTGGAAGAACACCACGACCGACTGGGACCTGTTCGTCTACGACGCGGCGGGCAACCTGGTCACCTCGTCGGCGAACGGCGGCACGACGTCCGAGCACGCCGTGCTGTTCGACCCGCCGGCCGGCGACTACAAGGCCGTGGTGGTCAACTACGACCAGACCGACCCGAACGCCGTCGACGACTGGACCGGGGACGTCTCGTTCGCGTCGCCGATCCCGCCGACGTACGGGACGAAGGAGGCCTACCAGCTGACCTGCTCGTCGCCGAAGGGCAAGCTGGTCGGCGTGGCCGACGTGTTCGTCGACCGCGGCCAGACGGTCGACGTCGGCGAGGTCTGCACCCGTTCCGCGCACGCGCAGAAGCAGCGCGCTTCGGGCGGGGCTCGGTAGCAGTCGGTTGTTCGTGAAGGCCTCCTCGCTTCGGCGGGGAGGCCTTCACGGCGTTACGGCGAGGATGAGCCCCAGGACGACGAGAATCGTGCCCACGACGCGGTTGAGGGCCGGTTTCGCGCGGGTGTACCAGCGCTGGGTGGCGGGGGAGGAGAACAGCAGCGCCACGCTCAGGTGCCACGCGGTCGACGCGACGACGATCAGCGCCACCGCGGCGAGCTTGACCGCGGTGGGCTCGGTGGGCGGCAGGGCCGCGGTCAGCACACTGCCGAAGAACGCCGCGGCCTTGGGGTTGGTCAGGTTGCTGACGACTCCCTGCCGGAAGTGGTTCCCGCGCCGGGTGCTCGCCGGCGGCTCGCCCTCCGAGGCCGGTCGCTCGACGGAACCGTCATCGGGGGCGCGGGCGCGCCACCACAGCCGCACGCCGAGCCAGGCGAGGTACCCGCCGCAGACCACGCGCAACGCCGTCGCCAGCCAGGGCGTCCGGGCCAGCACGCTCCCCAGCCCGAACACCGCGACCGCGGCCAGCACCCCGCCCGCCGCGACCACCCCGAGCGCGACCGCCACCGCCGACCGGCGCGTCCCGGCGGCGGCCGTGTGCGCGATGAGCACGAAGTTCGGCCCGGGCGAGACGGCCGCCGGGAGGTAGGCCAGCAGGACCGTGCCCAGCGTGGCCGCGGCGCTGTTCACAGCGGACAGCCTGGCACGGCGGTCACCGGGCCGAGCGCCACCACCGGCCTGGGCTGTGCGCCCGCGGCGGTGTTCAGGGCGGACAGCGTGGCACGGCGGTCCCGGGGCCGAGTGCGCCACCGGCCTGGGGCGTGCGCCCGCGGTGGTGTTCACGGCGGGCAGCCTGGTACGGCGGTCGCGGGGCCGTGTGCCGCTACCGGCCTGGGGCGTGCGCCCGCGGCGGTGTTCACAGCGGATGGCCTGGCACGGCGGCCACCGGGCCGAGCGCCACCACCGGCCCGGGCAGGGCACCCGCCGCGGGGCTCACGCCGCCCGGCCGCCACCGCCGACCACCTGGTCGCGCATGGTTCGCAGCGCCTGGTGGTCCACTGTGGACGGATCGGCGGCCAGCCACTCGCCGATCTCGTGCAGGAACTCCTCCGGCGTCATCGGCGCCGCGGGCAGGTCACCGGGGTCGGCCGTGGTCAGCTCGCCGCTGCGGCTCGGGTACACGATCATCGCCCCACGCAGCGCGACCCCGGGTAGCAAGTCGCGGTAGGCGGCGAGGCTCTCGGCGAGCCGGCTGCCGCCGCCGCGGAACGGGCGCCCGTTGCGCAGCAGGCGGCCGTCCTCGGCCGTCTCGTAGTGCCCCGGCAGCCACAGCTTCGACTCGATGAGGACCAGGCGCTTCCCGCACAGCACGGCGTGGTCGACGTCGGCGAACACCGAGCCGGGCCAGGCGAGGCCGTGGAAGATCCGCGCGCCGGGCAGCCGGGTCAGGTAGGTCTCGAGCAGGTCGGCGGTGAGCCGCTCGGCCAGCTCGTCGCGTTCGGTGCCGGGCGCGCCGAAGACCGTGCGGCCGCCGAACTCCTCGGCGTAGGCCTCGCGGGCCCGGTTCGCCCGCAGGTAGCCGCGGGCCAGGCGCTGGACGAGCAGCGCGGTGCCGGCGGTGAGCAGCAGCCAGACGATGAGCACCGGCGTGCTGAACCCGACGCCGGTGACCAGCGGCAGCAGCACCAGCACCATCCCGCCCACCGCGGCGACCACCGGCGTGTGCCCGGGCCCGCGGCGGCGGCCGTGGCGCATCCGGGTGTCCTGCCCGGCGAAGTGCCACCAGGTCAGGTCTTCGGCGTCGAGTTCGGGCAGGTCGGGGACGAAGCCGGGCTCGTCGCCGAAGCGCCGCCGGGGCCGCGGCCGGACCGGGACGGCCACCACGGTCGCGCCGCCGGAGTCGTAGCGCGCGCGGGCGACGGGGTCGCCCAGGACTTCGTAGGCCTCGCGGAGCAGGCGGAACGTGCCGACGGTGCCGCCGCCGTCCGGGTGCATGGTCTTCGCCAGCCGGCGGTAGGCCGTCTTGACGTCGGCCGCCGTGGCGTCCCGGCGAATGCCGAGCACCTCGTAGTAGTCGACCTCGGGCACGCGGGCGTTCACCTCCGGATGGCTGCGCGAAGACTTTATGGGACCCGGTTTCCCGGTCGCTCACCGCCTCTTCGGCGCGTCGGGGTGATGGTCCTCCGGCGCAGGTCAGTGCGGTGTCCGGAGTTCTACCGCCGACGGCGGGTGCCGCGCGCGGCCGGTCCGCTCTCCCCGGCGGTTCGCGTGACGGCGTGCCGGGCGGGCCTTCCGGCGGGTTCGCCGTGGTCCGCGACTGTCCATTGAGGACAACTTGTCACCCGGAAGTGTTGCCGCGGCGCAGTTCTGGGCGAGGTCGGTGACGTTTCGTAGCGGGAAATCACTCGAAGAGACGCGAACACGTGTTCGAATCGGCCGGTATCGTGGAGGCATGTCCTCCCGCAGACGTGACGGGCCCACCGCCACCCCACCTCGGCAGCGGGCCCGTCACCCCCGCCCGGCTTCGCGCAGCAGGAAGCGCTGGAGCTTCCCGCTCGCGTTGCGCGGCAGCGCGTCGAGGAACCGCACCCGGCGCGGGTACTTGTACGGCGCCGCAACGGCTTTGGCGTGCTCCTGCAGGGCGTGCACGACCTCCGGGCCCGGGGTGACACCCGCGCGGAGCACGACGAAGGCGGTCACGACCGCGCCCCGGTCCGGATCGGGCGTGCCGACGACCGCGCACTCCTCGACGTCCGGGTGGCCGAGCAGCACTTCCTCGACCTCCGGAGCGGCGATGTTGTAACCGGAGGAGACGATCATGTCGTCGCTGCGCGCCACGAACCGGAAGTAGCCGTCGGGTTCGCGGACGTAGGTGTCGCCGGTGATGTTCCAGCCGTCCCGGACGTAGTCGGCCTGCCGCGGGTCCTCGAGGTAGCGGCAGCCGGTGGGGCCCCGCACCGCGAGCAGGCCGGGGGTGCCGTCGGGCACCGGCGTGCCGTCGACGTCCAGGACGGCGGCTTGGAAGCCGGGCACGACGGTGCCGGTCGTGCCCGGTCGGACGGCCTCGTCGGCGGCGGAGATGAAGACGTGCAGCAGCTCCGTGCTGCCGATGCCGTCGATGAGCGGGCGGCCGACGACGGCGCGGTACTGCTCGGCGACGGCGGCGGGCAGCGCTTCGCCAGCGGAGACGGCGCGGCGCACGCCGGCGAGCAGCGCGCCGTCGCCGGAGCCGAGGATCGCGCGGTAGGCGGTCGGGGCGGTGAAGAGCACGGTCACCGAGCGCTCGGCGACGATCGAGGCCAGTTCCTTGGGGGTGGCGCGCTCCAGGAGGAGCACGGACGCGCCGGCGTGCAACGGGAAGACGAGGAGGCCGCCCAGGCCGAAGGTGAACGCGAGGGGAGGGGTGCCGCAGAAGAGGTCGTCGGCGGTGGGCCGCACGATGTGCCGCGAGAACGTGTCGGCGATGGCGAGCAGGTCGCGGTGGAAGTGCATCGTCGCCTTGGGGGTTCCGGTGGTGCCGGAGGTGAAGGCGAGCAGCGCGACGTCGTCGGCGGCCGTGGGCACGTCGGCGAAGGTGGCCGGGTGCCGCGCGCAGCGTTCGGCCAGCTCGGTGCCGTAGGCGACGACGGGCAAGCCGGGTGGCAGCTCGTCGAGCAGGCGCTCGTCGCACAGGGCCACGGCCGGCCGGGCGCGGTCGACGATCTTGTCGAGCTCGTGGCGCCGCAGCATCGGCATGGTGGAGACGGCGACCGCGCCGGCCTTGAGCACGCCCAGCCAGCACGCCGCCAGCCACGGCGTGTTGGTGCCCCGCAACAGGACGCGGTTGCCGGGAACGACGCCGAGCTCGGCGGTGAGGACGTGCGCGATCCGGTTGGCGCGGGCGAGGACCTCGCCGTAGGTCCACGTCTCCTGGAGCGAGCGCAGGCAGGGCCGGTCGGGCCCGAGGCGCTCGATCGTGCCGTCGAGCAGGGCGGTGGCGGCGTTGAGCCGGTCCGGGTAGTGCAGCTCGGGCAGGTCGAACACGAGCCGCGGCCACTGCTGCGCCGGCGGCAGCCGGTCGCGGCAGAACGAGTCGGTGTGCGCGCTGGGAGAAAGCCTCATCGCAACCCCTCGGGTCGACCTGCACCACGAGGAACGTAGCACTCGTTGCGACCGTCGAGAAGACGCGATGTCGGATCGATGACGGTAGCGACGCAAGTGCGATGTGCGAGGTCCGCGCTCAGCCCCGGGCACCGGCGGGGACGGCCGGCACGTCGTCGCGCGCCGGGGGCCGGGCCCGGGCGAGCGGGATCGCGCAGCCGAGCGCGAGCGTCGCGATCGAGGCCCAGAACAGGGCCGCGACCCAGGCGCCGCGGGCGGTGGCGAGGCTCAGCGACGGCGAGATGGCCGTGCTCGCGAACGCCCACGCGGGCAAGGGCACCAGGGCGAACGCGCCGAGGAGGACGCGCCGCCACCGCGCGCCCCCACCGGCGATCGCGTAGCCGCCCGCCATGCCGAAGAGCGGCAACGCGAGCGCGCCGCCGCCCAGGCCGTCGCTGAACGGGATCCGGCCGGCCAGGATCGCCGAGAGCGTGTCCGGCGAGACGACCACGGCGAGCGGGAACGCCAGCGGCGCCACGACGAGCCACCGGCGGCGGCGCGTGTGCCAGGCCCAGCCGAACAGCGCCCCGGTGACGACGCCGGGCAGCAGGATTTGGACGAAGGTGCCGTACCAGTGCACGGCGGACTCCGGCCCGGCGACCTCGACCATGAGGCCGCGCAGGCCGGCGGCCCACGCCAGGCCCGCCGCGCCACCGGCGGCGAGCGCACCCCCGAGGCGGCTCATCGCGCCATCGCGGGCCGGCGCGCGCCGCTGAGCAGCAGCCCGACACCGACGATCGTCAGGAGGATGAGACCGCCGGACAGCAGCCGTGCCCAGGCCGGGGCGTCGACGAAGAAGGCGGGAACCGCGAGCAGCCCGGACAGCGCTCGCGAGCCGGCGACGGTGAGCTGGCCGGCGCGGTTGCCCCGCCAGGCCGGCACGGCCGCGGCGAGGGTGACGAGGCCCAGAACCCCGCCGAGGATCACGACCACGGCCGGAGGGGCGTCGTCCATGGCGAGGCCGGCGACCCCGACGACGTCGAAGAGCCCCAGCACGACGCAGAGGACATAGCCGGTGGTGAAGACGGGAGTGCGGGTCATGGTCTCCTCCTGGGTTTTCGGACTTGTTCCCAGGCTGGGCCGGCCGACCCCGGCGAACCACGACAAGCACCCACCGAGCACTCACCGTTTCCGCTGACGTGGCGGATCCGGGACCTCAGGGCCCGGGCGGACGCTCTCGATCCCCTCGCGCCCGCCGGTCCACCGCCTCGAGAACCGCCTCGAAGCCCGGCGGGTTCATCGGCGGCAGCCGCGCGCCGAGGCGGGTCAGCAGCTCCTCCCGCTCCGCGCACAGCTCGGCCGCCAGCCGCCCGTCGCCGTCCGCCCACGCGATGCCCGCCAGACCCTCCAAGCACCACGACAAGTACATCGGGTTGCCGATGCGCCCGAACAGCTCGCGGCTCTCCGCGAACAGCTCGCGGGCCCGCTCGATCCGCCCGTCCGCCAGCTCGACGTGACCCAGCTGCGTCGTCGACATGGCGATCGACCACAGGTCCTCGTACCGGCGGGCCGATTCGAGCGCGACCACGCTGGGCTCGCGGGCCCCCGCGAGGTCGCCCCTCAGCATCGCCACGTGACCCAGGTGCGCGAGCAGCTGGTCGGCCGTGTGGTCGTCGCCGCGGGCCCGGTTGAGCCGCTCGCTCTCCCGCAGCGCTTCCCCCGCTTCGTCGTAGCGGCCCATCAGCTGGGCGTTCGTGCCCAGGCCGCGGAGCCCCTCCGCCACCCGGCTGGGGTCGCCGATCGACCGGGCGACCGAGAGCCCCTCCAGGCCGAGCTCGCGGGCCCGTTCGTGCAGACCCGCGTGCATCGCCTGCCACGCCAGCAGGGTCAGCGCGTCGGCGAGCTCCCGGTCCGATCCGGCCGCGCGCGTCTCGGCCAGGCCGCGTTCGGCCAGCTCGATCGCCGCACCCGTCTGCCCGGTGAAGAACCGCGCGTAGGCCGTCCCGATCAGGGCGGCCGCCCGGTCACCGGTCGTCTCGGCCAGCGACAGCGCCTCCTCGTGGTCGGCGAGCGCGTCGGCGTAGCGGTCGGCCAGCCGCGCGACCACGCCGCGGGTGTTGAGCGCCGCGGCCAGCCCGGTTCCGGTGCGCCGCGCGAGGTCGACGAGCTGCTCGCACCACACCGTCGCCTCCTCGAACGCCGAGATGCCGATCGCCATCCGCGCCGCCCCGGCCAGCGCGGGGATCCGGGCCGCCGCGTCTCCGGGGAGGGCGAGCACCGACCCCGCCGCGCGGACGCCCTCCTGCAGCAGGCCGTGTTCGGTCCAGAACCCCGACAGCGCGATCCACAGCCGCAGGCCGGCGTCCGCGTCGCCGCGCTCGACGGCCCGGTCGAGCGCCGCGCGCAGATTGTCCTTTTCGGACTCCGCGGTCGCGGGTTCCAGGCCCGCGAAGAACTCGATGTGCCGGCTCACGGCGGCGCTTTCCTCGCCACAGTCACGCAGCCGCTCGAGTCCGTACTCCCGGATCGTCTCCAGCATGCCGACGCGGCCGTCCGGCCCGGTGGTGACGAGGCTGGCGTCGACGAGCTCGGTGAGCGTGTCCAGGTCGTCGACCGCCGGCAGCGGGCAGCCGCCGGCGAACACCGACAACGTCCGGAACAACGCCTGCGCCGCCGGTGAGAGGAGCTGGTAGCTCCAGCCGATCGCGTCCCGCATGGTGCGCTGCCGGTCGGGCAGGTCGCGCGGCCCGCCGACCAGCATCGGCAGCCGGTGCTCGAGGCGGTCGAGCAGGACGGCGGGCGGCAGCACCCGCGTCCGCGCGGCGGCGAGCTCGATCGCCAGCGGCAGGCCTTCCAGCCGGCGGCAGATCCGCGCGACCGTCTCGTCCGCTTCCAGGGACACGCCCGCGGCGGTGGCGCGCTCGGTGAACAGCCGGACGGCCGGGGCGTCCGGCCGGCCCGACTCCAGCGGCGCGATCCGGTAGTCGCGTTCGGCGCGCACGCGCAGCGGCACCCGGCTGGTGACCAGGACCGTCACACCCGGGCACGCGCCGAGCAGGGCGACCACGCCGGCGGCGGCGTCGACGAGGTGCTCGAAGTTGTCGAGCAGCAGGATGGCCCGCCGGTCGCGGAACGCGGCGGCCAGGCGCTCGGCGACCGGGACCGGGCCGCGTTCGTCCAGCCCGGCCTCGTGCGCGATCGCGGGGACGACCTGCGCGGGATCGCGCAGGGGCGCGAGATCGGCGAAGAGCGCGCCGTCCGGGTAGCGCGGGCGGACCGTCTCGAAGACCTCCAGCGCGAGCCGCGTCTTGCCGACGCCGCCGGGACCGGTAAGCGTCAGCAGCCGCGTCTCGCCGCGCTCCAGCAGCTCGACGAGCGCGGCGGCCACCCCGGCCCGGCCGATCAGCGGCGGCAGCGGCCGCGGCGGCCCGGGGGTGGGCGTCGGCGGCGGTCCGGCCGGGCGCGCCGCCGCCAGCAGCGCCGCGCGGTCCGCGTCGGCCAGCGCCAGGGCGTCGGCGAGCAGCCGCACGGTGTCCAGCCGCGGGATCCGGCGCGGATCGCGTTCGAGGTCGCTGACGGCGCGCGGGCTCACCCCGGCGCGCTCGGCGAGCGCCTCCTGGGTCAGGCCCGCGGCCAGGCGCAGCCGCTTGAGCAGGGCGGAAAAGCTCACGACCGTGAATCGTCGCGGGTGCGGCGAATGTGTCAAGCCGACGGTGGGCGGACGTCGTGGTCCCGTCCGCGCCGACGCGCGAGGCTGGCCGCCATGACCCCCGACGAGATCCGGGCGCGGGCCCGCAGAATCACCGAAGAGGTGTTCAACCAGGGCGACCTCGCGGTCCTCGACGAGCTCGTCGACCCCGCGTACGTCCAGTACCTCGCGGTCGAGAACCGCACGACCGGCGTCGCCGAGCTGGCGGAGTTCGTCGCCGGGATGCGGCGGGCGTTCCCCGACCTGCGCGCGCACACCGAACAGCAGGTCGTCGACGGCGACACGCTGGCCCAGCGGCTCATCGTCACCGGCACGCACAGCGGCGCGGCGTTCGCCGGGCTGCCCCCGGCCACCGGCGCCCGGCTGCGGGTGAACGTCGTCGACATCTACCGGGTCGGCCCGGCGGGCCGGTTCACCCAGCGGTGGACGCTGTGGGACGAGCACACCTTCCGCCTGCAGCTGGGGCTGGCGTCCTGACACCGCTTCGCGAAGTTTCGCGGCGCGCCGCGGTGGTAGCCCCCGGGCATGGTGAGCGTCGGCTACTTCCTGTCGTCCGAAGAGTTTTCCCCGCGTGAGCTGGTCCGGCAGGCCCGGCTCGCCGAATCCGCCGGGTTCGAGCGGCTGTGGATCTCCGACCACTTCCACCCGTGGCTGGACGAACAGGGCAACAGCCCGTTCGTGTGGTCGGTGATCGGCGCGCTGAGCGAAGTCACTTCGCTGCCCATCTCCACGGCCGTCACGTGCCCGATCATCCGGATGCACCCCGTCGTCGTGGCGCAGGCCGCGGCGACCGCCGCCGTGCAGTGCGAGGGGCGGTTCGTGCTCGGCGTCGGCACCGGCGAGGCGCTGAACGAGCACGTCACCGGCGCGCAGTGGCCGCCGCCCGCGGTGCGGCTGGAGATGCTCGAAGAGGCGATCGACGTCATCCGGGAGCTGCACACCGGCAAGGAGGTCGACCACCGCGGCCGGTACTACACCGTCGACCACGCCCGGCTCTACACGCTGCCCGACGAGCCGGTGCCGATCTACGTCTCGGCGTTCGGCCCCGCGGCCACCGAGCTCGCCGCCCGCGCAGGCGACGGCTTCTGCACGGTTATGCCCGACGCCGGCCTCGTGCGCAAATACCGCGAAGCCGGTGGGGGCGGCAAACCGGTGCAGGGCGGCCTGAAGGTGTGCTGGGCGGAGTCCGAAGAGGACGGTGTCCGCACGGCGCACCACCGGTGGCGCAACGAGCTCCTGCCCGGCAAGCTGCCCTCGACGCTCCCGACCCCGGCCGACTACGCGGCCGCGGCGAGCCTGGTCACCGAGGACATGGTCCGCGAGCAGTTCCCGTGCGGCCCGGACGCCGACCGGCACGTCGAAGCGGTGCGCGAGTTCGCCGCCGCCGGGTTCGACGAGGTGTACGTCCAGCAGATCGGGCCGGACCAGGAGGAGTTCTTCGAGGCGTGGCGCACGCAGGTGCTGCCCCGGCTGTGACTCAAGGAGCGACGGTCGCGTCCGGCTGGTTCGCGCGGCGCAACGCCTCCGCCACGAACCCGTTCGCCTTCAGCTCTTCGACCAGGTCGTGCAGGAACGCCACGGTCGCCGGGGCGCGCTCCGGCGTCGTCCCGACGGCCTGCCGGATCTGCATGAACCGCTCCGGAACCACCCGCGTCCCCGGGTGGGCGGCGGCGTAGGCGGTCATCGGCTGCCGGATCCCGGCGGCCACCTCGAGGCCCTGCTCCTCGAACGCCACGACGCCGTCCGAGCCGCGCACCACCGTCGCGTGCTCGAGGGTCCGGGTCAGGAACAGGTCGTACGCCGAGCCCTGTTTGACGCCGATCCGGACGCCCGGCCGGTCGACGTCCGCGGGCGAGGCGAACGCGGAGTCTTCCGGCACCACGTAAACGCCTTCGATGACGACGTACGGCGCGGTGAACGCCACCGAAGCCGCCCGCGCCGGCTCGATCGCCAGGAAGCACAGGTCGGCCGCGCCCGAGGTCAGCGCCTCGAACGCCTTGCGGGCGGCGTCGAAGCAGACGAACTCAACCGGCAGGTCCAGCCGCGCGGCCACTTCGCGCGCGATGTCGACGGTGACGCCGCCGGGGGAATCCGGCGTGCCGTGCGCGAGCACGGGGTTGCCGAGGTTGATGGCGGCGCGCAGCACCCCGGTGGGCGCGAGGTCGGCGGCAAGGTCTCCCATGACCGGCGAGGGTAACGGCGGGGGCCGCCGGAGCAGGGGCGAATGTTGCTCACGCCACCGGCGGCCCGTCCGCCGTCGTCAGCTCGAACGCCGTCTCCTGGTGGTAGACCTCGCCCGGCCGGAGGACCGTGCCCGGGAAGTCCGGCCGGTTCGGCGAGTCCGGGAAGTGCTGCGCCTCCAGCGCGAACCCCGCGTGGGGATCGCCGAGGTGGTTGCCCGAGTAGAACTGCAGGCCGGGTTCGGTCGTCCACATCGTGAGCAGCCGGCCGGACGACGGCTCCCAGACGCGGGCGGCGAAGGGCGAACCGTCGTCGAGGACCCAGTTGTGGTCGTAGCCGTCGCCGATCGCCAGCTGCGGGTCGGGCTCGCCCAGGCGCGCGCCGATCGCCGTCGCGCGGCGGAAGTCGAACGGCGTGCCCTCGACCGGTGCGGGGTCGCCCACCGGGATCAGGTCCTCGTCGACCGCGCAGTAGCGGCTCGCGGCGAGCGCGAGGGAGTGGTCGTGCACGGTCCCCGCGCCGGCCAGGTTCCAGTACGTGTGGTTGGTCAGGTTGACGACCGTCGGCGCGTCGGTGGTCGCGCGGTAGGTGATGCGCAGCCGGTCGTCGAGGCGGTAGGTCACCTCGGTGGTGAGCTCGCCGGGGTAGCCCTGGTCGCCGTCCGGGCTGACCAGCGTGAGCCGCACGCCGTCCGGCACCGGGCTCGCGGACCACACCCGCGTGTCGAACCCGGCGGGGCCGCCGTGCAGGCTGTTCTTCCCGTCGTTGACCGGGACCCGGTGGAGCACGCCGTCGAGGGTGAACGCGCCGCCGGCGATCCGGTTGGCGTACCGGCCGATCACCGCGCCCAGGAAGACCCGCGCGGCGCCCGGCCGGTTGTTCGCGACGTAGCCGTCGAGATCGGGGTAGCCGAGGACGACGCCGGCCGGGCGCCCGGAGCGGTCCGGTGCGGCCACGGACTGGATGACGCCGCCGTAGTCCAGCACGCGGACGGTGATCCCGGACCGCGCGAGGGTGTACCGGTGGACGTCGGTGCCGCCGGCGCGGCCGAAGAACTCCCGCGTGACTTCGGTGGACGTCATCGGCGGCCTCCCCATTGTTAGCGCTAACAGGATGGGGGAGGAGGGGCCGCCCGGTCAAGGGTCACTGCTCGCCCGGCGGCTCGGTGCCGAGCAGCTGGTGCGCCCGCAGCGTCATCTGGATCTCCAGCCGCTGCGCCGGGTCGGCCAGCCGGTCGCCGAAGAGGTCGCTCAGCTGGCTCACGCGGTAGCGGACGGTCTGCGGGTGCACGCCCAGCGCCTGCGCGATGTCCGGGGTGTTCCCGTTGTGCTCCAGCCAGCTCAGCAACGTCTCGGCGAGCCGGGACTGCTGCTTCACCGTCAGGCCGGCGAACGGCGCCAGGGTCTTCGCCGACAGCTCGTCGAGCAGGAACCGGTCCGCGAGCAGCCAGTGCGTCGCCAGGTGGTCGGCCGTGCGCGTCACCGGGCGGTCGTCGATCAGGCCGTGGCGGACCAGGTCGAGCGTGCGCCGGGCCCAGCGTGCCGACGTCCCCGCGTCGGCCGGCCGGACCCGGGGCCCGACCGACGCGCGCCAGCCCGGCAGCCGGCCTTCGAGGCCGCGCAGGTCGCGGTCCGGGTTCGGGGTGAGCAGGCACGGTTCGGTGCCTTCGAGGTCGAGCAGGACGTCGTCGGCGACCTGCGGGGCCGGCGTCAGGTGCTGCTCGTCCCGCGGGTCGAGCGCGACGACGGTGACCCACTCCGGCATCGTCCACTTCGCGGCTTTCGCCATTGTGGACAGGGTCGCCGGCGACGACGGCGGGGTGGCCAGGAGGAGTTCGAGCAGCCGCCGCCGGCGGCGTTCGAGCGTGCCGGTCGCCATCGCCTGCGCCAGCGTGTACCCCTCCACCGAGTACGAGGAAATCTCTTCCACGTAGGCGAAAATCGCTTCCGCGCCGACGCACAGCACGGCCGCCGGGAAGCGGTGCGCCTGTCCCAGTTCCGCGAAGTACCGCCACGCCGCGCGCCCGCCCGCGCGGTAGGCGGCCTGCAGCGAGTTCAGGCTGCCGCCGTCGTGGTGGACGCGCTTGCCGACCTCCCGGAACAACTTCGGCCAGTTGTCCTCTGTGGACGGTAAGTCGTCGATGCTGTCGATGCAGCTGAGGACCGCCTGTTCGATCGCCAGCACGATCATCTTCCCGAACTCGCCTTCGAGGGGCTTGGCGTACTCGGGCACGGCCCGCTGGATCTCCTCGAGGATCCGCCGGGACAGCGGGTCGGCGTGCGGCCGGAACCGCCGCGCGAGCTCGGTCGGCAGCGAGCACCACAGCTGCTGCGCCCGGCCGGTGCCGCGGGGGTGGGGGACGGTGATCGTCCGGGTCATGGGCCACCCCTTTCCGCGTCGGCGCGGACGTCATGTACTCACACGGAAACGCCGGTTGGCAACCGTCCTCCCGGCGTCCGGCCCCGGTTCTGTCACGCGGAGACCAATGGCCGCGCGCGGATTTGTCACCCGTCCGACAAACGGCGGAACACTCACCGCCGCAAGGGTTTCCGGAATTCATTTTGTGAAGCAGGACCGTATCTTCTCGGGCCATCCGGTTGTTAGCGTGATCAACCATGCGCGGCGGGAGAACGGGATGACGAGGGTCGTTTCCTGGTGTTTCCGCCACGCCGTCGTGGTCGCCGCGCTGTGGCTGACGGCGCTGGCCGGCCTCGGTTTCGCCGCGCTGCACACGGGCGCGGCCTTCCACGACACGGTCGACCTGCCCGCCGCGGACAGCACCGCGGCGGCGAAGCTGCTGCGCGGCACGGGTACCGAAGAAAGCGTCGTCGTGCGTGCCCTGGACGGCCCGATCGACCGCGGCGCGGGCCGCGTGGACCTCGAAGCGTTCGCCGCCCGCCTGGCGGCGCTGCCGCACGTCGTCGCGGTCAGCCCGCCGCCCGGCCGGGTGGCGCCCGACGGCGGGACCGCGATCCTGACCGTCCGGTTCGACGCGCCCGCGACGACCCTCGGGCAGGCCACGGCGGACACGTTCGCCGACGTCGTCCGCGACGCCCGCGGCCTCACCGCCGGGGCGTCGGGGGAGCTCGCCGCGATGACCGCGGCCGCGCCCGACCTGGGCAACGCCGGCATCGGCCTGCTCGCCGCGGCCCTCGTGCTGTTCGTGACGTTCCGGTCGCCGGCCTGCGTCCTGCTCCCGGTCCTCACCGCCTCGGTGTCGGTCGGCTGCGCGCTCGCCGCGGTGACGCTGCTGTCGCACGTCATGACCGTGCCGAAGATCAGCACCGAGATCGCCGCGCTGCTGGGGCTCGGCGTCGGCGTGGACTACGCGCTGTTCGTGCTCACGCGCTTCCGGCAGGGCCGCCGGGAGGGCGCGGACCCGGCCGCGGCGCTGGCCGTCGCGGCGGCGACGTCGGGCCGCAGCGTGGTGTTCGCCGGGGTCACCGTGTGCGTCTCGCTGGCCGGGATGCTGACCGTCGGCATGCCGTTCCTCGACGGGATTGCCGTCGCCGCCGCGGTTTCCGTGCTGCTCACCGCGTCGGCCGCGCTGACCCTGCTGCCCGCGTTGCTGCGCCCGGCCGCCGGGCGGATGCGGATCCCGGCCGAAGGCGGTGGCCGCGGCTGGGCCCGGCTCGCGCGGTCGGTGACCCGGCGGCCGGGTCCGTACACGCTCGCCGCGCTGCTGGTCGTGGCCGTCCTCGCGCTGCCGATGACCGGGCTGCGGCTCGGCGTCCCGGACGCGTCCCTCGACCCGCCCGGCAGCATCACGCGCACGGCCGCGGAGCTGCTGCACGCCGGGTTCGGGCCGGGCGCGGGCGCGCCGCTGCTGGTGGTGGGCACCGGGGACGCGTCGCTCGGCACGCTGCGCGAGGCGCTGCTCGCTCGCGCCGAGGTCGGGCCGCCCACCCCGCTCCCGGGCGGCTGGCTGCTCACGGCCACCCCGCGCACCGCGCCCGACGACCCGGCCACCGCCGAGCTGCTGAGCTGGACGCGGGCGATGGCCACCACCGTCGGCGGCCCGGACACGCACGTCGGAGGGCCGGTCGCCGCCCGGGCCGACTTCGCCGCGGCCGTCACCGCGCGGCTGCCGCTGTTCCTGTTCAGCGTCGTCGGCATCTCGGTCCTGCTGCTGGCGTGGGTGTTCCGCAGCGTGGTGATCCCGCTGACCGCGGCGGTGATGAACCTGCTGACCGCGGCCGCGACGACGGGTGCGGTCGTCTTCGCCTTCGGCGCCCCGATCGAGCCCTACCTGCCGGTGTTCCTGTTCGCCGGGTTGTTCGGGTTGTCGATGGACTACGAGGTCTTCCTCATCGCGCGCGTCCAGGAGGCGTGGCGGCGGCGCGGCGACACCCGGGCGGCGGTCGTCGACGGCGTCGCGGCGACCGGCCGGACCATCACCGCGGCCGCGCTGATCATGGCGCTGGTGTTCGTGGCGTTCGCCTTCGTCGACGCCCGGGTCGTGCGGGAAGCCGGCGTCGGGCTGACGGTCGCCGTGCTGCTCGACGCCGTCGTCGTCCGGTGCGTGCTGGTCCCGGCGGTGATGGCGTGGTTCGGCGAGGCCAACTGGTGGTTCCCGCGCCGGCGGCCGGCCCGGGTCGCGCGCGAACTGGTGGGGAGCGGGCGATGACGCGACGGACCCTGGTGCTGATCGCGCTCGGCGCGTTCGTCACGACGCTGGACAACACCATCGTCGCGGCCGGCGCGCCGTCGATCGCCCGCGACCTCGCCCTGGACCTCGGGGCGCTGCAGTGGGTCGCGCTCGGCTACATGCTGCCGTTCGCCGGGCTGCTGCTGGTGGCGGGCACGCTGATCGACCGCTGGGGCCGGCGTCCGGCGCTGGCCGGCGGGCTGCTCGCGTTCGGGCTCGGCGCGGCCGCCGGCGGGCTGGCGACCTCGGCCGGGCTGCTGGTCGCGGCCCGGGTGGTGCAGGGCGCGGCCGCCGCGTTCCTGGTCCCGGGCCTGCTGAGCCTGCTGCGCACCAACCTCGACGCGCGTGGCCGGACGCTCGGTGCCGCCGTCTGGACGGCGTGCCTGGCCGCCGCGCTCGCGCTGGGCCCGGCGCTCGGCGGGCTGCTGAGCGAATACCTCGGCTGGGGCTGGATCTTCTTCGTCAACTTGCCCTTCGTGGCGGCGATGCTCGTGCTGCTGCCGGGAACGGTCCCGCGAGGCCGCGACCGCCCGGTGCCCGGCTCGTCCTCGCGACGACGGCGATCCTCCTGCCGCGGCGGTACTTCGCCGCCCTCGGCCCCCGCCGACCCCGGGCCGGCGGCCGGCGCGATGGCCGTCGTGACCGCGAGCCTGGTCCTGCTGACGGCGGCGCTGGTCGAGGTCGGCGAGCACCCGCGGACCGGCGTGGCGCTGCTGGCCGCCGGGGGCGCGCTCGGTGCGGCGTTCGTGCTCCGCGAGCGCCGGACACCGGCCCGGCTGGTGCCGGCCGAGCTGACCGAAAACCGGGTGTTCACCGGCTCGCTCGCCGTGCAGGTGCTGTGGGGCCTCGGGATTTCGGGCGTCGTCTTCTTCACGCCGTTGCTGCACCAGGACTTCCTCGGCCTCGACCCGGTGCGCGCCGGGCTGCCGCTCGCGCTGGTCGCGGTCGCGGTGGTGGCCGCGACCCCGCTCGTTCCGCGGGCCGTCGCCCGGCACGGTCCACATCGGACGGTCGCGGCCGGGCTCGGCGTGGTCGCGGCCGGCCTGCTCGCGCTCGCCGCGGTGAACCACGTTCCGGCGGTGCTCCCGCGGGTCCCCGGGCTGGTGCTGATCGGGGCCGGTTCGGCGTTCACGACCCCGCTGACCTCGCACGCGCTGGACGTCGTGGCCGAACGGCACGCCGGCACGGCGTCGGGGCTGCTCACGGCGTCTCGCGAGCTTTCGAGCGCGCTGGGTGTCGCGCTGATCGGGGCCGTCCTGACGGCCGTGCGGGCGCTGCGGCTCGGCGCCGGTGCGGCGCCGGGACCGGCGCTGGCCGCGGGCTACACCGCGGGTCTGCTAGCCGCGGCCGGGTTGACGCTCGCCGGCGCGCTGCTGGCCGTGCGCGTGTCACGGAGCGGATCCGCCCCGACCTCGTCGCCGCGTGACAAACGCGCTGTGCCGTAATGCGCGTGCCGGTGAGTATCGCAATTCGCTTGATTGACAACCGCCCGGGCGCGGCTATTCACTGCGCCGGTAAACGCTCTCTGCGAGGTGCCATGGAAACCATTTCCCCGCCGGTTCCCGTCCCCGGGGCTGAATCGACGGCCTCACTGGCGACCCTGCTCGGCCGGTGGGCGCGGGTGCTCGGCGACGAGGTCGCGCTGACCCACGTCGACTACCGCGACAGCGCCGACGGCCGGGCGGTCGCGCTCACCTGGCGCGAGCTCGACGAGCGGGTCGGCACGGTCGCCGCGCGGTTGAGCGGAATCGCGGCGCCGGGCGACCGGGCGGCGGTGCTCGCCGGGCAGTCCGTGGACTACGTCGTCGCGTTCCTCGGCGCGATCCGGGCGGGCCTGATCGCCGTGCCGCTGTTCGCGCCCGGCCTGCCCGGGCACGCGGGCCGGCTGGCCGCGGCGCTCGCCGACTGCGCGCCGAGCGTCGCGCTCACCACGACCGCGGACATCGACGCGGTCCACGCCTTCCTCGACGGTTCGGCGGTCCGGCCGGACGTCGTCGCCGTCGACGCGCTCGCTCCGGCCGAACCGCGGGACTGGCCGGCACCGGACGCCGACGCGACGGCGTACCTGCAGTACACCTCGGGTTCCACCCGCACGCCCGCCGGTGTCGTGCTGACCCACCGCAACGTGCTCGCCAACGCGCGTCAGGCGTGCACCGCCTACGGCGCCGAAAGCCGGACCACCTCGACGGTCAGCTGGCTCCCGCTCTTCCACGACATGGGCCTGATCCTCGGCATCGGCGCGCCGATGGTCGGCGGCCTCGCCTCGGTGCTGATGGACCCGCTGGCGTTCCTGGAACGGCCGTCGCGCTGGCTGCGCGCGCTCTCGGCCAGCCCGGGCGCGATCAGCGCGGCGCCCAACTTCGCTTACGCCTACTGCGCTTCCCGCGTGTCCGAGGCCGAGAAGAGCTACCTGGAGCTGAGCCGGGTCGTCTCGCTGATCAACGGCAGCGAACCGGTGCTGCCGGCCACGATCGCGAAGTTCCAGGACGCCTTCGCCGGGTGCGGGTTGCGGCCGGAGGTCCACCGGTCGTCCTACGGCCTGGCCGAGGCCACCGTGCTGGTTGCGGTGTCCGACGCCGGGAAACCGGCCCGGCAGGTCACGTTCGACCGCGACCGCCTCGCCGCCGGGTTCGCGGTGCCCGCCGCGGCCGGGTCGACGCTCGTCTCGTGCGGCCGCCCCGCCGGGCAGCGCGTGCGGATCGTCGATCCCGGCACCGGCGAACCGGTCGCGCCGGGCGAGGTCGGCGAGATCCGGGTCAGCGGCCCGAACGTCGGCCGCGGCTACTGGGGCCGGACGGCGTCGTCGGCGACGTTCGGCCTGCCGCCGCTCGACCCGGAAACCGGCGAGGGCTGGCTCGCGACCGGCGACCTCGGCGTGGTCTTCGAAGGCGAGCTTTACGTCACCGGCCGGTTGAAGGACCTGGTCGTCGTCGACGGCCGCAACCACTACCCGCAGGACATCGAGCAGACGGCCGAGGAACACGCCGGTGTCCGGCCGCACTCGGCGGCGGCCTTCGCGATCGCCACCGACGACGGGGAAGCCGCGGTTGTCGTGCTGGAACGAGCGAAGGACTCGTCAGTCGCCGTCGCCGAGCTGGCGGCCGCGGTGCGGGCGGCGGTGTCGGCCGGGCACGGTCTGGGACTGCACGACGTCGTGGTCCTGCCGCCCGGTGAGGTGCCGCGGACGTCGAGCGGCAAGATCAGCCGGGCGCGCTGCCGGAAGTCCTATCTGGACGGTGCGCTGACCGGCCGGCGGCTCGGATGACAACGTCCGGCGCGGTGCGCGCGTGGCTGCTCGCCCGGCTCGGTCCGGTGGACCCCGGCCGGCCGCTGCACGAAACGGGACTGTCCTCACGGGACGCGACGGCCCTAGCGGCCGACCTGGGCGAGTTCGTCGGGCGCTCGCTGGACGTGACGCTCGTCTGGCAGTACCCGACGGTCGACGCGCTGGCCGAGTATCTGTCCACAGGGGAATCCGCTGCGGTTTCCCGGCCACCGCAGGTGGAAGAGGAGCCGATCGCGATCGTCGGCCTCGGCTGCCGGCTGCCGGGCGGGATCGACTCGCCGGAAGCGTTCTGGCGGTTACTCGACTCCAGCGGCGACGGTGTCGGTGACGTCCCGGAAGGCCGTTGGGAGACGTTCGCGCCGGCCAGCGACTTGGCGGGATTGCCGCTGCGGGGCGGGTTCCTCGACGACGTCGCCGGGTTCGACGCGGAGTTCTTCGGCATCACGCCGCGCGAGGCCGAGGCGATGGACCCGCAGCAGCGGATCCTCCTGGAGGTCGCGTGGGCGGCGCTGGAGCACGCCGGAATCCCGCCGTCGGAGCTGCGCGGGAGCCGGACCGGCGTCTTCGTCGGGCTGTCGGCCACCGAATACGGCTCGCTGACGATGACGGACGTCGCCGGCGTCGACGTCTGGTCGGGCACCGGGGCGGCGGCGAGCATCGCGGCCAACCGGCTGTCGTACCTGCTCGACCTGCGCGGACCGAGTCTCACGCTCGACACGGCGTGCTCGTCGTCGCTGGTCGCGGTGCACCAGGCGATGCAGAGCCTGCGCCGCGGCGAGAGCGAGATCGCGCTGGTGGCCGGGGTGAACGTGCTGCTGTCGCCGGGCATCACGGCGGGCTTCCACCGCGCCGGAGTGCTGGCCGCGGACGGCCACTGCAAGCCGTTCGACGCGGCCGCCGACGGCATCGCGCGCGGCGAGGGGTGCGGGGTGGTCGTGCTGAAGCCGCTGCGGGCGGCCCGCGGCGACCGGATCCTGGCGGTGCTGCGCGGCAGCGCGGTCAACTCCGACGGCCGGTCCAACGGCTTGACGGCCCCGAACCCCTTGGCGCAGGCGGACTTGCTGCGCTCGGCTTACGCGTCCGCCGGGGTGGATCCGTCCTCTGTGGACTACGTGGAGGCGCACGGAACGGGCACGCCGCTGGGGGACCCGTTGGAGGCGGGCGCGCTGTCGGCGGTGCTCGGCCGCCCGGCCGACCGCCCGCTGTTGCTGGGGTCGGTGAAGAGCAACCTGGGCCACCTCGAAGGTGCGGCGGGCATCGCGGGGCTGCTGAAGGTGGTGCTGGCGATGACGCACCGCCGGCTGCCGCCGAGCCTGGGGTTCCGGGAGCCGAACCCGCACATCGACTTCTCGGGGCTGCGGGTGGTGACGTCGCCGACGGAGTGGCCGCGCTACTCGGGCACGGCCCGGGCGGGGGTGTCGGCCTTCGGTTTCGGCGGGACGAACGCGCACGTGGTGCTCGAGGAATGGCCGGCGGCTTCGTTCCCGGTTCGGGTGCCGCCGGAGGCCGCGGGACCGGCGGTGTTCGCGCTGTCGGCCCGGTCGGGTGAGGTGCTGCGGGCCCGGGCGGGGGAGCTGGCGGAGTGGCTCGAGGGGGCTTCGGAGGTGCCGCTGGGCGCGGTGGCCTCGACGCTGGCGCACCGGCGGGAGCACTTGTCGGTACGTGGTGCGGTGGTGGGGGAAAGCCGCGGCGAGGTGGTGGCGGGGCTGCGGGAGCTGGCCGCGGGGCGCGGCTTGGTGGGGGAGCCAGGCACGGAGTCCGGCGGCTCCGCGAGTGGCTTGGTGGGCAAACCGCCGACCGAGTCCGGCGGCGGGGCCACCACTGCCGCGGGCGCGGTAGTTGGCGTGGCTCGCAAGGTGGCCGATGATCGCGGCGAGGCCACCGCGATTCGCGGCGGCGGGGCCACCACTGCTGGCGGCCCAGCCGCCAGCGCGGTGGTTGGCGTGGCTCGCAAGGTGGCCGATGATCGCGGCAAGGCCACCGCGGGCCGCGGCGGCCCGGCCACCGGCGCGGCTAACCGGCCGGCCACCGGCCGCGGCGAGGGTTCCGGCGATCCCGTCTTCGTCTTCTCCGGCTACGGCTCCCAATGGGACGGCATGGGCCGCGCCTTCCTCCGCTCCGAACCCGCCTTCCAAGCCGAAGTCGAAGCGCTCGACCCCGTCTTCCGATCCCAACTCGGTTCCTCCCTTCGCGACCTCCTCGAAGGCGATCCCGGCGACCTCGCCACCACCCAGCTCGCCCTCTTCGGCGTGCAACTCGCCCTCGCCGGGCTCTGGCGGGCCCACGGGGTCACCCCGGCCGCCGTGGTCGGGCACTCGATGGGAGAGGTCGCCGCCGCCGTGGTCGCCGGGGCGCTCGAACCCGCCGATGGTCTGCGCGTCATGGCCACCCGCGCGCGGCTGCTCGCCGAGCTCGATCGGGGCGGGACCGGTGCCATGGCCGTCGTCGAGCTTTCGCCGCAGGAGCTCGCCCGGTTCCCCGATGTCACCGTCGCCGTCTACGCCTCGCCCACCCAGTGCACCGTCAGCGGCGCCGCCGACCAGGTCGACGCCCTCGTCGGGCACGCCGAAAGCCTGGGCCGGCTCGCCCGGCGGCTCCCCGTCGGCGGGGCCGGGCACTCCGCCGCCGTCGACGCCGTGCTCGGCCGGTTCCGCGCCGGCCTCGACGAGATCCGGCCGCGCACACCGGAAATCCCTTGCTACACGACAGTGCTCCCGGAGCCCCGGGAGACGCCCGCCTTCGACGTCGAATACTGGGCCGCGAACCTCCGCCGTCCGGTGCGGTTCAGCCAAGCGCTGGCCGCCGCGGCCGAGGACGGCCACACCGTCTTCATCGAAGTCGCCCCGCACCCCGTCGCCCTCGCCGCCATCGAACAGACCACCGGCGAACGAGGCCTGCCCTCCGCCAGCCGCAAGGTCGACGAGCGGACCGCCTTCCTCACCACCCTCGCCCGGCTGCACGTGCACGGCCGGCCCGACGCGCTCGCGGCCCGTCCCCGGACGGCGAGCGTCGACCTGCCGGGACCGGTCTGGCGCCACCGGAAGTTCTGGCCGAAGCGCCGGACGCCCGCCCGGGGCGGCCACCCGCTGCTGGGCGTCCACATCGAACACCCGGACGGCGACCTCTGGCGCGGGGACGTCGGCACCGAAGCCCTCCCGTGGCTGGCCGACCACACCGTGCGGGGCACGCCGGTGTTCCCCGCGACCGGCTTCCTCGAACTGGCGCTCGCCGCCGCTCCGGGCCGGCGAGTCCGGGACCTCGAACTCCGCGAAGTCCTCGAACTCGACGGCCACACCGAGGTGACGACCAGCCTCACCGGCACCGAGTTCGGCGTCCACGTCAAGACCCACGGCGAGTGGGTCCGCCACGCCTCCGCGCGGATCGAGCCCGGCGGCACGCCGTCGGCGCCGTTCGGCGAGGCCGCCGGCGAGCCCCTGGACCTCTACCGCGTCCTGGCCGAGCTGGGCCAGGACTACGGCCCGGCCTTCCGCGGCCTCCGCAACGTCGTCGCCGCCGACGGCAAAGCTTCCGCCGAAATCGCCCAGCCCGACGACCACCCCGCCTACCGGCTGCACCCCGCGCTCGCCGACGCCTGCCTGCACGCGCTCGCCGCGGCCGTCGGGGACGCCGACGCCCTCTACCTCCCGCTCACCATCGGCGAGGTGGTCCTGGCCGGCGAGCCACGCCGCGGGGTGCGCGTGGACGCGGTCCTCACCTCGCGGGACCCGTCCGGGGACGGGCTGCTCTGCAGCGTCCAGCTCGTCGACGCCGACGACGCCGTCCTGGTCGAGTTCCGCGACGTCTACTGCCGCCGCTTCCGGGACGCGGCGCTGGACCGGCTGCTGTACGAGGCCGCGTGGCAGCAGGTCGACCTGCCCGCCGCGCCGGAGCGGGCGGAGCGCTGGATCGAGCTGTCCGAAGACACCCTCGAGGACCAGCTGCGGGAAAACCCGACCGAGGTACTCGTCCACCTCGACAGCGAAGACAACCCCGATCCCGAACGGGCCGAAAGGCTGATCGGGAGATTGTCCGAACTGGTCGCCGAGCTGGCCGAACTGCCCCAGCCGCCCCGGTTGTGGCTGGTCACGACCGGAGCCCAGAGCATCGAACCCGGCGAACGGGGCGACCCGACCTCGGCCGCGCTGCGCGGGTTCGTCCGCGTGCTCGCCTTCGAACACCCCGAACTCCGGGTCAGCGCGGTCGACTTCGACGCGGGACCGGACCCGGCCCGGCTGCGGGTCGGGCAGCTGCGCGACGAGGTCCGCGCGGACGGCCCCGACGACGAAGTCGCCTGGCGCGAGGGCGTCCGGTACGTCCGGCGGCTCGTCCGCCCCGAGCCGGGCGACCCGGTGCGCGAACCGGTCCGCGACGGCGCCTACGTCATCACCGGCGGGCTCGGCGGCCTCGGCCTGGTCGCGGCGAAGTGGCTGGCCGAGCGCGGCGCGACCCGGGTGGTGCTCAACAGCCGCCGCGCCGCCCCCGCGCCGGACCTGGGGATCGACGTCCGCGTCGTGCCCGGCGACATCGCCGCGCCCGGCACGGCCGAAGCGCTGGTCGCGGCGGCCGTCGACGGTGGCGTGCCGCTGCGCGGGGTGCTGCACGCCGCCGGGGTCCTCGCCGACGGCGCCGCGATCAGCCTGGACGCGGCCGCGCTCGACGCCGTCTGGCGGCCGAAGGCGCTCGGCGCCTGGCGCCTGCACGAGGCGACCGCCGGCTACGACCTCGACTGGTGGCTCGTGTACTCGTCGGCCGCCGCTCTCTTCGGCTCGCCCGGCCAGGCCGCGTACGCCACCGCCAACGCCTGGGCCGACGCCCTGGTCGTGTGGCGGCGGGCCCAGGGGCTCCCGGCGGCGACGATCGGGTGGGGCGCCTGGGGCGACGTCGGCGCCGCGGCCGGGTCGCGCAACCCGGTGCTCGAGCCGCTCGGCACCGAGGAAGCGCTGTCGGCGCTGGACGCCGTGCTCGCGCGCGACCGCCAGGCGACCGGCGTGGCCCGCGTCAACGCCGGGACGGTGCTGGAGCTGTTCCCGCGCCTGGCCGAGCGGCCGTTCTTCGGGTTGTTCGCGCCGCGGACCGGACCGTCCACTTGGGACGGCCTGGCCGCGCTGCGGAAAGCACCGCCGGACACCGCCCGGAAGGCGATCGCCGACCACCTGGCCGGGCTCGTCGCGGGCGTGCTGGGCTACGCGGACGTCGAGCGGGACGTGCCGCTCACCCGGCTCGGCCTCGACTCGCTGTCGGCGATGCGTGCCCGGGGCGCGGTGGAACGCGACTTCGGCCTGCCGCTGCCGATCCCGCTGCTCCTGCGCGGCGCCAGCCTCGCCGAGCTCGCCGCGCACCTCGCCGAGCAGGCCGGCTTCGGCGCGGGGAAGACCGCGCCGGTCACCGCCGGGCCGCGCGATCCCGCCGAGCGGTGGGTCGCCCGCCACTGGCGGGCCGAGCTGGGCGGCCCGGAACCCGGCGTCCACGACGACTTCTTCGCCGCCGGCGGCGATCCGGAAAGCGCGCGGCGGCTTCGGGCCGTCTTCGCGGAGCAGCTGGGCGCGGTGCCGCCCGTCGAGCGGCTGTTCGCCACGCCGACCGTCGCCGCGCTGGCCGACCTGCTCCGCGGCGAGATCGAAGGCCACGGCGGCGGCCCGGTGCGGCTGCTGCGCGACGGCGTCGCCGAACCGCTGTTCCTGTTCCACCCGGCCGGCGGCCCGACGAGCGTGTACCGCGAGCTCGTCCGGCTGCTGCCCGAGGGACACCCGGTGTACGGGCTGGAGCGGATCGACGACGAGGACACCGTCGAGGCCAAGGCCGCCTGCTACGCCGAGCTGATCCGGGAGATCCAGCCACGCGGCCCGTACCGGCTGGGCGGCTGGTCGTTCGGCGGCTGCCTCGCCCACGAGACGGCCCGGCGGCTGGACGGCCCGGTCGACCTCGTGGTCCTGATCGACTCGATCCTGCCGCTGCCGGCGGCGGGGAAGCCGGCGGACCTGCTGCTCGACCGCTTCGACCGGTTCGCCGAGCACGTGTCGCGGACCTACGGCGTCCCGTTCGCGATCCCGCGCGCCGAACTGGCCACTTTGGACGAAGACGCGCAGATCCGCTGGGTGATGCAAAGCCTCGCCGAACGGGTCCCGGACCTGGGCGCGGGCGTCCTGCGCCACCAGTACGAGTCCTATGTGGACGCGCGCGTCGCCGAGCGGTACACGCCGAAGCGGTACGACGGCCGGGTCCTGCTGCTGCGGGCGCGGGAACCGCATCCGCTGACGACCACTTTGGACCCCCGGTACCTGCGCACGGACGAGACCCTCGGCTGGGACGAGTACTGCGGCGACCTCGAAGTCGTCCGGGTGCCGGGCGACCACGTCTCGATGATCGACCCGCCGCACGTCGCGGTGATCGCCGCCGCGCTCGCGGCCCGGCTCGGAGCAGGGGTGCGGTGATGGACGAACTGATGCCGACCACGGCGTTCCGGATCGCCGATCTCGCGGCCCGGCAGGACGAAGCCGTCCGGATCGCCGAGAAGCGGGCCGTCGACCGCCAGCACGCCAAGGGCAAGCTCACCGCGCGCGAACGGATCGGGCTGCTGCTCGACCCGGGTTCGTTCGTCGAGCTGGACCAGTTCGCGCGGCACCGGTGCGGCGAGTTCGGGATGGACGCCAACCGGCCCTACGGCGACGGCGTCGTCACCGGGCACGGCACGGTCGACGGCCGCCAGATCTGCGTCTTCTCCCAGGACTTCACCGTTTTCGGCGGCAGCATGGGCGAAGTCTCCGGCGAGAAGGTCCTCAAGGTGATGGACCTGGCCATGTCGCTGGGCTGCCCGGTCGTCGGGATCAACGACTCCGGCGGCGCGCGCATCCAGGAAGGCGTCGTCTCGCTGGCCTACTACGCCGAACTGGGGCGGCGCAACGCCCACGCGTCCGGGGTCATCCCGCAGATCTCGATGATCATGGGCCCGTGTGCGGGCGGAGCCGTGTACGCGCCGGCCATCACCGACTTCACCGTGATGGTCGACGAAACCTCGCACATGTTCGTCACCGGACCGGACGTCGTGCAGGCGGTGACGGGCGAGCGCGTCACCGCGCAGGAGCTCGGCGGCGCGGCCGTGCAGAGCGAGGTCGCCGGCAACGCCCACCACCGGGCCGCCGACGAGCAGGACGCCATCGAGTGGGTGCAGACGCTGCTGGGCTACCTGCCCGCGAACAACCTGGACCCGGTGCCGGAGTACGCCGACGACACCAGCGCCGTCGTCACCCCGGCCGACCTGGAGCTCGACCGGCTGGTGCCCGACTCGCCGAACCAGACCTACGACATGGCCGAGCTGATCGTCCGCCTGGTCGACGACGGCGAGTTCTCGGAGGTCCACAGCGCCTTCGCACCCAACATGATCTGCGCGTTCGGCCGCGTCCAGGGCCGCACGGTCGGCGTCGTGGCGAACCAGCCGCGGCACCAGGCCGGCGTGCTCGACATCGACGCGTCGGAAAAGGCCGCCCGGTTCGTGCGCTTCTGCGACGCCTTCTCGATCCCGCTGCTCACCCTCGCCGACGTCCCCGGCTACCTGCCGGGCAGCGACCAGGAACGCGGCGGCATCATCCGCCGCGGCGCCAAGCTGATCTACGCCTACTCCGAGGCCACCGTGCCGAAGGTGACGGTGGTCGTCCGCAAGGCGTACGGCGGCGGCTACGCGGTGATGGGGTCCAAGCACCTCGGCGCCGACGTCTCCCTCGCCTGGCCCACCGCGGAGATCGCGGTGATGGGCGCGGCGGGCGCGGTGCAGGTGCTCTACCGCCGCGAGCTGGCCGAGCTGCCGCCGGAGCGGCGGGCGGCGGCTCGACGGCGGCTCACCGAGGAGTACCGCAAGCGCCACACCGGCCCGTACCTGGCCGCCGAACGCGGCTATGTCGACCAGGTCATCACGCCGTCGCAGACCCGGCTGCAGGTCGCGCGCGCCCTGCGGGCCCTGCGGACCAAGCGGCAGACCCTGCCGGCCAAGAAGCACGGAAACATCCCCCTGTGAAGGAGACTCCGATGAGAGCCACCCTGCTGATGCTGGCCGTCGTGGTCCTGGTCGCCAGTGGCGTCACCGCCGCCCAGGCGAGCACCGCCGTGGCCGACGACGGCGCGAAGGTCGTCCAGGAGACCTGGCTCGACGCCCGGACCGTCGACCTGAAGATCGACTCCCCAGCCCTGGGCACCACCGGGATGGTCCGGCTGATCGTGCCGTCCGGCTGGGCCTCCCAGCCGACGCGGACCTGGCCGGTGCTGTTCCTGCTGCACGGCTGCTGCGAGCCCGTCGACTACAAGTCCTGGGACCAGTTCACCGACGTCAAGGCGTTCACCGCGACGAAGGACGCCCTCGTCGTGATGCCGACCGACGGCCCGGCCGGGATGTACACGAAGTGGTGGAACTTCGGGCTGTCGAGCAAACCCGACTGGGACACGTTCCACACCGCCGAAGTCCGCCAGATCGTCGAACGCGGCTACCACGGCGGCACGCGCCGCGCGGTCGCCGGCCTGTCGATCGGCGGCTACGGCGCCATGGCGTACGCGTTCCAGCACAAGGGGATGTTCGCCGCGGCCGCGTCGTACTCCGGCGTGCCGAACACGCTCTACCCGGGCATCCCGATCTGGATCATCGGCATCCTCGCGCGCGCCGGGATCTTCAACTACCTGAACCTGTGGGGCGACTCCTTCGGGATGCAGCCGATCTGGTCGTCGCACAACCCCTACGACCACGTGCAGGACCTGCGCGGCACGGCGCTCTACATCTCCTGCGGCAACGGGCAGACCGGGCCGCTCGACCCACCCGGGCAGTCCGACGTGCTCGAACCGTCGGCGTTGCTGTCTTCGCAGAGCTTCACCGACAAGCTGCGCCAAGCCGGCATCCCGGCGACGGTCGACTACTACGGGCCGGGCACCCACAGCTGGCCGTACTGGCAGCGGGCCCTGCACGACTCGTGGCCGGTCCTGGCCGGCGCGCTCGGCCTCCCCGCCTGAGCGCATTCCCCTTTCCCCGATGGAGGTTGTGGTGAAGTCTGTCCACTTGCGACGCGTGCTGTCCGCGCTCCTGGGCGTCTCCCTGGCGGCGCTGGGGGTCGTGGCCGCGAGCCCGCCGGCCGGTGCCACCGCGGCGCCGATCCTGCCCGGCCCGTTCGACGACTCGTTCTACACCCCGCCGTCGCCGCTGCCGGCCGGCAAGCCCGGGGACGTCCTGCGGTGGCGCCCGTCGGTGCCGCTGCTGAACGCCGCCAACGCCGACACCTGGCAGGTCATGTACCTCTCGACCGACGCGCTGGGCCGGCCGGACGCGGTGACCGGCACGATCCTGGTGCCGAAGGGCAAGGACCCGGCCGCCGCTCCGATCGTCGGGTATGCCGTCGGCACGCAGGGCCCGGCGTTCAAGTGCGCGGCGTCGAAGGCGATGGAACGGGGCACGCTCTACGACCAGCCCGCCATCAACGACTCGCTGTCCAGCGGGTACGCCGTCGCGGTGACCGACTACGAGGGCTACTCGCCGGCGACCACGCCGACGTACATCACCGGGCAGTCCGAAGGACCGGCCGTGATCGACTCGGTGCGGGCGGCGCAGAACCTCCCGGCCGCCAAGCTGGCCAAGACCGCCAAGGTGATCTTCCAGGGGTACTCCCAGGGCGGCGGCGCGTCGATGTGGGCGGGGGAGAAAGCGCCCGCGTACGCGCCGGAGCTGAACGTCGTCGGCGTCGTCGCGGGCGGGGTGCCGGCCGATCTGACGGAGGTCGCGAAAGGACTCGACGGGTACGTCGGGTTCGGGTTCCTCGCGTTCGCCGCGGTCGGGCTCGACGCCGCGTACCCGGAGCTGAAGCTCGATTCGTTCCTCAACGAAACCGGGCGGCAGCAGCTGAACGACGCGAAGAAGAACGCGTGCGTCGCCGAGCTCCTGCTGAACTACTCGTTCAAGAAGATCAGCGACTACACGACATCGAACCCGCTGAGCACGCCGCAGTGGCAGGCGCGGCTGGCGCAGAACAAGCTGGGCGCGAACCCGCCGCGGGTGCCGGTGTTCCAGTACCACGCGAGCACCGACGAGATCGTCAACACCCCGCAGGCCGAGGCGCTGCACCGGGCGTACTGCGCCGCCGGCGTCCGGGAGCAGTGGCAGACCTACATCTCCGACCACGCCACCGGAATCCTTGCCGGGAACGCGGATGCCCACCAGTGGATCGTGAAGCGCTTCAACGGTGAGCAGGCCCCGGCCAACTGCTGAGCAGTCAGAGCTCGCCCGCGGCGAAGGCGGCGGCGTCGGAGGCGTCGCCGCCGTAGCTCAGGTGAGCCAGGAAGTTCGCGCCGCCGGCCTGGCAGATCGGGTCGCCGTCGGCGCAGTAGTCCTTGGTGCGGCTTTGGTACGTCCCGGTGACCTGACGGCCGATCGCCCGGATCGGGTTGCCGAACAGCAACACAGCCGCGACCCGAGGGGCCAGCTCCGCCGGGATGGTCGCGACGATCGGGCCGCCGACGACCGCGCCGTCGCTGCTGACGCCGATCGAATTGTCGACGACGTTGGCGCCCTGGGAGTAGCCGACCAGCACGAACCGCTGCTGCGGGCAGGCCGCGGCCTGCGCCTTGACGTGGTTCACCAGGTCGGTGTTGCCCTTCTGCACCGACGCGGGCTCGCCGAGGTCGGCCGGGTAGTCGACGCGGTAGCCGCTCACCGAACGCGGCCGCAGCTGGTTCTGCACGGCCTGGTAGACGGGGTCGCCGACGATGAGGCCGAGCGTGCCGGGTTCGAACGTGCCGCGGGCGACCGGCACGTCGACGTCGGTGCACGCCGCGGCCGAAGCCGCGGGCGCGGTGGCGAAGGCTAGCCCGGCGGCGGCGAGGCCGGCCGCGGCGACAGCGGAAAGCAGACGAATCATGACTGACCCCACTTCTGCGGGAAAACCGGAATATCCGCAAACGCTTTCTCGAAATGCGGGAAAAGGCAAGGGGGTCGCCGATTTGCCGGGCGGAATTGTTCAGCCGGTGACAAACAGTCCCGTGTGGACGCTCAGGTGGCGCACGGCCGCCCGGCGTCGACGTGGTCCAGCAGGGCGGGTTCGAGCCCGCGCAGGGCGGCCACCACGAACCCGGTGGCCAGCTCGCCCGCGGCGATCGGGTCGACGCCGGGGGAGTGGGAGACGTGCATCGCGGCCCGGCCGACCAGGCCGACCATCATCGCGGCCAGCAGGTCCGCGCCGGGGCCGGGCGTGCGGCCGTGGGCGAGCAGGTGCTCCCGGACGCGGTCGACGACGTGCGTGGTGACGGTGTCGGCGAGCGCGCGGCGCTCGTTCGACATCTCGTCGACGGCGGAGTCGTACAGCATCCGGAAGCTGTCCGGGTGCGCGCCGGCGTAGCGGAACATGGCCATCACCGCGAGCCGGACGCGGTCTTCGAGCGGGCTCGCGCTCGCGGTCTCGTACGCCGTGAGAACCCAGTTCCGCAGCACGGCGACCTCCCGGCTCACGGTGGCGCGGAACAGCGCCGCTTTGTCGCCGAAATGCGCGTAGAGAGTCGGTTTCGTGGAGTCCGCGCGGGCGGCGATCAGGTCCATGGTGGCCTGGGCGTACCCGCGTTCGGCGAACACCGCGCGGGCGGCGTCGAGCAGCTCGCCGTCGGTGGGCCGGGCGGCCGGGCTCCGGCGCGTGCTGGATCGATCAGGGGACCGCGGCCTGCTCATGGAGGTGTACTCTACGGTCTCGCTGCTTTACCGCTCGGTAAAGCTGACCCGCCCCGCGAAGGGAGCCCGGTGTCCGGCGACCGAGCTCGGCAGCAAGTCCCGGTGGCGCACGAGGTTTCCGGACGCGCGGAGCTGGCCGCGCTCATGCGCCCGGCGATCCCCGCGCTGGTGGAATGGATCGTCCGGGAGGTGTGGCAGGCCGTCCCGGTGTACGCCGGGCACGGCCGCGTGACCCGCCACGGCGTCGAGTGCGCGGTGGTCCTCTTCGTCGACCTGGTCGAGGACCCGCTGGCGCCGCGGGACCGGCTGTACGAGACGTGCCGCCGGCTCGGCGCGGGCGAGGCGTACGAGGGCCGGAGCCTCGACGACCTGCAGACGGCGTACCGCATCGGCACCCGTGCCGGCTGGCGCTGGATCATGCGCCTGGGCCGCCGCGAACGGCTGTCGTCGGCGGTGATGGCGCGCTTGGCGGAGATGCTGTTCGCCTACGCGGACGACTTGGCGCGGATGTCGATCCGCGGGCACCGCGAGGCCGAGGCGGAGCTCGGCGGCACGCGGGCGAGCCTGCGCCGTCGCCTGCTGCGCCTGGTCACCGGCCCGGTCGCGCCGACGGACGCGGTCGTGGCCGAGCTCGCGACGGCGGCCGGCTGGCCGGTGCCCGCCGAGGTGGCCGCCGTGGTCCTCGAAGCACCGGTGGAACCGTGCTGGGGGCCCGAGGTCCTGGCCGACCTCGAACCGCCGCGCCCCTGCCTGGTGGTGCCGGCGCCGGTGGACGAGCGGTGGCTCGCCGCCCTCGGCGTCCGGGCCGCGGTGGGACCGCCGGTCCCGCCGTCGGCGTCGGCGCAGTCCCTGCGCTGGGCGCGGACGACGCTGCGGCTGGTGGGTGAAGGCGCGCTGCCGGACGCCCCGGTGACGTGGTGCGCGAAGCACCTGACGGAGCTGTGGCTGCTTTGCGACCCGGCCCTGGCGGACCAGGTGGCCCGCCGGGAACTGGCCCCACTGGCCCGGTTCCCGGACCGCACGCGCCGCCGGCTGAGCGAGACTTTGCTGTCGTGGCTGGAAAACGGCGGGAACTCGGAGAAGATCGCGGTGAACCTGTCGGTCCACCCGCAAACGGTCCGGTACCGCGTGCGCCAGCTGCGGGAGGCGTTCGGCGAGCGGCTGGAGGACCCCGGGGCCCGGTTCGCCATGCAGGCGGCCTTGCGCGCCTCGGCTCTCCGGTCCCCGGGGCCGGACCTCAGCCCTTGACCAGGGCGGTGACGGCCTCCGCGAGCGGCGTCGTCGGCCGGCCGAGCAGGCGGCGCAGGTCGCCGGAGTCCGACGCCAGCTCGCCCTCGGCGATGCCGCGGTCGGCATCGGCCAGCATGGCCGCGACCGGCTCGGGCAGCCCGGCGCCGACGAGCACCTTCCGGTACTGCTCGCCGGGCAGGTCCTGGTAGGTGACCGGCTTGCCCGCCGCGGCCGTCACGGCGGCGGCGAGGTCGGCGTAGCTCCACGGCTCGTCGCCGGCCAGCTCGTACACCTTGCCCTCGTGGCCTTCGCCGGTCAGGACCTCGACGGCCGCCTCCGCGAAGTCGACCCGCGGGACGCCGCCCAGCTTGCCCTCGCCGGCGCTGCCCACGAAGGACCCGACGGCGAGCGCCTGGGCGATCGTCTGCGCGTAGTTCTCGGTGTACCAGCCGTTGCGCAGGAAGGTGAACGGCAGGCCCGACGCGCGGATGGCCTCCTCGGTGGCCTTGTGGTCCGGCGCGACGAACAGCTTCGTCGTGTCGGCGGCCAGGACGCTCGTGTAGGCGAGGTGACCGACCCCGGCCTCGCGCGCGGCCGCGACGGCGGCTTCGTGCTGGGCCAGCCGCTGCCCGGGCGTGCTGCTCGAGATGAGCAGCACCTTGTCCGCCCCGGCGAAGGCGGCGGCCAGGCTCGCCGGGTCGTCGTAGTCGGCGCGCCGCACCTGCACGCCGCGCGCGGCGAACTCGGCGGCCTTCGCGGGATCGCGCACGGCGGCGACGACCTCGCCGGGCGCGACCTTCTTCAGCAGGCCTTCCACGACCAGGCGGCCGAGCTGGCCGGTGGCACCGGTGACGACGATCATCTGCTGCTCCTCGCTGTTGGATTGCTTACCGACAGAGTGTACTAACTATTCGAAAGTGCAAACTATTGGTGAGCATCCTCACCTGGGTTTCCCCGGCGGGCGAGGTACCGTGGACGGCATGAGCGAGGCGCCGGAGTGGCTGGACGAGCACGGGCAGGTGCTGTTCGACGTGTTCGCGCAGGCGTGCACGTCCCGGGCGACGCTCGAGCACATCACCGGCCGGTGGGGGATCCTGGCGATGGCCGCCCTCCACGACGGCACGCTCCGCTTCAACGCCTTGCGCCGGCGGGTGTCCGGGGTCAGCGAGAAGATGCTCGCCCAGACGCTGCAGGCCCTCGAGCGCGACGGGTTCGTCCACCGCGAGGCCCAGCCGACGATCCCGCCGAAGGTGGAGTACAGCCTGACCCCCCGCGGCCGCCGCACGGCGGCGCTGCTGCTGGCGTTGATCGAGGACGTCGAGGGCCAGATGCCCGAGGTGATGGCGGCCAACGCGGAGTACGACGCCGCCAAGCGTGAGTCGTAACGCGTTCTAGTTCGGGTCGAGTCGCACGGCTTCGAGTTCGGGGTCGTTCAGGAGAGTCTCGATCAAGGTGGTCGGACCGGCGACCTTGGTGCCCCACAGGTCGTAGTCGGTGGCCAGGCACCACGACCGGTCGATGGGCCAGAGGTTCGAGGGACTGAAGCCGACCTCGGGGTGGTCGTAGAGGGCTTCGGCGTCGCCGAGATGGCCGGCGCGCACTACGAGGGTCTCGACGTCGAGGAACCCGAACAAGGCCGGGCTGTAGTAGGCGAAGCAAGGTGTGTCCGGCCCGGCGGGACCGTGCTCGGTGAGCAGGTCGATCAGCCGCGTCCAGGTTTCGCGGTCGAGGCTTCCCTCGGTGGGCGGGATGATGCCGAGCGGCCAGCTGCCGCCTGTCTTGACCGACGGGAAGCACTGGTAACCGGGCAACTGCCCCTCAGGAACGAGGGGGTCGCCGGTGCGCTCGGCGAGTTCCGCCCAGCGCAGCCGTCGCCAGCCGGGGCCGGGGTGCTCCGCGCGGCCCAGCCCGCCGCCCGTGGTGACGGTCCTGGCTTCGAGGTCGATTCCTCCGACGACGACCGGTTCGACCCCGCCCTCCGCCAGCCGCGCCTGCCGGTACTCGTGGTGGGTCGTGCCGGTCGGCCCTTCCTCGTGCTCGTACATCGCGTTGAGCACCCAGGCCGCGTCGGGCAGCGCCGGCGGCAGGAAGCCGGTCAGCCCGTCGCCGCACAGGTCTCGGAGCCAGTCCGCCGCGCCGGGTGGCGCGAGGGGCCACTGGTCGGTCATGCGTCCATGATCGCACGACCTTGCCCAAAGTTGGAACGTGTTCTAGTTTTGGGGAGTGAAGACCGATCTGGGCCTGTCCGGCGCCGTCGTGCTGGTGACCGGGGGCGTCCGCGGGGTGGGCCGGGGCATCACCGACGTGTTCCTCGCCCAGGGCGCCCACGTGGTCACCTGCGCCCGGCGCGAAGCCGCCACCGACGCCGAGTTCGTCCCCTGCGACGTCCGGGACGAAACGCAGGTCAAGGCGCTCATCGACGGGATCGTCGACAACCACGGCCGGCTCGACGTCGTCGTCAACAACGCCGGCGGGGCCCCCTACTCGCCGGCCGCCACCGCCTCGCCGCGGCTGCACGAGAAGGTCGTCCAGCTCAACCTGCTGGCCCCGCTCCTGGTCTCGCAGCACGCCAACGCCGTCATGCAACGCCAGAGCACGGGCGGCTCGATCGTGATGATCTCCAGCGTCAGCGGCACGCGCGCGTCGCCCGGGACCGCCGCCTACGGGGCCGCCAAGGCCGGGCTCGGCAACCTGACCGCCAGCCTCGCCGTCGAGTGGGCGCCGAAGGTGCGGGTCAACGCCCTCGACGTCGGCATGGTGCGCACCGAACAGGCCCACCTGCACTACGGCAGCGAGGCCGCCGTCGAAGCGGTCGGCAAGACCGTGCCGCTGGGCCGGCTGGCCGAGCCGGCGGAAGTGGGCGCCTGCGCCGCTTTCCTCGCCTCCGGCCTGGCTTCCTACGTCTCCGGCGCGACCCTGCTCGTGCACGGCGGGGGAGAGGTCCCGGCGTTCCTCGCCGCGGCCGACGTCAACCAACGGGAGGATTCGTGAGCGGGTTGTGCCAGGATCGGGTGGTCGTCGTGACCGGCGCCGGCCGCGGCATCGGGCGGGCGCACGCCCTCGCCTTCGCCGCCGAAGGCGCGCCGGTGGTGGTGAACGACGTGGACGGCGACGCGACCGCGGAAGTCGTCGCCGAGATCGAAGCCCTGGGCGGGAAAGCCCTGGCCGACACCTCCGACGTCGCCGATTGGGCCGGGGCCAAGACGCTCGTCGACACCGCCCTGACGCATTTCGGCCGCCTCGACGTGCTGGTCAACAACGCCGGGTTCGTCCGCGACCGGATGCTGGTCAACCTCGGCGAAGACGAGTGGGACGCGGTCGTCCGCGTCCACCTCAAGGGACACTTCGCGCCGCTGAGGCACGCCGCGGAGCACTGGCGCGCCGAAGCCAAAGCCGGGCGGACACCGCAAGCCCGGGTGATCAACACCAGCTCCGGCGCGGGCCTGCTCGGCAGCGTCGGCCAGGGCAACTACTCGGCGGCGAAGGCGGGTATCGCCGGGCTGACCGTCGTGGCGGCGGCCGAGCTGGCGCGCTACGGCGTGACGGTGAACGCGATCGCGCCGGCCGCGCGGACCCGGATGACCGAGGCGGTCTTCGCGACGATGGCGCGTCCGGACGAAGGGTTCGACGCGATGGCGCCGGAGAACGTCTCGCCGCTGGTCGTCTGGCTCGGCAGCGAGGAGTCCGCGCACGTCACCGGACGGGTGTTCGAGGTCGAAGGCGGCAAGGTGTCGGTCGCCCAGGCGTGGCGGCACGGCCCGGCCGTGGACAAGGGCGCCCGGTGGGACCCGGCCGAACTCGGCCCGGTGGTGAAGGACCTGCTCGAGCGCGCGCCCGAGCCCGAACCCGTCTACGGAGCGAGCTGATGGGCATCCTCACCAAGCGCGACGCGCACGTCGAGACCGTCACGGTCGACTTCCCGCCGGTGAACGCGCTGCCCGTGCGGGGCTGGTTCGACCTCGCCGACGCGATCACGCAGGCGGGCCGCGACCCCGACGTGCACGTCGTGATCCTCCGAGCGGAAGGCCGCGGGTTCAACGCCGGGGTCGACATCAAGGAGATCCAGCGCAGCGAAGGGTATGACGCGCTCGTCGGCGCGAACCGGGGTTGCTACGCGGCTTTCGGCGCCGTCTACGACTGCGCGGTGCCGGTTGTCGCGGCAGTGCACGGGTTCTGCCTCGGTGGCGGGATCGGCCTGGTCGGGAACGCCGACGTGATCGTGGCGTCCGACGACGCCACCTTCGGCGTCCCCGAGGTCGAACGCGGCGCGCTCGGCGCCGCGACCCACCTGGCCCGGCTCGTGCCGCAGCACCTGATGCGCACCCTCTACTTCACCGCCCGCACCATCACCGCCGCCGAGCTGCACGCGCACGGGTCGGTCTATCAGGTCGTACCGCGCGCGGAGCTGGACGACGCCGCGCTGGCCGTCGCCCGGGACATCGCGAAGAAGGACCCGCGGGTCATCCGGGCGGCCAAAGAAGCCCTGAACGGCATCGACACCCAGCAGGTGCACCGCAGCTACCGGTTCGAGCAGGGCTTCACCTTCGAGCTCAACCTGCTCGGCGCCTCCGACGAAGCCCGCGAGGAGTTCTTGAATGGCCGATAAGCGCACGACCGCCGACGAAGTGGCGGCCGAGCTGAAGGACGGCATGACGATCGGGATCGGCGGCTGGGGCTCGCGGCGCAAGCCGATGGCGCTCGTCCGCGCGATCCTCCGGACGCCCGTACGCGATTTGACCGTGGTGTCCTACGGTGGCCCCGACGTCGGGCTGCTGTGCGCGGCGGGCAAGGTCAAGCGCGTCGTCTTCGGGTTCGTGACGCTCGATTCGATCCCGTTCGACCCGTGGTTCGGCCGCGCCCGCGAGACCGGTGCCATCGCCGTCACCGAGTACGACGAAGGCATGTTCGGCGCCGCGCTTTCCGCGGCCGCGCAACGGCTTCCGTTCCTGCCGACGCGTGCCGGACTCGGCTCGGAGGTGATGCGCGCCAACCCGGACCTGCGGACCGTGCGCTCGCCCTACGCCGACGGCGAGGAGCTGGTCGCGGTCCCGGCGCAGCACCTCGACGTCGCGCTCGTGCACCTCAACCGCGCCGACGCCCGCGGCAACGCCCAGTACCTCGGCCCGGACCCGTACTTCGACGACCTCTTCTGCCTGGCCGCGGACCGGCGGTTCGTGTCGGTGGAAAAGGTCGTCGACACGACCGAGCTGACGGCGGGCGGGCCGGTGCAGTCGCTGCTGCTCAACCGAAGCGCGGTCGACGGCGTCGTCGAATCCCCACGCGGCGCGCACTTCACCACGGCCGTGCCGGACTACGGCCGGGACGAACGGTTCCAGCGCCACTACGCGGCCTGCGCCAAGGACCTCGACGCGTGGCCGGGGTTCGCGGACCGGTTCCTGTCCGGCGACGAGCGCACCTACCTGTCCGAAGTGGACAAGTTCGAGGCGGAGGCGGCATGAGCGCGACCCGGGCCGAGATCGTCGTCGTGGCGATGGCCGAGGTGTTCCGCGGCGACGGCGAGATCGTGGTCAGCCCGATGGGCCTGGTCCCGCAGCTGGGCGCCAAGCTCGCGCGGCTGACGTTCGAACCCGACCTGCTGATGTCCGACGGCGAGGCCTACCTCGTGACGACCGGCGGCGTGGTCGAGGGCTGGCAGCCGTTCCGCAAGATGCTCGACACGATCGTCCCGCACGGGCGCCGGCACGTCGTGATGGGCGCCAACCAGATCGACCGGTACGGCAACCAGAACATCTCCGCCATCGGCGACCACGCCCGGCCGAAGAAGCAGCTGCTCGGCGTGCGCGGCGCGCCGGGCAACACGGTCAACCACCGCACCAGCTACTGGGTTCCGCGGCACTCTTCGCGGGTCTTCGTGGACACAGTGGACGTCGTGTCCGGGGTCGGCTACGACAACGCGGCCAAAGCCGGGCCGTCGGCGCAGAGGTACCACGACGTCCACCGGGTCGTCTCGAACCTCGGCGTGTTCGACTTCGGGGGTGCCGACCACGCGATGCGGGCGGTGTCGCTGCACCCCGGCGTCACCCGCGACGAGGTCGTGGCGGCGACGACGTTCGAAATCGACTTCTCCGGCGTCGAGACCAGCCGCGAGCCGACGGACGAAGAGCTGCGGCTGATCCGCGAGGTCGTCGACCCGAAGAGCTTGCGCGACAAGGAAGTCCCGGCGTGAAGACCGCGCTGACCGAGCTCGTCGGCGTCGAGCACCCGGTCGTGCAGACCGGGATGGGCTGGGTCGCCGGACCGCGGCTCGTCTCGGCGACCGCCGAGGCGGGCGCGCTCGGCATCCTCGCCTCGGCCACGATGACCTTCGCCGAGCTGGAAGCCGCGATCGCCGAAGTCAAGAAGCGCACGGAAAAGCCGTTCGGCGTCAACCTGCGCGCCGACGCGGCCGACGCCGGCGACCGCGTCGACCTGCTGATCCGCGAGGGCGTCAAGGTGGCGTCGTTCGCGCTCGCGCCGCGCAAGGAGATGATCGCGAAGCTGCGCGACCACGGGATCGTCGTGATCCCGTCGATCGGCGCCGCGCGGCACGCCGAGAAGGTCGCCGCGTGGGGCGCGGACGCCGTCATCGTGCAGGGCGGCGAAGGCGGCGGGCACACCGGGGGAGTGGCGACCACGCTGCTGCTGCCGTCGGTGCTGGACGCCGTCGACATCCCGGTCGTCGCCGCCGGCGGCTTCTTCGACGGCCGCGGCCTGGCCGCCGCGCTGGCCTACGGCGCGGCCGGCGTCGCGATGGGCACGCGGTTCCTGCTCAGCAAGGAGAGCACGGTCCCCGACGACGTCAAGCGTGTCTACCTCGAGCAGGGGCTCACCGGGACGGTCGTCACCCGCCGCGTCGACGGCTTGCCGCACCGCGTGCTGCGCACCGACCTCGTCGAGAAGCTCGAACGGACGGGCCGGATCCGCGGCCTGGCGCAGGCCGCGCGCAACGCTCTCCGGTTCCGGAATATCACCGGACTGTCCCCGGTTGCCATGGTCAAAGAAGGCCTTGCGATGAAGCACGGCCACGATCTGACCTGGAGTCAGCTGGTCATGGCGGCCAACACCCCGATGCTGTTGCGGGCGGGGCTGGTCGAGGGCCGGACGGACGCGGGAGTGCTAGCGTCGGGACAGGTGGTGGGCATGATCCACGACCTGCCCACGGTGGCCGGGATCGTCGAGGGCACAGTGGCCGAGGCAGGTGAGATCCTGCGGAGACTCGGCCGGCAAACGGGAGGATGAGTCAGCGTGGCGCTCAAGGTCGGATACAAGGCGTCGGCGGAGCAGTTCGGGCCGCGGGACCTGGTCGAGTACGCGGTGCGTGCCGAAGAGGTCGGCCTCGACTCGGTCTGGGTGTCGGACCACTTCCTGCCGTGGCGCCACGAGGGCGGCCACGCGCCGTGGGCGCTGGCGTGGATGCCGGCGGTCGCCGAGCGCACGAAGCGGGTGCAGATCGGCACGAGCGTGCTGACCCCGACGTTCCGGTACAACCCGGCCGTGATCGCCCAGGCGTTCGCGACGATGTCGCTGCTGTCGAACGGCCGCGTGATCCTCGGCGTCGGCTCCGGCGAGGCGCTGAACGAGATCGCCGTCTCCGGGCGCGAGTGGCCGGAGTTCAAGGAGCGCTTCGCCCGCCTGCGCGAGTCGATCAAGCTGATCCGCGAGCTGTGGACCAGCGACAACGTGAACTTCAAGGGCGACTACTACGAGCTGGTCGACGCCAAGATCTACGACCGGCCGGAGCAGCCGGTGCCGGTGTACGTCGCCGCGGGCGGTCCGGTGGTGGCCAAGTACGCGGGCCGTGCGGGCGACGGGTTCATCTGCACCTCGGGCAAGGGCATGGACCTCTACACCGAGAAGCTGATGCCCGCGGTCAAGGAAGGCGCGGAGGCGGCCGGGAAGTCCCTCGAGGACGTCGACCGGACGATCGAGATCAAGCTGTCCTACGACCGCGACCACGAGAAGGCCCTGGAGAACACCCGGTTCTGGGCGCCGCTGTCGCTGTCGGCGGAGCAGAAGCACAGCGTGTCCTCGGCCGAGGAGATGGAACGGCTGGCCGACGAGCTGCCGATCGACCAGGTCGCCAAGCGCTGGATCGTGGCGTCCGACCCGGACGAGGCCGTGGCGCAGATCAAGCCGTACCTCGACGCGGGCCTGAACCACCTCGTCTTCCACGGCCCGGGCCACGACCAGGAGCGGTTCCTGAGCCAGTTCTCCGAGGACGTGCTCCCGAAGCTGCGCGCCCTGGGCTGAGCCCGGAGTTCCGCCCGGCCGGCGCCGCCGGCCGGGCGAACCGGGACGGCTCAGTGCACCTCGACCGTGGACTTCACGGCCTTGTCGCCCTTGTAGACGTTGCAGACCGCCGTGCTGGTCTTCCCGACGCGGACCCACGGGCCCGTGCGGTCGTAGTCGATGGCCCACTTGGACGAGCAGTGGGTCCAGGCGCGGTACTCGCCGGTGCCGTTGGTGCACACGGCCGCGGCGCTCTTCGCCTGGGGATGCGTGACCGTGCAGTCGTAGGGATCGGCGGACGCCGTTCCCGTGCCGAGTGCGAACAACGACGCGCCGAAGAGCGCGGCAACACCCAGCATGCCGATGCGTTTCATCGATTTCCTCCCCTGGTCGCGCGGCACCGCCGGCGCCGCGCATCGTCGGATTCGGCTCGACCGTAGATCCACTTCTCCCCTCGGGAACACGGTCGACCCCGGCCAGTGGCCGCATCCGGACGGCTCAGGACAGGCGTTCGATGATGGTGACGTTGGCGGTGCCGCCGCCTTCGCACATCGTCTGCAGGCCGTACCGCCCCTCGCGGCGCTCCAGCTCGTGCAGCAGGGTCGCGAGGAGCTTCGTGCCGGTCGCCCCGATCGGGTGACCGAGGGCGATGCCGCCGCCGTTGACGTTGACGCGCGCCGGGTCCGCGCCCGTTTCGTCCAGCCACGCCAGCACGACGCTGGCGAACGCCTCGTTGACCTCGAACAGGTCGATGTCCTCGATGGTGAGCCCCGCGCGACGCAGCGCGTGGGACGTCGCCGGGATCGGGCCGGTCAGCATCCACACCGGGTCCGCCGCGCGCACCGACAGGTGGTGGATGCGGGCCCTCGGCGTCAGGCCGTGTTCCTCGACGAACGCTGCCGAGGCGAGCAGCGCCGCGCTGGCGCCGTCGGAGATCTGGCTGGCCACCGCCGCCGTCAGGCGGGACCCGTCGCTCAGCGGCTTCAAGCCGCGCATCCGCTCCACCGAGGTGTCCCGGCGGGGCCCTTCGTCGTGCCGGAAGTCGTCGACCGGCGCGATCTCCGCGTCGAACCGCCCGGAGCCGATGGCCGCCAGGGCCCGCTGGTGGCTGCGGAACGCGTACTCCTCCATCGCCTCCCGGCTGATGTCCCAGTGTTCGGCGATCATGTCGGCGCTGCGGAACTGCGACACCTCGACGCTGCCGTAGCGCTCCTGCCAGCCCTTCGAGCCGGAGAACGGGTCGTCGAAGCCGTACTCGCGCCCGGCCAGCATCGCCGCGCTGATCGGGATGCGGCTCATGTTCTGCACCCCGCCGGCCAGCACCAGGTCCTGCGTGCCGGACATGACGGCCTGCGCGGCGAAGTGCACCGCCTGCTGGCTCGACCCGCACTGCCGGTCGACGGTCACCCCGGGCACGTGGTCGGGGTAGCCGGCCGCCAGCCACGCCGTGCGCGCGATGTTGCCCGACTGCGGGCCGAGGGTGTCGGTGCAGCCGAGGATGACGTCGTCGACGAGGTCCGGGTCGACACGTGCGCGTTCGACGACCGCCCGGATGACGTGCGCGCCGAGGTCGGCGGAGTGCCACCCGGACAGCGCGCCGCCGCGCCGGCCGACCGGGGTGCGGACGGCGTCGAGGAGGAAGGCTTCGGGCACGGGAGCTCCTAGGGGTGCTGGCTGCTGACGGAGACGACTTCGCCGGTGAGGTAGCTCGCGTAGTCGCTGGCGAGGAAGACCATGACGTTGGCGACCTCCCACGGTTCGGCCGCGCGGCCGAACGCTTCCTGCTTGGTGAGGTCGGCCAGAAGCTCGTCGCTGGTCACCTTGGCCAGGAACGGGTGCATGGCCAGACTCGGTGCGACGGCGTTGACGCGGACGTGGTGCTCGGCGGCGTCGAGGGCCGAACACCGCGTCAGCGCCATGACCCCGGCTTTCGCGGCGGCGTAATGAGCCTGACCGGCTTGGGCGCGCCAGCCGATCACCGAGGCGTTGTTGACGATCGCCCCGCCGCCGCCTTGGGCGACGAACTGCTTCAGCGCCGCGCGGGTGCAGCGGAAAGTGCCGGTGAGCGTGATGTCGAGGACGCGGGACCACTCGTCGTCGGTCATGTCCAGGACCGATTTCGTGCCGCCCAGCCCGGCGTTGTTGACCATGACGTCCAGGCGTCCGAAGTGGCCGACAGCGCCGTCGATGAGCGCCTGGACCTGGTCTTCCTTCGTGACGTCGCACGGGAGGGCGTGCACCTTGCCCAGCTCGGCCAGTTCGGCGGCCTTCTCGCCGAGGCGCCGTTCGTGCCAGTCGCTGATGACGACGCTCGCGCCTTCTTCGAGGCAGCGTCGTGCGACGGCCGAACCGATGCCGGTGCCGGCCGCGGCCGTGACCACGACGACCTTGCCGGACAACAGGTCGTGGCCGGGTACGTTTTTCAAAGGCACTGTCTGCGGGATCACGGGCGGGCCTCCCTCGGCAGGCCGAGCACGCGCTCGGCGATGATGTTCCGCTCGATTTCGTCCGACCCGCCGTAGATGGTGTCGGCGCGGGTGAACAGGTAGAGCCGCTGGGCGTCGTCCAGTTCGGCACCGTCGGCGACCAGGGAACGCGCTCCACGGGCGCGCATCGCGAGTTCGCCGAGCCCGCGGTGCCACTGGGCCCACAGGAGCTTGCCGACCGCGACCTCCGGTCCGGCCGGGCGGCCGAGCGTCCGCAGGGCGTGGGCGCGCAGGACGCGCAGGCCGAGGCGGGCGCGGGTGAGGTCGGCGCGCAGCAGCGGGTCGTCGTAGGTGCCGAGCCGTTTCGCCTCGGCGGTGATGTCGTCGAGCTCGCGGCGGAAGCCGATCTGCTGGCCCAGCGTGGAAACCCCGCGTTCGAAGCCGAGCGTGGCCATGGCGATCTTCCAGCCCTCGCCCGGTTCGCCGACGACCAGGTCGGCGGGCGTGCGGGCGTCGTCGAAGAAGACTTCGTTGAACTCCGACGTGCCGGTCAGCTGCTGGATCGGCCGCACGGTCACGCCGTCCTGGCGCAGCGGCACCAGCAGGTACGACAGTCCGTGGTGGCGTTGGGACCCCGGTTCGGTGCGCGCGACGACGAAGCACCAGTCGGCCACGTGCGCCAGGGACGTCCAGATCTTCTGGCCGTTGACGACCCATTCGCCGTCGCGCAGGACCGCCGACGTCGAGACGGCGGCCAGGTCCGAACCCGCACCGGGCTCCGAGTAGCCCTGGCACCAGAGTTCTTCCACGGCGACGATCTTGGGCAGGAACCGTTGTCGCTGCTCCGGCGTGCCGAAGGCGATGAGCGTCGGGCCGAGCAGCTGCTCGCCGATGTGGTTGACGCGGGCGGGTGCGCCGGAGGCCGCGTACTCCTCGTGGAACGCGACCTGTTCGTCGAGGGAGAGACCGCGGCCGCCGAACTCCGCCGGCCAGCCGACGCACGTCCAGCCCGCGGCGGCGAGGTGGCGTTCCCAGGCCAGGCGCAGGTCGAACGCCTCGTGCTCGCGTCCCGGCCCGCCGAGGCCTCGCAGCGCGGCGAACTCGCCGGTCAGGTTGTCCGCGAGCCAGCCCGCGACCTCGCGGCGGAATCGCGTCGGTTCCACGCACGCCTCCTTGCTGCCGGGCCGGTCCGGCACCTAGGGTAATGAGAACACGTTCTAGTTTGTCGGTCCAGAGGAGGGTGCGGTGGGACAGACCACGATCCCGGCCGTCGTCCGCGATGCCGCCGCGAAGTTCGGCGCCGCGGAGGCACTGGTCGACGGCGGTGTCCGGCTCGGCTTCGACGCGCTTCTGGAACGTGTTCAAGCGGTCGCGCGGGCCTTCGTGGCCCGGGGCGTCCAGCCCGGAGACCGCGTCGCCGTCACCCTCCCGAACACCCACCACTGGGTCCTCACGGCGCTGGGCGCGCTCTACGCGGGCGCGTCCCTGGTGCCGGTCAACACCCGGTTCACCGCGGCCGAGACCGTCGACCTGCTGGTCCGCAGCCGGGCGAAAGCCCTGGTCGTGGCCGCGGACTTCCTCGGCGCGGACCGTCACGCCGCGATCGTGGCGACCGGCGCCGACCTGCCCGACCTCGGCACAGTCATCCGGGTACCCCTGGCGCAGCCGCACCGGCCGGTGCCGGGCACCCTCGGCTGGGACGGGTTCCTGGACCTCGCCGAGCGGGTTCCGCTCGCCGAGGTCGAAAGCCGCGCGGACGCCGTCCAGCCGGACGACGTCAGCGACATCCTGTTCACCTCGGGCACGACCGGCCGCTCGAAGGGCGTGCTGTCGGCGCACCGCCAGGTGGTCGGCGTCGCCGCCGCCTGGGCGGAGTGCGGCCGGGTCACCGCCGACGACCGGTACCTGGTGATCAACCCGTTCTTCCACAGCTTCGGCTACAAGGCCGGGATCGTGGTCTGCCTGCTGACCGGCGCGACGATCGTGCCGCAGGCGGTGTTCGACGTGCGGGCCGCCCTGGAGCTGATCGAGCGCGAACGCGTCTCGGTGCTGCCGGGCGCGCCGACGATCTTCCAGTCGCTCCTGAACGAACCCGAGCGCGGCGACCTCTCGTCGTTGCGGCTGGCGGTGACCGGCGCCGCCGACGTGCCGGCGTCGCTCGTCCGGCGCATGCGGGCCGAGCTGGGCTTCGAGATCGTCCTGACCGCGTACGGCCTCACCGAAGCCGTCGTGGTGACGATGTGCCGCCCCGGTGACGACGCCGAGCTGGTCGCGCGCACGTCCGGCCGGGCGACGGCGGAGTTCGAGGTCGGGATCCACGGTTCGCCCGGCGAGGTCGTCGTCCGCGGGCCGAACGTGATGCTCGGCTACCTCGACGACCCCGAGGCCACCGCGAAGGCCGTCGACGAGCAGGGGTGGTTGCACACCGGCGACGTCGGCGAACTCGACGCCGAGGGCAACCTCACGCTCACCGGCCGGCTCAAGGACATGTACATCTGCGGCGGGTTCAACGTCTACCCGGCCGAGGTCGAACACGCGCTGACCGAGCTGGAAGGCGTCCGGGACGTCGCCGTCGTCGGCGTCCCGGACGAGCGGCTCGGCGAGGTCGGCAAGGCGTTCGTCGTCGGCACCGGCCTGACCGAGCCGGACGTCCTGGCGTTCTGCCGCGAGCGGCTCGCCAACTACAAGACCCCGCGGTTCGTCGCGTTCCTGGACGAGCTGCCCCGCAACGCTTCCGGCAAGGTGCTGAAGCGGCTGCTGACCGAGGAGAACGCATGACTGAACCGGTGGTCCGCTCCGAGCGGCGCGGGCGGGTCGCGGTGGTCACGATGAACCGGCCGGACTACCGCAACGCCCAGAACTCGGCCATGACCTACGCGCTCGACGACGCCTTCGCCGAGGCCGTCGACGATCCCGAGGTGAAGGTGATCGTGCTGGCCGGGGAAGGCAAGCACTTCTCCGCCGGGCACGACATCGGCAGCCCGGGCCGGGACGCGGACCAGCCGTTCGACCGCCGGGCCGTGATGTGGTGGGACCACACCGACCGGGCCGGCGGTGACCAGCGGTTCGCCCGCGAGTCCGAGGTCTACCTCGGGATGTGCCGCCGGTGGCGGGAGATCCCGAAGCCGATGATCGCGAGCGTCCAGGGCGCGTGCATCGCCGGCGGCCTGATGCTGGCCTGGGTGTGCGACCTGATCGTCGCCGCGGACGACGCGTTCTTCGCCGATCCCGTGGTGCGCATGGGAATCCCGGGTGTCGAGTACTTCGCGCACCCCTGGGTGCTCGGCCCCCGCGCGGCGAAGGAAGTCCTGTTCACGGGCGAGCGGTTCACCGTCCAGCAGGCCAAGGAGTGGGGCATGGTCACCCGGATCGTGCCGCGCGCCGAGCTGGAGCAGCACACCCTCGAACTGGCCGAGAAGATCAGCGGGATGCCGCAGTTCGGGTTGGCGCTGGCGAAGAAGGCCGTGAACCAGGCCGAGGACCTGATGGGGCTGCGGTCCGGAATGGACTCCGTGTTCGGGCTGCACCACCTGGCGCACGCGCACAACGCGGAGACGTCGGAAGACTCGCTGGGCGGCCAGTCGGCGCGGTCGATGCGCGACGCGAACAAGGGGACGTGATGGACCTCGACATCGACGACGCCTCCGCGGCCCTCCGCGACGAAGCCCGGTCGTGGCTCGCCGAGCACGTCCGGACGTTGCCGTCGATGGACACCGCCGAGGGCTTCGCGGCCCACCGCGAGTGGGAGGCCGAACTGGCCGACGCGCGGTGGTCGGTCGTGTCGTGGCCCCGCGAGTACCACGGCCGGGACGCCTCGATGCTCCAGTGGCTGCTGTTCGAGGAGGAGTACTACGCCTCGGGGGCGCCGGGGCGGGTGAGCCAGAACGGCATCTTCATGCTCGGCCCGACGCTGTTCGCCCACGGGACCCAGGAGCAGCGCGACCGGATCCTGCCCGCGATGGCGACCGGTGAGCAGGTGTGGGCGCAGGCGTGGTCGGAACCCGAGGCGGGCAGCGACATCGCCGCCTTGCGCAGCACGGCGGTGCGCACCGACGGCGGCTGGCTGCTGTCGGGGCAGAAGACGTGGAGTTCCCGGGCCACCTTCGCCGACCGCGCGTTCGGGCTGTTCCGCACCGACCCGGACGCGCAGCGCCATCACGGCCTGACGTACTTCATGGCCGATTTGAAAGCCGACGGCGTCACGGTCCGGCCGATCCCGCAGCTGGACGGCGAACCCGGGTTCGCGGAGATCTTCTTCGACGACGTGTTCGTGCCGGACGAGGACGTCATCGGGGAGGTCGGCCAGGGCTGGCGGGTCGCGATGACGACGGCGAACAACGAGCGTGGCCTGTCGCTGCGCAGCCCGGGCCGGTTCCTCGCCGCGGCCGACCGTCTCGTCGACCTCTGGCGGTCCCACGGCGCCGAGGAGTCCACAAAGGACCGGGTGGCGGACGCCTGGATCGGGGCCCGCGCCTACCAGCTCTACACGTTCGGCACGGTCAGCAGGCTGGCCGAGGGCGGCGAGCTGGGCCCGGAGTCGAGCGTCAACAAGCTGTTCTGGTCGCACCTGGACGTCGAACTCCACGAGACGGCGCTGGACGTGCTCGGCCCTTCCGCGGAGACCGACGAGGCGTGGGTGAACGGCTACCTGTTCTCCCTCGCCGGTCCGATCTACGGCGGCACGGACCAGATCCAGCGGAACACGATCGCCGAACGGCTGCTGAAGCTGCCGAGGGAGGCCCGCCGATGAGGTTCCAGCTCTCGCCGGAGCACCGGCAGTTCGCCGCGACGCTGCACGAACTGCTGGGCGGGGCGGACACCGCGGCCGCCGCCCGGGCCTGGGCCGCGGGGGAGCACGATCGCGGCCTCAAGCTCTGGCGCGCCCTCGCCGACGTCGGGGTCTTCGGGCTGCTCGTGCCCGAGGACGACGGCGGCCTCGGTGCCGGCCCGGTCGAGCTGGTGGTCGCCTTCGAAGCGCTCGGCTACCACGCCGTCCCGGGCCCGCTCGTCGAGTCGGCGGCGGTCGCCCCGGCGCTGCTGACCGGCGACCGGCTCGCCGCGCTCGCCGAGGGTGACCTCGTGGCCACCGTCGCCGCCCCGCCGGAAGTCCCCCTGGCCCTGGACGCCGACATCGCCGGAGCCGTGCTGGACCTGACCGGTGCGGAGCTGGAACCGGAGGGCGACCTCGTGCGGTCGATCGACCCGGCCCGGCGGCTGTTCCGGGTGCCGGCCGCACCGGCCGCCGGCGAACCCGCGTTCGACCTGGGCGTCCTGGCCGCGTCCGCCCAGCTGCTCGGTGCGGGCCAGTGGCTCCTCGACACGTCGGTGGAGTACGCGAAACAGCGCCGCCAGTACGGCCGCGCCATCGGCGAGTACCAGGCGATCAAGCACCTGCTCGCCGACGTCGCGACCCGGCTCGAGCTCGCCCGCCCGCTGCTCCACGGCGCGGCCGTCGCCGGTGGCACGTTCGCCCGCGATGTCTCGGCGGCGAAGGTCATGGCGGGCGACGCCGCGTACCTCGCCGCCCGCACAGCGCTGCAGGTGCACGGCGCCATCGGCTACACCGCCGAACACGACCTCGGGCTGCGGCTGACGAAGGTGCGGGCCCTCGCCGGCGCCTGGGGGACCGGGTCGTTCCACCGGACGCGGGTGCTGCGATGACCGATCCCCTGGAAACCGAGGAAGCCCAGGCGCTGCGGGACGCCGTCCGGGCGCTGCTGACCCGCCGCTCGGGTCCCGAGGCGGTGCGGGCCGCGATGGAGTCCCCGCTCGGCTACGACGACAAACTCTGGTCGACGCTGTGCGAACAAATCGGCGTCGCCGCCCTCGCGATCCCCGAGCACTACCGCGGTGCGGGCGCCGGCCTGGCCGAGATGTGTGTAGTCCTGCAGGAACTCGGCCGGACGCTGACCCCCGCCCCACTGCTCGGGTCCGCGGTGCTGTGCGGGGAAGCGTTGCTGCGCACGGGAAACGACGAAGCCTGCGAACGGCTGCTGCCGGGCATCGCCGCGGGCACCACCCTCGCCGCGTTGGCCTGGGCTGACGAGAACTGGGCGCCGGCGCTCACCGCGTCGGACGCCGGACTGGACGGCCGCGCGCACTACGTCCTCGACGGCGACCTCGCGGACGTCCTCCTGGCCGTGGCCCGCACCGCGGACGGCATCGGCCTGTTCGAAGTGTCCCTCGACGGCGTCCGCCGCGAGCAGGTCACCACGCTCGACCCGACCCGGCGGCTCGCCGTGGTCGACTTCGCGTCGACGCCGGCCCGGCGCCTCGACACCGGCGGCTTCGACCAGCAGCTCGCGAAGCTGCTCGACACGGCGGTGATCGCGGTGGCCGCCGAGCAGGTCGGCGCGGCGGCCCGAGCGCTCGAGCTGACGGTCGAATACACGAAGCAACGCCGTCAGTTCGGCCGCCCGATCGGCTCGTTCCAGGCGCTGAAGCACCGGATGGCCGACGTGCACGTCCACGTCGAAGCGGCCCGGTCCGCCCTGTACGCGGCCATTGTGGACGGTGACCCGGAAGCGGTCGCGACGGCGAAAGTCGTGTGCGGCGAGGCGTTTTCCCACGCGGCGGCCGAGATGATCCAGCTGCACGGCGGTATCGCGATCACCTGGGAGCACGACGCCCACCTGTACTTCAAGCGCGCCCACGGGACCGCCCTCCTCTTCGGCGATCCCGTGCGCGCGCTCCCGGGCTAGGCCAGGTGGTGCACCTCCTGCAGCCCGTAGACCGGCGTCGGGATGCCCTCGGCGCGGGCCTTCAGCTGCAGGGCCAGGTAGAGCGAGTAGTGGCGCGACTGGTGCAGGTTCCCGCCGTGGAACCACAGCCCCTCCTGCTGCGTGGGCTTCCACATGTTCCGCTGCTCGCCCTCCCACGGCCCGGGGTCCTTGGTCGTGTCCGAGCCGAGACCCCACACCTTGCCGACCTTGTCCGCGACCTCCTGGCTGATCAGGTCCGCCGCCCAGCCGTTCATCGACCCGTAGCCGGTCGCGTAGACGACCAGGTCGGCCGCCAGCTCGGTGCCGTCGTCGAGCTTCACGGACGTCTCGGTCAGCTCGACGACCTGGCCGTGCGCGAGCTTGACGTCGCCGTTGGCCACCAGGTCCGCCGCGCCGACGTCGATGTAGTAGCCCGAGCCGCGGCGCAGGTACTTCATGAACAGGCCGGAGTCGTCGTCACCCCAGTCGTGCCGGAAGCCCGCGGCTTCGAGGCGGTCGTAGAACTCCTGGTCGCGTTCCTTGATCGCCGCGTACACCGGCTGCTGGAACGTGTGCATGATCCGGTACGGGAGCGAGGCGAACGTCAGGTCCGCCTTCTGCGTCGTCATCCCGGCGGCCAGCGCGCGTTCCGAATAGAGGTCCCCGAGGCCGAGGTCCATCAGCGAGTCCGACTTGACGATGTGCGTCGAGCTGCGCTGGACCATCGTGACGTCGGCGCCGGCCTCCCACAGCGCGCCGCAGATGTCGAACGCCGAGTTGTTCGACCCGATGATGACGGCCTTCTTGCCGCGGTAGGCGTCCGGGCCGGGGTGCTGCGAGCTGTGGTGCTGCTCGCCGCGGAAGCGGTCCTGGCCCGGCAGCACCGGGACGTTCGGCTTGCCCGACATGCCGGTCGCGAGCACCAGCTGCTTCGGCCGCAGCACGACTTCCTCGCCGTCGCGGTCGAGGACGACGGTCCACTCCTTCGCCTCTTCGTCGTAGGAGGCGCTCTTGCAGGTCGTCGACGACCAGTAGTTGACCTCCATGACCTTCGTGTACATCTCGAGCCAGTCGGCGATCTTGTCCTTCGGCGCGAACACCGGCCAGCTGCGCGGGAAGTCGAGGTAGGGCAGGTGGTCGTACCAGACCGGGTCGTGCAGGCACAGCGACTTGTACCGGCCACGCCACTGGTCGCCCGGCCGCGCGTACCGGTCGACGACCACGTGCGGCACGCCCAGCTGGCGCAGCCGCGCGCCCAGCGCGATCCCGCCCTGCCCGCCGCCGATGACGACGACGTACGGCTGGCGGGTGGTGCCCAGCTCCTCGGCTTCCGCCTGCCGCGCCTCGGCCCAGGTGACGCGTTCGCGGTTGATGCCGTGCTCCGCGCCCTTCGGCCGGGTGGTGCCGAGCGGCTCCTCGTGGCCTTTCAGCTCGTACAACGTCGTGAGGAAGGTGAACGCGCCTTCGTCGTTGAGCCGCAGGTGGCCGCGGGCGCGGCCGACGGCCGTTTCGAACCCGATCCACGCCTCGACGATCCCGCCGGCCTCGCTCGGCTCCTCGGTGGTGTGGAAGCCGGTCGCGTCGGTGCTGTCCATGGTGGCCAGCAGGAGATCCTTGACGCCGTCCCGGTTTTCGACCGTCTTGAGGTTCCAGGTGAAGGCGATCAGGTCGCGCCAGAACGACGTCGTGGCGAAGAGGGCGGCTGCCCGGTCGGCGTCCCGGGCCGCGAGCGCGGCCTCGAAGTCGGCGAGCCAGCCGTCGACGCGCTGCCGGGCATCGAGGGCCGCGGCCGGTTCGAGGGTCTGGGTCATGAGCGGACCTCCCCGTCTCGGGCACCGTCATCGTCGGCGGCGCGTTCAGCGCAGCCAACCCCGGCGGGCGGGGTCGGCGTAAGGGTTGCCCTAAGGTTGCATCAGCACGACTTCGACGCCCGGCGCGAACCGGTACGGGCGGCCGAGCAGCAGGCCGCCGATCAGCTTGCGCAGCCGGGACAGCTCCGCGCGCACGGTCACCAGGTGCGTCCGGTCGCCGTAGAGCGTCTCCGACAGCTGGGCCGCCGACACCCCGGCCGGGCCCGCGGTCGCGATCAGCCGCAGCAGGTCGGCCTGCCGCTTGCCGAGCGGGTGCGTCCACCGCGCCGAGCCTTCGACGATCGCGCGAGGTGGGTCGAGTTCGAGGGTGAGCCTGAGGGTTTCCCGCCGGCTCGGCCGCAGGAGCCAGCCCCCGGGCACCGGTTCGGGCTCGCACGCGCCGATGCCGCGGACCGCGACCGGGACGCCGGGCCGGGGCGCGGCGACGCGGTCGATCCCGTGGACGCCGTGCTGCGCCGCCACCCAGCCGTGGTCGTCGACGACGAGCCCGGTCGTGCTCAGCAGGTGGCCGGACAGCCGGCGCAATGCTTCGAGCCGGGCTTCGTGGCGCTGGTGGAGGACGGCCTCGGCGAGCCGCACCGACGTCCCGACCAGGGCGACGGTCATCGGGTGCACGGTTTCGGCCGGGCCGCTGACGTCGACGATCCCGAGCAGTTCGCCGGTGCGCGGGTCGTGCACGGGGGAGGCGGTGCAGGTCCAGGTGTGGTGCGAGCGGACGAAGTGCTCGGCGGCGAACATCTGCACCGGCGCGGCTTCGGCCAGCGCGGTGCCGATCGCGTTGCTGCCGATGGCGGGCTCCGACCAGGTGGCGCCCTCGGTGAAGCCGAGCGAGTCGGCGCGGTGGCGCACCCGCCGGGCCCCTTCGCGCCAAAGGACGACACCGTCGGCGTCGGTGACGACCATGAGGTGGTGCGCGTCTTCGGCGACCGACGTCAGCGCGCCGCGCAGCTCGGGCAGGACCTCGTTCAGCCGGCAGACGGTCCGCCGTCGTTCGACCTCGGCGGCCCCGACGGGATCGGGAGCGGGCGGCCGGTCCGGGTCGACGCCCTGCGCGGCGACGCGGCGCCAGGACCGTTCGACGAGCCGGCGCGGCGCTTTCGCCGGCGCGCGCCCGGCGAGGACGGCGTCGTGGATGCCGGCGAGCAGCCGGGCGTGCCCGGCGACGTCGGTGCCGGGCCGGACCGCGCAGACTTCGTCGTCCACCGCCACCTCCTGGGCCGGGCTTCACGGTAACCCGGGGGAGCGGGGTCGGGGCAACCTTCGCGCAACCCCGGCCCGGAGCGTCAGCCGGTGAGGCGGGCCGCCGAGCCCGGCAGCTCGCGGTTCGCCTCGTCCAGCCCGCGCGCCACCGACCGGCACGCGCCGCAGCCCGCGATGTGGTCCGCGACCACGCTCGCCCGGCGCGGGGACAGCGCGCCCCGCACCCACGCACCCATCCGGCGGCGCGGCTCGCGGCACACCGGCTTCTCCGCGTCGGGCACCTGGACCTGCAGGTACGCCTGCCGCAGCCCCTCACGCGCCCGCATCGCCAGCGCCGACACGCTGTTCGGCGACAGACCCAGCAGCGGGGCCACCTCCGTCGGCGTGTCGCCCTCGGCCTCGGTCCGCCAGAGCACCGTCCGCCACCGGCCGGGCAGCGTGCAGTACGCCGACCACACGAGCTTCTCGCGCGACCGGTGCAGGGCCAGTTCGTCGGCGCCGCTCGAACTCGTCTCGGGGACGGTTTCGCAGAGCTCGACCCGGCTGCCCTGCCGGCTCCAGCGGCACACCAGGTTCCGCAGCGTCACGACGAGGTAGGGCCGCAGGTCGCCGTGCGGCCCGCCGCCCGCGCGCACCACGGCCAGCACCCGGGCGAACGTCTCGGCGACCAGGTCGTCGCCTTCCGCGGGCTGCTTCGCCCACGCTGCCGCGGTCCGGCGCAGCGGCCCGGCGTGCCGCCGGAACAGGGCGCCGCCGGCGTCGAGGTCACCCGCGCGGAACGCGGCGAGCAGCACGGCGTCCGGCGGCTCGGCGGCGGCATCCCACATTGGCACTCTCCGTGACCAGCTGGCACCCAAAGTAAGAGGTACGGCAGTGTACGGCACAGCGGCCCGCGGACGCACTCCGCGCGACGGCCGCCTGCATCGTCCACAGTGGACTCCTGGTGCGCGATCGCCGTCCCGCCCTTACGATCGCGCCACACAGGGGAGCGGGGGAGTGGATGGGCGTCGGCACCTGGCTGGTCACCATCGGCGTCGTCCTGGCGCTGCTCGCGGTCGACCTCGTGCTCGCCGCCGTCCGGCCGCACCGGGTCGGGTTCGGCGAGGCGGTCGCGTGGTCGGTGGGCTACATCCTCGTCGCGGTGGCGTTCGGCGTCTGGCTGACGCTGGCCCACGGCGGCGAACTCGGCACCGAGTACTTCGCCGGCTACATCGTCGAGAAGAGCCTGTCGGTCGACAACCTGTTCGTCTTCGTGATCATCATGACGACGTTCGCCGTCCCGGAGGAGCACCAGCACAAGGTGCTCACGTTCGGGATCGTGCTCGCGCTGATCATGCGGGCGCTCTTCATCGCCCTCGGCGCGACGCTCCTGTCGCTGTTCTCGGTCATGTTCCTGCTCTTCGGGCTGCTGCTGATCTACACCGGCGTCCAGCTGTTCCGGCACCGCGACGCCGACCCCGACATCGAGTCCAACGTCATCGTCCGGACGGCCCGCCGGGTCCTGCCGGTCTCCGACGCCTACGACGGCGGCCGGCTGCTCACCCGCGAGGGCGGCCGCCGGCTGGTGACGCCGCTGGTCGTCGTGCTCGTCGCGATCGGCGGCGTCGACCTGCTGTTCGCCCTCGACTCGATCCCGGCCGTCTTCGGCGTCACCGACGAGCCCTTCGTCGTGTTCGCCGCGAACGCCTTCGCGCTGCTCGGCCTGCGCGCCCTGTACTTCCTGGTCAAGGGCCTGCTCGACCGGCTCGTGTACCTCTCGGCCGGGCTCGCGGTGATCCTCGCGTTCATCGGCGTGAAGCTGATCCTGCACTGGGCGCACGTGGACATCGACGCGCGCGTCCCGGAGATCGCCACGCCGGTGAGCCTCGCGGTGATCATCGGGGTGCTGGCCGTGGTGACGGTCGCCAGCCTGGTCAAGACCCGGCGCGACCCCGGGGCGAAGGCACACCCGGGCTCGCTGAGGGCGTCAGACCGCGAAGACCTGTGAGTCGTCGGCGAACGCCTTGAACTCCAGGGCGTTCCCGGCGGGGTCGAGCAGGAACATCGTCCACTGCTCGCCGGGCTGGCCCTCGAAGCGGACGTAAGGTTCGATCACGAACGCCGTCCCGGCGGCGCGCAGCCGCTCGGCCAGCGCCTGGAACTCGGGGACGGTGAGGATCAGGCCGAAGTGGGGGACCGGCACGTCGTGGCCGTCGACCGGGTTGTGGACCCGCTCCGGCCCCTTCGGCGCCAGGTGCGTCACGAACTGGTGGCCGTGCAGGTTCCAGTCGACCCAGGTCTCGGCGCTGCGCCCCTGGTCGAGGCCCAGGACCTCGCCGTAGAAGCGGCGGGCGGCGGCGAGATCGTCGACGGGCATGGCGAGGTGGAAGCGCGGGATCGTCATGTCTGAATGTTAACATTACGACATGAGTGCTCGAGTGGCTCCCGCGCGCCGGCGCGGGCTGGCCGACGAGGTCGCCGACCGCATCCGGGACGCGATCTTCGACGGGACCTACCCGCCGGGCGGGTCGCTGCGCGAGGTGGAGCTGGCGGACGCGCTCGGCGTCAGCCGCGGGCCGGTGCGCGAGGCGCTGCTCAAGCTGGAACGCGAGGGGCTGGTGCGCGGCGAGTGGCACCGGGGGACGACGGTGACGGCACTGTCCGAAGTGGACGTCGCCGAGTTGGACAGCCTGCGGGCGGCGTTGGAGCAGCTCGCCGTCACGCTGGTCGTCGACCGCGGGCCCGACCTGGCGGCGGTCGACGCCGTCGTCGCGCGCATGGAGCGGGCGGCCGACGAGCACGAGATGGTCCGCTGCGACCTCGACTTCCACGACGCGGTCTACGCCGCCGCGGGCCACCGCCGCCTCCGCGAAGCGTGGGAAGCGATCCGCTCGCAGGTCCACCTGTTCCTGCTGACCCGGATCGGCGTCGAGTCCGAGGGCTACCTCGCGGGCATCCCCGCCGAGCACCGGCAGCTCGCCGAGGCGCTGCGAGCCGGCGACCCCGACGCGGCTCTCGCCCTCTTCGCCGTCCACCGCCGCCACGCTTTCGACGTCCTCACCGGACGATCCGACTGAGGAGCTGCGTGCGGTCGCCGGCGACCTGGCTCGGCCCGGCCAGGGGTTACCGACAGCGCGGCCGGGCAGCTGCCGCCCCAGGGCTTCGGCCGGCAGACCTGCGCCGGCGGGTGTTGACGGCGGCGCCGTCCGGCGCGGATCGTGGACCCATGGCGACACGCATGGGCGCGCGGTTCACCGGGGACCTGGCCGCGCTGCGGTACGAACCGGTGGCCAAGCGGGTGCGCGCGGTCGCGAATGGACGGACGTTCGCCGGCTCGCGGCGGGCCGTGCTGGTCTGGGAACCGAAACGCGTCGTGCCCTCCTACGCGTTCCCCCTCGCCGACCTGCACGCGACCCTGACCCCGGCCGGCGAGGTGACGGCTTCCGAACACCCGGTGCAGCTGGCCGAAGGTGGCCCGCCCGTGCTCGACCCGCGGACCCCGTTCGCCGTGCACACCTGCGCCGGCGAGCCGCTGACCCTCGCCGCGGACGGCGTGACCCTGCCGGGCGCGGGTTTCCGGCCCGCCGACCCCGACCTCGCCGAGTACGTCATCCTCGACTTCGCCGCCTTCGACGAGTGGCTCGAGGAAGCCGAACCGATCGTCGGGCACCCGCGGGACCCCTTCGCGCGCATCGACATCCGGCGCGGCGACAGCCGGGTGCGGATCGAAGTGGACGGTGTCGTCGTGGCCGACTCGGCCGCGCCCCGCATGCTCTTCGAAACCGGCATCACGACCCGGTACTACCTGCCGCGCGAAGACGTCCGGATGGACCTGCTCACGCCGTCGGACACGCGCACCACCTGCGCCTACAAAGGACACGCCACCTACTGGTCGGTGGGTGACCACCGCGATCTCGCCTGGACGTACGAAGAACCGCTGTCCGACGCCCGGGAGGTCGCCGGGCTCATCGCCTTCCTCACCGAGCGCGTCGACGTCGTCCTCGACGGCGAGCGGCTGCCGCGGCCGGTCACGCCCTGGTCGTAGCCCCGATCACCGCCGTACCGGGAGCACGATCGCCGACGGGTGCGCCGGGTCGTGGTGGACCTCCTGGTCCGCGGCGCGCAACGTGGTCGCGGTGGCGTGCGGCTCGCCGGTGCCGGGATTGCGGGCGTAGCGCGGGAACGCGCCGCTGGACACCTGGACGCGGAGGCGGTGCCCGCGCCGGAACCGGTGCGCCGTCGGCCACATCCGCACGGCGACCGCGGCGAGCTCGCCGGCGTCGCGCAGGCTCGTCAGGCCGTCGCAGACGTTGACCGACCGGCCGCCGGGATCGACGTCGCAGAGCCGGACGAAGACGTCGGCGAAGGACAGGCTGCTGCGGAACCAGATCTCCGCGCTCACGTCGCCGACGACTTCGACGTCGTCGGTGAGCACGGCCGTGGTGTAGGTGAGGACGTCGGCGCGCGCTTCCAGGGCCGCGTTGTCGACGCGGCCGGCGTCCGGGGCCATGCGCACGCCGCCGGCCGCGGGCGTCGGGTCCGCCGGGTCGTAGCGGTAGCGGTCCGGCTCGGACTCCGCCGGCCCGTCGAGCGACAGCGTGCCGCCGCCGTGGAGGTGAAACCGTTGCGGTGCATAGCCTTCCGGCGGCCAGGAGGCGAAGTCACGCCAGGCTTCCTCGCCCATGACGAACAACCGGACCGGCGCGCGCCCGGGTGGCTCCTCGCCGCGGGCGTGCGCGAGCCCGAAGCCGAGCGTCTCCCGGAGCGTCGCTCCCGCGCCGGCGAGCAGGTCGGGCCGCCCGGCGTGGGTCCACGGCCCGACCGTCAGCCGGGGCCGCCGGCCCGAGTCCTGCAGCGTCCGGAAGTCGCGCAGCTGACCGGGCAGGAAGATGTCGTACCAGCCGCCGACCGCGCTCACCGGCACGGTGACGTCCGCGACGCGCGCCCGGTGGTCGACCGCCGCCCACCGCGGGTGGGTTTCGGGGTGGGCCAGGACGTCCTGGATGTAGTCGGAGCGGTGGCCGATGGCGACGACGTCCGCCTGCGCGAGCGGGAGGGTGTTCAGCGCCCGCTCCAGCTTCTTCGCCTGCCCGCGCTGACGCAGCAGCGCGAACCGGCGCTCCTGGACGGCGACCTGCACGCCCCAGCCGAACGGCGTCTCCAGCGAAAGGCCGTCCTCCCGCAGGAACTCCAGCGTCAGCCCGGATTCGGTGACGTGCGGGACCATCGCCTTCACCTGCGGCGGCAGGCGGTCGGCGACCGCCCACTGGACGTAGCCGAGGTAGCTCGCGCCGACGAGCACCGCCGCGTCGCCGAACCACGGCTGCCGCACGACCCAGTCCAGCGTCGCGAGGCCGTCTTCACGCTCCTGCCGCAGCGGGTCGAAGACGCCGCCGGAGCCGAAGCCACCGCGCGTGCTCTGGATCAGCACCTGGAAGCCGCGCTCGGCCAGCGGCCGCCCGAACAGCGCGCCGAACGCGCCTTTCCGCCCGTAGGGGCTGCGGACCAGCGCGGTCGGCAGGCCGTCCCCGCCGGTGCGGGGCGCCCACCGGTCGGCGAGCAGCTCGACGCCGTCGGGCATCGGGACGCGCAGGTCGCGCTGGACGGTCAGGCGCCGGGTCGCCGGCGCGGGCAGCCGCAGCAGGCGTTCGAGGACACGGCTGATCACCGGTCGGCCTCCTTCGTGATCGTCGCGGTGACGACCGACCGGATCCGCAGCAGCCGGTCGGTGAACTCGTGCGCGTCGAGCGGGTCCGGCCCGCCGACGACCCAGGCGTTGACGACCGCGCCCGCCCCGCCGGTCAGGAACGTGGCCAGGTCCTCGATCTCCCGCTCGCCGAGCCGGTCGCCGAGCGCGTGGCCCAGGTGCCGGCGGTTGAGCGGGAGGAACAGGCCGGTGAGCGCCTCGGTGAACGCGAACGCGGACGTCCCGGTCAAAAGCGCGCGGTAGAAGCGCCGGTGGGCGGCGAAGTGCCGGGCCAGGGCCAGGAGCGACGCGCGTTCGTCGTCGGGCAGGTCGGCCAGGAGCTCCCGGCGCACGAGGTCGAGCGCGGCTTCGAGGAGGAGCGCGTCGCGGTCGCCGAACTGCTGGTAGAGCACCTGGCGGCTGACGTCGGCCGCCTCGGCGAGCTCCGAGACGGACACGGCGGTGGAGTTCCGTTCGGTCACGAGCTCGACGGCGGCACCCATCAGCGCGGCCCGCGACCGGCGCACCCGCCGGTCCTTGACGGGGGCTTCGGTCGTCCAGTCGGCTCGCACGGCTCTGATAATGGACAGTTGTCAAGAAAATGGCAAGTGTTCGGTATCTGTCCGGGGGTCACGCCAGCCGGAGGCCCACAGGTGTGACGGCGGTGCCTCGCCGCGGAACACCGCCGCGTGCCGCCGGGCGAACTCGGCGAACGTCGTCGGCCGGACGCCGAACTCCTCGTGGGTGCTCAAGTCCACCCGGGACTCTTCGGCGCCGGTCCGCCGCTCGGCGAACAGTTCGTCCATCGCGTCGGCGAAGAAGACGGGAATCCCGGCGGCGAGCAGTTCGGCTTGCTTGGCCGCCGGGTCGGCGTCGGCGTAGCGGACCGGTCGGCCGACGGCCGCGGCGATCCGCTCGGCGACCTCGGACATCGTCAGCGCCTCGGGCCCGGTCATCTCGTACCGGCCGCCGTCTTCGCCTTCCCCGCGCAGCAGGGCGAGGGCGACGCGCGCGATGTCGCCGACGTCCACCGGCGCGAGTTTCGCGTCCCCCATCGGCAGGTTCAGCACACCGCGCCGGATCGACGGCACCTCGCGGAAGTACACCGGCATGAACTGGCTCGGCCGCAGCACCGACCAGCCGAGCCCGGAGCCGGCGAGGTACCGCTCGACCTCGGCGTGCATCCGCGCGAACCGGAACCCGGACTCGTCCCGGCACCCCCGCCCGGACACCTTCACGACGTGCCCCACGCCGGCGCGCTTCGCGGCGTCGATGAACGTCCGCTGCGTCTCCACGAGCCGTTCGTCAGCGGAGGAGATCAGCAGGGCCCGTTCGACGCCGTCGAAGATCGCGGGGGCCGGGTCCAGCAGGTCGCCGGGCACGACGTCGACGCCGTCCGGGAAGCCGGCGGCCTTCGCGGGGTCGCGGACGAGCGCGCGGACCGGCAGTCCGTCGGCGACGCAAGCGTGCAGTACCACGGAGCCGGTCAGCCCGGTCGCTCCTGTCAGCAAGATCATGAGGTTTCCTCTCTCTCGCGTAGTCGGACAACCGAGCCGCCCGAAAGCGATCGCGGAGGCGGGTGCGAGCATGCAGCCATGTCTTCGACCATGCGGGCCTTCGTGCTCACCGGCCCGCGCGAGGGGGCCGTCCAGGAGGTGCCCGTCCCGGAGGCCGTCCCCGGTGAGGTCGTCGTCGACGTCGAACGGGCCGGGGTCTGCGGCACGGACGTCGAGTTCTTCACCGGCGACATGGCCTACCTGCACCAGGGCCACGCCGCCTACCCGATGCGGCTCGGGCACGAGTGGGCCGGCACGGTTTCCGCCGTCGGCGACGGCGTCGATCCCGCGTGGCTGGGCCGGCGGGTCATGGGGGACACCATGCTCGGCGACCGGACGTGCCGCCGCTGCCGGAAAGGCCACCAGCACACCTGCGAGAACCGGCAGGAAGTCGGGATCCGCGGCGGCCGGGCCGGTGCGCTGGCCGAAAAGCTCGCCGTCCCCGCCTGGTCGCTGCACGCCCTGCCCGACGAGGTCGACGCCGTGCTCGGCGCCTTGGTCGAGCCCGGCGGCAACGCCTTGCGGGCCGCACGGGCCGCCGGGGTCGGTCCCGGTGACCGGGCGCTGGTGCTGGGCCCGGGGACGATCGGCCTGCTCACCGCGATGTTCCTGCGGGCCGCCGGCGCCGAGGTCCACGTCCTGGGCCTGGTCGAAAGCGAGCACGTCCGGACTCGCGAAACGCTTCCGGACCTGCCCTTCGACGCCGTCGTCGACGCCACCGACGCGGCCGGCTCGCCCGCGCTCGCGCTGGACCTGGTGGAACCGGCCGGCCGGGTCGTCTACATCGGACTGTCCGGCCGGCCCAGCACGCTCGACAGCCGCGCGCTGGTGCTGAAGGACGTCACCGCGGTCGGGGTGCTGTCCGCCTCACCCGGGCTGGCCGACACGATCGCCGCCTACGCCGCCGGGACCGTCGACCCGCGGCCGCTCGTCGGGGCGACCGTCGGGCTGGACCGGGTCGGCGCGGTGCTCGCCGGCGAACGGTTCGCCGCGCCGAAGGTGCACGTCGACCCGCGGCGCTAGCGCGGCACCGCCAGCGTCGTCGGGCGGCTGCGCCCGCGCAGGGTGACGTCCTCGGTGGCCTTCCAGCGCTCGGCTTCCGCCGCGGCCGCCGCCTCGACCGCGGTCCACGACGCGAGGAGGCGGTCCGGCGCGTTCTTCGCCAGCTCCGTCAGCCGGGCGGCCTCGTTGACCGGGTCGCCGATCACCGTGTACTCGAACCGGCGCGGGTCGCCGACGTTCCCCGCCACCGCGTCGCCGGTCGCGACGCCGATGCCGGCCGGGCCGTCCGGCACCTCTTCGGCGAGCCGCCGGGCGATCGCGCGCCCGGCGGCCAGCGCGCACGTCGCGTGGTCCGCGAGCTGGGTGGGCGCCCCGAAGACGGCCAGCGCCGCGTCGCCGACGAACTTGTTGACCAGGCCGTGGTGCCGGTCGACCTCGTCGACCACCACCGCGAAGAACCGGTTGAGCAGGCCGACGACCTCCTCGGGCGGGCGGCTCGCGGCCAGCGCCGTCGAGCCGACCAGGTCGACGAACAGCACCGACACCGTCCGGACGGACCCGCCGAGCGCCGAGGTCGTGCGCATGGCTTCGACGGCGACCTCGTGGCCGACGTGCCGGCCGAACAGGTCGCGCATCCGCTCCCGCTCGGCCAGCCCGGCCGCCATGTCGTTGAACCCGGCCTGCAGCAGGCCCAGCTCGGTGCCGTCGTAGACCGGGATGGCGACCTCGAACTCGCCGGCCCGGACGCGGCCCAGCGCGTCGCGCACCGACGTGATCGGGTTGACGACCGCGCGGGCGGTGAACACGGTGACCAGCAGGCCGAAGCAGAGCACGACCAGCCCGAGCGCGATCACCGACACCGCGAGCTTGGTGGTCGAGACGTCGCCGCGCACCCAGGCCAGTACCGCCGTGACGACGAGCCCGGCGACCGGCACCCCGGTGCCCAGGCACCAGAACAGCAGCATCCGCAGGTTGACGCCGCCGCTGAGCGGGCGCGCCGGCGCCGTCCCGTCGAGGGCGCGCGCGGCGTACGGCCGCAGGGCGAACTCGCCGAAGAGGTAGGCGATCGCGCACACCACGACGCTCGCGAACGCCACGACGAGGAACACCGTCAGCGCGACGGCGGGCTGCCGGAGCACGGCCAGCGCGGCGAACACGACGGTCGCCACGCCCCACAGGACGGCCTGCATGAGCGTGAGGCGCAGGGGGACGCGGAGGCTCGCGGCCCGCTCGGCGTCGGTCGGCCGGCGTCCTTCGGCGGCCCAGTGCAGCGTCCGCAGCGCCCCGCGGGTGCCCCACAGCGTGCCGACGACGACCGCCGACACGACGTAGACCGGCACCGCGACCGCCGTGGTCCGCAGCAGTTCGCCGGACATCCCCGGGGCCGGCATGAGCAGCGCCGCGAGCCCGACGACCACCAGCGCGCCGATCACGTTCGTGGCGATCAGGGTGGCGGTCAACAGGCGCTGGACGCGCCGGCGCAATACAGTGACGTCCTGGTCGAGGGGGCCGAGCAGCCCGGAGCCGAACGGCCCGGTCCGGGTGGGCGTGTCGCTGGGTGAGTGCACCGGTTCCCGCCGTTCGAAGCGTTTGAGTGAACGAATGTACACCGAAACGCCGAGGCCACGCGAGCCGGTTCACGTCAGGACGGCCACCAGTGCCGCCCCGAGCAGCACCAGGTAGGCGACGGCGTGCGCGCGGTCCGGGATGACCGGTGCCCACCGCCGCAGGACGGCGATCGTGGGCAGGGATCCGGCGAGCAGCAAGCCCGCGGCGACCGTGTCGACGGCCGACGGGCCGGGGGCGAGCAGGTAGACGGCCGTGGCCACGGCGGCGACCGGCAGGCTGAGCGGGTTGGCCAGCGCGGTCGCCTCGCTCATCGGCAGGCCGTGGCGGCGCAGCAGCGGCACGGTCAGCACGCTGCCGCCGACCCCGAGGAACGCCGCGACCGCACCGATCCCGGCCCCGCCCGCGGACGCCGTGCCGCGGCCGAGCGGACGCGGTGCCCCGCCGGCGAGGAAACCCCGCCGCAGCACGCTGTCCACGATGGTCAGGCCGAGGTAGGCCGCGAACAGCGCGTGCAGCAGGCCGTCGGCGACCCGGGTGGCGGCCAGCGCGCCGAGGCCCGCGCCGAGCGCGACGAAGCCGCCCAGCGGCCAGACGTACCGGCGGCGCAGCCGGCCTGCCCGGACCACGGTGACCGTCGCGCCGAGCGCGTTGACCAGCATCACCGCGGCGGACGTCCCGACCGCCACGTGCATCGCCCCCGTCACCGCGTAGATCACCGGCACGGTCACGAATCCGCCCCCGAAGCCGAAGAGCGCGGTCGTCACGCCGGACAGGATCCCGAGTCCGAAAAGGACGGTCAAGGTGGTGGGCACGTGGCTCGACGCTACGGCGCGCGGCCGTGGCGGGCATTCGCCGATCGGCCAGATCCTTCCGAGTTCCGGCCACTAGGCTCGGGGAGTGCGCAACGTCCCGATCGACACCGTCGACGACCTCGACCGCGACGTCGTGGCCATCGGCACCGACTACCCGCCCGGCCACGTCCTCGCCGAGCACCGCCACCGGCGGGCCCAGGTGCTCTACGGCGTCACCGGGTCCATGCGGGTCGACACGGCGGACGGGGCGTGGACCGTCCCGCCGCAGCGGGCCGTGCTGATCCCGGCGGGGGTGGCGCACGCGGTGCGGATGGACGGCGTGAGCACGCGCAGCCTCTACGTCGAACCGCGGGCCGTCCCGTGGTTCCCGGCCCGCTGCCAGGTTGTCGACGTCTCGCCGCTGCTGCGTGAGCTGCTGCGCGAAGCCGTCGACGTCGAACCGCGGTACGCCGCGCGCGGGCGGGACGCCGCGGTGCTGCAGCTGGCGCTGCACGAGCTGCGCCGGGCCGCGCCGCTGCCGCTCGACCTGCCGCTGCCCGCCGACCCGGCGCTGCGGCGGCTGTGCCAGGACTTCCTGGCAGCGCCGCGGATCGACGTCCGGCCGGCGGCGTGGGCCGCGCGGCTGCACGTCGCCGAGCGGACGCTGCACCGGCGGTTCCGCGCCGAGACCGGCCTCGCGCTCGCGCCGTGGCGGCGCCGGGCCTGCGTGCTGCACGCGTTGCCGCTGCTGGCCGCGGGCACCCCGGTGGCGGAGGTCGCGGCCGCGCTCGGCTACGCGGGCCCCGGGGCGTTCACGACGATGTTCCACGGCCTGCTCGGCGTCCCGCCGAGCGAGTTCCGCGGCCGTTGAGCCGACGGGTGTGCACCGGATGGATATGTGTTACGGTTGGTAACAGTGAATTCGGGTAACACCTGACGAGGAGGTCGGCGATGACCAGCATCAGCGAACGCGAAGCGGAGACTGCAGCGGCTTCGGACCGCGAGACGACCGCGCGCCGGCTGCTGGACTCGTCGGAGCAGCTGTCCTACGACCCCGTCAAGGAGGTCGACTGGGAGACGCCGCTGGACACGGGCTTCCACGGCGCGAGCCCCGAGTGGAGCACGCTCTACGGCACGTCCTACTGGGCCGATATGACCCCGGAGCAGCAGCGCGAGCTGACCCGCCAGGAGGCGGCGTCGGTGGCCAGCACCGGGATCTGGTTCGAGATGATCCTGCAGCAGATGATCCTGCGGGACTTCTACGCCAAGGACCCGACCGACCCCGCGTTCCAGTGGGCGCTGACCGAGATCGCCGACGAATGCCGGCACTCGATCATGTTCGCCCGCGGCGCCGCCAAGCTGCGTGCGCCCGCCTACCGGCCGCGCCGGTTCGTCGTCGAGGCCGGCCGGATCTTCAAGGCGACCGCGACCGGCGAGGCGGCCTACGCGGCGATCCTCGTGGCCGAAGAGGTCCTCGACGTCATGCAGCGCGACTGGATGCGCGATGAGCGCGTCGTCCCGTTCGTGCGCACGATCAACAACATCCACGTCGTCGAAGAGTCGCGCCACATGAAGTTCGCGCGCGAGGAGACCCGCCAGCGGCTCGAGGGCGCCGGCTGGGTGCGGCGCCAGGTCAACGCGCTGGTCGTCGCGATCGCGTCCTACGTCATCGTCGGCAGCATGTGGAACGCCAAGGTGTACGAGAACGCCGGGCTCGACGGCAAGCGCGCGCGGCGCGAGGCGAAAGCCAACGAGCACCACAAGTCGATGCTGCGGTCGAGCTGCTCCGGGCTGATGGAGTTCCTGCACTCCGCCGGGCTGCTCACCAAGCCGTCGCTGTGGTTCTACAAGCGCGCCAACCTGATCTGACATGGCGTTCGCGATCACCCAGACCTGCTGCGCGGACGCGTCCTGCGTGTCGGTCTGCCCGGTCAACTGCATCCACCCGACGCCGGACGAGCCGGACTTCGGGACGACCGACATGCTCTACGTCGACCCGGCGACCTGCATCGACTGCGGTGCCTGCGCCGACGCCTGCCCGGTCGACGCCATCTTCCCGGCCGGTGACCTCACCGGGCCGCTGAAGGTCTACGAGGAGATCAACGCGGAGTTCTTCGCGGGCCGGGACGTCCTCGCCGCGGCGACCGTCGCGCCGAACTTCCACCGCTGGTCGCCGCCGGAGTTCGGCCGCGTCCTGCCGAGCGACTTCGCGCCGCTGGACGTCGCCGTCGTCGGCACCGGCCCGGCGGGCATGTACGCCGTCGAAGACCTGTTGCTGCACACCAACTCCCGCGTCACGCTGATCGACCGGCTGGCGACGCCCGGCGGCCTGATCCGCTACGGCGTCGCGCCGGACCACCCGTCGACGAAGAAGATCGGCGAGACCTTCGCGCGGTTCCACGACCACCCGCGGCTGCGGCTGCGCCTGGGTACCGAGGCCGGTCCCGAGCTGGCCGAGCGGCACGACGCGGTGATCTACGCGGTCGGCGCGACGGAGGCCCGCCGCCTCGGCGTCCCCGGCGAAGACCTGCCCGGCAGCCTGCCCGCCGCGACGGTGGTCGGCTGGTACAACGGCCACCCGGACGTCGCGCCGGACGCCGTCGACCTCTCGGCCGAGCGGGTGGTCGTGGTCGGCACCGGCAACGTCGCCCTCGACATCGCCCGGATCCTGACCGCCGACCCGGAGTCGCTGGCCGGCACGTCCCTGGCGCCGGCCGCGCTGGCCCGGCTGCGCTCGAGCAAGGTGCGCGAGGTCGTGCTGCTGGCCCGGCGCGGGCCTTCCGACGCCGCGTACACGCGCTCGGAGCTGCTGGCACTGGCCGCCCGCGGCGACCTCGTGGTGGACGCGCACGACCCGCGCGTCGCCGAAGCCATCGACGTGGCCGCGCCCGGGGACAAGGCCGCGCTGCTGCAAGGGATTCCGCGCGAGGCGGTGGACTGGTCGTCGCCGCCCCCGGACGGCGCGCGCCGGGTCGTCCTGCGCTTCCACTCGGCCCCGCTGGAGTTCACCGGCGACACGGAGGTCCGCGGGGTCCGCGTGACCGGCGACGTCGAGATCACCGCCGGCCGCGTGGTGCGGGCGGCCGGGTTCCGGGGTGTCCCGGTGCCGGGCCTGCCCTTCGACGAGGGCACCGGGACCGTGCCGAACGACGCCGGGCGGGTCGAGCCCGGGACCTACGTGGCCGGGTGGATCAAGCGCGGCCCGTCGGGGGGCATCGGCGCGAACAAGGCGTGCGCCCGCGAAACGGTCGGCGCCCTGCTCGAGGACGCAGTCGCCGGGCGGCTGCGGACCGGCGGCCGGCGCCGGGGACGTGTGTTCGGGCGGTCAGCCGCGCGACGGTGAGTGGCTGGTGTGGGTGAATTCCACTGTGGACAGCATCGAGGCGTCCGTCGTCGAGCGGCGGCGGCCGAAGGCGAGCACCTTCGCCGGTTCGACCGCGAACACGGCCACGTCGTCGTGGCCGCCCTGCCGGAACCCGTTGTCGGTGGCCTCGTAGACCCAGCTGCCGTCCCACTTGGCCAGCCACGCCTCGGCGAGCCGCTCCAGCCGCGCCCGGTCGGTGACGCGCCGGGCGACGCCTTCGACCATCACGTCGAGGGCGTCGTCCCAGGAGTCGCGCCCGGTGGTGAGCACGACGTTCGGGTTCGCGGCCAGGTTGAGGTACTTCTGCTCGGTCTCGCCGGTCGCGAAGTGCAGGACGTCGTCGAGCCAGATCGCGACCAGCGGCGTGACGTGCGGCCGTCCGTCGGCGCGCACCGTGGTGAGCCAGCTGATCTGGGCGTTCTCGAGCGCGTGCGCGGTTTCGGCCCAGCCGGTGGCTTCGGTGCCGGGGTCGCTGAACCGTTCGTCGAGCCGGGTTTCCATGGTCACTCCGTTCGTCGGCCGCCGGCGGCGGCGTAGGCGGCGTCCAGGCGCGCGGCGACGGTCGGGCCGCCGGGCGCCGGTCCGCGGCGGGTGCCGAGGTGGGTTTCGCGCAGTTCGTCCATGAAGGCTTCCCACAGCGGCGGACCGCCGTCGGTGAGCACCCGGGCGCGCGCCGCGTACGCGTCGGCCACCGGCAGGTGCCGGACGCCCCACGAGCTGAGCTGGGCGAGCACCGGGACCAGGTCGATCGCGCGTTCGGTCAGGCTGTAGGTGACCTTCTGCTTGTGCGACGGGTCGCCGGACCGGGTGAGCAGCCCGTGCTCGACGAGCACGGCGAGCCGGTCGGCCAGCACGTTCGACGAGATCCGTTCCTCGCCGCCGAGCAGCTCGCGGAAGTGCCGCGCGCCGCCGAAGACGACGTCACGCAGGACGAGCAGCGTCCACCGGTCGCCGAAGATCTCCAGCGACAGGTTGATCGGACACTTCGACCGGGCTTCGCGCACTGCTCTCACCTCGGAACTGGTTGCGTTACGAGAGCAGTATTACCCGTCGAAGACCGGTTGTAAACCGCAAGCGGTCAACCGGCGAGCTGGTGCAGGACGGCGGCCGCCAAGGCCGTCCGCTCCAGCATCCCTTCGACGCTGATGTGCTCGTGCCGGGCGTGCGCGCCGTCGCCGACCGCGCCGAAGCCGTCCAGGACGGGGTGGCCCAGCGCCGCCACGAAGTTGCCGTCGCTCGCTCCGCCGACCGAACACTCCCGCAGCGTGACGCCCAGTTCCGCGGCCTGCTCGCGAGCCAGTTCGTAGAGCCGCGCGATGGCGTCCGACCGCTCCATCACCGGCCGGTTCCAGCCGCCGGTCACCTCGACCGTCGCGCGCGGGTCGTGCGCCTTCAGCGCCGCGAGACCCGCGTCGATGCGCGCCGCCTCGGCCGCGCTGGACACGCGGACGTCGACCTCGCCGGACGCCGCGCCCGCGATCACGTTCTGCCGGGTGCCGCCGCTGATCACGCCGACGTTCACCGTCGTTCCGGCGTCCACATCGGACAGTCCGTGCAGCGCGAGCACCGCGCGGGCCAGCTCGTCGACCGCGCTCGCGCCCTTGGCCGGGTCGAGCCCGGCGTGCGCCTCGACGCCCTTCGCGTGCACGTGGAAGAGGCCGACGCCCTTGCGCGCGGTCTTCACCGCGCCGTCGGCGCTCGCCTCGAACACCAGCGTCGCGCGGGTGCCCGCGGCGGCCTCTTCGATCACCGGGCGGGACGCCGGGCTGCCGATCTCCTCGTCGCCGTTGAGGACCAGCCGCACGGCCGGGCGCGGCAGGCCGGCCGCGTCGAGCGCGCGCAGCGCCCACACCGCGTGCACCAGGCCGGACTTCATGTCGAAGATGCCGGGGCCGGTCGCGCGGTCGCCGTCCACGGTGAACGGCCAGTTCGCGAGTGTCCCCAGTGGCCACACCGTGTCGTAGTGGCAGAGCAGGAGCACCGGCTCGCCGGTGCCGGGGAAGTCGTAGACCTTGATGTCGCCGTACCGGCCGCCGTCGACTTCCCGGACCTGGCCGGGTTCGCCGAGGCGTTCGCGCAGCCAGCTGTCCACCCAGGACAGTCCCGTGGTCAGGGCGCCCTTGTCGTCGCTGGGCGTCTCGATGCCGACGTAGGCGGCGACGTCGGCGAGGAGGTCGTCGCGGTACGCGCGCACCCATTCGTGCAGTTCGCGGATCACAGCGTTCGCTCCAGTTCGGCGAGGTGGTCTTCGGACATCGGCGCGGCGCCGGTTTCGACGTCACGCAGCCGCCTCAGCATCGCCCGCAGCAGCGGGACCTCCGCCGCGGCGAGCACCGGCGCGTAGTGGTGGTGCACTTCGATCGGGCGGTGCCGGACGGCGATGTCGCGCCAGATGCCGCTGCGGTCCTTCGGCTGGGTTCGCAGCCACGCGACCAGCCGGTCGGTCGCCGCGTCGCGGCCGGACGCGCCGGGCAGGTACGCGGCCGGGTCGAACTGGTCGAACGGCTCCAGGACGCGGTCGCCCGCCGCTTCGAGGACCTCGGCGGCGAGGGCGTGCATGAGGGGGCGGTGCCGGTCGATGAGGTCGGCCATCGGCGCGTCGGCCAGCGCCGTCGTCGTGAGCATCGCGCCGAAGCCGAGCTTCGCCCACAGGTAGCCCTCGACGTTGGCGGTCGCCTTCGCCGGGCCCCAAGCCTGCAGGTCGGCGACAACCTCCTCGACGCGGTCGCTGATCCGGCCGTCCGGCTCGCCGACGACCAGCGCGCCGAGCCCGCCGTCCCGCACGACGCCGGGCTCGACGACGTCGGCGAAGAGGTTCACGAACGCGCCGACTGTCCGTTCCGGACCGACGTGCGCGGCGATCAGTCCTTCGTTGAGCCCGTTCTGCAGGGACAGGACGAAACCGTCTTCAGCCAGCCGCGGCGTCAACCAAGGCAGCACGGTCTCGGTCGCCTGGGCCTTGACGGCCAGCAGTACGCGGCCGAGCGTCGGCGGGGCGTCCTCCGGCAGGAAAGCCGGCAGCTCCACGGTTTCGTCGCCGTCAGGGCCGCGCAGGGTGAGGCCGCGGTCCGCGATCGCGGCCACGTGGGCCGGGTCGGTGTCCACAATGGACACCGGGTGGCCGGCGCGGGCGAGGTGGAACGCGAGCGTCCCGCCGATCGCGCCGCCGCCGACCACGGTGTACGAGCGCCGGTCAGACATGCGCTTCCTTTCCTTGCTGGACGGACGTTTCCCCGTCCCAGTGCAGCGGCAGGCCGGCCGCCCCCGCCGTCGAACCGCCGTCGACGCGCAGGACGGCGCCGGTGATCCAGGCGGCTTCCGGGCCGGCGAGCCAGTACACGGCGTCGGCGATCTCGCGCGGCTCGCCGCGCCGTCCGAGGGGGTTGACCGACACCGCGGCCGCGTAGGCCTCGGTGACCGGGTTGGCGTCGCTGTCGACGGTGACGAAGCCCGGGCTCACCGCGTTCACGCGGATGCCGTGCGGGCCCAGCTCGACCGCGCAGGCCTTGGTGACCATCTCCAGGGCGGCCTTCGACGTCGCGTAGTGCGCGGCGCCGGGACGCGCCCGGGTGGCCGCGCCGGAGGAGATGTTGACGACGGCGCCGGTGGTTCCGGCTTCGACGTGGGCGCGTCCGAACGCGACAGTCGTGAGCAAGGCGGCGCGCACGTTGACGTCTTGGACGCGGTCCCAGACCGCCGCCGTCAGCGCCAGCAGGGGAGTGGCGGGGTAGATCCCGGCGGCGTTGACGAGGACGTCCACCGCGCCGGCCCGCTCGACGAGCCCCTCGGCGTAACCGGCGTCGGCGAGATCGCCGGGCAGTTCGACGACCTCGGCCGGCAGCCCCGCGGCCACTGTGGACAGTTCCGCCGCGCGGAGGTCGGCCAGGACCAGGCGGTCGCCGGCTTCGGCGAACCGGGCCGCGATCGCGGCGCCGATGCCGCCGCCGGCCCCGGTGACGAGCACGGTCCGCACTACAGCTCCTTCCCCTTGGTCTCCGGCATGGTGAGGTAGACCGCGACGCCGATGAGCGCGGCGACGGCGACGTAGACCCACACCAGGTTCCCGAGGTGGTTGGCGTTGAGCCACGTCGTGACGTACGGCGCGGTCCCGCCGAAGAGCGCCACGGCGAGCGCGTACGGCAGGCCGATGCCGGTGGTGCGGACCTCCGGCGGGAACTGCTCGGCCATGATCACCGCGCAGTTCGCCGAGTACCCGACGATCAGGACCAGGCCGATCAGCTCGATGGCGAAGACGCTCCAGAAGCTGTTGCCGAGGAAGTGGAACGCGGGCCACGCGAACACCACGAACCCGCCGGCGAACGCCGTCATCGTCGCCTTCCGCCCGATCCGGTCCGACAGCAGGCCGCCGAAGGGCAGCAGCGCGATGAACACGACCATGGCCAAGGTGTTGGCCAGCAGCGCGGTCTTGAGCGGGATGCCGGTGGCCAGGTGGGCGTAGGCCGGCATGTAGGACACCCACACGTAGTAGATCAGCGTCCCGGCGATCGTCACGCCGGCGACGCGCAGCGCGGCCTTCGGGTGGTCGCGCAGCATCGCCACCAGCGGGTTGCGCCGCGGCTTCGCGCTGATCCTGCGGAACGCCTCGGTCTCGTGCACCGACACCCGCAGCCAGAGGCCGACGAGACCGAGCAGGCCGGCGAGGCCGAACGCGAGCCGCCAGCCCCAGCCGCGCAGGTCGGCGTCGGACAGCGTCGAGTTGAGGATGGTGCCCATCAGCGCGGCCAGCAGGGATCCCAGGCCGACCGAGACCTGCTGCCACGAACCGGCGAACGCGCGGCGGCCAGGTGCGGCCGACTCGATGAGGAACGCCGACGACGAACCGAACTCGCCGCCCGCGGAGAAGCCCTGCACGAGCCGGGCCAGCAGCAGCACGATCGGGGCGAGCACGCCGATCTGCGCGTACGTCGGGGTCAGCGCGATGAGGATCGACGCGCCGGCCATGAGCGAGATGGTGAGCGTCAGGCCCTTCTTGCGGCCCCGGCGGTCGGCGTAGGCGCCGAGCACCGCGCCGCCGATGGGCCGCATCACGAACCCGACGGCGAACACGGCCAAAGTGGACAGCAGTGCCGTGGTTTCGTTGCCGCCGGCGAAGAACTGGCCGGCGAAGACCGGGGCGAAGGTCGCGTAGACGGCCCAGTCGACCCATTCGACGGTGTTGCCGACGGCGCCGGCGACGATCGCCTTGCGCTGGTGAGCCGTCAAGCGGTGGCTGACGACGGTGTCCACAGTGGTCATGGCTGCTCCTGGCGGACGTGGTCGACGATCTGCGCGTGCGTGGCGAACCAGACGCCGTCGTGGCCGGCGATGTGGTCGAGGAGCTCCGCCAGGATCGCGAGGCGCGAGCGGTGACCGATGATGTGCGGGTGCATGGTGAGCTGGAAGAGGCCGCCGTCGGCATACGCGGCGTCGAACTCGTCGCGCCAGATCGAGAGCACGCCGCGCGGCGGGGTGTACGGCCGCAGCGAGGCGAACCGGTCCATCATGAAGTACGGCGCGTCGTCGCGGATCCACTCCACCGGCAGCTCGACGATCCCGGTCGGCTCGCCGTGCTCGAGGAGTTCGTAGCAGTCGTCGTCGGCCATCAGCGACGAGTCGTACGCCAGGCCCAGCTCGCGCGTGATCGCGAGGGTGTGGGCGGAGAAGTCCCAGGACGGCGTCCGGATCCCGACCGGCCGCGTGCCCGCCAGGCCCTCCAGGACGTCGGCGGCGCGGAAGGCGAGGTCGCGCTCCTCGGCTTCGGTGAGCGCGGTGTTGCGTTCGTGGATCCAGCCGTGCAGCGCCACTTCGTGTCCCGCGTCCACATAGGACTTAACTTCGCCCTCGTGCAGCAGCGCCGACACGGCGGGCATGAAGAACGACGCGGGGGCGTTGTACTTGCGCAGCAGCTTGAGGATGCGCGGCACGCCGACGCGGGCGCCGTACTCGCCCTGCGCCATCTTGCCGGGCAGGACGTCGCCGTCGCGCAGGGAGGGCGTCTCGTGGTCGGAGTCGAAGGACAGGGCGACGGCGACCTTCGCGCCGCCGGGCCACGACGCCGGGCGCAGCGGGCGCCCGGCGCGGACGTGGTCGACGTGCCCGCGCCACGTCTGTTCGTCCCACTGCCACGGTCGGTCGGTCATGCGTCCTCCAAGCTGGCGGCGGGGGTCGGGGCCCACGCGCGCTTGAGCGTCGAAACCTGCAGGGTCACGTCGGCCTCCCGGAGCCCGGGCAGCGCGCCGACGACGTCGGTGGTGTGGCGGTAGAGCTCGGCGTAGTGGCGCAGCACGATCTGGCCGACGAGGTTGAACCGCCCGGTGGTGGCGGAGAGGTACTTCGTGCCGGGGTGGGCGGCGAGCTGCTGCCCGGCGCGGTCGAGCTCGCCGGGGACGATCGAGAGCCAGAGCATGAACTCCAGGGCGTAGCCGAACATGGCGGGCTCGGCGAGCGTCCGGAACCGCAGGCAGCCGCGCCGCACCAGCGAGTCGACGCGGCGGGCCACAGTGGACTCGCTGGTGCCGACCAGTTTGGACACTTCCTTGAACGGCAGCCGGCCGTCTTCGCCGAGGGCGGCGCAGAGGGCGAGGTCGAGCTCGTCGAGCTGCTCGGGCGGGCGTTCCCAGTGCTGTTCTTCGAACGGCCGGACGTCCCCGCCGCGCAGGTCCTTCGCGGCCTCGGGGGTCAGCTCGCCGGAGTCCCAGTCGTGGTTGGACGTGAAGGTCCGCATAACGGCGAAGGTCTCGGCGTCCCGGATGGCTTCGGCGGCGGGGAAGCCGTTCTCCTGCAGGCCGGCGATGTCGGCGTAGGAGGGGAGGACGAACTCGGCAGAGCAGTCGGCGCTCCCGGCGAGCACGCTGGCGTACCGCACATCGGGCCGGGCGGCGAGGGCCTCGGCAACGGTGCCGGCGGCGCCGGGCCGGCACTTCAGCCGGGCGATGACGGGCACGCCGAGACCGCAGCGCAGGACATCGACGACGCCGATGACCCGCAGGCGCCCGCTCTCGGTGAGCTTTTCGGCCCGCCGCAGCACGGTGGACTCACTGGCCCCGACGTGCCGGGCGACAGCACCCCAGGACGCCCGGCCGTTGAGCTGTAGCGCCGCCACGATGCGGCGGTCCAGCTCCGAGGTCTTGGCTTCGTTCTGCACAGGAGGCATCCTGAATGCAGGATATCGTCAAGTCAAGGGGTGGCGATGCAGGAAATCTGCAGATCACGGTGGCTGCAGGCTCTGCGGGTCGCCGTGGCCCGACCGCGACGCGCCAGGTGGCGAAGCAGTATGGACCTGCAGCTGGGTGGTCTGCGTGCGCGCTTCGAGGGCGACGAGCTCCGAAGGCTTCGGTCGTGCCCGTCGCGTCGAGTCGGGTTCGAACGGCGGAGCAAGCGGGAGGGCTTCGTGCGCTGGCGGCCGACGCCGTGACCCTCGGGCAGGGTTTCCGGCCTGTGTCCTGGCCAACCGGAGCGCTGCAGGGACAGTTCGTCCGCGGTGTCCAAAGCGCCCGAGCTCATCGGGGCCCGACCGCTGTCGCTGCAGTGCCGCGCCGAGGTTCAGCCGCGAAGCCGTACGTCACTCAGTCGATCGGGAGCACCGGTGTCCGCGCCGCGAAGGTGTCGGCCGCCGCCAGGTCGAACTCGCCGTGGTCGCTGCCCAGCCCCTGCGCGACCAGGCCCGCCGCCGCGCAGCCCAGTACCGCCGCCTCGCGCAGGGACCGGCCCAGGCCCACGCCGCGGAGGAACCCGGCCGAGAACGCGTCGCCGCAGCCGGTCGTGTCGATCACCGGGACCGCGAACGCCGGCACCGCGATCGTGTCCCGAGGGGTCACCACCAGTGCTCCCCGCGCACCGCGCGTGACCGCGACGCACCCGACCCCGCGTTCCAACAGGGCGTGGGCGCCGGCTTCCAGGGAGACCGCGCCCGTCAACCCGAGCACCTGCTCCTCGTTCGGCAGCAGGTAGTCCACAAAGGACAACGCCGGGTCGATCCAGGCGAGCACCCCCGGATCGCCGGGTGCCAGCAGGTCGGCGGACGTCACCACGCCGGCGGACCGAGCCGGGCCCAGCAGGGACGCCGCCGCGGCGCCGCCCATCAGCTCCGGTCCGCCCAGGTGCAGGTGGGTCAGGCCGGCCAGCGACGCGGCCGGGAACTCCGACGGCTCGTAACCCAGGTTCGCACCCGGCACGTGGAACGCGGGCCGGGTGCCGTCGGGCCGGATCGGGAGCACCGACGCCGACGTCTGCACCCCGGAACGCCGCAGCACCAGCGACGTGTCGACGCCGTACTTCGCGAGCATCGCCAGCAGCAGGTCGCCGATCGGGTCGTCGCCCACCGCGCCCGCGGAACGCACTTCGGCGCCGAGCTTCGCCAACGTCACCGCCGTGCCCGCCGCCGTCCCCGCCGGGCCGAAGCGGATCTGCTCCACCAGCGCCGCGCCCTGGCCCTCCGGGATCGCCGACACCGGCCGGACCTGCACGTCGAACACGTGCGCCCCCAGCGTCACGACGGTCTGCGTCACTCGTCCTCCAGCCGCCGCGGACGGCCGTAGCCGCGCCGGACCGCCGCGGTCACGACGGCTTCCTGCTGCACGTCGTCCAGCGCTCGCGGCACGCCGAGCGTCGCCGCCCGGACGTACAGACCGCACGCCCACTCCAGCAGCAGCGCGTGGTCCATCGCCGCCTCCAGGGTCGGGCCGTGGACGATCGCGCCGTGGTTGGCCAGCAGCGCCGCCGCCTTCCCCTCGAGCGCCGCGAGGGTGCCCGCGGCCAGCTCCGCCGACCCGAACACCGCGAACGGCGCGACCCGGACGGACCCGCCCAGCGCGAGCTGCTGGTAGTGCACGCAGGGCAGCTCGTCGAGCACCAGGGACACCGCGGTCGCGTGCGGGGAGTGGGTGTGCACCACCGCGCCCGCGCCGAAGCGCCGGTAGATCCCCAGGTGCAGCTCCATCTCCGACGTCGGCGCCAGTTCGCCGTCGACGACCCTGCCGTCGAGGTCGACGACCGTGACGTCCGCCGGCCCGGCCGTGCCCAGCACGACGCCGGTCGCGGTCACCGCCACGTGGTCGCCGGTCCGGACGCTGACGTTGCCCGCGGTGCCGACCAGCAGGCCCTCCGCGGCGAGGCCGTTGCTCGCCCGGGCCACCGCCCGCCGGGCGTCGTCGAGCACCGAACTTCCTGCTGCCATGGTCCGAGGCTAGGATAAACCCGAAACAAAGTCACGTTCAGGTTTGGAGAGCGCATGCCGCGGCGAGTACCGCGCCAAGCCCGGGCCCGCGAGAAGCTCGCCCGGGTGCTGGAGGCCGCGGACCGGCTGCTCGCCGAAGAGGGCGTCGAGGCGCTGACGACCACCCGGGTCGCCGCCGCGGCCGGCGTCTCCGTCGGGACGCTCTACCAGTACCTCCCCGACCGCGACGCCATCACCGAAGCCCTGGCCGACGGCTACCTCGCCCGCCTCGAAGACCTCATGACTGCCTTCACCGACCAGGCCGCGCGGGAGACCTGGGAAGACCCGGTCGGCCTGCTGGTCGACGCCTTTGCCGCGCTCTACCGCGCCGAACCCGGGTTCCGCGCCCTCTGGCTGGGCCGCGGGCTCACCGAGGCGGCGCGGGAGGCGGACGTCGCCCACAAGCGCGTGATGGCCGCCGGGGTGCACCGCGTGCTCGTCGCGCAGGGCCGGCTCCGGGACGACGAAGCGGCCGCGACGGCGTGCCGCACCGCGTTCCTGGCCGCCGACGCGGTCATCCAGGAGGCGTTCCGCGCCGACCCCGACGGCGCCGCCGCGCTGCTCGACCAGCTGAAGGCGATGCTGCGGGCCTATCTGGAGCGGCTCGTCTAGGCTCGCGGGCATGCCCGACACGCAGTACGAAGACCTGCTCCGCCACGTTCTCGACACCGGCGCCCGCAAGGCGGACCGCACCGGCACCGGCACGCGGTCGATCTTCGGGCACCAGCTGCGCTACCGCCTCGCCGACGGCTTCCCGCTGATCACGACGAAGAAGGTCCACTTCCGGTCGGTCGCGTACGAGCTGCTGTGGTTCCTGCGCGGCGAGCGCAACGTCCGGTGGCTGCAGGACAACGGCGTCACGATCTGGGACGAGTGGGCCGCGCCGGACGGCGACCTCGGCCCCGTCTACGGCGTCCAGTGGCGGTCGTGGCCGACCCCGGACGGCGGCCACGTCGACCAGATCGCCGAGGTGCTGCGCACCCTGCGCGAGAACCCGGACTCGCGGCGGATCATCGTGTCGGCGTGGAACGTCGGCGAGATCCCGCAGATGGCGCTGCCGCCGTGCCACGCGTTCTTCCAGTTCTACGTCGCCGACGGCGAGCTCTCCTGCCAGCTGTACCAGCGCAGCGCGGACCTGTTCCTCGGCGTGCCGTTCAACATCGCCAGCTACGCGCTGCTGACGCACATGATCGCCGACCAGGTGGGCCTGCGCCCCGGCGACTTCATCTGGACCGGCGGCGACTGCCACATCTACGACAACCACGAAGAGCAGGTGCGCAAGCAGCTCGCCCGCGACGCGCGGCCGTTCCCGACGCTGAGCTTGAAGGAGGCGGGCAGCCTCTTCGAGTACACGTATGACGACATCGCGCTCGACGGCTACGACCCGCACCCGGGCATCAAAGCGCCGGTGGCGGTGTGATCGGGCTGGTCTGGGCGCAGTCGGCGAACGGCGTCATCGGCCGCGACGGCACCCTGCCGTGGCACCTGCCGGAGGACCTGAAGCACTTCCGCACGCTGACGGCCGGCGCGACCGTCCTCATGGGACGCCGCACGTGGGAGTCTCTGCCGCCGCGGTTCCGGCCGCTGCCGGGCCGGCGCAACCTGGTGCTGTCGGCCACCCCGCAGGAGGGCGTCGAGACGTTCCCGGACCTGGCTCCCGCGGTGGACGCGGTGTCGGGCGACGGCTGGGTGATCGGCGGCGCGGCGGTGTACACGGCGGCGCTGCCCTTCGCGGACCGGATCGTCGTCACGGAGATCCGGGAGACGTTCGAGGGCGACACGCGGGCGCCGGACGTCGGCCGGGCGCCGGACGCCACGGGGGAGTGGCGGGAGTCGTCGACCGGGCTGCACTACCGCTTCCTGACCTGGGGCTAGCGTGCGGACCGTGCGCATGCTCGGCCTGGTCGTCATCGGCCTGAAGACCGCCCGCTGAGCGACTTTCCACCATCCGCCGGTTGACGCGGGAATCTCCGGAGGTCAACAATTCACCCGTAGCCCGGAATGTTAACGCTAACACTTTCGACGACGAAGTCGGAGTCCTGCCATGAAGCTGCGCCACGCGTTGTCCGTGCTCGTGCTGATCGCCGGAACGCTCCTCGGTGCGGGGACCGCGAGCGCCGCGGAAGCCCCGGTCCCGGCGCCCGTGATGGGCTGGGCGTCCTGGAACTCCTTCGCCGCCAAGATCGACTACTCCGTCATCAAGGCCCAAGCCGACGCGCTGGTCTCGGCCGGTCTGAAGGACGCGGGGTACAGCTACGTCAACATCGACGAAGGCTGGTGGCAGGGCACCCGCGACAGCGCCGGGAACATCACGGTGGACACCGCCGAGTGGCCCGGCGGCATGCAAGCGATCGCGGATTACCTGCACGGCAAGGGGTTGAAGGCCGGGATCTACACCGACGCCGGGCGCGACGGCTGCGGCTACTACTTCCCGACCGGGCGCCCCGCCGCGCCCGGGAGCGGCAGCGAAGGCCACTACCTGCAGGACATGCTGCAGTTCCAGCGCTGGGGCTTCGACTTCGTCAAGGTCGACTGGTGCGGCGGCGACGCCGAGGGTCTCGACCCGGCGAGCACCTACCGCGCGATCAGCGACGCCAACCGCGCCGCGACCGCGCAGACCGGCCGCGCGCTCGCACTGTCCATTTGCGACTGGGGCCGGAAGAACCCGTGGAACTGGGGCGCCGGGACGGCCCCGATGTGGCGCACCAGCACGGACATCATCTACTACGGCCAGAGCGCGACCCTCCCGCAGGCCCTGACCAACTTCGACCAGGCGCAGCACCCCGTGTCGCAGCACACGGGGTACGTCAACGACCCCGACATGCTCACCGTGGGCATGCCCGGGCTGACCACCGCGCAAGGCCGGACCGAACTGGGCATGTGGGCGATCTCCGGCGCGCCGCTGCTGGCGGGCAACAACCTCGCGACGATGAGCGCGGAGACGGCGAGCATCCTGAAGAACCGGGAAGTCATCGCCGTCGACCAGGATCCGCGTGGGCTGCAGGGGGTGAAGGTCGCCGAGGACGCCGCGGGCCTGCAGGTGTACGGCAAAGTCCTGAGCGGCACCGGGAAACGCGCGGTGCTGTTGCTCAACCGGACGTCCTCGGCGGCGACGATGACCGCGCGGTGGGCCGACCTCGGACTGACGACGGCCCCGGCGAAGGTGCGGAACCTCTGGGCCGCCACGGACAACGGAAGCTACGCCACCGGGTACAGCGTGAGCGTCCCGGCGAACGACTCGGTCCTGTTGACCGTCCAGGGCACCGACGCCGCGTCCACGCACGGCACGACGATCACCGCGGCTGCAACGGGCCTGGCCGTCGCGACCTTCACCTACAGCGCGACGACCACGCAGACCCCGGCGCTCGCGGTGAACGGCCAGCAGCCGACCGTCGTCGCGTTCCCGGCGACCGGGGGAGCGGCCAAGACCGTCTCCGCGATCGTCTCGCTGGGCAAAGGAACGAACTCCTTGACGTTCTCGGGGACGTCGCCGCAGCTCACCGACGTTGCGATCCTGCCGCTGCCCGGCACCGACGGCGTCCAGGTGGCCGGCGCGCAGTCGGGCCGCTGCCTCGACGTGAACGACAACAGCATCGCCAACGGCGTCCAGACCCAGCTGTGGGACTGCGCCGCGGGGCCCAACCAGACGTGGGCGCCGGTGCGTGGCCAGCTCGTCGTCAACGGCACCAAATGCCTGGACGCCTACAACAACGGAACGGCCAACGGCACCGCCGTCGTCATCTGGGACTGCAACGGCCAGCGCAACCAGCAGTGGACCCTGAACGCCAACGGCACCATCACCAACGCGCTGTCCGGGCTGTGCCTCGACGCGAGCGGCGCGGCCACCGCCAACGGCACGAAGATCATCCTCTGGGCCTGCGGCGGCGGGGCCAACCAGCAGTGGACCCGGCGGTGACCCCGCGGCCGCCGAACCGAGCCTCATCCCGTACTTCCCCGTCCCCGACACCGATCGAGGTCCCGATGTCCAGAACCCCCGTCCTGCTCAGCGCGATCGCCGTCCTCGCCGGCCTCACGGTCGCCCCGGCGGCGGCCGCCGGCCACACCCTGGTGGTGAACGCCGCGGCCGCGTTCCGGCCGGTGACGCACGCCGCCGCGGGCGGCCTCTACGCGCTGGCCGAGAACAGCCGGCCGGCCGACTCGACGCTGCTACCCCTCAAGCTCAACACCCTCACCCAGCCGCCGCCGGGCGTCGGGCAGAAGCCCAACGGCCAGCCGCCCGGCGGCGACGCGCTGCTGGTCGCGCCGCAGGCCGACCGGGTCGGCGCCGCCCAGGTGATCCGGATGCCGGACATCTACCCCGACTTCCCGTACAAGTGGGTGAGCTGGGACGACTGGCTCTCCAAAGTGGACACGATGGTCTCGAAGCGGCTGGCGGCCACGTCGGTGAGCAACGTCGCCGCGTGGGAGATCTGGAACGAGCCCGACGGCACCTGGAACACCGCCGCGGCGGGCGACTTCAACGCCGGGTGGGCGCGGACGGTCCAGCGGATCCGGACCCGTGACACGGTGACCCCGGTCGCCGGACCCGGCTACTCGAGCTGGAACACCGACCGGATGCGGGCGTTCCTGACCGCCGCGAAGAGCACGAACACCGTGCCGGACGTCGTCGTCTGGCACGAGCTGGGCCACAGCAGCGCGTCGATCGCGGCCGACGTCTCGGCGTACCGCGCGTTGGAGTCTTCGCTCGGCATCAGCGCGCGGCCGATCCTCATCAACGAGTACGCCTGGACCGACGAGGTCGACGTGCCCGGGCGCGTGGCGAACTACGTCTCCAAGCTGGAACGCGCCGGCGTGGCGGGCGCCGACCGGGCGTTCTGGTACGAGTACGGGACCGTCAACGGGCTGGTCGTCAACAACACGCAGCCGACCGGGACGTGGTGGCTGTACAAGTGGTACGGCGACATGGCCGGCTCGATGGTGACCACGACGCCGCCGGCGCAGACCGGGCTCGACGGGTTCGCTTCCTACGACTCCACGCGCAACCGCGTCGACGTCGTCTTCGGTGACGAGGCCGGGACCAACTCGGTGCGGGTGACCGGGATCAGCGGCACGGTCCGCGTCACTCTGGAGTCGACGCCGTCGTCGGGCCGGTTCACCGCCGTGACCGCGCCGACCGCGATTTCGACGTCGACCTACACCGTCTCGAATGGACAGATCACCGTGCCGGTGCCGAACATGTCCGCGACGAGCGCCTACCACCTGGTGGTCGAGCCGGCGAGCGGCGTGCCCGCGTACCAGCAGCGGTACGAGGCCGAGAACGCGTCGGTCTTCCGCGCGCAACGGCTGTCGAGCACGACCGCCTCGAACGGTGGTTACGTCGGCCGCATCGACAACTCCGGCGACTCCCGCAACGACAGTTACGTCGACTTCGTCGTGAACGTGCCGAGCGCGCGGGCCTACACGATGACCATCGGCTACGCGAACGGCACCGGCGCGACGTCCACCCAGGGCCTGGCGTACAACGGCGGCGCCTGGTCGACGGTGAGCTACCCGCCGACCGCCGGCTGGGGCCGCTTCGGCACGGTCTCGACGTCGGTCAGCCTCCACGCGGGCTACAACGTGATCCGGCTGGCCAAGGGCGCGCCGTTCTTCGCCGGCGGCACCGGTTACGCCGAGCTCGACTACCTCCAGCTGAACTGAACCGGCGGCCGGGTCACCCGAGCCAGCGCGAGAGCGGCAGCCCGGGCACCCGGCGGCCGCGGTGGCCGGTCGTCTCGCGACCGGTCACCAGCGCGTTGAGCACCGCCTCCTCGACGGCCTGCACGACCGCCTCGAAGTACGGGTCGATCCGGCCCCACGGCACGAACCGCAGCGTCTCGTACTCGGCTTCCGCGGTGCGCGGGAACGTGCTGGTCAGCGCGCCCGGGTTCGCCGTGCTGAACGCGAGGAACAGGTCGCCGGAGAAGTGCGAGCCCGTCGTGCCGGTGCGGGCCAGGCCGAGCGGGACGCGGCGGGCGAGCGCCGTGCACTGGCCCGGCAGCAGGGGCGCGTCCGTCCCGACGACGACGATCACCGAGCCCGCGCCGGCCGGTGCGGCCGCCCACTCGTCCATCGGGTTGTCCGCCGTCAGCGCGAGCCCGGCCGGCGAGCCCGCGACGGTGAGTTCGCGCCGGCTGCCGAAGTTGGCCTGCACCAGCGCGCCCACCGTGTACTCGTCCGCGCCGTGGGCGACGGTCCGGGACGCCGTGCCGGTGCCGCCCTTGAAGCCGTAGCAGGTCATCCCGGTGCCGCCGCCGACCGAGCCCTCCGCGATGGCGCCCGGGCGGGCCGCGTCGATCGCCGCGACCGCGTGTCCACTGTGGATGGTCGGGGCGTTGATGTCGTTGAGGTAGCCGTCCCACGTCTCGGCGACCACCGGGAGCAGCCACTCCGCCGCGACGTCCGGCCGCTCGCGCACCACCCAGTCGATGACGCCGCGGTGGCACGGCCCGACGGCGTGGGTGTTGGTGATCAGCACGGGCAGCGTGAGCGACCCGGTCTCGGCGAGCCACGCCGTGCCGGTCATCTCGCCGTTGCCGTTGAGGGAAGAAGTCCCGGCCGCGCAGGGGACGGCGAAGTCCGCCCGGCCACGGGGGAGGATCGCGGTGACGCCGGTGCGCACGGATTCGCCTTCGACCAGCGTCGTGTAGCCGACTTCGACGCCGGGGACGTCGGTGAGCGCGTTGTGCGTGCCGGGCCGGCCGGCCAGCGGGATGCCCAGGTCGCGGGCGCGGATCATCGGAGGTCCTCCAGGGCGCAGGCCGTGCGGGCGTAGGACAGGAGCATCGCTTCGGCGGTGGCCCGCTCCAGCGTCGGCACGGCCTGGGTGAGGTGCAGGCCGTAGCCGTCTTCGAGGGCGACGAGGTTCCGCGCGATCGCGACCGCGTCGGCGGTCAGGGCGAACTCGCCGGTCGCGGCGCCGGCCTCGAGGATCCCGGTGTAGATCCGCACCTGCCGCTCGTACAGCGCGACGTGCCGGGCGGCGTACGCGGGGTCGCGGCGGGCGATCGTGCCGAGCTCGTAGAGCAGCACGCACAGTTCGTCGTCCGGTCCGCTCGGCAGGCCGCCGCGGATGGTGGCGAGCAGCCGGTCCCGCGGAGTCCCGTGCCGGGCGGCCTCCTCCCGCTGGGTGCAAAAGCGTTCGACGGCTTCGTGCTGCACCTCCCGCAGGAGGTCGGTGAGGGTGGGGAAGTAGTAGAGCACCGAGCCCGAGGAGAGGCCGGCGCCGTCGGCGATGTCCCGCAGCCGGAGGTTGAGGACCCCGCGTTCGACGACGGCGCGGCGCGCCACCGCGATCAGCTCGGCCCGCCGCTCGGGAGCCCTGCTCGGTCGTGCCATGCGGGTCATTCTTCGAAGGATCTTCGAAAAAAGCAAGCTCTTGACTTGTCGCTGGTGAGCGCCTTTGATGCGTGGTCACCTGGTTTCTCGAAGGAGCTTCAAAGAACTGGAGGCCCGCTCGTGACCACCCCCGCCCTCCGCCGCGGCCTGCGCACGCTCGGCACCCTGCTCATCACGCTCTCGGCGATCAGCCCCGCGTCGTCGGTGTTCATCATCGCGCCGGGGGTGCTCACCGGCGCCGGCACCGGCGCGTTCCTCAGCTTCGCGGCCGCGGCGGTCGTCGGGGTGTTCATGGCGTTCGTCTACGCGGAGCTCGCGTCGGCGTTCCCGCTGGCCGGCGGCGAATACGCGATCGTCGCGCGCACGCTCGGCCGGCTGCCCGGGTTCGCCGTGCTGGGCCTGATGATCATCACGCAGGTGCTCATCGTCGCGGTGATCGCGCTCGGCGTCGGCACCTACCTGGGCGTGCTGTGGCCGGGCCTGCCCGGGCCGACGGTCGCCGCGGCGACGTGCGTGCTCGCCGCCGTGGTCGGCGTGTTCGACATCAAGCTGAACGCGTGGGTGACCGGCGTCTTCCTCGCCATCGAGATCCTCGCGCTGGTGGTGGTGAGCGCGCTCGGGTTCCTGCACCCGGCCCGGCCGTTCACCGACCTGATCGCCCATCCGGTCGCCGCGGACGGCGGCCCGGCGACCGTCGGTGCCATCGCGATCGCGATGGCCGTGGCGATGTTCGCCTACAACGGCTACGGCTCGGCGGTCTACTTCGGCGAGGAGACGCAGGACGCGCCGCGCGGCATCGCCCGCGCGATCCTGCTGGCGCTGGCGATCACGGTGGTCGCCGAGCTCGTCCCGGTGACGGCGGTCCTGCTGGGCGCCCCGGACCTCGGACAGCTGTTCGGCGCGCAGAACATGCTGTCGGCGTTCATCTCCGCCCGCGGCGGCGGCACGCTCGACACGGTGATCAGCCTCGCGGTGGCGCTCGCGATCGTCAACGCGGTGCTGGCGATCGTGCTGATCAGCTCCCGCCTGGTGTTCAGCAGCGGCCGCGACCGCGCCTGGCCGGGCGCGATCAACCGCGCGCTGTCGGCGGTCCACCCGCGTTTCGGCACCCCGTGGCTGGCGACGATCGGCACGGGCATCGTGGCGGCGCTGCTGTGCTACGTCGATCCGAAGCTGCTGCTGGTGGTGACGAGCACGTCGATCGTGGCGGTGTACGCGGCCCTTTGCCTGGGAGCGCTCAACGGCCGCCGCACGGGCACGACGGCGCACGCGCGCTACCGCATGCCGTGGTTCCCGGTCGCCCCGGTGCTGGCGCTGGCGGTGCTGGTGTTCGTGGTCTACCAGAACCTGCTGGACCCGGCGGTCGGCCGGCCGAGCTTGATCGTGACGGCGGGGATAGTGGTGCTGGCGGCGGTGTATTACGGCGTGGTGCTGCGCCGCCGCGGGGGCTGGCAGCTCGCGGAGGACGTCGTCGACGAGGACGAGCGTCCCCGCGTGAAGTAGCCGCGAAGCGGCCCGGAGACGATCGTCCCCGGGCCGCTCGCCGGCGGTGGATCAGAAGCCGTAGATCGTTTCGTAGACCCGCTGCTGGTTCGTCGCCACGAGGCCGTTGGCCCACAGCGAGTTCACGCGGCTGCGCTCGGCCGCGTTCGGCACCGCGTTGGTGCACGACGGGCCGGGGCCGCCACCCGACATCAGCTCCGAGCACGGGCCCGAGTAGTGGTCCGGCAGCCCGAGGGCGTGGCCGGTCTCGTGCGCCGCGATGCGGGTCGGGTTGTACTGGCGGGCCTGGGTGTAGTCGATGAAGATGGTGCCGCTGCCGTGCCCGTTGGTCGAGGCGTAGGAGCCGCGCGGGTCGTTGCCCTCCGTGTAGCGCAGGCTCGCGCCGGAGTTGCGCTCGACGAGCCTGACGTTCGTGACGCTGTTGTTCCAGTTGGCGGCACCCGCGTTGATCACCGACCGGAACGACGGCGCGCTGGCGGTGCTGTAGTAGACCGTCGTGACGGCGGCTTCCTGCTGGGTGGAGGCCGGTGCGGCGGACGCGGTGCCCGCGGCGATCGGCGTCACGGCCAGGGCCAGCGCGACGGCGCCGGCCAGAGCGAACTTCCTCGACATCGGAAGACTCCTCGTGGGGGACGGGGATTTGCCGGATTTGCGCGCGCTGTCGAGAATTTACCGGCTGTTAGCCTGCCCGGGAGCCGACTTACGTAGGGCGCTGCCAGTGGTGATTTACCAACACTATTCGCGGGTTGACAAAGCTCCGCTCGTCAGGTCCAGCAGCTGCTGTTCGAGCTCGCGCGCGGCGGTGACGTCGATGCCCGCGCCCCACAGGGGGGCCGTGCTCGCGCCGTCCGCCGCCGCGATCACCAGCGTGACCACCGGGCCCGGGAGGCCGTCGGCGCGCAGGTCGCGGTCCCAGCGCTCGGCGTCCGCGCGCGCCAGCTCGGCGATCTCCGGGATCGAGATCAGCTGGGCGATCAAGGCGATGTTCTCGCGGATCGCGACCTCGTCGTACGACGTGTCCAGCGACGCCCGGACGTACGCGCGCGTCAGCCGGCCCGGGGCGGTGTCGGCCGGGTCCAGCGCCGCGTCGACCTCCGCGCGGAAGCTGTCCAGCAGGTCCTGCGCCAGGGTGCGGACGAGCGCGTCCTTGGCGGGGAAGTGGTACAGCAGCCCGCCTTTCGACACCCCGGCCGCCCTCGCGATCTCGTCGAGCGACGCGGCGATCCCGCGCGTGCGGATGACCGTCCCGGCCGCGTCCAGCAGCGCCCGGCGCGTTTCTTCCGGGCCGCGCCCGGCTTTGCGAGGCATGCTCAGTCCTTTCCGGACGGAATGGTACGCCAGGCGATCACCGCGGCGACGGCGGTGACCGCGGCGGCCGCGAGCGAAGTCACCTGCATGGCACCGGTGAACGCCTCGCGCGCGGCGTGCGCCAGCTCCGACGACGGATCGAGCGCGTTCGCCGCGGCCGCGAGGGAATCGCGGACCTCGGCCGGGATCGGGCCGGTGGGCAGGAAAGCGCGGTAGACCACGGTGACGAGCGACCCGAGGATCGCGATGCCCAGTGCCGCACCGAGTTCGTACGCGGTCTCGGAGATCGCCGACGCCGACCCGGCCTTGTCCCGCGGTACCGCGGAAAGCACCGAGTCGACGGTGAGCGTCAGCGCTAACCCGACCCCGAGGCCGACCGGGACGAGCGTCAGGCCGAGCCACCAGTACTGCGGCATCCGTTCGGCGACGGCGACGAGCGCCAGGCCCAGCGCGGCGACGGCCAGGGCCGCGGCGACGGCGCGTCCCCGCCCGAGCCGGCTGACGACCACGCCGACCGCGGCCACGACGACGATCGACGCGAGCGTCGCCGGCATCTCCGCGAAGCCGGCTTGCAACGGCGAGAAGCCGCGGACGAGCTGCAGGTACTGGGAGAAGAAGAACAGCAGGCCCATCAATGCGAAGACCGCGATGAAGCTGGCGAGGACCGCGCCGCTGAAGGCCCCGTTGCGGAACAGGGTGACGTCGATCGGCGGGTCGGCCGCGCGCTTTTGCCGGCGCACGAACAGGATCCCGGCGCCGATCCCGACGACCGCCGCGACGGCGACCCGCGCGTCGACCCCCGCGCTGACGGCGTGCTTGACCGCGTAGACCAGCGGGACGATCGCGGCCATCGACAGGGCCGCCGAGAGCACGTCGAAGCGGCCGGGGTTCGGGTCGCGCGACTCCGGCAGCAGGAACGCGCCGGCGATCAGGAACGCGACGACGATCGGCACGTTGATCAGGAACACCGAGCCCCACCAGAAGTGCTCGAGCAGCGTCCCGCCGACGAGCGGGCCCAGCGCGATGCCGCCGCCGGACCCGGCCGACCAGATCGCGACGGCGCGGGTGCGCTCGCGCGGGTCGGTGAACAGGGTGCGGATGAGCGACAGCGTCGACGGCATGATCGTCGCGCCCGCGATGCCGAGCAGCAGCCGCGCGACGACGAGCACGCCGGCGGTGGGGGAGAAGGCCGCGAGTGCGGAGGCCAGCCCGAACGCCGCGGTGCCGAGGAGCAGCACCTTCTTTCGGCCGAAGCGGTCGGCCAGGTTGCCGGCCGTGACGAGCAGGCCGGCCAGCGCGAGCGAGTAGACGTCGCCGATCCAGAGGATCTCGACGGCGCTCGGCGCGAGTTCGCGGGTGAGCGACGGGACGGCGAGGTAGAGGACCGTGCCGTCGACGGCGAGGAGGAGGACCGCGCCGACCAGCACGCCCAGCGCGGCCCACCGGCGGCGGGGGCTGAGGACGTGGTGTTCCGAGGTCGGCATGGTGGTGGTCATGCCGGTTACTATACCGTCTGGACGGTACAGTAAGGCGGGTGAAGTCGATCACCGGCTCACGCGGCTCAGTTGCCGCGCGGGTCTTCGCTCAGTTCTTCGGCGAGGATGAGGTCGACGCGCACGGCGGCGTGCCCCAGGACCCGCCGCGCGGCGGCGAGCGCGGTCAGGGCGACGAGCACGCCGGTCCCGACGAGCAGCCCGCCGACGGTGTCACCGGGGATGACGGCGGCGACGGAGGCGGCGAGGAGCATGGGCGGCCACCACCGGGCGGGGAGGGCGTGCCGCGGCCGCCGGACGACGGGCCGGACGACGGGCCGGGTGCGGTGCCGGTGCATCGCCATGGGTCGCCTCCGTCCGCCGCCGGGTGGGCTATGCATCATGACTGACCGGCTCGTCCGGGTTACCGGGTATTCGCGGTCCGTACACGATCGCCCGGATTAACCGCCGAATGGCGTAATCTTCGTCTGCTGAGGGTGGCGGGCTTGCTTCGTGACGTCACCACATCGGGGCTCGAAGTCTGGTCGATCAAGTGTTAGCCGGCGGCGATTACGATGGAGGGCGGAGGTGGCCGTGACAGCGGAAGAGCTGATGATCGAGTTCGCTTTGACGCGCTTGGACCACCCGGACCTGGACCTCGAGGACCTGGCGGCGCTGGTCGTGCGGCGGGGCGGCCCGGAGCGGGTGCTGGAGTTCGCGGCGGAGAACTTGGCGGAGCGCGGGGAGTTGCGAGGAGCCCCGTTCCCGACGGCGGTCGAGCACGTGCTGCGGGTGGTGCTCACCCTGCGGGGGCCTTCGGACTGACTCACTGGGGTAGGCCGCCGAGCCCGGTGGCGCGGGTTGGAGTCGGCCTGCGTGGGATGCAGGGGCGAACTCACTGGATAGTTCCTCGCGGCTCGCGGCTCGCGGCTCGCGCCTCGCGCCGGGCGGGCGGCGGCAGGCGGGCCTGAACCGGTCGTCCTCTCCGCTTCGCAACTCGCGGCCTAACTCTCCAGGTAGTTCATTCCGCGACCGACAGAGGCGGCCGGCGGGCGTGAGCCGGCCGTTCTCCCGCTAACCCACCCCGGCCGCCCGCTGGAGGCCCCGGCGGTCGAACACCAGCTCCCGGGCCGTCCCCAGCGCCGTCGCGATCGCTCCCGCCAGCACCGCGTCCGAACCCAGCTGCCCCGCCACGATCTCCGGCACCACCGGCACCGTCGCGGCGAGCGCCCGCCGCATCGGGGCGGTCAGCAGGTCCGCGTTGCCGCCGATCCCGCCGCCCAGCACGATCAACCCCGGGTCCAGGACCGCGGTCACCGCCGCGACCACGTAAGCCAGCTTCTCCGCCTCCTCGGCGACCACCTGCGAGGCCCGCGCGTCCCCGCTCCGAGCCAACCGGAAAACGTCCTTCGCCGACCGCACCGTCAACCCCGCCGACCGCGCCGCGTCCACCACGGCCTGCCCCGCCGCCGCCGTCTCCATCGGCCCCGGCCGGCGCGGCCCCGCGGCCGACGGCAACGGGCCGAACGGCAGGTCCGCGATCTCGCCCGCCGCGCCGTGGGCGCCGCGGAACAGGCGGCCCTCCACGAGCACGCCCATCCCGATGCCCGTCCCGACCGTCAAGCACACCAGCACGTCCACGCCCAGCGCCGCCCCGAGCGCGTGCTCGCCCACCGCGCACAGGTTCGCGTCGTTCTCCACCACGACGTCCGACCCCGCGCCCGCCAGCGCCGCGACGAGCTCGTGCAGCACCCCGCGCCGCTCCCAGCCCGGCAGGTTCGGCGCGCGGTGGACCGTCCCGGTGGCCGGGTCGGGGACACCCGGCGTGCCGACCACCGTCGCGACGACGTCGTGCGGCGCCAGCCCGGCCGACGCCACCGCGCGTTCGACGGATTCGCTGACCGTGCGCACCAACGCGCTCGCGGAGCGGCACCGGTTGGGCTCGTCGAGCCGCGCGACGATGCTGCCCTCCAGGTCCGCCACCGCGATCCGGATCGCGCGCCGTCCGATGTCGACGCCGACGACGTGCCCCGCGTCCGGCGCCGCTCGGTACACCACCGCCGCGCGGCCCGGGCCGGCCAGGCTGCGGCCGGTGGTCCGGACCAGTCCGTGCTGCTCGAGGTCGAGGAGCGCCTGCCCCACCGTGGGTTTCGACAACCCCGTGTCGCCCGCGATCTGCGGTCGCGTCGCCTCGCCCTGGGTGCGCAACCGGTCGAGTACGAGACGCTGGTTCAGCGCCCGCATGCTCGCCGGAGTTCCGACCTGCGGCCCGTTTTGCCCCACGCGTCCTCCTGTGTTGCCGCAAGTTTATCGACGGAACTCTTTCGACCCCGCCCGTTCTATGTTAAGAAACTTTACTAACTACTAGCCGGAGGCACGTCGTGAGTTCACCCACTCGTTCAGGGGAGCCGCAGCCCGCCCTTGAACGCAAGATCGGGCCCCTGCAGGCCACTGCGATCAACATGACGCAAATGTGCGGTATCGGCCCGTTCGTCACGATCCCCGCCATGGTCGCCACGATGGGCGGCCCGCAGGCGATGTTCGGCTGGGTCATCGGGGCGATCGTCGCGCTGGCCGACGGTCTCATCTGGGCCGAGCTCGGCGCCGCGATGCCGGGTGCCGGCGGCACCTACCTCTACCTGCGCGAGGCGTTCCAGTACCGCACCGGCCGCCTGATGCCGTTCCTGTTCGTGTGGAGCGCGGTGCTGTTCATCCCGCTGATCATGTCCACCGGCATCATCGGGCTCGTCCAGTACCTCGGCTACCTGATCCCCGGCGTCACCGACGACGCGGGCACGACGCCACTGGGCAAGATCATCGGCGTCGGCATCACGCTCGTGATCATCCTGGCGCTGTTCCGGAAGATCGGCCAGATCTCCAAACTCACGACGGTGCTGTTCGTGATCATGCTCGCCGCCGTGCTGACGACGATCGTCGCGGCGTTCTCGCACTTCAGCGCGGCGCAGGCGTTCGCGTTCACCCCGGGCGCGTTCAGCTCGGCCGGCGACGGCACGTTCTGGGGCGGCCTCGGTGCCGGCCTGATCATCGCGATCTACGACTACCTCGGCTACAACACGACCGCCTACCTCGGTGGCGAAGTGCGCGACCCGGGCCGCACGCTGCCCCGCTCGATCATCTACTCGATCCTCGGCATCATGGGCCTCTACTTCCTGCTGCAGGTCGGCGTGCTCGGCTCGATCCCGCTGGACCAGCTGAAGGACGCGAAGTCGGTGGCGTCGTCGGTGCTGGAACAGGTGTGGGGCACCGGCACGGCGAAGGCCATCACCGTGCTGATCGTGATCGCCGCCATCGGGTCGGTCTTCGCCGGGCTGCTCGGCGGCTCGCGCGTGCCGTTCGAAGCCGCGCGCGACAAGGTGTTCCTGCCGATGTTCGGCAAGCTGCACCCCAAGCTGCACCTGCCCACCGCGGGCGTGCTCACGATGGGCGCCATCACGATCCTCGGCTCCCTGTTCACCCTGACCACGGTGATCAACGCGGCGGTCGCGACCCTGGTCATCATCCAGTCGCTGGCCCAGGTCGCCGCGATCGTCGTGCTGCGGCGACGGCAGCCGGAGCTGCGGCGGCCGTACCGCCAGTGGCTCTACCCCGTGCCGACGCTCATCGCGCTCGTCGGCTGGGTCTACATCTACATCTCGGCCGACTGGCTCTCGATCGGCCTGTCGCTGGGCTGGATCGTCCTCGGCGCGATCGCGTACCTGGTCTACGCCAAGGCCGAGAACACGTGGCCGTTCGGACCCAAGGAGATCAAGGAGGCCTTCGCCTCCGCCGACACCGAAGGGGCTCAGGCATGACGAAGAAGCTCGCGGCGCTGGCCGCGCTGCTGCTCGTGCCCGGCGTGCTCAGCTTCGCCGGACCCGCCGCCGCGCAGGACACCCAAGCCGAAGGGGCGAAGCCGCACGGCCTCACCACGATCGGGGCGCAGGGCTGGCAGGTCCTGACGACCGCGAACGTCAAGGACGGCGGTGACAAGGTCTCCACGCCCGGGTACGCCACTCCCGGCTGGCTACCGGTGAAGCCGGACGACGCGGGCGCTCCCGGCACCGAGATCAACGCGCTGGTGCAGAACGGGAAGTGCCCGGACGTCTTCTACTCCGACAACATGCGCAAGTGCTTCGGGTACGTCGACAAGCTCGGCCCCGTCGTCACGAAGCCGTTCTCCGACCCGTGGTGGTACCGCACCGACTTCACCCCGGACTTCAAGACCGGCCAGCACGCGAAGCTGACCATCCCGGGCATCGTCGGCGAGGGCGACGTCTGGGTGAACGGCACGCTCGTCGCGACGAAGGACGTCGTCAGCGGCGCGTTCGCCGGGCACACCTTCGACGTCTCGAAGCTGGTCAAGCCGGGCAAGAACACCTTGGCCATCAAGGTCTACCCCAACAACCCGCTCAAGATGTACACGCTCGACCAGGTCGACTGGGGCCAGATCCCGCCGGACAACGACACCGGCATCCAGTTCCCCCCGACCCTGCAGGTGGGGGACGCGCTCACCGGCGACAACGCGCACGTCGTGCAGGACAACGCCGCCGACCTGTCCAGCTCGAAGCTGACGGTGAAGGTCGACGTCACCAACGACGCCGCCACTTCGCAGACCGGTGACGTCGCCGCGACGATCACGCCGCCGTCGGGTGCGCCGATCGTCGTCAAGCAGCGCGTGACGATCCCGGCGAACACCAAGCGGACCGTCACGTTCGCGCCGGTGAAGATCGCCAAGCCGCAGGTGTGGTGGCCGTACTCGATGGGTGACCAGCCGCTGTACACGCTGGGCACCGCGGTCTCGCAGGACGGCGTGCTGTCGACGTCGTCGAAGAGCACCTTCGGCATCCGCACGGTCACCTCGCGCCTGGTCGGCAAGTCCGCGCCGCTGCCCGAGGGCGCGCGGCAGTTCACGATCAACGGCAAGGACTTCGTCTTCCGCGGCGGCGGCTTCGCGCCGGACCTGTTCCTGCGCTACGACAAGGCCGACACCGCGCACCAGATCGCGCTGATCAAGAACATGGGCCTCTCCGGCGTCCGCCTCGAAGGCCACGACATGCCGCAGGACTTCTACGACCAGGCCGACCGCGCGGGCCTGCTGGTCATCGGCGGGTTCATCTGCTGTGACGCCTGGCAGCCCGACACCGCCGCGCAGCTCGGTGCGCGGGACCTGCGGATCATCCACGACTCGTCGGTCAGCATCGCGCAGCGCGAACGCAACCACCCCAGCGTCTTCAACTACGGCTGGAGCGACAACGAGCCGTTCCCGAACCAGGAGCAGGCCGTCCTGTCCGCCTTCAAGCAGGAGGACTTCCAGGTCCCGGTGATCGCCTCGGCCGAGTACAAGAGCACGCCGACGCTGGGCAACTCGGGGGAGAAGGAAGGCCCGTACGACTGGGTCCCGCCGTCGTACTGGTACGACACCTCGCACTTCGACGCTTCCGATGACAGCCGCACCAACGCGGGTGGTTCGTGGGGCTTCGCGAGCGAGCAGAGCGCCGGGCACACCGTCCCGACGCTGGACTCGATCAAGCGCTTCCTCTCGCCCACCGAGCAGGCGAAGCTGTGGCAGGACCCGGCGTACAACCAGTACCACGCGAACTTCGAGCCGGACCACGGCGGCTACGCGTTCGGCACGCTGTACACGCTGGACCAGTCGATCACCCAGCGGTACGGCAAGTGGAGCTCGCTGAAGTCCTATGTGGACCTGGCGAACATCGCGAACTACGAGAACACCCGCTCGCAGTTCGAGGCGTTCCTGCACCACTCGACGGACAAGAACAACCCGTCGACCGGCGTCGTCTACTGGCAGCTGAACAAGGGCTGGCCGACGCTGCTGTGGTCGCTCTACAACGACGACGGCGACCAGGCCGGCGCGTTCTTCGGCGCCAAGAAGGCGAACAAGCCGCTGCACGCGATCTACGGCTACGACAACGGGTCCGTCACCCTGGACAACCTCGGCGCGGCCACGCAGTCCGGTCTTTCGGTGCAGGCCCGGGTGCTCGACACCGCGGGCAAGGTCCTCGACGACCAGACGGCTTCCGGGATTTCGCTGGGCAGCCAGGGGGTGCGCACCGGGGTCCTGAAGCCGAAGGTCCCGGCCGAGACGAAGGCGCCGGCGCCCGCGCAGGTCTACTTCGTCGAGCTGCAGGTGAAGCAGGGCGGGAAGGTCGTCGACCGGAACGTCTACTGGCTTTCGACGCAGAAGGACGTCGTCGACTGGGGCAAGACGCTGGGCAACCCGCAGGCGACGCTGTCGCAGTACAGCAACCTGCAGGCCCTGCAGAACCTGCCGAAGTCGCAGGTCAGCGCCGTGGCGTCGACCCGCGCGAACGGCGGGGACCTCGTCTCCACGGTGACCGTGACCAACACGTCGAAGACGCCGGGGGCGGCGTTCTTCCTGCGGGCCGACGTCCGCCGCGGCACGCCGGACGGGCACGAGGGACCGGGCGACAACCAGCTCGCGAACGCGACCTGGGACGACAACGACATCACGCTGTGGCCGGGCCAGTCGCAGACGCTGACCGTCACCTACAAGGCGTCCGACCTGCGCGGCGCGGTGCCGGTGATCAGCGTCGACGGGTTCAACACCGGCCGGATCGTGGTGGGTGCGGCCGGCGGGTACGGCCACCACGGGGACGCGGCCGTCGCGCCGCAGATCGAGGGGTTCAGGGAGTGACAGGGGAGAAGATTCTCGGGATCGACTTCGGCGGCACGAAGGTGGCGCTGGGGCTCGCCGACCACGACGGGAACCTGCTGGCCACGCGCCGGCTGGACACCGACGCGCAGGCGGGGGCCGAGCAGGTGGTGGTGCGGGCGCTGGCCGGGGCGCGAGCGCTCCTGGCCGAGTCGGGCGCGGAACCGGCCGCCGTCGGCGTCGTCAGCCCGGGGATCGTGCTGCCGGAGGAGATCCTGCTCGCGCCGAACGTCCCGGGCTGGGAACAGTTGCACCTGGCCGAGCTGGTGGCGGCCGAGTTCCCGGACGTGCCGATCTCGGTGGGCACGGACGCGAAGGCGGCGGCGCTGGCGGAGTGGCGCTGGGGCGCCCTGGAGGGGGCGGACCCGGCGGTGTTCCTGTCGCTGGGCACGGGCATCGCGGCGGCGGTGCTGGTGGGCGGCCGGTTGCTGACCGGCGCCAACGGAGCTGCGGGCGAGATCGGGTACAACCTGCTCTCGCCGCAGGACACCGAGGGTTTCGCAAGCGGAGCGGCGCCGCTTGAGGAAGCCGTCGGTGGGCGTGGGCTGGGCGGCCGGGCGAGCAGTCTGCTCGGCCGCCCGGTCACCGCGGGCGAGTTGTTCGCCCTGGCCAAGGAGAACGTCGAGGCGAAGGAACTGGTGACGGCGGCGCTCGACGAGCTGTCGATGCACGTGGCCAACTTGGCGATCGCGCTGGACCCGCAGCGCATCGCGGTGGGCGGCGGCCTGGTGCGCTCGGCGGACGTGCTGCTGCCGGCGTTGGCGGCCCGGCTGGCGCACGCGGTGCCGTTCCCTCCTGAGCTGGTCTCGGCGCGCTTCGACCAGGACGCGGCGCTGCTGGGCGCGGTGGCGCTGGCGCTGGGAGGGTAGGCGTCCGGGTGGTGCGCCGGTGCCCCGACCCGGCGCACCACCCGGTATCAACTCCACTCGGAGGGCGGGTCTGCCGCCCTCCGTTTTTGTGACGCAGCCATCTCGTCGTCAGGGCAAGCAGGCCGCCGAGCCGTACGTCGGTCCGACCGGCAAGCCGCTGCAGGCCGGTATGGGGGAGCGGGCGCCGCGCCGACGGTATCGGCGATCGCCGGTGCCATCTTCTTCGAGCTGAAGTTCAGGGCCGAGCGCATGACCTGAAGTCGCGGATCAAGGCAGCCCGGAAAACGCTCGTCAAGCAGAAGGAATATCCCAACACCACGGCGAGCTACAAAATCAAGCACAGCTCGATCCGCTAACTCGCGGCTTCGGCCATTTCGCGCTCGGTGCGCTCGAACGCCGCCGGGGAGAGGGTGAACCACACCAAGACCGCGCTCACCGACTGGATCGCCGCGGCCATCACCCACACCGCTCGCAGCCCCCAGTGCGCCGCCACGAAACCGCCCGTCAGCGCGCCCAGCGGCGTCAAGCCCCACGCCAGTGCGCGGTGGCTCGTCAGCACCCGGCCGAGCAGGGGCGCCGGGGTGAAGCGCTGGCGGCTGGACTGCGAACACACGTTCCAGATCAGCACCGTCGCCGTCAGCAAGATCAACACCGCACCGACTAGCGGCGGCCACGGCGGGACGAGCGCGATCAGCAGGTTCGTCACCACGCCGAAGCTCTGCCCGAACCGCATCGACCACGAGTAGCCGATCCGGTCGACGACCTTCTGCACGACGAACGACGACGCGACCCAGCCGAAGGCGAGACACGCGAGCAGCAGGCCGTAGCCGACCGAGCCGACGTGCAGGACCTGCGTCGCGTACAGCACGAACATCGAGTTGCCCGCGCTCGCGGCGAACGAGCCGAGCGCGACGTTGAGCGTGATCGACCGCAGCAACGGCGTCTGCACCAAGTGCCGCAGCCCGGCCGACAGGTCTCGCAGCGGGTGCGTCCGCGCGGCGACGACGGACTCCGAATGGATGCGCCGGACCAGGAACAGCGCGAGCAGCGCGAAGCCCGCGGCCAGCCACGCCGGCGCCCCGGTGCTGACGACGATCAGGAACCCCGTCAGCGGCGGCACGACGAACTGCACGACCCCGCGGTCGATCACCGTGAGCCGCGCGTTGGCGTGCGCCAGCCGGTCCGGCGGGACGAGTTCGGGCACCAGCGCGCCGCTCGCGCCGTCGCCGAGCACCTGCGCGGACGTGACGACGAAGGCGACCACCAGGAGTACCGGCAGGCTGAGCAACCCGGCGGACGCGACGGCGGCGAGCACGACGGCGGCCACGACCTGCACGGCGTACGCCCAGGCGAGCACGGCGGTCCGCCGCACGCGGTCGATGAGCACGCCCGCGAAGAGCGAGAGCAGCAGCCACGGCGCCTGCCCGGCGACGTTGACCAGCGACACCTCGCGCGGATCGGTGGTGACGGAAACCGCGAGCAACGGCAGCGCGGCGAGCATCAGCCCTTCGGCGGAGGAACCGGACACCGCGACCGCCTGCAGCCGCACCCACCTGTTCGTCACGCGCGAAGCCCCATGATCGGCATCATGCCGAACGGTCGTACGCGGTTCAAACGATTTATGCTCACAGCGTGACGAAGCTGCAGCTCACCGTGCCTTCGCCGCTCGTCGAGCTGGAGGAGCCCGAACGTGGGGTGCGCGTCCTGCTCAAGCGCGACGACCTCATCCACCCCGAGCTGCCCGGCAACAAGTGGCGCAAGCTCAAGCACAACCTCCGGGACGCCGCCGAGGCCGGCGCCATCCGCCTGCTGACCTTCGGCGGGGCCTACTCCAACCACCTGCTCGCCACCGCCGCGGCCGGCCACCACTTCGGGTTCGAGACGGTCGGCGTCGTCCGGGGCGAGGAACACCTGCCCCTCAACGATGTGCTGCGAGCGGCGGCCGGCCACGGCATGAAGCTCACCTACCTCGATCGGACGGCGTACCGCGCGAAAGCCGATCCCGCGGTCCTCGACGATCTGCGTCGCGCGTGGGGCGAGTTCTTCCTGATCCCGGAAGGCGGGGCGAACCCGGCCGGCGTCCGGGGCTGCGCCGAACTGGTGGCCGAGATCGAGCGGCCGTTCGACGTCGTCGCGTGCGCGGTCGGCACGGGCGCGACGCTCGCCGGGATCGCCGCCGGGCTCGGACCCGGACAGCGCGCCATCGGGTTCTCGGCGCTCAAAGGCGAGTTTCCGCCCGCCGACGTCGCCCGGCTCCAGCGCGAGGCGTTCGGGCGAGAGCTGGGGGAGTGGTCGGTCGACACGGGCTACCACTTCGGCGGCTTCGCGCGGCGGACCCGCGAACTAGACGCCTTCATCGACGAGTTCGAGCGGCGCCACGGCGTCCGGCTCGACTGGGTCTACGAAGCCAAGATGATGTTCGGGCTGCGGGAGCGCATCCGCGGCGGGGAGTTCCCCGAGGGCACGACGGTCGTCGCCGTCATCGCCGGGTGAGGGTTCAGCGGCGGACGCGGGTGGATTCGCGGACGACCAGTTCCGGCGTGAACACCACCGCTTGGTGGTCGATGGTCGTGTCCGCCGTTTCCGCCAGCAGGAGTTCCGCCGCCGTGCGGCCGAGGCGCTGGGCCGGCTGGCGGACCGACGTCAGCGGGACCGCCGCCGCGCCCGCGAACTCGATGTCGTCGTAGCCGACGATCGCCATCTCGTCCGGAACGCGCACGCCCGCGCCGACCATCGCCTGCAGCAGGCCCAGGGCGAGGAGGTCGTTCGCGCAGAACACCGCCGTCGGACGGGGGATCGTGCCCAGCAGGCGGGCGCCGGCGTCGCGGCCCGATGCCACGTCGAGGCCGATCGCTTCCAGCACCGTCAGTTCCGCCGCCGAGCCCGCCAGCGCCGTGCGCAGGCCCTGCTCGCGGTCGCGGCACTGGGCGAGGATCGTCGGCCCGTTGACGAACGCGATGCGGCGGTGGCCGGTCTCCAGGAGGTGCCGGGCCGCGAGCGCGCCGCCCGCGATGTCGTCCACCGCGACCGAGCTCGCTTCCGACGTCGGTGCCTTGCGGTCGACGAACACGTACGGCGTGCCGCTGCGGCGGAACGCGCGCAGGGCCTCGCCGGACGTCCCGACCGGGCTCAGCAGCACGCCGCGGACCCGCTGCTCGGCGAACATCGCCAGGTAGGACGCTTCGAGGTCGGACCGCTGGCCGCTGTTGCAGGTGATGATGTTGAGGCCCTCGGCGTGCGCGGCCTGTTCGGCGCCGCGGGCGACGTCGACGAAGAACGGGTTGCCGAGGTCGAGCACCAGCAGCCCCATGATCCGGCTGCGTCCGGCGCGCAGCTGGCGGGCCGACTCGTCGCGGACGTAGCCGAGCTCTTCGATGACCGACAGCACCCGGTTCCGGGTGGCCGCGGCGACCACGTGCGGCCGGTTGACCACATTGGACACCGTGCCGATCGAGACGCCGGCGCGCTTCGCGACGTCCTTGATGCCGACCACCGCACCCCCTCGCTGAGAAGGGCGTGAGCCTACCACGGTGCTGAAACGTTTCAGCACGGTCGTTTCCCACCGTAAGTAGCATGATCGCGGTACTAGGCTTCCCCGCGGTGAGCTGCCGCTGGGAGGAGTCCGGGTGCGGATCTTCACGATCGTCCTGTCACTGGTGCTGACGTGGGTGCTCTCCGGGGCGGTCGCCTCGGCGGACCCCGTGCTCGAACACGACACCGACGACCCGGTGACGGCGGCGCCCGCGGTGACCCGGCCGGACACCGCGCGCTGCACGGTGACCCTCGCCGACGCCTTCCGCTCCAACGCCGCCGACGGCACACCGCAGTACTACGAAGGCACGCTCGCGCCGCCGAAGGCCTGCCCGGGCCCGTGGGCGAAGGTCGTCATGGACCAGACCGTGACCGTCAGCGGCCGCCAGTACGACCGGATCGGCGACCTGCGGATCGGCGGCACCGAAGTCTGGTGGGGGACCACGGAGGAGCCCAGCGGCGAGGGCAACCGGCCGATCACCTACCACTTCGACAAGGACCTCACGCCCTACAGCGCGCTGCTGCGCACGCCGCAGCCGTTCCACGGCGGCATCGAGAACTACAACTCGCCGGTCTACACCGGGGTCTACGCCCAGACCGTGACGCTCACCTACTACCAGGCCGACCGGAAGCACCCCGCGCCCGAAACGGCCGACCACGTGGCCGGGTTCGGGCACGCCGACGCGACCCCCGCAGCGCCCACCGTCCACTTCAGCGCGAAGGACCTGCCTCGCAACATCACCCGCGCCTATCTCGAAGTCACCCTCGAGGGCCACGCCTGCGACGAGCAGTGGTTCGACGACGTCCCGGACGCTGTGTCGGCGAAGTACCCGGCGGCCGGGCTCTGCGGCAAGGGCCCGTACCGCGAAGCGAACTTCGCGCTCGACGGGACGCCCGCCGGCAGCGCGTTCACCTTCCCGCACATCTACTCCGGCGGGATCGTGCCGCAGCTGTGGCGGCCGATCGTCGCGATCGACACGTTCAGCCTGCACGCCGAAACCTACGACATCACGCCGTTCGCCGGCCGGCTCGTGGACGGCGCCGCGCATGACCTCTCCTTCTCCTTTCCGGACATCGGCGGTGAGTTCACCGTCGTCCCGACGCTACTGCTCTACACCGACAAAAGCGCCGCGCAGACCACCGGCGCCCTGGTGCAGCACGACGTCGCCGCGGCCCCGGTGCGGCAGGAAACGGTGCGGGACATCAAGGACGGCGTGAACGTGACAGTCACGGCGAAGCGCGACGACGTGACCGCCGGCTACGTCGACACCTCCGCCGGCCGCGTGTACACGCGCGTCGAACGCACCCGCGACTACCGCAACAGCGACGACGTCACCGGCGGCGGCTTCACCCAGCACGTCGTGCAGGGCGACTCGGGGCAGCAGACCTCGACGTCCACTGTGGACGGCCGGGTGCGGTCGGCGAACCGGCACACCTGGTCCTACCCGCTGACCACCGACGCCACCGCGAACATCACCGACGACCAGAACCTGCGGATCTCCGGTGCGGCGCAGATGACGCAGACCCTCGGCGACCTCACCGGCGACGGCCGGTACTGGCGGCCGGTCCGCGCGTCGACGGAGTGGCTGAGCTCGTCCGGCGTGCTGGCCCGCACCAACGGCGTCAACACCGAGGCCGACGGCCGCTCCCGCACGTCGTACGCCGGCACCGACGACCTCGGCCGGCCGTACTTCCACTACGTCGCGAGCGAGCACGGGCTGATCACCGAGAACCGGGAGGTCCCGCCGCGGAGGTGAGTCCCGTCTCGCGGCGGCTCACCCGATCGGGCTAGTGCGGTACTGTCGGATCCATGGGGAGTCTCCGCTCACGGGTCCTGGGCTGGGTCGGGCGCCGGTACCTCGCGCGTCAGTCGAAAAAAGGCTTCGACCTCGAAAAGATGTCGGCCATCCTGCCGGACTCGGCCCTGGAGCCGCTCCGGCGTGAGGGCCTGGACCCGGTGCCCGCGATGGCCGAGCGCCGCGCCGAAGCCCCGATCAGCAAGCTCGACCTGCCGTTCGGGATGAACGCCTGGCTGGTCACGGGGTACGACGAGGCGAAGGCGGTGCTCGGCAAGCCGACCGGGTTCTCCAGCGACTTCGGCAACCTCGTCGGCAACGCCGGCGTCACCGCGGACCAGAACCCGGGCGGCCTCGGCTTCGCGGACCCGCCGGTGCACACGCGGCTGCGGAAGCTGCTCACGCCGGAGTTCACGATGCGGCGGCTGAGCCGGCTGACCCCGCGCATCGACCAGATCGTCGCCGAGCAGCTCGACGCGATGGCCAAGGCGGACGGCCCGGTCGACCTGTGGCAGGCGTTCGCGCTGCCGATCCCGTCGCTGACGATCTGCGAGCTGCTCGGCGTGTCCTACGAGGACCGCGAGGACTTCCAGCGGCTGAGCACCGCCCGGTTCGACCTGTTCGGCGGCGCGGGCGCGTCGCTCGGCGCGATGTCGGAGTCGCTGACCTACCTGCTCGACATCGTCAAGAAGCAGCGTGAGGAGCCCGGCGACGGCCTGCTCGGCATGCTGATCAAGGAGCACGGCGACGAGATCGACGACCGCGAGCTGGCCGGTCTCGCCGACGGCGTGCTCACCGGCGGCCTGGAGACGACGGCCAGCATGCTCGCGCTCGGCGCGCTGGTGCTGCTGCGCGACGAGCAGGCGTTCGACGCGGTCCGCGGCGACGAGGAGTCCGTGCACCGGTTCGTCGAGGAGCTGCTGCGGTACCTGACGGTCGTCCAGATGGCGTTCCCGCGGTTCGCCAAGGAGGACATGGAGATCGCGGGCGCGCGGATCAGCGAAGGTGACATCGTGCTGGTGTCGCTGTCGGCGGCCGACCGCGACCCGAAGCTGGGCCCGGACATGGAGAAGTTCGACGCGACCCGCGAGCCGACGTCGCACCTGGCGTTCAGCTACGGGATCCACCGCTGCATCGGCGCGGAGCTGGCCCGCATGGAGCTGCGCACGGCGTACCCGGCGCTGGTCCGCCGGTTCCCGAACCTGCGCCTGGCGGTGCCGGCGGAGGAGCTCTCGTTCCGCAAGGTGTCCATTGTGTACGGCCTGGACGAGCTCCCGGTGCTGGTGGACTGAGGGGTCAGTGCGGAATGACCCGCCGCGGCCGCCGCTCGACGCGGTCCCGGTGGGCTTCGATGACCATGGCGACGTCGACGGCGCTCTCGGTACCGGCGAGGTCATCGAGGTAGCCGACCCCGGCGGCGAGGGTCGCGAGGTCGACGGTGAAGTAGACGCCCATGAGCGGGTTCACGAAGAGCTCACTGCCGGCGGTCCGAGCGGTGAACTGGGTATTGCCGAACTCGCCACGCAGGGCGGCGGCGATCTGCCCGTGCACGATGCTGGGCCGCTCCGGGGTGGCGCGCTGAGCATCGGCAACGGCATCGAGATAGGCCTCGGCCTCCGGTGAACGCGAGGGGATGGAGAGGGCACCGAGGTACCCACCATCCCGATCGAGGGCGGCGAGGTTCTCGAGGACATGAGCGTGGCAGACGCCGTGAAAGGCATCGATGCCGAAGCCGAGACTGACGACAAGCCGGTCGACACCCTCGAGAGAGGCCACGGCGGCAAGACTGGTCATGTCTTCTTCGGGCGTCCCGAGCCCGGCTTCATCGCCGCGCAGCAGGATGTCGGTACCCCCATCGACGAGAACAACGGCATCGACACCGAGGTGGGCGACGAGCTGCCGATAGGCATCCCGAAGCGGCCGAACCCCGGTGCGGGGGAAGGCATGGACAACGGAAGGCCACCCGCGGGAGTCGAGCCACCGAGCAAGGGTCCGTTCCGGGAAGTAGGCATCGTCACCGGAGCTGCGGGGGCGGACGGTGGCGACACCGGGGAAGAGCCAGTCGTCAAGATCAAGCCGGTCGAGATCACTGAAGGCAAGGTTGGCGAGGTGAACATCTTTGCCTTGCGCGCGAAGGGCAACGGCAAGGGGAAGCCCGGCATAGACATCGAAGCCCCCACCGGCACCGGCAACAAGAACACGCCGAGCGGAGCGAAGCCGAGCAAAGAGCGGCGGTTCGAAGAGACTGTGCACAAAGCCATCGTACGGGGCTCACCAAAGTCCTTTGTGGACTAACCTCCCCCCCCCCCGGGCCCCCCGGGCCCCCCGGGCCCCCCGGCCCCCCGGCCCCCCCGGGAACCCCAGGAACCCTCAGTTCACCCCTCGAGGCCGAAACTGAACCGAGATCCGAGGCCCAACGGCTTTGGCGGTCTTGGGAACCGAATGCTCCCAAGTCCGCTGACAACTCCCACCCATGACGAGCAAATCCCCGTGCCCCAGCGGCCGAGCCAAGGTCTTCCCGCCCCCACCCCGCGGCCGCAACGCCAAGTTCCGCGCCGCGCCCACGGAAAGAATCGCGACCATGGTGTCCTCCCGGGCACCCCGCCCGATCCGGTCACCGTGCCAGGCCACGCTGTCGCGGCCGTCGCGGTAGTAGCACAACCCCGCCGTCCGGAACGGCTCGCGCAGTTCCCGCAGGTAGTGCCGGCTCAACGTGTCCCGCGCGGCGGCCAGCACCGGGTGGGGGAGCGGCACGTTCTCCCGGTAGTAGCTGAGCAGCCGCGGCACGGCGACGACGCGGTCGTACATCTTCCGCTTCTCCGCCTGCCACGGCACGCCCTCGACCAGCGCCGCGAACAGCTCGTCGGCGCCCTCGAGCCAGCCGGGCTGGATGTCGACCCACGCGCCCGAGCCGAGGTCGGTGCGCTCCGGCGCGAGGGGGCGCAGCGCGACCGACCCCTGGGTGTCGAAAAGCGAAGACTGGAGACCCGGGTTCATGGTCTCCAGCCTACACCAAGATCGAACACCTGTTCTAGTGAATCACGTCGTAGACGAGCTTCTGGATCCCGTTGCCGTAGGTCTCGCTCTCGACGACCTTCAGGCTCTGCTTGTCCTTGTCGGTCGCGCTGAACAGCCGCTTGCCCGCGCCGAGCAGGACCGGGAACACCAGCAGGTGGTAGCGGTCGATCAGGCCGGCGTCGGCCAGCGCGCGGTTCAGGGTGGCGCTGCCGTGGACGGTGATCGGGCCGCCGTCGGTCTGCTTGAGCGCGGCGACGTCGTCGAGCGACCGCAGGACGGTGATCTCGCCCCAGTTCGTCACCAGGTCCTGCTCGGACAGCGTCGTCGAGACGACGTACTTGGGCATCGCGTTGTAGCCCGGGAACTCCTCGGTCATGCCCGGCCACACCGGCGCGAACGCCTCGTAGCTGACCCGGCCCATCATCATCGCCGCGGATTCGCCCTGCTCACGGCCCTTGAGCTCGTAGGCCGCCGGGTCGAACTCGATGTCCTTGAAGGTCCAGCCGGCGTTGCGGTAGCCGGGCTCGCCGCCGGGTGCCTCGACGACGCCGTCGAGCGAGACGAAGGCGGTGGCGATCAGGGTGCGCATGGGGTGCTCCTCGGTGGTCGTTCCGTGCGTTCGTCAGTCTGTCGAACGGCGGTGGCCGGATTCGACACCGCTCCGCGAAAAGATCGTGGGGTCTTGTCCGCGGCGGCTTCGGCTCGTACAGTCGTGGTCACACCGGGTAAAGGTCTGAACCTTTCCGGTCACCGCCGCCTCGAGTGACAGGAGGTTGGACGGTGCGCAGACTTCGCGGCGCGGGCGTGCTCGCGGCGGTCGCGACGGGGCTCGCGGTACTCACCCCGGTCGCCGACGCCCAGGTCGGGACCGGCCCGTGGATCTCGGATTCGCCGGGTTACTCCGAGCAGGAGCGGGGGTGCGGCAACGTCTCCGGGCTCACGTTCAAGCTGACGTGTTCGACGGCCAGTGGCGACCAACGCGCGGAACGCCGCTACACCACCTACACCGGCGGCACCCACCAGTTCGAGGGGTCGTTCAAGATCACCAGCATGTCCGGCTCCCGGATCAGCCTGAAGCAGACGTTCCGGGACGGCTCCAGCGCCGGCCCGTTCTTCCTGCTGGCGGTGGAGAAGGGCGGCCGCCTCTACGCGGTCCACGGCGGGGAGACGATCGCCACCGGCGCGACCGTGGGCACGAGCGTCCGCGTGAACACGATCAACCAGGTCGGCAGCACGCACAAGGTGTACATCAACGGCTCCCAGAAGGACTCGGTTTCGAGTCCGGGCGGGAGCTACTACGACAAGTTCGGCAGCTACCGCACCGCCAGCGGCCAGGGGCCGATCACGGTGGAGTGGAGTGGGATCAAGTTTTGGCACAAGTAGCCGAGATAGGGTTTGAACTGCTGTTTTGTAGTTGTTGATCTGGTCAGGCCGTCTCGGGATCTTCAAGCCGTGCCGCTCCGGTGTGGCGCGGTTTGAAGATCCCGTCGGCTGCTTGTCCTCGGCCGGTTCCGGTCGCGGCGACCGAGCCGGTGCTTCGGGTGAGCGGACGGCAAAAGTTCGGTTCGGAAAAGGCAAACTGCTCACCGAGCAAGATCTTCGGCGCCTGCCTTTTCGCGTCACCGTGCATGGCCGACGACCCGGATGGGTTAGGCCATTCGGCGGGATCGGCTTTCTCGTTTCGCTGCGTTTCCGGCCCCGTTCCGCTCGAAATTGATCTCCGTGGGTCGTTGTAGCTCACCGTGATTGCCGATGACGGCGAGAGAACGTGACCCGAGTGGGTGAGACTGTTCGGCGGTGACGAGCAGGCCATCTGTCCGATGTAGGCGATCGCAGGGTGATCGAGCCTGCTTGTTCGGTGACTTCAAGCAGATCAGGAAACTCGTCGGTAACCGAAGCCGATGGTCCACAGTGGTGAGTCGATGACCGGCTCGGCGAAGATCTCGGAGCTTGATTTCCTCGACGACGGCGGTTTTCGTGGACTGGCACTCGGGTAGCCGGACTAAGCGATGCCGACGCATCCGTTCGCCCCGAATTCCGTAGGTCGTGCGCGATGTGTGGGGACTCGTCCGAACCGTCAGCGTCAGGAGGATCGACCATGAAAGCAGGAGCGCGGATGGCCCTCGGGGTCGGGGCCGGCTATCTACTGGGGCGCACGAAAAAGATGCGGCTCGCGTTGATGATCGCGGCCGCCGGGGCCACCGGGCGGGCGGGCACGTCCCCGGTGAAACTTCTGCAGCACGGCCTGAAGCAGCTCGGCGCCTTGCCGGAGCTGGGCACGCTCACCGACGTCGCCCGCGACGAACTGCTCGGGGCGGCCAAAGCGGCCGCTGTGACGGCGGCGAGCTCCCGGATCGAATCGCTCACCGGGCGCCTGCAGGAAGGGGGCCGCAAACGGAACGAGGAACCGGACGACGAAGAGCCGGACCGCGCGGCCGACGAGGAGGAGGACACGGAGGGCACCGATCGGCGTCGCAAGGGGGAGCCGGACGAGGAGGAGGAATCCGAGCGGCCCGTGAGGCGCCGCCGGGCGCCTGCCCGCGCCGAAAACGACGACCAGGACAACGACGACGAGGAAGACGAGCCGCAGCGGCCCGCGCGGCGCCGGCGGGCGCCCGCCCGCGCCGCGGACGACGACGAGGAAGACGAGCCCGAGCGGCCCGTGCGCCGCCGGAGGACGGCCACCAAGCGGGCGTCCACCTCATCCGACGGCGAAAAGCCGGCCCGGCGAGCCCGTGCCGGCACCGGCCGGAGGTGAACGGGATGGTCACGAAACAGCTGAAGAAGGCCACGGACCAGGTCAAGGACACCGCCTCGGGGACGGCGGGCAAGGTCGGCGGGGGACAGTCGAACGAGCTGACCGACGCACTGCGGCACCTGACGCAGGCCGTCGCGGGACGGGCGGTCGGCTCGCTGACCAAGCGGATCACGTCCGCGTCCGGCCGCCTCAACGACTACGCCGGGGGAGGTGGCGGCGGCCTGGCCGAAGCTGTCACCGGCGGGAAACCCAGCGTGAAGGGCAAAGCCGCGATGGGCGCGGTCAAAGGCGGGTTGTCCGGTCTCATGGACAAGGTCAAGAACGCGTTCACCGGCGGCAGCGGCGGCGGGGGCAAGGGCGAGAAGATCAAGCTCACCAACATCATCGAGGAGATCGACATCGGTGCGCCCGTCGACCTCGTGTACGACCAGTGGACGCGGTTCACCGAGTTCCCGCGGTTCATGAAGAAGGTCGAGAGCGTCGAGCAGGTCAGCGACGAAAAGCTGGAGTGGAAGGCCCAGGTTTTCTGGTCGCACCGCAGCTGGGAGGCCACGATCCTCGAGCAGGTGCCCGGCGAGCGGATCGTGTGGCGATCGAAGGGGAAGAAGGGCCACGTGGACGGCGCCGTGACGTTCCACGAAATCACGCCCGACCTCACCAGGGTGGTGCTGGTCCTCGCCTACCACCCGCAGGGCCTGTTCGAGCGCACCGGCAACATCTGGCGTGCCCAAGGCCGCCGGGCCCGGCTGGAGCTGAAGCACTTCCGGCGGCACGTGATGACCGAGGCGATCCTGCACCCCGAGGACGTCGAGGGGTGGCGCGGCGAGATCCGTGACGGCCAGGTCGTCGACACCGAAGAGGGCGACGAGCCCGATGAGGACGAGTTCGACGAAGACGAAGGCGCGCAGGACGAAGGCCAGGACGAATCCGAAGAGGACGAAGACGAGGAAGACGACGAGGACGAGGACGACGAGCCGGAACCGTCCCGGCGCCGCGGGCAGGCCCGGACGCGCGCCGGCGGAGCGCGAGGGAACAAGCGATGACGACAGCCATCCAGCCGTCCGGCGGGGGAGGCGGCCTCGACCGCCCGAGTTCGAGCAGTCTCGCCGATGTGATCGACACGATCCTCGACAAAGGCCTGGTGATCGACGCCTACGTCCGGGTGTCCCTGGTGGGCATCGAGCTGCTGACCATCGACGCCCGCGTCGTCGTCGCCAGTGTGGACACCTACCTCCGGTTCGCCGAAGCCGTGAACCGGCTGGACATCTCGGACACCGAGCAGAAAGGACTGCCCGACCTCATCGAGGACATGAACCAGGGCGGAGCCAAGGCGAAAACCCGAGGAGCGCTCGAAGCGGCCGGCGACAAGCTCCGCGACCTCCTCGGCGACGACGAGGACGAAGAGCAGCCGACCGGACGACGGCGAAAGAGAGGTGACTGAAGTGGCGAGCGAAACCGAGACCGCCGTCTACGTCTACGGCATCGTCCCGGCGGACGTCGAGACCGACCCCGGCGCGCGCGGCGTCGGCGACCCGCCCGCGCCCGTCACGACCGTGGCCCACGAAGGAATCGCGGCGCTGGTGAGCGAAATCGCCCTGGACAAGCCACTGGGCAGGCCGGAAGACCTGACCGCGCACGCGGGCCTGCTGGACGCGGCCGCCGCCGAGGTCCCGGTGCTCCCGCTCCGCTTCGGTGCCGTCGTGTCCGATGAGGACGCCGTCGTCGAGGAGCTGCTCAAGGCGAACGAGGACGATTTCACCGCGGCCCTGGAAGAACTGGAAGGCAAGGCGGAATACGTCGTCCAGGCCCGGTACGTCGAGAAGGCCGTCCTGCGCGAGATCCTCGACGAGAACGAGGAGCTGGCGCGGCTGCGGGAGCACATCCGGGGCAAGCCGGAAGACGCCACGCGCGACCAGCGGATCGCCCTGGGCGAGCAGATCGGCAAGGCCATCGAAGCCAAGCGCGCCACCGACACACAGCGGATGGTGGACGCCTTGAAACCCCTCGGGGTGGAGATCAGCCCACGGGAACCGACGCACGAAGAAGACGCCGTCCATCTCGCCTGCCTGGCCGAAACGGCCGAGCAAGCCGATCTCGAGGCGGCCGTCGAAGAGCTCGCCCGGGACTGGGAAGGCCGGGTCGAGGTGCGGTTGCTCGGTCCGCTCGCGGCGTACGACTTCGTCGTCACCCAACGGCCCGGGGGGTAGGCGATGGGAGTGGTGGGCGCGATCCTCGGGCTTCCGCTCGCTCCGGTGCGCGGGGTGATCGCGGTGGCCGAGCTGATCCAGCGGCAGGTCGACGCGGAGCTGTACCACCCCGCGTCGGTCCGCCGCGAGCTCGAGGCGGCGGGCGAAGCACGTGCCGAAGGCGAAATCTCGCCCGAGGAAGAGGCCGCGACGCAGCAGCGGGTGCTGAACCGCCTGACCGCGTCCCCGTCTGGTCCGCGGCCGGACGAAGAGAAGAGGTGATGCCCGATGGCTCCGCAGAAGTCCGGCGGTGACCCGATTTCCGCGTCGTCGGCGGCGACGTTCGCGCTGCGCTACGTCGGCGAGCTGATCACGAGCGAGCCGACGGCGGTCACCTCGGTCGAGCCGGCGGACGACGACTGCTGGCTGGTGGAGGTCGAGGTACTCGAAGAACGCCGGATCCCGTCGTCGGCGGACATGCTCGCGCTCTACGAAGTCGAACTGGATCACGACGGTGCCCTGCTCGCTTACCGCCGGACCAGGCGCTATGCGCGCGGCCGGGCCGGGCTGGGAAACGGGGTGAGCTGACATGACTTCCGGACAGCCCGTCGCCGCGTCGGCCACTCAGCCCGGTCTCGGCTCGACCGGCAGCCACCAACCGGCCAACCTCGGCGACATCCTCGAACGCGTGCTGGACAAAGGCCTGGTGATCGCCGGCGACATCCGGGTCAACCTGCTCGACATCGAGCTGCTGACGATCAAGCTCCGGCTCGTCGTGGCCTCCCTGGAAACGGCGAAGGAAGTCGGGATCGATTGGTGGGAAAGCGATCCGTGGCTGACCGGGGACGACAGCGGGGTGCGCGCGGAGAACCGGCAGCTTCGAGCCCGGGTGGCCGAGCTCGAGGCCGGATCGGCGCAGGACGGCGAAGATGGTTGAGGGGCAGGGTGTTTGGATGTATGCCGTGACGCACGACCCCGTCCCGGCCGTACTCGCCGCCCTGACGGGGGTCTCGGCCGAGACCCCGCGGTCCGTCCAGGCGGCCGGGCTGGCCGCGGTCATCGGCGACGTGCCGCTGAGCTCCTTCGGCGAGGAAGCGTTGCACCGCAACCTCGAGGACCTCGACTGGCTGGACGCGGTGGCGCGCGCGCACGACTCGGTGATCGTCTCCCTGATCGACCGGGGAGCGGCCATCCCGATGCGGCTGGCGACGGTGTACCACGACGACGACCGCGTGCGTTGCCTGCTCGCGTCTCGGGCCGAAGAGTTCGCCCGGGTGCTCGACCAGGTCGCCGGGAGAACCGAATGGGGCGTCAAGGTGTTCCTCGCCCCGGTGCCGGACTCGCCGCCCGCCGCCGGTGGTCCGCCTCCACGAGGGGCGGGGGCGGCCTACTTGGCCCGGCGGCGAGCGGCGCTGGATTCGCGCGAGCGTCAGGAGGGGCGCGCCGTCGAGCAAGCGGACCGGGTGCAAAGCGTGCTCGCCGACCTGGCCGTCGACGTCCGGACCCATCCGCCGCAGAGCCGCGCGCTGGCCGGCGACGACGCGCGGATGATCCTCAACGGCGCGTACCTGGTCGACAACAGGCACACCCTGCGGTTCGCCGAAGCCGTCGCGACCTGCGACCAGGACAACGACGCGATCCGGGTGCGGTTGACCGGCCCGTGGCCGCCGTACTCCTTTTCGATGCTGGAGGAACCATGAGCCGATCCGACCCGGCACCGGCCATCGCCGAGCGGCCGGTCGCGCTGATCGACCTGCTCGATCGCGTGCTCGCCGGGGGAGTCGTCGTGAGCGGCGAAATCACTCTGTCCATTGCGGACGTCGACCTCGTGCACATCTCACTGCGTACCCTGCTGACCTCGATCACAGCTCTCCAACCTCGCAATGACTGAACCGGAGAAGCGGCGGATCAACGCCGATCCCGAGACGGCCGAGCGCAGCCTGGTCAGCCTCGTGCTGACCGTGGTGGAGCTGCTGCGGCAGCTCATGGAGAGGCAGGCGTTGCGCAGAGTCGACCACGGTGACCTCACCGATACTCAGATCGAGGCGATCGGGCAGACGCTCCTGAATTTGGAAAACCGGATGACGGAGTTGTGCGATCATTTCGGGATAGACCCGGGAGAGCTTAATCTCGACCTCGGGCCGCTCGGCTCATTGCTTCCCGAAGATTGACCGCGAATCGCGTTTCTCCGTTTGCGGTCGGGGGTAATCGAAGTCATCGCTTCGACAAAGGAGTTGGCGATGACTGTAGTCGGAATCATCAGTGCACTTGTCGTCGGTCTCGTGATCGGCGTGCTCGGCCGGTTGGTTGCGCCGGGGAAGCAGAAAATCCCCATCTGGCTGACCATCGTGATCGGGATCATCGCCGCGCTTGCCGGAACCGCCATCGCGCGCAGCGCCGGCTACGCCGAAACTCCCGGATTCGACTGGCTGGAGCTGATCACCCAGGTGGTGCTCGCGGCCATCGGCGTCTCGCTCGCCTCGATCGCCTACGGACGGCGACGGGGACTGATGCACTGACCCGCGTTCGTTTGTTCGGGCGGTATCGGTGCGACTTGGGGTTCCTGCCTGTCTCACGGTGATGACACCAAGATAAGTCTCATTTCTTGGCGTTTCTGCAGCGCCGCGGTTGTCGAGATGCGGGGTTGCTGTTAGTGGCGGGATGGGTGGGCCTCGTTGAGGCGGGCGAGCCATTCGCGCAGCAGGCCGGCTTCGGAGACGCTGAAGCCCGCGTCGGTCACGGGGTCGGTGTTGCCGGCGGGAGTGATGATCCCGAGTAGCGACTGTGCGCGCTCGGCGATGGGGGAGTGGTCGGGGCGGGGGCTCGTCCGCTCGGTCAGGGCGTCGAGCACGACGTCGCGCAGTGGCCGGATCAGCTGGGCGTCCCGTGCTTGTTCCGGCTGGGTCAGCAGGAGCAGGACCGCGCCCGTCGTGGATGCCTCGATGGCCACCACGGCCGCTTCGACCGGCACGCGGAGCAGGCCCTGCGCGTTGGCGCGTTCGAGCATGCCGCGCAGGATGGCCCGGTTTTCCGTTGCCGCCACGGGCTGGCGGCCCGGCCGCGCGTTTCCGTACATCAGCGTGTAGATGGCGGGGTTGGCCAACCCGAACTCGACGTGCACGTCCCAGCCTCGGCGCAGGTCGGCGACCGGGTCGTCGCTGGGCACGAACGCGCGTTTTTCAGCGAGGTAGCTCTCGAAGCCGAAGCTGGCCACGGCGTCGAGCAGCCCGTCCTTGTCCGCGAACAGCCGGTACAGCGTCGGTGTCTGAACTCCGGCCGCTGCCGCGACGGCTCGGGTGGACAGTCCGGACGGTCCGGCGTCGGCGAGCAGTTTCACGGCCGCGCTCAGGATGCGCTCGCGTTGGTCGTCGGAGGTCATGTGCCGATGATAACAGAAGCGTGTTGACATTGACAATGACACTGGTACGGCCCTAGCGTTGCCGTTGTCAACAAGTGGGTGCCGAAAGGATCTGCCATGCCATCCGTTCACGTCGCTATCGCTTACTACTCCGGCTACGGGCACACCCTCGAGATCGCCAAGGCCGTCCGCGACGGCATCGAGTCGGTGCCTGAGGCCCGCGCCGACCTGGTCGACGTGGCCGACATGACCGACGCGAAGTGGGCGGTCCTCGATGCGAGTGACGCGATCATCTTCGGAACACCGACCTACATGGGATCGGCGTCCGGGGCGTTCCACGCATTCGCCGAAGCGACTTCGAAGCGCTGGATGACCCAGCAATGGCTGGACAAACTGGCGTCCGGGTTCACCAACTCCGGATCGATGAGCGGCGACAAGCTGCACACGCTGCAGTACTTGGCCCTGCTGGCCGCACAACATGGCATGCACTGGGTCAGCCTGGGCCTGTTGCCCGGCTGGAACACCACGACCAGCAGCGAGCACGACGACAACCGGCTCGGGTTCTACCTCGGCGCGGGCGCCCAGACCTGGAACGACCAAGGCCCGGACGCCGTCCACAAGGCCGACATCACCACGGCACGCCACCTCGGCGCCCGGGTCGCGACCCAAGCCCTGCGCTACCAGCAGCCGGTCGCGTCATAGGTCGTCCAGGCGCCGCCGGCGTCAGGAAGTGGCGAGGACCTTTTCGAGTCCGGTGTCCCAGCCAGGCCGGATCTTGCCCCGAGGCGGTGCGTAGGTGCGGATCTTGCTGGTGCGCTGGCCGAGCCGGACCAGTGCCTCGGCCAGTGCGACGCCGGCGGCCACCGGGTCGATCACCGGGACTTCGAGGTGAGCCGACAGCGCCTTGTCCATGCCGGCGAGGCCGGCGCAGCCGAGCACCAGCGTTTCGGCGCCCTGGTCCAGCAGTGCGCGGGCTTGGGTCAGCAGGGGCTGCCCGGGCCGATCTCGAGGGTGCCGACCTCGAGGACCGGGAGGTCGGCGGCGCGCACCCCGACGCAGTTGGCCGCGACTCCGGCGGCGTGCAGGCTGTCCTGGATCTGCACGATCGCGCGGGGGAGGCTGGTCACCACGCCGAACCGCGGTCCGAGCATCAAGGCCACGTGGGCGGCGGCGTCGGTGATGTCCACGACCGGGACGTCGAGGAGCTCCCGGAACGCTTCCCGGCCGGGCTCGCCGAAGCCGGCCAGGACGACCGCGTCGTACGGCTCTTCGTAGCGGCGGACGACGTCGAGCATCGCGACCGACGCGAGCTGCCCGTCGAGGTAGCCTTCGGCCGAGGCGACGCCCCAGGTCGGCGCGATGGTGACGACGTCGGCCGCCGGAGCGGCGGCGCCGGCCGCCGCGTCGATCACCGCGGTGATCGATTCGCTGACGTTGCAGTTGACGACGAGCAGCCTGGTCACGATTTCTCCTCCGCCGGGTTTCGCTCCGCTGGGCCCGGCGCGGCCGGGACTATTCGCCGGGGTGATCGAGCTGCGACCGGTAGATCTGCTCGTCCTTGGCGATGTGTTCGTCCATGAGGTAGCCGGCCTGGATCGGCGAGCCGTTGAGGATCGCGGCGGCGATGGCCGCGTGGTCGGTCCAGGCCGAGTCGATCCGCTCCTCCAGATCGAGCTCGAAACCCCACGAAACCCGCTGCAGGACGCGATCGATCGCCAGCTGCAGCTGCTGGTTCCCCGACGCCCGGGCGACCAGCTCGTGGAACTCCATGATCAGCGGCGGCAGCGCGGTGACCTGGTGGGACCGCGCGGCTTCCCGGCCGCGGGCGACCACTGTCGCCAGCTCGTCGGCCGCGTCGCCGCCGCGCTGCTGGGCGGCCAGCCGCGCCGCCATCGTCTCGAGGGCTCGGCGCACCTGCATGAGTTCGAAGCTGTCGCGGAACGATCCGGCGGACACGGTCGCGCCGCGGTACGGGGTGAGCGTGACGAAGCCTTCGGTCTCCAGCCGGCGCAGCGCTTCCCGGACCGGGACCCGCGACACACCGTGTTCCTCGGCCAGCGCTTCTTCGAGCAGCCGCTCGCCGGACTTGTAGCGGCCGGCGATGATCGCCCGCCGCACCTCGTTGGCGATCACGTCCCGGTGTGGATCGCGGACCTTCCTGCTCCCGGCCATGCGCCGAGCCTACCGTCGCCGCGCGGCCGGGCACCGGTTCCGGGCCGGTCACCGCGTGGGGCTTTCGGTCGAGGCCAGCAGTGCCGTCACCGCGGCCAGGTCCTGGATCGGGAGGCCGACCGAGGTGAACACCGTGATCTGCCCGGGCGTCCGCTCGAAGGGGCGATCGAGCAGGACCTGCCCGAGCTCGAGCCGGAGGTCGTCGGCGGAGATCGCGCCGTCGGCGATGGCCCGGACGACGGCGCCGGATTCGGCGAGGGCGACGTCGAGCGCGTCGACGACGACCGTGGAGCGCCGCAGGACCTCCGAGTCGATCTCGCGGTGGTCGGGTCTGGGCGGCGACCCGACCACGTTGAGGTGCTGGCCGGGGCGCAGCCAGTCGCCGCGCACGATCGGCTCCCGGCTGGGCGTCAGGGTGCACACGATGTCGCTCGCCTCGACGACGGCGCGGACCTCTCGGGCGATCGTGCAGGGCAGGCCGAGCGACGCGGCTTCGGCGGCGAGCCGCTCGGCGTTCTCCGGCGTCCGGTTCCACACGACCACCTCGCCCAGCTCGCGCACCGCCGCGATGGCCCGCAGGTGGCTGCGGGCCTGCGCGCCCGCGCCGATCAGGCCGAGCACCCGCGCGTCGGGCCGGGCCAGCGCGCGGGTGGCGACCGCGGATGCCGCGGCCGTGCGCAACTGGGTGACGACCGCGCCCTGCAGCGTCGCGACGCACTCGCCGGTGTCGATCTTCATCGCGACGATGGTCGAGCGCTGGCGACCCCGGTCGTTGTCCGGGTTGTCGATCAGCAGCTTGAAGCAGACGAGGTCGCTGACCGTCGACGCGGCGAGCATCGGGATGATCACCGCTCGGCTGTCGGGGACGGCCAGCGGCAGGCGGGGCGGCTGGACGGCGCGGCCCGCGGCGAGCTCGATGTGCAGCTGCTCGACGACTTCGATGAGCTTGCCGAGATCGAGCGACTCCCCGACCGTCGCCGCGTCGAATGTGAACGTCACGGACGTCTCCTTTGACGAAGTGGTTGCTCAGACCGGCTTTTCCACGGCGTCCAGCGCGCGGGTGTCGACAATGGACTCGAACCGGACGCGTGCCGTGGTCAGCCCGGCGGTGTGCAGGATCGAGGTCCACCGTTCGACGGGCTCGGGGTCGAGCCGCACCCCGGCCCAGGTGCCGTTCCCGGCGATTTGCCCGGCCACGTCGGCCAGCACCGCCGGATCGGTCTCGGGCCATTCCTTTTCGAACAGCGGGGTGAGGTCGCCCGCGGCGCCGGAACGCAGCAGGCGCATCGCCTCGTCGATCGAGCGCACGAACGGCACCAGCCGGGGCAGCAGCTCGTCGATCCGCTCCCGCAGGACGTAGTAGACGCTGTTGGGCATCCGCCCGCCGGACTCCGCGTGCCGGAACACGATGTGGCCGGTGCCGGCCCGCACCAGCTCGGCCGCCGTGCCCAGGTCTGTGATGAAGGCGTCGCCGAGACCGGCGACGAACAGCTCGCGGAACATCTGCATCGACAGGTCGTGGACGAACCGGGCGTCGTACGGCTGCAGACCGGCTTCGCGCATCAGTCCGCGGGTGAACTCCCCGGGGGCACCGCCGCCCTGGCCCGGGGCGAGCACAGTCTTGCCCGGCAACCAGTCCAGCGTGAAGTCCGGGACCGGCTCGCGGGTCACCACGGCCATCGGGAACCGGTCGTTCAGCTGGGCGACCGCGACGAAGTCGCGTCCGTTCCCGGCGTACATCGCCGGGACCCACAGCCCGCCCAGTGCGACGTCGGCCGACCCGTCGGCGAGGTCGTGCATGACGCCGTCCCACGGGTTGCGCGGCCGGTAGGGCACGTTCAGGCCGTTGCGGGAGAAGACGCCGTGTTCGCGGGCGACGTACTCCGGCAGGTAGTTCACGCCGTGCGCGGTCGCGCTGACCGCCAGGGTTTCCATCAGGGGCGCCTTTCCTTGGTGAGGGGAGCGGTTTCCGTGCTCTCGTTGATGTCCTCCAGGGACCGGCCGAGTGTCTCGGGTGCGAAGCGGGCGGAGACGGCCAGGATCGTGTACATGGCGGCGATCATCAGGAACACGCCCGCCACTCCGGCGCGGTCGAAGGCGAACACGGCCGCGAACGGCATGAGCGCGCCGGCGACGTTGCCGACCCCGTTCACGGTCGAGCAGCCGAGCGCGCGGACCCGCGTCGGGTACAGCTCGGGTGACCAGAGGGCGAGCGTGGAGTTGAGGAACAGCGAGAAGAACTGGAAGATCGAGCCGAAGATCAGGATGCCGGCGGCGCCGTTCGCCAGTTCCGCGAAGGCGACGGCGGACAGGCAGCCGAGGACGCCCGCGATGACGACCGTGGTGCGCCGCGGCAGTTTCGCCGCGACGAGCGCGGCGGCCAGCGCGCCGAACATGCTGCCCGCGTACATGATCAGGGTGAAGATCAGGCTGCTGGACACCGAATAGCCCTTGGACACCAGCAGGGTGGGCAACAGGACCAGGAGCGTGACCTGCGCGCCGAAGGCCATCCACGACGCGACCCCGATCGCGACGGTCCGCTTGAGCAGCGGGCGCTTGAAGATCTCGACCGGCGACACGTGCGGCTGGACCTCCGCCGCGGAGCTCGTGTCGAGGAACGGGATGACCTCCGCGTCGGTGGGCCGTTTGCGGATGGTGTCCGACGCGAGGATCGTCAGCGCGCGGTTCGCCTCGTGGATGCGCCCGGAGTCGACCAGGAACCGCGGTGACTCGGGCAGGTACCGGCGGTAGACCACGACGAGCACGGCCGGGATCGCGAGGAAGCCGAGCAGCCACCGCCAGGAGAGCAGGTTGCCTCCGAGGACGTCGTTGAGCGGCCCGAGGACGACCACGAACAGCCCGTAGGCCGCGAAGTTGCCGATTCCGCCGGAGGCGAAGCCCATCGTGCCGACGGCGGTGCCCCGGCGTTTGGTCGCGACGATCTCCGATACGAGCGTGAGTCCGATGGTGAACTCGCCGCCGAGGCCGATGCCGACGATGAACCGGCTGATCAGCAGGACTTCGTAATTGGGGGCGAAGGCGCTGAGCAGGCCGCCGATGGTGTAGATCAGCAGGTTGAAGCTGAGGGAGAAGCGCCGGCCCTTCCGGTCGGCGAGGTAGCCGCCGACCAGCCGGCCGACGATGCCACCGACCACGGTGAGCGTGTTGATCGTGACGAGCTCGTCGTTCCCGATGCCCAGGGTTTCCTTGAGCATGGGGCCGATGGCCCCGGGGGCGTCCTGCTGCAGGGTGTCGAAGAACATGCCTGCCATCACCAGGCCCATGACCCACAGCTGGGCGCGGGTCAGCGGGATGGCATCGAGAGCATCGGCGACGGAGTGGTACCGGGCGCGTTGCGCAACCGGCTGGTGGGGAGCTGGATCTGACACGACCGTCCTCCTCGGATGGGCTGCGGCTCGCGCAGCGGAGAGGTGTGTGACGCACCTCATCCCCCGAAGTCTTTGTATACGACCTGCCGGGGCGGGTCAAGAGGTGCAGGCAGAGCGTAGCTCGCGTTGACGGCGGAAAACCCCCAGATCAGAGCTGTTACATCGTCTTAACGAAGGGTGGTAGCAGAGGTGTAGAGACTGCTGATCATGACGTTGCGCGTATACAATGTGAACGTCGCGCGGGCGGTGATCGGCTGCCCGAGGCTGGTCGAGGAGGACCGATGGATCGCATGCACGTGTCGGCGACGTCCCACTGGCCCAACTACCTGCCCGAGTACATCGCCCACGAGCACGGCTACTTCGCCGACGAGGGCCTGGATTTCGGACGCAGCGCGCCGCCGGACTGGACGAAAGTGCTCTCCGATCTCCACGACGGCACTTGCGCGGTGGCGCTCGGCGGGATCTGGGTCCCGGCCATGTACTACGGCCGCGGGCAGCACTACGTACCCTTCGCGGCGCTCAATTCGCGCAACCCGAAAGTGCTCGTGATGCGGGAGCCCGTCGAGGGCTTCACGTGGTCACTGCTGGAGAACAAGATCGTGCTGGCGCCGGGCGCGGGCGGGACCGCACCCTACGTCCACACGGCCGGTCTCATGCGCAGGTCCGGAGTGGACATGGCGACGGTGCGCTGGGTCCGCGACCTGAGCGGGCCGATGATGCTCGACCTCTTCCTGGGCGGCCACGGCGACGCGCTGGTGACCGACGCGATCAACGGCGCGCTGCTGGAGCGCGCCGGCACCGCGGCGATCGTCGCCCGGCACGACGTCGACGGCGGCCCGATGCCGAACAGCGTCTACTACGCGCTGCCGGAAACGCTCGAGAGCAGCGACGTGATCCGGCGTTTTTGCGTTGCGCTGCAACGGGCATACGACTGGCTCCGCGGAAACCCGGCGGTGGGCGTCGCCGGCCTGCTCGCCCGCGAGTGGCCGGACCTCGACACCGGCCACCTGATCGAGATCGTCGACGACCTTCGCGCGCGGGGCATCTGGGAGGACATCCGCATCGATCGCGGCGGCTACGAGGAATGGCGGCGGATCATGGTCGAGGACGGCCTCGTCAGCGCCGACGTGCCGTACGAGAAGCTGATCGACCCGCGCCCCGCTGACGCGGCGGTCGCGCAGGTCGCCGGCCGGTGAGAACCGACCGCGTTCGTGAAGACTTCAGGATCGAGGGGGATGCAGCTCTACGCCGCGATCACCACCCGGCAGCCGAACTCGGGGTGGGGTGCGAGCTCGGGCTCGTGACGGACGTAGCCGCCACGAGCCCGAGCTCGCACTATTCTGCGTCGGCTCGCTGGTTGCGGGCGAAATCCGACCACGCCGCCGTGTCCTGCTTCAGTGCCGGAGCCGGCCCGAAGAAGACGCCCTTCGCCGCCTGGTCGCCGGCCAGCTGGTACTGCAGCCAGGCGGTGATGGCGCCGATCAGGCGGTACCGGGTGTCGCCCTGCAGGAAGTGCGTCGCGCCGGCGAGCTGGCCGTAGACCGCCGGCACCTGGGTGGTCGCGGCGAACCTGGCCCGCACGTAGAACGCGGGGACGATGACGTCGGCCTGGCCCGAAACGTAGAAGGCGGGGCCGTGCAACGCCTTCTCCGCGCCCTGCGGCCCCGGCATGATCGGGATCGTCGTTTTCACCAGTGCGTCGGCGCCGGCCGCGATCGCGCCGCCGCCGCCCTGGGAGTGGCCCGCGGCCGCGATCGCGGTGGTGTCGATCCGGTCCCGGAAAGCGCTTCCCGGGCGGGTGTTCTCGGCGATCAGGTATCTCGCGCCGTCGAGCATCTCCTGACCGGAACCGGACTGGCCGGTGTTCGCCGCGGCGACCACGTAACCCCAGCTCGCCAGGTGGGTGAAGAGCACTTCGTACTGCTCGACGGTCGCCCCGGTGCCGTTGCCCCAGATCAGCACCGGGTGCCTGGCGGTGCTCGTGGTGATGTCGGCGGGGTAGTACAAGGTGTGGGCGGCGTCGCCGGCGGCTTTGACGGGCTGGTGCGCCCCGTCCTTCTCGTAGTCGCGGGCCGTGACCGCGGCGGCGGACGACGGCACGGCGACCGCGGACTGCGGAACCAAGGTGGCGGCCACGGCGAACGCCGCTGTCGCGAGCGCGAGCCTTCGGCTCAGAACAGGCACGTCGGCTCCCGGCTCAGTTGTAGAAGTGGATGTAGCGGAACGAGGACGTGCTGACGTCGTGGACGAGGTAGTGCCCGTCGCCGGTCCAGTTGTAGTCCTCGACGGTGATCGTGCCGCCGTGGACGCTGTCGACGACGGCGACGTGGCCGTAGGTGCCGTTGTCGGTCTGGGCGATGGCGCCCACGGTCGGGGTGTTGTCGACGCGGTAGCCGTGGTTGCGGGCGTTGTCGTCCCAGTACTTGGCGTCGCCGTAGTTGTTCGCGCTCCGGCCGTGTCGGGCGATGGTGAACGCAGCCCACGAGACGCACTCGCGGTTGTACATGTTCCAGTTGTCCACGACGGAGTCCTGGGGGACGTTGCGCCACTTCGAGGGGTAGATGTCGCCGATGGTGGTGGCGGTCGCCGCGGCCGGGACGGTGCCGAATTCGGCGGCCATGGACGTCGCTCGCGTGTCGTGGCCGCCCGCGGGGGCGGCGGTCGCGGGGGTGGTGCCGCTGATCGCGAAGGCGACGACGGCGGCGAAGGCAAGCAGGGCACGGGACGGTCGGCGCATGATGACGCCCTTTCTGACCGGGGAGTGGAGGCGCCGTGACGGTATGGCCATGATCGCTTCCGGCCCAGACCTTTGTGAACGACGCGGTGCCGGTGGCACGAACACCCAGGTCTACGTCGGGTGTTCACAGAATTGCCGTCACCATTGCCAGCCGGTGCCGTAAATGCCGGGGCGGACGTCGCGCAGCGCGAGCGTTGCCGCGTGGGTGCTCCCGGCCGACAACGGGCGGCCGGGGTGCTCGGGCCCGCCCAGCCCTCGCTGCTCGAACGACCGGACGCTCCGCGGCTTTCGCGAGCCGAAGCTCACCTGGCTGACGTATTCGGCGATCGGCCGGGTGAACCGGCGGTGGTAGTGGTCGATCGGCGGCCCTGGCGGGAAGCGGATCTCGTACTCCACCACGGTCACCTCGCCCAGCGCGAGCGGATGCGTGAGGCACAGCTCGCCGGCGACCATGCCGGTCGCCCGGTCCACGCAGACCCGCCCCGGCCGGGCCGCGCGGACGTAGTGGTAGCGGGGGTCGGCGGTCAAGGCGGAGTCGCCCTGGTAGTAGGTCATCAGCCGGTCCACGCCGTCGACGGCGGCCTCGGCGACCATCCGGACCTGCAGCGCGCGTTCGCCGCCGTGTTCGTCGAGCAGCATCCGGTCGTGGATGGACCAGAACGCCAGCTGCCCGTCCGGCGGGGGCTTCAGCTCATCGGCGAGAACCCGCAGCTGCGGCCACAGCCGGCGGCGCTCGATCCGGCAGGCCGGTTCGCCGAGCCAGCGGCCCCGGGGCGCCTTGGGCCCGAGCCGCGAGGTCAGCGTTCCGGGTTCGAGGCCGAGCACCGCCTCCAGGTGCGTGACGGCGACCATCGACGCCTCGCGTTCCGGCTGCGACCGGCCGCGCCGCCAGTAGGACAGCGCCGAGCGCGAGAGCCGCACCCCGCGGGCGGCGAGGTGGTGCTGGAGCCGGTCGAGGGACAGCCCGGCTTCGTCGATCGCGGCGTCCAGCGTGACCGCGAACGAGCTCGGCGACGGCCGATTCACCCGCTCAGCATGATCGGGAAGGAGTCGATCCGGAACCGACGAAAGTCCTGCTCATGGCCGCGCACGGGGACCGCGATTCCCGACGAACGGAGGTAGCCGGCCGACCAGCGGGGAGGCCACCGTGGGCGCCGTGCCCGCGTCTCGTGGATCGTTCGCCGACGCCCTGGACGCCGCGATCAGCGACGCCGGGCTGACTCTGGACCGCGTCCGCGAGCACCTGGCCGCGCGCGGGGTGTCGCTCTCGCGCAGCGCCCTGGTGTACTGGCGGATGGGGCGGTCGAAGCCCGAGCGGGAAGCCTCGCTGCGCGCGGTGGTCGAGCTCGAGCGCGTGCTCGGGCTGACCGTCGGCGCCCTGACGTCGTTGCTCGGGCCGCAGGAGCGGCCGGGCCTCCGGCGGGGGAGCCGGCCGCCGCTGCTGGAGCGGCGCCGGCTGTGGCCGTCGGTGCGGCCGACGGCTCTCGAATTCGAGCTCCCGCCCGAGGACGACGTCCGCCTGAGGTCGGTGCACGACGAGCTGGTCGTCGACGACGACCGCCAGGAACGTCTGCTGCGGGTGCGCGTGGTCGCCGAGGCCACGACGGACGGCGTCACCAGGATGCCGGTGTACTACCAGACCGAAGACATCCACCGGCCGCCGCCGCGCCTCGCCGCCGTGTTCTGCTGCCGCGCGGGCCGGGTCCGCCGGGACGCGGGCGGCGGCCTGCTGGTGGCCGAGCTGTACTTCGACCGGGAGCTGGCCGCCGGAGACGTCGCCGCCGTGGAGTACGAGCTGGTGTTCCCGCACGGCCGGCCGGTTCTCGGCTACCACCGCAGGCTGACCCGGCCGGCATCGATGTACACGTGTCAGGTGCAGTTCGGCCGGACCGTCCCGCGGAGCGTCGAACGTTTCCGGCGACGGGATCTGGCGGCACCGCGCCGCAAGGTGGAACGGCTGCACTTGACGGACAGCCGGGTCGTCGCCGTGGCGGCCCGGGATGTCGGCGCCGGGATCATCGGCGTCGAATGGGTGTGGTAGCAATTCTGTGAACACGAGCCGTTGAGCAGCGGATATCGCTCCGGCACGGTGTGGTCGTCACTTCTCCTGGAGATCGGCGAAACCGGTTCTTACGGTCCGTAGTGCTGTATTCCTCCTCACCTCTCCGGAGCAGCACATGCGAAAACCAGCTCTGCTCGCCGCCGTTTTCCTGGCGACGGCGGTCATCTCCCCACCGTCGGCCTCGGCCGCGCCACCGCCGCTGGTGCCGCTGGGTACGGCTCCCGCCGTCCCCGCCGGTGCCACGGCCGACAGCTCGGCGATGCCCGGGAACGTCACGGTCTCGGTCGCGCTGAAGCCCCGGGACGTGGCGGGCGCCGAGCGGTACGTCGCCGCCACGGCCGACCCGGCTTCCCCGCTCTACCACCGTTACCTGAGCGCGGCGGAGTACACCGAGCGCTTCGGGCCGACGACCGGCGCGGTGAACCAGGTGCGGGCGTACCTGACCGGTAAGGGCCTGCGGGTCGACGACGTCACCGGCAACCGCCAGGTCGTCACCGCGTCGGGCGCGCCGGCTGAGGTGGGAAGCGCCTTTTCCACGTCGCTCTCCGGCTTCCGCTCGGCGACCGGCGAGCGGTTCTTCAACGCCACCAAGCCCGCCGCGGTGCCGTCGGACATCGCCGCCGTCGTCCGCGGGGTGACCGGTCTGACCAACCGGGCCGCCGCGCACCGGGCGGGCTCCCCGGCCGGACCCGCCGGACCGGCGGGCGGCTACACCCCGGCGCAGCTGCGCACCGCCTACAGCATGAGCGGGCTGTCCGGCTCGTACGACGGTTCGGGTGAGACCGTCGGGCTGATCGAGTTCGACACGTTCAAGCAGTCCGACATCGACGCCTGGACGCAGTACTTCAAGCAGCCCGCCGTCACACCGGAGGTCGTCAAGGTCGACGGTGGCGTGCCGAACCCCGGCAGCGACCAGATGGAGGTCACCCTCGACGTCCAGGCCGTGGCGGCCACCGCGCCCAAGGCCAAGCAGGTCGTCTACTCCGCGCCCAACTCCGACCAGGCGTGGGTGCACGAGATGGCGCAGATCGCCTCGGACAACAAGATCACGATCCTGTCCGGGTCCTGGCTCAACGGCGAGGTCTGCGAGTCCGCCCCGATCGCGGCCTCGCACGACTCCTACACCCAGCTCGCCGCCCAAGGCGTCACGATGCTCTCGGCGTCCGGCGACTGGGGCGGCACCGGCTGCGGCTACCAGGGCGACAACAAGACGATCCAGGCCGACTACCCGGCCAGCGACCCGCTGTTCACCGGCGTCGGCGGCACCCAGCTGCGGACGTCCGACAGCGCGGGCACCTGGCAGTCGGAGGCGTGCTGGAACCAGGGCAGCAGCGGCAACACCCGCTCCGGCGGCGGCTACTCGAAGATCTACGCGCGGCCGGACTGGCAGCCGGGCAGCAACCAGTACCGCTCGGTGCCGGACGTCTCGCTGCTGGCCGACTACGGCGCCGGCGCCCTGTCGGTGTACCTGAACGGCGGCTGGCTCGACGTCGGCGGCACCAGCCTGTCCTCGCCGCTGTGGGCCGGGTACGTGGCGATGCTGAACCAGAAGTCGCTCGGCGGCGGGAAGTCCCGGCTCGGCCAGCTGAACCCGAACATCTACAAGATCGCCGGTTCGGCCGACTACGCCTCGACGTTCCACGACGTCACCTCCGGCGGCAACGGCACCTACAACGCGGGCACCGGCTACGACCTGTGCACCGGCTGGGGTTCCCCGAAGGCCGACGCACTGGGCGCGAAGCTGACCGGCGGCGGTGACACCCCGCCGCCTCCGACCGGCGACTTCAGCCTTTCCGCCTCGCCGTCCTCGGGCAGCGTGGCCGCGGGCAGCTCGGCGAGCACCACGGTGATCGCGACCGCCACGGCCGCGGCTTCCCCGTCCGCCTCGCCGTCGGTCGTGGGTGGTAGCCCGACCACGACGGCCGCGCACCCGTTCATCATCTCGATGCGGCGCGAGGGCTCGGCGTTCCCGGGCCAGCAGTCCTGCACGGCCACGCTCTTCGGGCCGCACACTGTCCTGCTGGCCGCGCACTGCCTGCTCGAGAAGCCCGGGCACAAGTGGTTCGTCTACGGCGCCGACGACCTGACGCAGAACACCGGCACCACCGCGGAGATCGCGGCGCAGTGGGTGCACCCGAGCTACACCGACTGGAGTGCCGGCGCCGACATCGCGGTCGTCACCCTCGACAAGGACATGCCGGTTCCGGCCGAGATCACCTACCCGAAGCTCAACACCGACCCGAGCCTGGAGGCGGCCGGGACGAAGGGGATCTCCATCGGCTGGGGCGAGACCGGCGCGAACACCTACAGCAACGTCCTGCGCCAGGCCGACGTCCCGGTGGCGGCCGACAGCGCGTGCAAGGGCCGGTTCACCGACCCGCAGGGGCAGGAGCAGTACAAGACCCCGGCGATGCTGTGCACCGGGTACGCCGACCACCACGCCGGCGCGTGCGTCGGTGACAGCGGCGGCCCGTACCTGGTGGGCAACGCGGTCGTGGGCGTGTTCTCGTGGATGTCGACGTCGTGCGACTGGTACGCCGTCTACGCGCGGGTGTCGACCTACGCGGCCGACATCGCCCCGCACCTGCCCGGCGGTGACACCCCGCCGCCGTCCGGCGCGATCAGCCTGACGGCGTCGGGCCTGCCTTCGGGGGCGACGGCGGCGTTCAGCCCGGCGAGCGTGGACCCGGGCGGCCACTCGACGCTCACGATCTCGACGAGCGCGAGCACCCCGGCCGGGACCTACGACGTCACGATCTCCGGCAAGAGCGCGAAGTCGACGCAGACGACGCACTACAGCCTGACCGTGACGGGCGGCCAGTCCGCGGACCTGAAACTGGCCAACCCGGGCACCCAGAACAGCTGGACCGGTCAGGCGGTGAACCTGCCGCTGCAGGCCACCGGCGGCACCACGCCCTACAAGTGGTCCTCGACCACGCTGGCCCCGGGGCTGGGCCTCGACCCGGCCACCGGGGTCGTCTCCGGGACCCCGACCCGGGCGGACAGCAGGCAGGTCACGGTGACGGTGACGGACGCGGCGGGCAAGAAGGCGACGGTGGCGTTCTTCTGGTTCGTCTTCGGCTGAGCTTCCTGAACACGGCGGCGCCACCCCCGGGGACGGGGTGGCGCCGCCGCCCACTCCGGCCGAGCGCGGTCGACAGCGCCGTCGCAGATCGTGCCCGGCTACGCGACCGATTATCACAAGTGAAAGAAGTACCTACCAATGTTGCACTGGCGTGAATCGACGGCGGTTCCTACCGTCGACACAGGACAGCGGAACGAAGACCGGCTCTCCTGACCCGGCACCGGCGTCCCGCTCATCGAGGAGGAAGACACCGTGAACGCGACCGGCGCGTACCGGCGGAGCCGGGACCAGCTGCTGCACCTGCGTGGCGAGCACGACCGCGCGGTGGCCGAGTTCCGATGGCCGGAACTCGGTCCGCGGTTCAACTGGGCAGTGGACTGGTTCGACGTCATCGCGGACGGCAACGATCACCCGGCTCTCGTCGTCGTGGAGGAGGACGGGTCCGCGACCGAACGAACCTTCGCCGAGATGTCCCGTGCCTCCGATCGCCTGTCGTCGTGGCTGGCGGCCCGAGGCGTCCACAAGGGACACTCGGTGCTGCTGATGCTCGGCAACCAGGTCGAGCTGTGGGAAGCGATGCTGGCCATCATGAAGCTGGGAGCGGTGATCGTGCCGACCACGACCGCGGTGGGGCCGGCCGACATCGCCGACCGGATCGCCCGCGGCCACGTCCGGCACGTGATCTGCAACGCCGCGGACACCGGCAAGTTCGACCAGGTACCCGGCGACTACACACGGATCAGCGTCGGTGCGGCCGAGGGCTGGTCCGATCTGCGGGCGGCCGCGCGACTGCGGCACGCCGCCGTCCCGCACCCGGGCACCACACCGGACGATGCGTTGCTGTTGTACTTCACCTCCGGTACGACCTCGCGACCCAAGCTGGTCGAACACACACAGGTTTCCTACCCGGTCGGCCACCTGTCCACGATGTACTTCCTGGGCCTGCGGCCCGGTGACGTGCACCTGAACATCTCATCACCAGGATGGGCCAAGCACGCGTGGTCTTGCTTCTTCGCGCCGTGGATCGCCGAAGCCACCGTCGTCGTCTACAACTACCGCCGCTTCGACGCGACGGCGTTGCTGGATCAGTTGCGTCGCCGGAAGGTCAGCTCGTTCTGTGCTCCACCGACCGTCTGGCGCATGCTGATCAATGCCGACCTCGACGAGCGCCCGGAGGCGCTGCGTGAGGCGATCGCCGCCGGGGAGCCGCTCAACCCCGAGGTGATCGACCAGGTTCGGCGCGCATGGGGCCTGACCGTGCGCGACGGATTCGGCCAGACCGAGACCACCGCCCAGGTCGGCAACACTCCGGGGAGCGCGGTCCGGCTCGGTTCGATGGGGCGGCCGCTGCCGGGAGTTCCGGTCGTCCTCGTCGACCCGGCGTCCGGTCGCCTGGTCACCGAAGCGGGCGAAGGAGAACTGTGCCTCGATCTTTCGGCACGGCCGTTGCCGCTCATGACCGGCTACTGGGATGACGCCGAACGCAACGCCGAGGCGATGAGCGGCGGCTACTACCACACAGGCGACGTGGCGAGACGCGACACCGACGGCTACATCACCTACATCGGCCGCACCGACGACGTGTTCAAAGCGAGCGACTACAAGATCAGCCCGTTCGAACTCGAGTCGACGCTGATCGAGCACCCGGCGGTCGCCGAGGCCGCGGTGGTTCCGGCACCGGATCCCATTCGGCTGGCCGTGCCCAAGGCGTACATCGCGCTGGCGCCCGGCCACGAACCGTCGAAGGAAACGGCACTGTCGATACTGCGGTACGCCCGGGAACACCTCGCCCCCCTACCAGCGCGTACGGCGAATCGAGTTCCACGACCTGCCCAAGACCGTTTCCGGCAAGATCCGGCGCGTCGAACTCCGGGCGCGCGAGGAAGAACTGGCGGACAACCCACAAGCGAGCGCCGAATGGCGGGACGACCAGTTCCCGGGTCTCAAGGGCTGACCCCCGACGGTACGCCGATGTGCGCGCAGTTCGATCGCTGCCACAACCGGCCGGGTCACAGGTTGTGCTGCTGGTCGTCGCACGATCGCCGGCTCAGGCCACTTCGACGACGACCTTGCCGAATGCGCCGCGGTCGAGGTGGTCGAGCGCCGCGGGCAGCTCGGTGAGCGGGTAGCGCTCATCGATCACCGGCTTCAGACCGGTGCGGTCGACGGCTCGGACGAGGTCTTCCAGCGCGCGGCGGTGGCCGGTCCCGATGCCCTGGACGGTGATGTCCTTGAGCATCAGGGGCATGACGGGCGCAGTCACGTCAAAGCCCTCCAACGCGCCGATCTGGTGGATCGTCCCACCGACCGCCGCCGTCTGGACGGCTTTTCCGAGATGCGGACCGCCCACCACTTCGAGGATGTGGTCCGCGCCGCGGTCGTCGGTGATCTCGAGGATGGCCTCGATCCAGTCCGCACGCGTGCGGTCGACGCAGTGGTCGGCGCCGAGTTCCGCGGCGCGCGGCAGCTTGTGGGCGCTGCCGGACACGATGACCTCGGCCCCCAGCGCCTTCGCGAGCTGGATCCCGAACAGCGACACCCCGCCGGTCCCCTCGACCAGCACCGTGTCGCCGGCCCGCACTCCGCCGCGTTCGGCGAGCGCGAACCACGCCGTCAGCCCGGCGCACGGCAACGTGCTGGCTTCCGCGTGTGCGAGTGTTCGCGGCGCGCGGACGAACCATTCCGCCGGCAAGGCCACGTACTCCGCCAGGACGCCCGGGTAGTAACCACCGAGGGTCCGGTAGGACGGCGTCCGGGCGTCGCCGTGGCGGCGGCCGTCGATCCAGTCCGGGGTGAAGGTGGAGATCACCTGCTCGCCGACGTCGAAGCGGGTGACCTCGTCGCCGACCGCTGCCACGGTTCCCGACAGGTCGGACCCGGGGGTGAACGGAAAGGAGAGCGGCAACCCCCGCCCGCTTTCGGTGACCATCTTGTCGCGGTAGTTGAGTGCGACGGCCGCCACCTGCACCAGAACCTCGTCCCGCCGCGGCTCGGGAATCGGAACGTGCCTGAGTTCCAGCTGATCGCGGCCGATGTCGTCCATTTCCCAGCGCCGCATGGTCTCGGTCATCAAAGCTTCCCGTCGTGTTTCTCGGTTTGGCGTTCCACTGGCTCTTTCCAGGTGCGCGAAGGCGCCGCTGGTTCGAGCGGGACGGCGCGGGCGGTTTCGTGACGTCCGGCCATGCCCGCGAGCAGGGCCAGCGACTGTTCGGCCGCGGAACCGGGGGCCGCGGAGTAGAGGTACAGCGTTTGCCCCGCCGACCCCGTCACCGAGAGGGATTGGTAGTTCACCGTGATCTCGCCGACGAAGGGATTGTTGTACCGCTTCGTGCCGTCAGTCCGCTCGTGCACGTCGTGGCGTGCCCACATCGTGCGGAATTCCGCGCTTTTCAGCGATAGCTCGCCGACCAGCTCGGTCAGGCGCGGGTCGTCGACGTCGGTACCGGCTGTGGACCGGACGCTCGCGACCACGCTGTGCGCGATCGTGGTCCAGTCCGGGTAGATCTCGCGTGCCGCGGGGTCGAGGAACACGTCGCGCATGAGGTTCCGGCCCGGGGTGAACCCTTCGTTGAGCAGCACCGCGAGCTCGTTGGCGGCAAGCACGTCGCGATACCTGCCGATCACCACCGCGGGATTGGCGGTCCAGCCTTCCACCAGCCGGGCGAGACCGGCACGTACCTTTTCCGGCCGGTGCGCGCGCCGCCGCCGCGGAGGCGGGGCCGTGGCGAGCTGCCGCAGGTGCGCCGACCCGGCGTCGTCCAGTTGCAGCGCTCGCGCGATCGCGTCGAGCACGGCCGCGGACGGATTGCGATCGCGCCCCTGTTCCAGCCGCGCGTAGTAGTACGGGCTCACCCCGGCGAGGAACGCGACCTCCTCGCGCCTCAGCCCCGGTACCCGTCGGCGACCCTGGTCCGGCAGCCCCAGCTCCACCGGGTCCAGCAGTGCTCGCCTGGCCCTCAGGAACTCGCCCAGTGAGTTGTCGACGTCGAGGTGGTGCATGCTTCCACGGTAGGCGGCTCTCCCCGGACCTGGCACACCCTGAGAGGGTGACCATCAGCGCGCGGTCGGCGGATTCCACAGTGGAGTGTCAGCGAACTGTCGCATGGAAGCGCGGCGCGGAATCAGGGGAGCGCACAACACCTTTACGTCCCAGGGGCTCCCCGCTCATGAACGGCTCATCCACTCGTGCCGGACACCGCCGCCGGTGCGGCGCCGTCCTCGACGGCATCGACGACATAGCTGACCGACGTGGGACGCGTCATGGCGTCCAACGCGTGCACGCCACCGGAAGCACCCATACCGCTGAGGCCGGCGGGCTCGATCAGGCGGCCCAGATCGCCCAGCTGCCACCCGTTGAGCCACAGCACGCCCGTGGGGATGGAGCGGGCGAGCTTCAGGTGCTCCTCTTCGGCCGTGTAGACCGTCGCCGCCAGGCCGAACCCGGTGCGCTTGGCCTCCTCGATACCGGCCTCGAACGACGGCACGACCTGCACGGCGGCGACGGGACCGAACGTCTCGGCGCACATCAGCTCCATCTCGGGGCTCACGTCGACCACGACGGTCGGCGGGTAGAAGTAGCCCGGCCCCTCCGGAAGCTCTCCGCCGGCGAGCACCCGGGCACCGGCGGCGACGGCAGCCTCCACCTGCCGGTGGACCGCCCGCCGCTGGTCCTCGTCGACCATCGGGCCGATCCGGGTCTCGGGGTCGGCCGGATCCCCGACCACCTGCCGCCCGGTGGCCTCCAGCAGTGCGTCCAGGAAGGGTCCGGCCACGTCCTGGTGGACGTAGATCCGCTCCATGGCCGTGCAGATCTGGCCGCTGTTGAGGTAGGAGCCCACGGCCACCTCCTCGGCGACGGCGTGCACGTCGACGTCGGAGTCGACGACGACCGGGTCCTTGCCGCCCAGCTCCAGCAGCACCCGGTTGAGGTTGGCCGCGGCCGCGACCGCGACCGACCGGCCCGTCCGCACCGAACCGGTGAAGTGCACGAGGTCGACCTCCGGGTGCCCGGCCAGGGGCGCGCCGGAGTGCCCGTCACCGAGGAGGAGGTTCACCACGCCGGCGGGCAGGCCCGCCCGCTCGACGAGGTCGAAGAACGCGGCAGCGGAGAGCGACGCCTTCTCCGACGGCTTGACCACCACCGTGTTCCCGGCCGCCAGCGCCTGACCCAGGGTCATGAGGATCGTCGTGACGGTGAAGTTCCACGGGACGATCAGAGCGACGACACCGACCGGGAACCGCTGGACGTCCGTCGCCACGCCGTCGACGACCTTCACCCGGTGGGCGAAGGGATAACTCTCGGCGTTGCGGAGGGCGTCGTCGAAGGTGGTCAGGCCGGCCCGGATGAATTGCGCGCCGATCCGGCGCGGCTTGCCCATCTCCTCGGTCTCCACGGCCGCGAGGTCGTCCACGTGCTCCTGGACCATGGCCGAGAGGTGCCGCAGCCGATCCAGGCGGTCCTTCAGGTCCAGTGCCGCCCACGCCGGCTGGGCGCGAACGGCGGCGCGGACCGCGGTGTCGGCGTCCTCGCCGGTACCGGCGGGCAGCGTGACGACCGGAGTCTCGTCGTAGGGGTTGAGCCGCGTGATCGAACCAGGGCCGGAGGAGCCGGCCCACCGCCCGTCGATGTAGTTCCGCAGCGTTCGCATGGTCGTGCCCTTCTCTCGTGACGTGGGGGCGAACCGATCGGTGGAGGTCAGGTCAGGGCGGTCGTGGGCACGACGCCGCCGATCTTGCCGAGCTTCTCGCCGAACTTGGCCCGGAGCGCCTCGATGACCTCGGCGGGCGCGGTGCTCGGGTGCCCGGAGCCGAAGGGCGGAGCCGGGTTGTACTCGATGTAGAGCTGGATCATCCGGGCGTAGGTGGGATCCTCGATGTCCGCCATCAGCTCCAGTGCGAAGTCGATGCAGGCCGTGACCCCGCCACCGCTCCAGAACTTCCCGTCGCGGACCGTCCGTGCCGGGTCCGGGATGGCGCCGTACTGCCGGAGCTGGTCGAGAAACGCCCAGTGGGTGGCACTGCGGCGGCCCTGCAGCAGACCGGCCTGCCCGAGGATGAGTGAGCCGGTGCAGATGGAGGTCACGTAGCGCGCGTCCTCGCCGAGCCGCCGGAGCTGCTGGAGCATGCCCGGCGTGGTGGCTGCGCTCATGTCCGCGGTGCCGCCGACGAACAGCAGGTCGCAGCGCTCGATGTCGCTGAGCTTCTCGACGTCCCGCAGCGGGAGGCCGAGAGCGCCCGTGAGGTCGCCGCCGTGCTCGCTGGCGAGCCGGAGGTTCGCCCCCGGCAGGTGCGCGAACACCTCGTAGGCGCCGAGGAAGTCCAGCTGCGCGCACCGCGGCCAGAGCGCGAACACGATGTCGAAGGTCTTGGTCATTTCGATGCTCCTGGGGATCGCTGCGCCCGGGCCGCGGTGCTCGGCAGCCGGTTGACCGGTGAGCGCGGTGCCTCGCCGCGCAGGATGCGGGCCGACTCGTCGACCACCTTCCGCTTCAGCTCGGCGAGCGACTCCTCGCTCCAGTGCGCCGCGTGCGGGGTGAGGATGGCCGACTCGCAGGTCAGCAGGGGGTTTCCCGGGGCGACCGGCTCGGCGTCGAAGACGTCGATGCCGGCGCCGAAGAGGTGCCCCGAGCGCAGCGCGTCGGCGAGCGCGACCTCGTCGACGAGGCCGCCGCGCGAGACGTTCACCAGCACCGCGCCCGGCTTCATCCGGGCGAGGGCGGCGCGGTCGATGACGTTGCGGGTGGACTCGAGCAGCGGGACGTGCAGTGACAGGACGTCCGACCGGGCGAGCAGCTCCTCGCTGCCGACCAGCTCGATGTCCAGCGACTCGACGTCCGCCTGCCCGACCGCCGGGTCGTGCCCGATGACGGTGTAGCCGAGCGAGCCGGCGATCTCGGCGACCCGCCGACCGATGCGGCCGAGCCCGTACAGGCCGAAGGTCTGCACGTCGGGCCGGTGCACCCCCGGCACGGCCCAGTCCGCCCAGCCCGTGGCGCGCATCCCGGCGTCGAGAGCGGGGAGCCGCCGCTGCACGGCGAGAGTCAGCGCGATGGCGTGGACGGCCACCTCGCGGTAGTTCGCGTCCGGCACGTTGCTCACCCAGATGCCGCGCCCGGTGGCCGCGTCCAGGTCGACGGTGTCGAACCCGATGCCGCACCGGCCGATCGCCTTGCACCGCTCGAGTCCCTCGATGACCGTGCGGCTGATCTCCTCGACGACGACGATGAGCGCGTCCGCGTCCGCGGCACCGGCGAGGATGGCCTCCTCGCTCGACCCGTCGATGACCTGGAAGTCGACATCGAGGCCGTCGTAGGCGCTGAGGTCTTCCTCGCTGAACTCGATCAGCTTGCTGGTGCAGACGACCTTCACCGTGCACCGCCGACGGTGATCGGGGTAGCGGCGTAGCCCTTGAGGGCCGGGGTCTCGGCGAGCTCCTCGGCGCTGAAGAGGGGCCGGCCGAGGAAGACGCCGGCGAGCGTCATGAGCTGGGCGGCCGCGAGGATGCCCGCGACGATCCACGGTTCCCCGCCCAACTGGCCGACGAGGAAGGCCGCGAGGAGCGGCGTCGGGCCGGCGATGAGCGCGCCTTGCAGCTCGCGGGACGAGAACAGCCCCGAGGAGCGGTACTCGGCCCGGAACAGGGCCGGCATGAGCACGGTGTGGGCCGCCGCCACCCCGGCCCACCCGAAGGCGTTGAGGGCCACGCTCGCGATGATGATCGGCACGATCGCACCGGCCTTGAGGATCGCGACGTACGGGACTGCCAGCAGCAGCGCGCCCGCGATGCCGATGAACATGACGCGGCGGACGCCGATGGTGTCACCGAGCCGACCGAACACCAGCAGCGCCAGGAACCCGCTCCCGAAGACCGCGCAGGACATCAGCAACGCGTAGCTGCCCGGCAGGCGGAGCGCACCGCTGATGTAGCTGATGGCGAAGGCACTGGTGATGTAGCTGGTGACGTTGAGGCCGGAGGGCACGAGGAAGCCGGCCACCCAGTTGCGGGGGCTGGCCTTGACGGCCTTCGCCATCGCGACGAGCGGGTTGCGGTGCGCCTGGGCGAGCTCGCCGCGCTGCCGTTCGTGCTGGACCTCTTCGAACTCCGGGGACTCCAGCATCGACCGCCGCAGGACGAGCCCGATGCCGGTGAACACGGCGCTGAGCAGGAACGGGATGCGCCAGCCGAAGCTGAGGAAGTCCTCGGCGGAGAACACGGCGCTGGTCACCGCGAAGAGGACGGAGGCGGTCAGCACGCCGAAAGTCGCGCCGGCCATCGCCAGCGAGGACAGGTAGGACTTGCGCCCGGGCGTCGCGCTCTCGTTGGCGATGATGATCGCCCCCGCCATCTCGGCGCCGGCACCGAACCCCTGCGTCACCCGCATGAGCAGCAACAGGAGGGGCGCCCAGATGCCGATGGCCGCGGACGAGGGGAGCAGGCCGACGATCGTCGTGGAGGAACCGACGAGGATCAGCGAGAAGATCAGCACCGGCCGGCGGCCGAAGCGGTCGGATGCGGCGCCGAGCACGATGCCGCCGACCGGACGCGCGACGAACCCGACGGCGAACGCGGCGAAGGTCGCGAGCAGGGCCACTTGCGCGGACTGACCGCTGAAGAAGACCTTCGAGATGACCAGGCCCGCGGCCACGGTGTAGAGGCCGTAGTCGTACCACTCGATCGCGGTCCCGACACCGGCGGCGACCGCGGTACGGGTCCCGGAGCGCGCCCGTCGGCGCGGGCCGGGGGCGGGTGAACTCGGCGCCGTCTGGGGTGACGGGGTCATCGATGGCTCGGTGGTCATCGGAATTCCTCTCTCGTCGGCGGTGACGTCGGCTCGGGCTTGCTGAGAAGCTACGGCCTCTTTTGCGTTCTGTCGACAGTCCACAGAATATTTTCCGGTAAGGTTCGGCCATGACCGCGACGGACCCCGCAGCCGAGTTCGAACGCATCCAGGTGGGCTCACTCGTCGACGAGGCGCGGCGACAGATCCGGCGCAACATCCTCACCGGCCACCTGCGCCCGGGGGAGCGTCTCCGGGACTCGGTGCTGGCCGAGGAGATGGGCGTGAGCCGGTCGCCGGTCCGCGAGGCCCTGCGCCTGCTTGAGCAGGCGGGGCTCGTCGAAAAGACGAACAACCGCTCGTACCGGATACCGGCGTTCGCGGCCGAGGACGTCCACGAGCTGGCCGCGCTGCGGGCGGCCGACGAGATCCTCGCCATCCGCACGATCGTGACCAAGCGACTGCCGCTGGACTCCCTCACCGCCGCCATCGAAGCCATGGCCGCGGCCGGGAACGATCCGACGAAGGGGCTCGCCGCGGACGTCGCCTTCCACGCCGAGGTCGTACGCCTGTCCGGCCTGCCTCGACTGGTCGAGCGCTACGAAAGGCTCGTCGACCAGATCCGGCTCGTGCTGCGGGCGAACGAGATCGAGACCTGGCAGCGGACTCCCTCGATCGCGGCAGCCCACCACCGGCTCCTCGACCTGATGCGGGCCGCCGTCGAGGGCGGCGACGTCACCGAGCTCGTCCGCGTGTGGGAGGACCACGTCTTGCGCGGAATGGCGGCACCGCAGGTGCTTGACCCGCTCTGAGGCCGACCGTGGTGTCGAGGAGCGGGGCCGGCACCTGGTCGCCCCGCTCCTCGCCGAGTTACGGCAAGATCCTCAGACCGCGCTCCGGCTTCGGATCCGCCCGATCGCCTCGATGTCGGCCGCGGCACCCGCGCCCACGTAGCCGATGTCCGTGCTGAACAGGACGAAGTCCGCCCCGTGGTCCACCATCCGCTGCGCGACCTCGGCGGTGAAGACATACGCGCCGTAGTGCTTCCCCAGCCGCTTGGCGCTGTCGCCGATGGTCTCGAAGGCCTGCCACACCTGCGGGTCGTCGATCCCCGCTGCCACATCGGCACCCATGCTCAGGGCCATGTCCGACGGTCCCATGACCGCTCCGTCGATCCCTTCCACGGCGAGGATCGCGTCGATGTTCGACAGCGCGAGCGGCGTCTCGATCATCACCAGGGTGAGCACGTCGTCATTGGCCGCCGCGGGCGTGGCGTGCAGTCGCGGCGCGCCCCACGAGCGGGCACCGAGCGGCGGGAACCGGGTGTTGTCCCGCACCATCTCCGCCTGCTCCGGCGTGTTGACCATCGGCGCCACGATGCCCCGGGCGCCCAGGTCCAGAGCTCGCTGGATGCCGATCGGGTCGTTCTCTCCGATGCGCACGAAGGGGGTGGTCCCGCCGAGCTCCAGCGCGTGCAGCAGCGCCGGGATGCTGTCCTCGGTCACGTACGCGTGCTGCTGCTCGATGATGACCCAGTCGAACCCGGCACCGGCCATGGCGTGCGCGGTGGAGATCGCCGGGATGCCCAGCATGGCGCCGAAGGCGGGCTCGTGGTCGCGCCACCGCCGGCGGACGATGTTCTCGGTCATGCGCACCTCTCCTCGATTCGGTGACTGCGCGAGTCCGGCGAGAGCGGCCCTCGCGAGCGCCGGCTCCGGAGCGCAGATGGCGGGGACGCTCGGTCCGCCTCCGAGGGACGTTCCCGTCCCAGGCACCGACCCTACGGCCTGGCGGCAATTCTGTCGACAGTATTCATAATGGCTGATGTCTGGCGGGTGCCGGAGTTGTCGCCAAGGTCTTGGCTGGTTACGACCGGGAGCGACGAGGATCGAAGACCCGCGCCATCGTCAGGGCAGCTCGACGGCGGCTCAGGAGCCGGCTCGCGAGCACGCCGAGGCGGTTCGCGCGGCCGTCGATCACGACGGGGCCCGGGTCGCGGCTCTCCAGGTGGTTCAGCGCGGTGGTCACGACGTCGTCGGGCCGGCGTAGTTTTCCGGCGGTCAGCACCGCCGCGTCCGGGCCCATGCTCGACGTGAAGTCGGTGGCGGTGGCGCCGGGACAGACGGCGAACACGGTGACACCGGTGCCGCGCAGCTCGGCCCACAGTGATTCCGTGAAGCTGAGGGAAAACGCTTTCGTGGCGCCGTAGACCGCCATCCGGGGCGAAGGCAGGTAGGCGGACACGCTGGCGAGGTTGACGACGAAGCCGTGGCGGGTGTTCACCATGCGGGGGAGGAAGGCGGCGGTCAGCCGCATCGGTGCCAGGGCGGCCACGGCGATCTCGGCGGAGAGGCGGCCGGGTTCGGATTCGAGGAACGGGGCGAACGATCCGGACGCGGCGTTGTTGATCAGGCCGGTGACGTGGACGCCCCGCTCGGTGACCGCTTGATGCAGTTCATCGGCGGCGTCGAGTCGGGCGAGATCCGTTGGGATCACGTCGATGCGGGCGTCGGTGGCGCGGCGGAGTTCCTCCGCCAGCGAGGTCAGCCGGTCGGCGCGGCGGGCGGCGAGCACGAGGTTCGCGCCGCGGGCGGCCAGGGTCCGGGCGAACGCGGCTCCGATACCGGAGCTCGCTCCCGTGAGCAGCACGGTCTGGGCGCGGTAGTCGATGGTCATGCCACCAGCGAACCGGCGGCCGGCAAGCGCGTCCAAGACCTGTTTCGCACCTGGTCATGCACGAGCGGAATCGCGCACGAGCAGCTTCTGCGCGGAACGGAGGAACTCCGCGACGAGCGGGTTGGTCTCCCCGGCACGGCAGGCGACGACGACCCGGCTCGGCTCGGCCCCGTCGACGGGAACGGCGACCAGGTCGGGGCGCAGGGTGAAGCGCCGGTCGTCGGCGGGGACGATCGCGATGGCGGTGCCCTCGGCGATGGCCTCGAGTTTGTCGTCGTAGGTGTCGGCGAGGGTGGGACCCAACGGGGCCGGGCCATTGCCTTCGCGGGGTTCGAGACGCCAGAAGCCGGTCCAGTCCTCGCCCATGCCGGTGCAGCCGACGAGCGGCTCCGACCGGACGTCGGAAACGTCGATGGACTCCTTGCCCGCGAAGCGGTGGGCGGTCGACATCAGCGCGACCGGAGGCTCGGTGTAGAGCGCCGTCACGGCGAGGTCGTCTTCGGGTATCGGCAGTGGTGCGCGGATGACCAGCGCGTCGATCTGCCGGTCCACCAGGGCACCGGCCTCCCGCGAGCTGAGGTGACGGGTGCGGACGTGGGCGCCGGGACAACGGTTTCGCAGGTCGCGAACGGCGGGTGTGACGACCAGATCGTCGGCGTACCCGACGGTGACGGTGCGGGCCGGCGCCGCGGCGCGCGCGGCGAGCACGGCCTGCTCGGCATTGTGCACCAGTTGCTGCGCCCGGGGCAGGAAAGCCGCGCCGGCGGCGGTGAGCCGGCTGCCCTGGCTGGTGCGTTCCAAGAGGCGTGTCCCGAGTGCGTTTTCCAGCCGCTGGATCTGGCGGCTCAGGGACGGCTGGGCGACCCGCAGCTGCTCGGCCGCGCGGGCGAAGTTCAGCTGCTCGGCGACCACCAGGAAGTACCGGACCAGCCGCAGATCCAGGTCGGGAAGCATGTTCGCAGGCTACTCCGGCATGCCGTTCCGGTATGGCGTGCGGATGAGGTCGCCGGCAGCGGGGGGCGGTTCGGACCGCCGGGCTTCGACGGGGCCGGCGTGACCAACGCCTGCGCCATGATCCGGGCTGCGCGGGCACGCCGATTGCGCCGGAAGCCAGAGGAGCGGGCAGGCGACGGTCAGCCGCACCCGAGCGTGAGGACCTCGTCGAACGCGGCGGACGACTCGCTGACGAGGTCGGCGGCGGTACGGGCACGACGTCGGGCCGTCTCGTAGCAGGCGAGCGCGATCTGCGCGGCGAACACCGCGATGGTCAGCGAGGTGCCGCGGCTTCGCAGCACCTCGCTGAGGTTCGACGCGAGCTGCTGGGTCTTGAGCGCTTCACGCGCGCGCAGTTCGAGGTGCTTTTCGACCAGATCGGCGTGGCGCTCGTAGGTGGCGAGGTCTTCCACCACGTGGGCGCACAGACGCAGGACGATCGGCCGCAGCTGTTCGACGGCCTCCCGGCAGTCGCCCGCGGCGCCGACGGTGTCGTCAGCGCTCGCCAAGGCGATCGTGTCGAGCAGCGCCTGCTCCTTGGCGAAGACGACCTCCGTCTTGTCGCCGAAGTAGCGGAAGAACGTCGTGCGGCCCACCTCGGCGCGTGCGGCGATGTCGCTCACCGACACCGCGTCGTACCCGTGCAGCGCGAAAAGCTCGTCGGCGGCGTCGATGATGCGCTGCCGCGCGCGCAACTGCTTGCGCTGGACGAGGGAGTCGGGCGCCTGTTCGGGTGTCACCGACCCATCATACCTTCACGCGGATCTCGGGTTCATTTGGAACGCAGTGTGTTATGGTACTGAGTACCAACACGGGGGGATCGCGCGATCTCCGCTGCGAAAGGACACGATCGTGATCGACGAAAAGGACGCTGTCGCCGCCGTATCGCCTCATGGGGTGCCGTTCCTGACCGGGAGGGACACGGCCCCGGCGTACTGGGCGTTCGGTGTCCTCTGGGTCGTCTTGGCGGACTCCGAGCAGACCGGGGGAGCGTTCTCGGTGATGGAGCAGTGGATGCCGTCGGATGACGGCCCGCCGCCGCACGTCCACCCGATCGACGAATGGTTCAACGTCCTCGAAGGCTCCATCGAATTCCGCGTCGAGGACAAGCCGCCGATGCGGGCGACGGCGGGTGACTCGGTGTGGATTCCGCGGGGAACGGTGCACAGTTTCACGACGAAGAGCGCGGCGCACGTGTTCAACGGCTACACGCCGGGTGGCTTCGAGCAGGTCATCATGGGGCTGGGCACGCCTGCGGAGCGCCGCGAACTGCCGCCGGAGGATCTCGGGTTCGAGCCCCGTGCCGCGGCGCAGTTGATGGACAACTTCTGGTCGGCGAGAGCCGACACCGGCTGGGCCAAGAAGTGGATCCAGTGAACGAGCAGACGTTGTCGCCGGAACTGGACGCTCTGCTCGACAGCGTCGCGGCGACGGTTCCCGTCCGGACGGAGACGGCCCGGTTCGGGACGGCGGGAACCGAGTACGAGGGTTTCTTCGCTCGTCCGGACGGCGACACCTCGCTCGCGCGCCCCGGCGTGCTGGTGCTGCACGACTGGTTCGGCCGGAGCGACCACGTGCGGGTGCGGGCGCGGATGCTGGCCCGGCTCGGATACGTCGCTCTGGCCGGCGACGTCTACGGAGCGGCGGTGTCGGTGGAGGGCCCGGAGCAGGCGATGGCCCTGGCGTCCACCTACACCGGCGACCCGGCGTTGTTCCGGGAGCGGGTCGCCGCGAACCTCGCGGCGTTGCGGGCGGACCCGCAGGTCGACGCGTCCCGAGTCGCCGTCATCGGCTACTGCTTCGGCGGCACGGGGGCGCTCGAACTCGCTCGGTCGGGCGCGAAGGTCTCGGCGATCGTGACGTTCCACGGGAACTTGGAGACCCGGGCGCCGGCGCGCCCCGGCAGCATCGTCTCGCCGATCCTCGTCCTGACGGGGGCGGACGACCCGGTCGTGCCTCCGCCCGTGCGCACAGCCTTCGAGGAGGAGATGAAGGCGGCCGGCGCACCGGATTGGCAGGTCGTGACGTACTCCGGTGCGATGCATGCCTTCGCCGTCCCCGGCACGGATCTGCCCGAACACGGGGCCGCGTTCAACCCGTCGGCGAACCGCCGCTCTTGGGTTGCCATGGCGGACTTCCTCGAAGAGGCATTCACCTAGGAACAGTCCTGCAAGTCATCGGAGCCGATTGCATGACGGTAAATAATCCCTTAAATAACATGCACTTGATGTTAAATCGCTGGCTCCGTAACGTTTCCGGCATGAACCTCACTGTTCTCGCCGCGTCCGGCCGAACCGGACTCTCGATCACTCGACAAGCCTTGCGGCGCGGCCACACCGTCACGGCGATCGCGCGAGACCCCGCGCGCATCGCCCTTCCCGAATCCCCCGAGCTGCGCAAGGTCGCGGGCGACGTGACCGATCCCGGCAGCATCGCCGCCGTCGTCGACCCGGATTCCATTGTCCTTTCCGGACTGGGCACGGAACAAGCGGGAATCCTTCTCGCCGGCGCCAAAGCGCTCGTCGCCGCCGGACCGCGGCGCATCGTCTGGCTCGGCGCCTACGGCACGGGCAAGTCCGCGGAGGTGGCCGGGGAAGGGGCCGCGGTGCTCGGAAAGCTGCTGGGCGACCGGCTGCCGGACAAGATCGACGCCGACAACACCATCCTGGCCGCCGGGGGGACGGTCTTCCACGCCGGCCTCCTCGACGAAGGCCCGGAGAGTGCCCACCGGCGCACGGTCGGGCTGGACGCCGCGCCGCCCTTCGACCTCGGCGCGAAGATCAGCCGGGAAACCGTCGCGGCCGCCATGCTCGACGAAGCCGAGACGCCGCGTTTTCCCGGCGCGGTCGCGTTGCCGCTGGCCGGCTAGTCAGCCTCGACGGCCTCCTCGACGGCCGCGCGCACCTGGTCGCGAAGCCAGGAGTGCGCGGGATCCGAACTGTAGCGCTGATGCCAGTTGCAGATGATCGCCGCCGGTTCGGACTCGACCGGGAGCGGTCGCGTGATCAGGCCGAACGCCTCGACGAGCGGACGGCCGAGGATCGCTGTGCTCGTGACCAGCACATCGCTGCTGCTCGCGATCTGCAGCGCCACGGCAAGGGTGGCGACCGAGGCCACCACCTTGCGGTCGAGGCCTTCGGCCGCGAGCAGATCATCGATCGGTGCTCTGAGACGACCGCGCCGGGAGACCAGCACGTGCGGATGTTCCGCGTACGCCCGGAAGTCGAGGCGGTCGGCGCAGGGATGACCCGGTCGCATCGCCACGACGAGCGGGTCGTGCCCGAGCGCCGCGGACGCTATGTCGGGCGACTCCGGCCGGCCACCGCCGAGTTCCATGTCGACGCGGCCCTGCCGGAGGTCATCGGTGTCGGCCGAATTCTCCGCCAGCACACGCAATTGCACGCCGGGAGCCTGCTTTTGCACCCGTCCGACAAGGGCCGGGATCAGTAACGCCGCCAGCGCGTCGTGGCACTGGATCGTGAAGGTGCGTTCCAGGGTGGCGAGGTCCGGCTTGCGGGCCGGCAGGAGGACCTCGTGGGCCAGCCTGATCAGGCCGTGAACGTCCTCCCGGATCGCCGTCGCGTACGGGGTCGGCACCATCGCGTGCCCTGCCCGCACCAGGATGTCGTCGCCGGTCACCTTGCGCAGCCTGCCGAGCGTACGGCTCACCGCCGGCGACGAGAGGTGCAGCCGCTCGGCCGCGCCCATCACGCTGCCCTCCTCGAGCAGCGCGTCGAGCACCGTGAGCATGTTCAGATCCACCTGCATGACAGTAAACAGTAGTGGAAAACCAATGCGTCCGACGCAACTGAAGGAGTACCGATGACCCACGAACTGCTTCCCGCCGCCGCTGCCGCTGTCCGTCGCGCGGGCGAACGGCTGCTGACGCGCTACTCCACCGAGACACGTCAGTCCGGTCGCGCCGAACTCCTCGCGGCCGCCTACGACAACGACGCCGCGGTGGTCGACGTGCTGCGGCCGGCGCTGGCCGGGATCCGCCCGCAGGCGAGCTGGCTGAACGACGAGCACGGCTTCGGTCCCTTGGACGAGGGCGAGTGGTGGCTCATCGATCCGGTCGGCGGCAACGTCAACACGGTGCACGGGATGACCGACTGGAACGTGGGGGTGAGCCTCGTTCGCGATGGACGCCCCGTGCTGTCGGTGCTCTACGTTCCCTTGCTGGATCAGATGTTCACGGCCACGGAGGGTGGGGGGACGTTCCTCAACGGCGTACGGCTGCAGGTTTCCGACAAGGAGTCGCTGGACGGCGCACTGGCCGGCACCGGGCAGTCGAAGCCGAACCAGGACCCCGAGATCGCGGAGCGGATGGGGGCCTCGTTCACCGCGATGATGAAGTCGACCATCTACGTCCGGATCTCGGTGCCGGCGACCCACCAGCTCGCCCAGGTCGCCGCGGGCCGGATGGACTTGCACTGGAACTTCGAGAACGTCCGCTCGCAGGTCGCCGGCGTGCTGTTGGTGCAAGAGGCCGGCGGCATCGTCACCGACTTCGACGGCAAGCCGTGGACCCTCACCAGCACCGGCTACCTCGCCGCCGCCCCGGGCGTGCACGCCGCGGCGTTGGAGGTCCTCACCGCCTGACCGAAGGGCGCCGAGTGCGAGCCTGCTGCGCAAACCCGGGGTGCCCGGTGCAGGCCGTTGCGGAAGCTCAGCCGGCCGGGGACCCGGCATCGCCGAACCGTGCGACCAGCAACTCGACGCGGTCGGCGTCGTACCCCGGGCGTAGCCGGCCGTCGCGCCCGAGCATGACCAATCCGTGCAGTGCCGCCCAGAGGGCTTCGGTGAGGGTGTCGACGTCGCGCTCGGCGGCAACCGTGGCGACGGCATCGCGCAGTTCGCCGAATGCTCCGGCCAGTGGCGCAGGGGTGCTCTCCCCGCTGAAGCGCAGTCGTGTGGTCCGGGTGAACATCGCGTCGTAGAGGGCGGGGTTCTTCCTGGCGAAGCCGTGGAACGCGGTGGCGACCCGGCCGACGTCGTCGTCGGACGTGGCGCCGCCGTGGCGGGCCGCGCGCAGCTTCTCGGCGAGTTCGCCGAAGCCCTCCAGCGCGACCGCTTCGACGATGTCTCCCATCGATCCGAAATGCTTGTACAGCACCGGCTGGCTGCACTCGATCTCGGTCGACAACCTGCGTGTGGTGACCGCGTCCCAGCCCTCACCCTCGGCCAGGGAGCGCGCCGTCGTCGTGATGAGCCGGCGACGGGCGGAGCGTTCGCGCCGGCGGCGGTCTTCGGTGGTCATGCCCGAGTCTAGCACCGCTAGATTTCCTAGCAGTGCTATTGACGCGGCCGCCCCGGGAGTCTAGCGTTGCTAGAACTAGCAGTGCTAACCACTACGAGGAGACCGACAATGACCGCACCCGGGCGCCGGCTCGCCGAGCTGTTCACCGAGATGACCAACACCCACAACCCGGACCTGGTGGACCGGTTCATCGCCGAGGACTACGACAACCACAACGACTTCGTCGCCGGTGGCCGCGAGGCCAACCGCCAGTTCTGGACCGCGTTCTTCACCGGACTGCCCGACGTGGCCGTCACGATGGAGGATCTGATCGTCTCCGGTGACCGCGTCGTGGGCCGCTTCACCTACCGCGGCACCCACACCGGGGACCTGCTGGGCATCCCCGCCAGCGGCGAATCCGTCGAAATGCGCAGCATCGACATCTGGCGCGTGCAGGACGGCATGTTCGTCGAACACTGGGACCAGCTGAACCTGATGCAGCTGTTCCAGCAGATCGGCGCCCTGCCGCCGCTCGGTGCCGCCGGAGCGCAGGCATGACACTGCTCTCGCACCTCGCCGCGCTCTTGGCCATCTTGAGCACGGGGATCGTCTACGGCACCGATGCCTTCTGCGCGCTCGTCCAGCGATCCGCGCTCGCGCGAGTCGACGACACCACCCTCACCGCGATCATGGGCAACGTGCACCGATTCGGCGACCGGCGGATGCCCGTACCCGGAATCCTCGGCGTCATCGCCGCCGCCGTCGCATCCGTGTTCGCCGCGGTGACCGGTCACCCGGTCGCCGCGGTGACCGCGGGAGTGGCTTTCCTGGTGCTGGTGGTCTGGGTGCTGGTGTACCTGCGCATCAGCGCACCCATCAACCGCGAACTCACCGCGGCCGCCGATGCCGGCGAAACTCCCGCCGACGTCCGCGCCTGGCAACGAAACTGGGACCGCGTCATCGTCCCCAGGGCCGTCCTGCAGGGCCTGGCCGTTCTCGCCCTGGGCGTAAGCCTCATCAGCTGATCTAAGACCGAAAGGATTCCGAGGATCGTGTACCAGCTCAGGTTTTACACCCTCCGCACGGCCGAAGCGCTCCAGGACTACGCGACCGTGCACTGGCCGCGGCACATCCCGAGCCTGCGCGCGTTCGGCGTCACCACGCACGGGATCTGGACCGACCACGACGCCGATGCGCACCGCCTGGTCGCCCTGATCGCCTACCCCGACGGCGCCGATCCCGGCGAAGTCACCGCCGCGTACATGGCCAGCCCCGAGTTCGCAGCGGACATGCGGGGCTTCGACATCGGCGACATCGTCGACGTCGAAGAAGTGCTGCTCGACCCCGCCGCCATGTCCCCGCTGTCCTGACCGTCCGGAATCGGAGAAAGTGCACGATGAGCAACTCCCCTCGGGTTCTCTGCCCGCCGTTCCACGTCCAAACGTCCGCCAAGGGGCTGAAGAACGGGTATCCGTACTTCGACCACCACGATGCCGTCTCCTTGCTCTGGGCGGACAAATGGCGCCCCAACGCCGCCGCGGGCATCTATCCCTTCTTCGACGGGAACGTCGAGGACTTCGACCCGATCTTCGCCGAGCTGGTCCGCGTCTCGGGCGACGACACCGCCATCCTGTCGCGACCGGACGAGTACGGGGCACCGTTCGTTCCCGTGGCCGAAGATCTGGTCGCCCAGGCCGAGGGGCACCTCTCCGCCGGACGCCAGGAGCAGGCCCGCGACCTCTTCCTGCGCGCCGCTGCCGTCTGCCGGATCTCCCGCTTCCCGATCATCCGCTCGGCGCACGGTGAGAAGGCGTGGTCACTGGGCAAGGCCGCGTACGAGAAAGGTGGCCGGCTTCTCGATCCGCCCATCATCCCGGTGAGCATCCCCTTCACCCACGCCGACGCCACCGCGGGGGACTCGACCACGGACATCCGCGCCTACCTGCGCGTTCCGCAGGGGCCCCCGCCCCCTGGTGGCCGGCCGGTCCTGCTGTTCATCTGCGGACTGGACGCCTACAAGACGGACAACACGCCACGCACCCAGGCGCACGTCGAGCGGGGCTTCGTGACGGTGTCGTTCGAGATCCCGGGAACCGGCGACTGCCCCGCCGCCGCTCACGACCCGCGGTCGACGGACCGCCTCATGAGCAGCGTCCTCGACTGGGTCGACGCCAACGCCGGCACCTACGCCGTGGACACCGGCAAGATCTGCGCGCGAGGCATCAGCACGGGCGGCTACAACGCTTTCCGGCTTGCCCACACCCATGCGGAGCGAATGCTCGCAGTGGTCAGTCAGGGTGGGGGAGCGCACTACATGTACCACCCGGACTGGATCGATCGTCAAGACCAGATGGAATACCCGTTCGCGCTGGTCGAGGCGCTGGCCTGGAAACACGGATTCCGTGGCGAGAACGCGGTCGCGGACTACCGGGCGCGAGGATCGAAGTTCAGCCTGCTGGACAGCGGGATCCTGGACCGGCCGTCCAGCCTCCTGCTGTGCCTCAACGGCATGGAGGACTCGATCTTCCCCATCGAGGACAGCATCCTGGTGGCACTGTCCGGCGGTCGCAAGGAGATCCACGCGCGCAGCGGTCTGCGCCACATGGGCAATCCCGGCGGCGAGGAGATCGTTTACGACTGGCTCGACCGGCAGGTGGCGAACCACGCGTAGCACCGGGCGTCAGCCGGCCCGATCGGTCAGGATCGCGCCCATCACGAGGTCGAAGAGCCGCCTGGCGCGTGCTTCGTGCCCGGGTTGGTCGCCGAGCCAGGCGAACGCCGAAACCAGGGCGAAGAGATCTTCACCATCGATATCGGGCCGCGCCACTTCCGCGGCCTGGGCGCTGCCGAGGATCCGGGCACCAGCCGCACGCAGGGCGACGCAGGAAGCGTGAAGCGCGGATTCGGGTTCCTCGATCGCCTTCACCATCGACGTCACCACCCCGTGGTTGTCCGTGGTGAAACCGACGAACTCACGCACCCACGTCATCAGCGCCTCTCGAGGCGAGCCGGTGGCCTCGACCTCGGCCGCCCGGGCCGTCAACTCGTCGAAGCTCGTCCGGAGCAGGGCCTCCAGCAACGCCTCCCGGGTCGGGAAGTGCCGCAGCAGCGTCGCCAGCCCGACCCCGGCCCGGCGCGCGATGTCCCGCATCGACGCCTCGACACCCTGCTCGGCGAAGACGGCGCCGGCGACGACGAGCAGGCGGTCGCGGTTGGCTTGGGCATCCGCCCGCATGAGCCCTCCCTTGACTAAGTGGACCACTGAACCATATATTCGGATCAGTGGTCCGGAAAAACGGATCCCTGGTTCACTTAGCTTACCGCGTGAGAGACGAAGGAGAGTGTCGTGCCGGCACAGACCATGAAAGCGATCCGGCTGCACGAGTTCGGCGGGCCCGAGGTACTGCGGTACGAGGACGTGCCGGTCCCCGAAGCGGGGCCGGGGGAGGTGCTCATCCGCGTGCACGCGGTCGGAGTGAACCCTCCCGACTGGTACGCGCGGGAAGGCATGCCCGACGTGCCCGCCGAGCTGAAGCCCCCGATGGAACTGCCCTTGATCCCGGGCACCGACGTCTCGGGTGTCGTGGCAGCGATCGGTGCCGGTGTCGACGGCTTCGCGGTCGGTGACGAGGTGTTCGGGCTGCTGCGCTTCCCCGCGGTGCTCCAAAGCGACGCCTACGCCGAGTACGTCACCGCCCCGGCGTCCGACCTCGCCCGCAAACCGGCCGCCGTCGACCACGTGCACGCCGCCGCCCTGGCCATGTCGGGGTTGACGGCGTGGCAGTTCCTGATCGAGCTCGGCCACGACCACCCCTCGCCGTTCCAGAAGGCCCAGCACCGCCCGATGGCGCTCGACAGCGGGAAGACGGTGCTCGTCAACGGCGCGGCCGGCGGCGTGGGACACCTGGCCCTCCAGCTGGCCAAGTGGAAGGGCGCCCGCGTCATCGCCGTGGCCTCGGGTGCCCACGAGGACTTCCTGCGCGAACTCGGTGCCGACGAAGTCATCGACTACACCGAGGACCGGCCCGAAGACGTCGCTCGCGACCTCGACCTCGTCCTGGACAACGTCGGAGGTCCGCACAGCCGGCGCTTCCTGCGCACCCTCAAGCGCGGTGGGGCTCTCTACCCGGTGTACTTCGGCGAGTTCGACGACGAGGAGAACGCGAAGCTCGGGGTCACGGTCACCGCCACCCAGGTCCGCGCGAACGGCGCGCAGCTCGCCGAACTCGGGCGCTTGCACGAAGAAGGCACGATCCGCGTGGCGATCGACAGCACCTTCCCCCTCGAGGACGCCCACGCAGCGCACAAGCGAGCTGCCGAGGGACACCTGCGGGGCAAGATCGTGCTGACGGTCGCATGAGCGCGAAGGCCGCCCCTGGCTGGGGAAGCAGCTACCTCACCGCGATCCCTCCGGGGCCGGTGGCTCTCGACCCGGCGGAGCAGTTCGCCGTCCACCAGGCACTGGCTCGTTACGCCTTCGCCCTCGACCAGCAGGACTTGACGGCCCTGGAAGCCGTCCTGACCGAAGACGCCACGTGGACGTTCAAGATCGCCGGCGAGAACGACCTCGGACCCGTCGTCGGACGACCGGCGATCCTCGAGTTCGCACGTGACGCGATGGGCGCCGAGACCGACCAGCGACGGCACAACCTGGTCAACGTCGTCGTCCACAGCGCGGACGCCGACACGGCCTTGGTGCACGCCTACCTCCTGCTCACCTCGAACGCGGGCGGAGGCTCGGGCGTGATCGCCACCGGCTTCTACACCTTCCGGCTCGATCACGGCGGCGGCGAGTGGCGGATCGCCGAGCTGTTCCTCGGCACGGACAACGCCTGGTAGCAGTCGGGGAGCGGATCAAGACAGGGCGTCGTAGAACGCGGTGGTGTAGGCCGCGGCGCGCGGTGAGCCGAGGATGTCGGCGCCCATGTTGTTCATGACGTAGCTGATCGTGACGTGCCGATCGAGATCCAGGATGATCATCGAGCCGCCCCAGCCACCCCAGAAGGCGATGCGCCCTTCCGGGATCCACGGGACCGTCCGCCGGTCGGCCAGCGCGAACCCGAGGCCCCACTTGAGGTGGAGGCCGTTGACGAGATCCGTACCGTCGGACTGCTGGTCGAAGATGAGGTCGATGGTGCCGGGCTTGAGCAGGAGGCCGTTGGCGGAAGCACCGGAGCGCGCGAGGGGAGCCAGGATCTCGGCCAGCGACGCGGCGTTGCCGTGCCCGTTGGCCGCGCCCAGTTCCGCGGCGCGCCACGCGGGGCTGTTGGCCGCGGCCGCGCTCACCGCGGGGCCGGTGAAAGTCTTGTACGCGACGGTATCCCGCGCCAAGACCGACGGGTCGAAATCGATCGCGGGCGGGAGGACGTCGGCAACCCGGTCCACATCGGACGCACGCAACCCGATCCGGAAGTCGGCGCCCAGGGGGACGGAGATGTGCTGGTGCACGAACTCGCGCAAGGACTGACCGGTCAGGCGATGCACCAGTTCCCCGATCAGGTGGCCGTAGTTCAGCACGTGGTAGCCGGACGCCGAGCCGGGGCGCCACCAGGGCGCTTGGGCGGCCATTCGCGCCGCGGCCGTACGCGGGTCGTACAAGTCCTCGAGCCGTGCGGGATGGTCGAGGCCGGAAACGCCGGAGGTGTGGGACAACAGGTGCCGCACCTCGACCTGTGCCTTGCCGTGCGCGGCGAATTCGGGCCAGTAGCGGGCGACCGGCGCGGACACGTCCAGTTCGCCCGCGTCGACGAGCAGGAAGGCGGCCAGGCTGGTCACGGTCTTCGTGATCGACCACACGTTGGTGATGGTGTCGCGCTGCCACGGCCGGGTGCGTGCCCCGTCGCGATGACCGCCCCACAGGTCCACCACCCGATCCCCGTCCACGTCGACGACCAGGGACAGGCCGACCTCGGTTCCGCGACGAAGGTGCCCCGCCACGACATCGCGGACGGGTTCGAAGGCCGGGCTGACGGTTCCGTTCGGTTCACTCATGCGGCCAGCCTCGAACCTTGACACCTGCGTCAAGGTCAAGGAGTAGCGTTGTGATGTGCGCATCGGTGAACTGGCCGCGCGAGCAGACGCCTCGACGCGCCAAGTGCGGTTCTACGAAGCGAAGGGGTTGATCACCTCGACGCGCGGGCCGAACAACTACCGCGACTACGACGAGACGGCCCTGGGCCGCGTCCGGCAGATCCGTGAACTGCTGAACGCGGGCCTGTCCACGGAGGTGATCCGCGCGGTCCTGCCGTGCCTCGCCTCACCACGCGATCCGATCGTCTTCGAAGGCGTCACGGCGGAGACGGTGGCGGCGCTCGAACGCGAGCGGGACCGGATGAGCACGCGCATCGACGTCTTGGCCCGCAACCGGGACGCGATCGCCGCCTACCTGAGCGAGCTTCGGAAGCACGCCGGCTGACGCCGGCGCCGAGGTGTGCAGGTCGTAGTCCATCGGCCGATTATCACAGGCGAAATTGATGTGTACCAACATTGCACTGGAAAGAATCGGCCGGCGTCCCTACCGTCGAAAACGAGACGAGTGAGGAGTACGCAATGGACATTCGGACGCGGGCCGTGGTCATCGGCGGCGGGATCGTGGGTCTTACGACCGGCCTCGCGCTGCGCCGCGCCGGACTGGACGTGGTGATCCACGAGCGGGCTCCCGAGATCCGCGCCGCCGGGGCGGGGCTGGGACTCTGGGCGAACGCGCTCGCGGCGTTCGACGAACTCGGCGTCGGCGAGCAGGTGCGCGCCATCGGCAAACCCAGCGAAATGTACTTCCACGACGTCGGCGGGCGGCTGCTCGACACACCGGGGTTCGGCGAGGAGGACCACCAGTTCCTGTTGGTACACCGGGCGAAGCTGACCGACCTCCTCGCCGACGCCGTCGGGCGGGAGAACATTCGCCTGGCCACCGGGTTCGAGGAGTACTCCGAGCACGCCGACCGGGTCACGGTCCGGTTGTCCGACGGCAGCAGCGCGGACGCCGACGTGCTCGTCGGGGCCGACGGTGCGTACTCGACGGTGCGCGCGCAGCTGGCGCCGGACACCGCGGCGCGGGAACACGCCGGCCACCACGCCTGGCGCGCCGTCATCCCGGCCACCGGCCTCTCCGTGACCGAGAACCGGCTGATCCTGGGCACCGAGGGCTGTCGCGGCGGGTACGTCCGCACCTACGACGGAAGCGTTTACTGGCTGGTGAACCAGTTCGACACGCCCCCGCTGACCGGCACCCTGAAGGAGCAGGCCCTCCAGCGGGCCGCCCACCTCGGCGAGGAAGGGCGGAACACGGTCCTGACCGAACTGATCTCCGCGACCCCCGAAGAGCGGATCCTGCACAACCGGATCATGCTCGTACCACCCCTGCCGCACTGGGTTTCGGCCCGGGTCGTGCTGGCCGGCGACGCGGCACACGCGATGTCACCGCACATCACCGCGGGCGCCACGCTGGGCATCGAAGACGCGGCCCTGCTCGGCAACCTGCTCTCGCCCGGCGGCGACGTGCCCGGCGCGTTGGCTGCCTACGAAGCCCGCCAGATCCCGCGGTACGCCCACGCCGCTCGACTGTCCGATGCGGTGGAACACGCGCCCACTCCGCAGGAGTTCGCTCAGCGCTACGCCGAGTTCAGTCACTGGATGCTGACTTCCGCGCGGGCACAGAACGCGGCGAAGGCATGACCTTCACCGTCGAAGTCGACGTGCCGGTGCCGATGCGCGACGGCATCGCCCTCGCCACGAACGTGTGGCGGCCCGCCGGGCCGGGACCGTTCCCCGTGTTGCTGGTCCGCACGCCCTACGGCAAGGACGACGCCGGAACGTACGGCAACCCGAAGCTGCCGGACGTGTTCGCTCTCGTGGGTGCCGGTTACGCGGTGGTGGCCCAGGACGTCCGGGGCACATCCCGTTCCGCCGGGACGTTCGTACCCCACGCCCACGAGGGCCCGGACGGTCTCGACACCCTGGCGTGGCTGGCCGACCAGCCGTGGTGTGACGGCGCGGTCGGCATGTGGGGTGGGTCCTACATGGGATTCACGCAGTGGCAGGCGGCCCCGCACGACGCGCCCGCATTGCGGGCGATCGCACCCGTGATGAGCTCCGCCGACCCGTACGCGGCTCCCTGGCGCTCGCCGGGCGGCGCGCTGTCGCAGGACGCCGTCCTGACCTGGGGGACCCTGTCGGCATTGCGCAACCTGCGCCGCGGCGACGCCGACGGACACGATGACGCCGCCGACGCCCGGGTACTGCTGTCCGGCCTGTCCGACCCGCACCTGCTGCACGACCCGCAGCCGGTCGCCGGCCGCGGCGCGCTGACCCGCCACCTGCCTTGGCTCGGCCAGGTGCTCGACCATCCGGACCGGGACGCGTTCTGGCGGGACATCTCCGCGATCGACCACTGCCACCGCATCACCGTCCCGGCCCTCCAGATAGGAGGGTGGTACGACGTGTTCATCGGCGAGACCGTGCGGTCGTACACGGCGATGCGTCAGCACGGTGGCAGTGCCGAGGCCCGCGACGGCCAGAGGCTGATCATCGGTCCCTGGTCCCACGCCGACGGCACCGACCTCGGCACCTACCCCGACCGGTCGTTCGGCCTCGCCGGCAGCATCAAGGCCGCCGGCGTCACGGAAGCCCACCTGCGGTTCTTCGACCGCTGGGTCCGCGGCCGGACGACAGCCCCCGACGACACCCAGCGCGTCCGGATCTTCGTCATGGGGGCCGACGAGTGGCGTGACGAGCCGGACTGGCCGCTGCCGGACACCCGGTACAGCGACTTCTTCCTCACCGGCGGCGGCCGGGCCAACACCGCCGCCGGCGACGGCGTTCTGACCCGTGACGCCCCGGCCGAGGACGCGACCGACACCTTCCGCTACGACCCGCGCGATCCGGTGCCCAGCCTGGGCGGCACGGTGCTCGCCGCCGCGCCGGGCACCTACCCCGGACCAGCCGACCAGACCGCGGTCGAAACGCGCGAAGACGTCTTGTGCTTCACCACTCCGGTTCTCCGGCGGCCCGTCGAGGTCACCGGCCACATCACCCTGGTGCTGCACATCCGTTCGTCCACACCGGACACCGACTTCACCGGCAAGCTCGTCGACGTGCACCCCGACGGCCGGGCGATCCTGCTGTGCGAAGGCATCCAGCGCGTCCGCTACCGCGAGTCGCTCACCGAACCCGCGCCGCTGGCGCCGGGCACGGTCGCCGAGCTCACCCTCGACCTGGGCGTCACCGCGAACGTCTTCCGGCCCGGGCACCGCATCCGGCTCGAGGTCTCCAGCAGCAACTTCCCCCGCTACGACCGCAACACCAACACCGGCGCGACGATCGCCACCGACGGCGCGGACGCCGTGGTGGTTGCCGTCAACCACGTCCTCCACGGACCCGCGCATCCCAGCCGGCTGATCCTGCCGGTGATCGAACGCCCCACGTCCGAAGAGGACCGAGCATGAGCGCGCTGCAGGAGCCGGCGGAGCGGACGGCCATCGCCGACGTCGTCGCCCGGCCTCGCCCACGCCCAGGACGACCAGGACTGGGGCAGCTCTGCGGAAGCTGTTCGCCGACGAGGTGACGCTCGACCTGTCGACCCACTACTACGGCAGGACACCGAAAACCGTGCCGGCCGCCGAGCTGGTCGAGCTGGCCCCGCCTCCCGGGACTGACCACGGACACGAGGGAGAAGGACCGTGTTCTACGAGATCCGGACGGAGCACGCCCACCCCGGCCGCGGCGCCGAGCCGGCCGGCTCGTTCACCGCGCTCGCCGACGAGGACACCTTCGTCTGGATCCGGCGCTTCGAGGACCGGTTCGCCACTGCGCTGACTGACCGTGCGCGTGCCGTCGAGGATCAAGACGGGCGGCGACGGGAATCGCGAGTTGTCTCGATCGGACAACCGGTGTCCCCGATCCGTGGAATCCGCGCCTTCGCCGCCGGATGTCGACCCCGGCTCTCCTAAGCGTCGAGGACGAGCCGCGCGGAACGTGCCCGGGACACGCAGATCATCATGCAGGCGCCCGTTTCGCGCTCATGCTCGGTGAGCACCGAGTCGCGGTGGTCCGGCTCGCCGTCGAGGACGGGTGTCTCGCAGACCCCGCAGGTCCCTTCCTCGCAGTTGTAGATGACGGGGATGCCCGCCTCCCGGTCGTCGGGCCGTCGAGGACTCCGTCCGCCGGGGAGAACCGCTCCACGCGCAGCGTCCCCGCCGGCCAAGCGGCGCAGTGCGCCTCCACGGCCTTCAGCAGCGGCTCGGGGCCGTAGCAGTAGACGGCGGTGTCCAGGGTGGGCTCGCCGAGCAGCGCGGCCACGTCGAGCAGGCCGTGCTCGTCCTGCGGGCGCAGGCACACCCGGCGACCGACGGCTCCGGCAGATTCACTTTCGACCCGTCCACCGAGATGAGCGTGAAGCCAGGTCGTGAGAAGGAGTTCACGGAAGCGCAAGCCGCGGCCGGCAACGCGTTCGGGCCGGCCGACGGCATGCTCTCGGCACGCCTCACCCAGGGGTCGTGCACCGACGAAGTCCGTGTTTCTCGTGGAATGGTCGGATCCCGGCCGCGATCGGCGGCTCCGCCGGTCACATGACAAGCGCGGGCCGACCTTGACCGGCGTCAGCTGTAGGAGAACAGGTTCAGCCGGACGTCCGCGGCGCGGAACAGGTGATCGCGTGACCGCTCGAGCTCACCGCGCAGGCGGACGAGGTCGGCGTCCAGCAGGGATCCACGCCACTTGCGGATCTTGCCGGCGACGACGACGGTCTCGACGTTGCTCCGGTCCATGAGCGACACCACGGCTCCAGGCACACTGTTGAGCGGGGTGACGTTGAGTGCGGTGGCGTCGAGCAGGACGATGTCGGCTTCCTTGCCCGGAGTCAGTGAGCCGGTCCTGCGGTCGAGACGCAGGTGTTCGGCGCCGTTGATGGTGGCGAACCGCAGGACATCGCGGACGGTGAAGAGCTGCGGAGTACCTGGCGCGGGAGTCGGGTAGTGGTCCGGCGGGGTGAAGCCTCCCTGGGCGAGGACGCTTTCGTTGACCAGCATGCGCTGCATGGTCATCGTGGAGCGCATGAGCGTGAAGGCGTCGGGAGCCATGGTGGTCTCGACGTCGGAGCTGAGGGAAGGCTCCAAGCCCAGCTGCTGCAGCTTCAGCAGCGGAGGGGTGCCGTGGCGCATGGTCATCTCGATCGGTGTGGACACCGAGACGTGGACACCGGCGTCGCGGACGCGCTCCCACGCGAAGTCCGACATGCCGGTCATGTGGATGAGGAGCACGTCCGGGCCGAAGCCGATGTCCTTCCCCGTCCCGCCGCGTCCGTGGGCGATGTCGTCGAGGAGCGGCCGCATGCCGAACGCTCCGACGGCGTGGGCGGCGATCTGCAGGTCCAGCTCGCGGGCGATGCCCCAGGCGTTCGAATACAGCTCTTCGCCGAGGTAGAACTCGCCACCCATGACCATGGTCACCAGCTGGTCGTCGGAGGAGAACCACTGCTTGCGGATGCGGTAGGCATCCTGGGGGTAGCGGGCTTCGGCGCGGCCGTCGCCTTCGAAGTAGCCGAAGGCCGCGCGACGGCCGGCGTCGGCCAAAGCTTCGATCGCGGCGTCGGTGTGCTCGGGGGAGTGGTGGATCTGGGAGACGTCGAGCACGGTGGTGACGCCGGCGTCGAGCTGAGCGAGCCCGCCGAAGAGCGTGTTGATGTAGACGTCCTCGGGCCGGTACACCGGCGCGAACCGCTGCAGGACGTGGCCGACGTACGTGGGGTCCGCGCTCGGCGTGCCGGATCCGTCGTCGACCAGCAGGCCGTTGGCGAGGAACGAGCGCAGCGCGGTCTCGAACAAGTGGTGGTGGGTGTCGATGAAGCCGGGCATGACGATGCGCCCGCGTGCGTCGACGACGTCGACCCCGGGTGCCTCGATCGTGGGGGCGACGGCGGCGATCTTGGCCCCGTCGACGAGGACGTCGGCGATCTCGAAGTCGCCCACGTCCGGGTCCATGGACATGACGGCTCCGCCGCGGATGAGGTAGCGCCGACCCGGACGGCCGGTGTCGAGCGGGGCGGTGGCGGGGTTCTCAGGCATGGCTGTACTCCTTCATGACTGGTTCGGTGGGCTAGGAAGACGCGGGGGCGGCGCGCGGCGCGCCGGTGTAGCTGGGCAGCCCGGCGCCGGGCGGTGGGATCTGCCGGGCGCCGACCGGGTTGCGCAGCACGCCGACGCCGGACGCTTCCAGCTCGACGACGTCACCGGGCTGGATCCAGCGGCCCAGTTCGAGACCGGAGCCGCCGCCGACGGTGCCGAGCGCGAAGAACTCTCCAGGATGGACGGGTTCGTCGAGGGAGGCCCAAGCCAGCACCTCGGCGAACGAGAACTGCCGGTCGGCCGTGGTTCCGCTCGCCCAGGTTTCGCCGTTGACCCGGGCCGTCAGCCCGATCGCCCATTCGTCGACTTCGTCCATGGTGAGCACGCTCGGCCCCATCGCGGTGCAGAAGTGCTTTCCCTTGGACGGCCCGATGGTCAGGCTCATCTCGAAGAACTGGATGTCCCGCGCGCTCACGTCGTTGAAGATCGTCACGCCGGCGATCAGGCGGCCCGCCTCGTCGGGAGTGAGGTTGACCCCGCCGCCCGAAGTGAAGAAGCCCAGCTCGAGTTCGAAGTCGAGCTGTCCGGTGTAGGACGGCCACAACAGCGGATCACCGGGTCCGACGACCGTCTCGGCGTTGCCCTGGTAGCAGATCGGCATGGCGGTGAAGGCCGGTGGAACCGGTAGCCCGGATCCTGCCGCGTGGTCGGTGTAGGTCAGGTAGTCGCGGATGCGGCGCGGGCGGGGGACCGGTGCCAGCAACCGCACGTCGTCGATGGGCAAGACCGCCGGTGTCCCGTCCGGCGCGCTCAGCTCGGGTCCGTGCTCGTCGGCGAGGAGCAGTGCGTGCGCGCCGAGGTCGAGCCCGCGCGCACCTTCTCCGAAGAAAGCCACCATCTCGGTGGGAACGCGTGGTGCGTCGCGTGCGGCACTCCGCAGCGCGCGATCGGGGTCGACGACGAAGTCGCCGTGCTGGATGCCCACCCGCGGCAGCTCGCCGGGGGCGACGTAGGTGACCAGGCGCATGGTTCCCCTGTTCGGTCAGCGGTACTGGAGGCGGGCTTGGCGGGGGACGTCACCGAAGCCGCCGCGGTGGAAGTCACGGAAGGCCTGGGCGATCTCGTCCTCGGTGTTCATCACGAACGGGCCGCCGACGGCGACGGGCTCCCTGATCGGTTCTCCGCTGTAGGCCATGACGACGACGGGTGTGTCTCCTCGCGCCTCCACGGCGATCGAGGAGACGGGTGCCGGTGGTGCGGGGTCGGACCAGGCGATCTGACCGGTTCGACGGCGTGTCCGGCGATCGACGCCAGGCCGGCGAGGACGTAGAGGAACGCGCGGTCGCGGCCGGGCAGGAGGTGGTCGAGCCGATGACCGGGTTCCAGCGTGAGAATCGCGCCGGAGATGGGCCACTCGTTGACGGCGGGTCCGCTGAGCTCGCCCACCCGGCCCGAGATCACGTCGATCCGGGTGCCGTCCTGCTCGACGACAGGGCGTTGCCCGGCGAGCAGGTCCTGGTAGCGCGGACCGGTCAGCTTTCGGTCGGCGGGAAGGTTCACCCACAGCTGGAGGGTGTGTGCCCGTTCGTCGCGGAAGGCGAGCTCGCGGTGGATGATGCCGTGGCCCGCGGTCATCCACTGCACGTCACCGGTGGTCAGCGCGCCGCTGTTGCCGGCACTGTCTCCGTGCTCGAGGACGCCGTCGACGACCAGGGTCACGGTTTCCACGCCGCGGTGCGGGTGCCATTCGAAGCCGGGAGAAGAGAACCAGTCTTCGCTCAGGACGAGGAAAGGATCGGTCAGCTCCGGACGTGCCGGGCTCATGACGAGGTACCGGTCGTCCACTTGAGCGTCCGGCCCCAGGTGCGTCTTGCTTTCGATCCGCGCGAGAGTGCGTTGCGGGATGTTCATCAGCGCTCCACGAACTGCTGCCGCAGCTCGCCGATTCCCTCGACCCAGCTGCGGAGCTCGTCTCCGGGCCGCAGGTACCGCTCGGGCTTCCGGCCCATGCCCACGCCGGCCGGAGTACCGGTGAAGATCACGTCGCCGGGGTACAGGGTGACGACCGACGACAGGTGTGCGATCAGCTCCGGGACGGAGAAGATCATGTCGGCCGTCCGGGCCTTCTGCACTTCCTCGCCGTTGACCGTGCACCCGATCTCCAGGTCGTCGGGGTCGGGCAGCTCGTCCGGCGTCACGAGGACCGGGCCGGTGGGGGAGAACCCGGCGTGGGACTTGGCCAGGCTGAACTGCGGGACCGGTCCGCGCAGCTGCGACCGGCGCTCCGAAAGGTCTTGGCCCACGGTCAGCCCGGCCACGTGGCTCCAGGCGGACTCGAGGTCGACGTCGCGGGCCGTCCGGGAGATCACCGCGACGAGCTCCACCTCCCAATCGACGGCCGCGGTCGGCAGGCGCACCACGCTGACCGGCCCGGAGAAGGAGCTCACGAACTTGGTGAAGACCGTCGGCTCCTCCGGGAGCTGGGTGACACCGCCCTCGGCGGCGTGGTCCGCGTAGTTGAGACCGATCGCGAAGACCTGCCGGGGTGCCGGCGCGGGCGAGCCGAGCGACGCCGGGGCCGGCTCGGTCGCGTCACGGTGGTCGTCCTGCGTGGCTGCCCACTGCTTGAAGTCGTCGAAGACCTCGTACACGGCTTGGGGATCCGCGGCGAAGCGGCCCCCGCTGGCACTGGCTACGTCGATGGCACGGCCGGCGACGAGGAGGTTCAAGCGTCCTGCCACATTGGCGATACGCATGGTCGATCAGGCTTTCTCGTGCGAGTCGGTCATCAGTTCCGCGAGGTCCTCGGGTTTGAGGAACGACGGCGGGGGCGGCGGTCCCCAGGCGTAGAGGCTCTTCTCGCCGGCGACGACGCCGGGTTTCCAGAGCTGGTCGTCGACGATGCAGTCGAGGTCGGAGTAGTACTCGGAGAAGTTGCCCGCCGGGTCGCGCAGGTACCAGAAGAAGTTCGAGCCGATGTAGTGCCGGCCCAGCCCCCAGGTGTGCCGCTCCGGGTGGCCTTCCAGCATCGTGGTCGCGCCGCGGCCGACCTCGTCGACGTCGTCGACCTCCCACGACGTGTGGTGCAGGAAGCTGACGGGCGCCTGCTGGACGAGGACGTTGTGGTGGTCGGTGGAGCAGCGCATGAACGACGCGAGTCCCGGGGCTTCGTCGCTGACCTTGAAGCCGAGGCCTTCGGTGAAGAACCGCTGGGTCGCGGCCTGGTCGGTCGACCCGAAAACCACGTGACCGAGCTTCCGGGGCCGGACCGGCTCTTCCCGGCCGATGCCGGGTGCCCGCACGTCGGGCCGGGTGACCGCGCCGGGTGTGTTGTACGGGGGAGCGGGCGTCGGCGTCTGCTGCAGCCGAGGTGCTACCGACACCACGACCTCGAGGCCGGTGACCGGGTCGGCGGCGCGGAGGGCGTCGCCTTCGCGCCGGGCATCGAACTCGAGCCGGTTCAAGGACGCCTTGATGCGCTCCAGGTCGTCCGGGTCGTCGACGCCGACGCCGAGGGTCAGCAGCCGCCGGCGCGGACTGTGCCTGATGTGCAGTTGTTCGCCTCCGTCCGTGGTGGCGAACCGGTGCCCGTTGCCCTCGCCGGAGGGGGTGAGCCCGAATTCCCGGTAGTAGCCGGCGGTTTCCTCGACGTTCGGCACGCCGATGGTGATGTCGGTCAGGCGGTGCAGCCCCATCGATGGCCTCCTTGCTCGGATGGGTGACGACCTCTGAAGATTTCATACTCCATCACAAACTCTCGATCGTCAACTAGAGAATCGATTCTATTGATCAGAGTGTGGTATCGTTGCGGACATGGTGAAGCGTGCGGGTGGAGAGAGCCTGGCCGTGGCCGTGTACGAGCAGGTGCGATCCGCGATCCTCAACAGCGGCGAACTCCTCCCGGGGCAGCGGCTGAAGCCCGCGGACCTCAGCGGTCGCTACGGCGTGAGCCTGAGCGTCGTCCGGGAGGCGCTCGGAATGCTGGGCGCCAAGGGACTCGTGCGCATCGACCGCAACCGCGGCTTCCACGTCACCCCGCTGACCGAGGAGACGCTGGCGGACTTGACCGAGGCCCGGCTGATCAACGAAGGCGCGGCGGTGCGGCTGTCGGTGCAGCGGGGCGACGTCAGCTGGGAGTCCGAAGTCCTGGCCGCGCACCACCGGCTGGCCAGCCGGCCGTTGTTCCTGCCCGGCGACCCGCCACCGCGCAACGACGAGTGGGCCCAGGCGCACATCGACTTCCACCACGCCCTGATCAAGGCCTGCGGCAACCCGATCCTGCTCGACATCTGCTCGCGGTTGACCGACACCGCCGAGCTCTACCGGGCGTGGTCGGCCACCGGAACCCGGCACGTGCACCGCGATGTCGCCGCCGAGCACCGGGGACTGCTCGAGGCCGCGCTCGCGCGCGACGCCGACCTGGCCGTAGCACGGTTCGAAGCGCACGTGACCCGGACAGCGCAAATCCTCTCCAGCTTCGGCCTGCCCGCGGCCGACGGCGAACCCGCGAGCGGCGCGGCGAGCTGATCCGGATCGCAGGTCGCTCGCGTTCCGGCACACGAGATCGTCCGGCGAGCTGCGGGAGCCGATCGCCCGTGGCGAGCCGCACCGGTCGCCCGGCCCGCGCGCTCGCCGACGTCGGCCGGGCGCAGCTCAGCGGTCGAGAAACAGCCGCGGCCGAGAATTTCTATACACCGTCCCAGAAATCCACCAGCAAGCGTGCCGACCGTGCCGGGTCTTCCAGCATCCACCAGTGGCCGAGGCCGTCCAGATCGACAGCGCGAGCGCCGGCGCGCCGGGCGGCGCGGTGGCGGAGAGCGACACTGCCGGTGGTGACGTCCTCGGTGGCGACGGGGACCAGCCCCGGCTTGGCGGCCGCCGCCGGAAGGTCGGTGCCGCGCTCCAGCAGGACCGCCGGGGGGATCGACCGGTACAGGGCGAGGATGGCTTTTCCCATCTCCGGGCCCTGAGCGGATGCCACCTCGCCGGCCGTCGGCTCGGGGATGCCCCACTCGACCATGCGCGCTGCCCGCTCCCGGTGGCCTCCCGAGAACAGTTCCGCCACGTGGTGCTCGCCCGCGCCGGGTGTCTGCCAGAGCATCGCGATCTCGTGCCAGGTTTAGTCCGGCTCGTACCCTCCGACGGTGTCGCTGACCCAGCTGCGGAGCAGGTCCGGCCGGGTCATCGCCACCTCCAGGACGTACCCACCGGCGAGACTGTGACCGACGAGGTCCACCGGCGCGTCGATCCGGGCCAGCTCGTCGATGAGCCAGGTCCGGTAGTCGAAGTAGGTGGCTCCGAAACCGGGCGGCAGCGGTGCGCCGAAGCCGGGAGGCGCGAGCGTGACCACCTCCTGACTCCGGGTCCGGGGCAGCTCGCCGAGCAGGGGAGTCCACACCGCGGGGGTCACGGGAACGCCATTGACGAAGACGATGGTCATGGACTTAAGGACAGCAGCGGCGGAGGCGAACCGTCCAAGACCTGTTTCGCACCTGGCCATGCCGCACCCGCATCACGGGTACGCCGGGTTTCGCGCTTCCCGATCTGGATCTGCCGCTGGGCCGGAACGCTCTCGGCGTGCGCCTGCCGGAACGGACTCCGCAGGGCGGCCGGCTCACCGCCGCGGGCGCGGCCTTTCTGCCCGAGGCCCAGCAGCTCCTGCGGCAGCCGAGATGGGACCGGACGCGGGGGTGCTGACCGCCCGGAAGCTGCGCCGGCCGGAGGACGTCGTCGCCACCGCCCTTTCAAGCGTGCAGGGAGTACCGGCTCCCGTCGACGGTGGCGGTGAGGTCGACGTAGTTCGGGATGCGCGGCAGGTCGGCCGCAGTCGCGGAGGTGTGCGCGCCGACCACAATTGTCGTCGTGCCCGCCGCGCGTGCGGCCAGCAGACCGGCTTCGGAGTCTTCGAAGGCGGCGCACCGGGCCGGGGGGATGCCGAGGCGGCCGGCTGCCTGGAGGAAGCCTTGAGGGTCGGGCTTGCCGTGGGTGATGTCGTCGGCGGAGATGAGCACGTCCGGCACGGGAACGGCTGCGGCCTTCATGCGGAGCAACGCGAGATCGCGCGGTGCGCTCGTGACGACAGCCAGTGGAGCCCCCGCTTCCCGGAGGATTGTCATCACCGCGCCGGCGCCGGGGATCTCCGCGATGCCGTCGGTATCGGCGAGTTCCTGCTCGGCGAGGTCGGCAGCGATGGCTTCGCGTTCTCCTAGGGTGTGGTCGGGCAGGAACTCCGCGAGGGTGGCCATCGAGGGGCGCCCGTGGGAGTAACGGATGATCGCCTCCGCGTCGAGGCCGTACCGCGCCGCGAACCGGGTCCAGACGGCTTCGACGACGGCGGTCGAGTCGACCAGCGTTCCGTCCATGTCGAACAGGAAGCCGTCGGCAGTGACGTTGAACGGGTCAGGCATGGGCGCTGGTCCTGTCCTTTCGCGGTGGTTACCGAGAAGGGGCGACGGCCATTGATGACGGCGTCGGCCGATGTCGCGCGCGGTCACGGTGCCCTTCCGGGGAGGTGCTGAATGCCGAGCACTTCGAAGGCTTCCGCGTAGCGGCCGTGGCCGAGCCGCGCGCCGCGGTACGCGCCGAGGCCTCGCACGAAGGAGTCGTACGGGACCTGGCTCAGCTGGGACCGGTGCTGGGCCAGCGCTTCGAGCTGCTCGTCGATGGCGTCGGTGGTGTCTTCGAGGTAGGTCGGTCGTGGTATCGGGGTCCACACCTCGTAGGCGAGCGTCGTCTCGACCCGCCAGGGTTCCAGACCGGCTTCGACCCACCACGGGCCCGCGGCGTCGTTCACGGCCCGCTTCAGAAGCCGGTGGGTCGCCATGTGGTCCGGGTGGTCGTCGAGCGCGTGCGGGACGTAGACGAGGTTCGGACGTCGGTGCCGGAGCTGGCCGACGAGCTTGGCGATCACCTGCGGTCCGTCGGTGAGGCAGCCGTCGGGCTCCCGCAGAAACGACAGCTCGGTGACGTTCAGCAGCTTCGCGCCGGCGGTCGCCTCGCCCTCGCGCAGGGCGGCGAGCTCGTCGCGGGACTTGCCGTCGACCGGGGCGTCACCGCTGGTCAGGTAGACGACCGACACCTCCGCTCCGGCCCGTACCCAGTTGAGGACGCTGCCGCCGCAGCCGATCAGCTCGTCGTCGGGATGCGGGGCGAACACGGTCACGCGCACGGAAGCACCACCATGGTAGATCGATCTAACTCTTCGTTGAAGCGTCTCTTCGCAGCTGGAGGTTGTCAAGGCCGGTGCCACCCCGAGCAAGCCGAACGGAACAGTGCGGCCGCGACCGCGCGGTCAAGCTCCAGCTGGTAGATCGATCCAACGGGGCTATTCTCTGCCTGTGGAACGCGTGACGATCAGCGACGTCGCCGACGCCAGCGGCGTCTCGAGGGCGACGGTGTCGCTGGTGGTGCGCGGAAGCAGCAAGATCTCGCCGCAGACGACGGAGCGAGTGCGCGCCACCATGATGCGCCTCGGTTACGTCTACAACAGGCAAGCCGCGAACCTGCGCACCCAGCGCACCATGACCATGGGCCTGATCCTGCCCGGAGTGCGCGATCCCTGGTTCGCCGACCTGACGATGGCGATCGAGGAACAGGCCGAGGCCGCCGGGTGCACCCTGCTCACGGGGTACAGCAGAGATCAGCCCGAGCGGGAGAACCGCCTGCTCGCGACCATGGTCGAGCAGCGCGTCGACGGCGTCGTCCTGCTGCCGGCCAGCCAGAGCCGCGGTCGTGGTCTGGCGGAGATCGTCGGCGGCCGGACCGCCCCGCACGTCGTGATCGACCGCTGGCTGCCGTACCACCGATCCGACTTCATCGGCGTCGACAACGTCTCTGCCGCGGTGGAGGTGGCCGATCACCTGGTCTCGCTCGGGGTCCGCCGGGTTGCCTACGTCGGGGGGCCGCCCGACTGTGTCGTCCGCGCGGAACGGGAAGAAGGGCTGCGGCTGGGGCTCGAAGAGCATGGCCTCGACCTCGACGCGGCGTCGTACGTGGATGTCGACCTCGAGCAGGCCGGCGGCTCGCAGGCGACTCGGAACCTGCTCGCGGGCGGGCAACCACCGGATGCCATCGTCGCCTACGCCGACAGCGTCGCGCTCGGTGTCATCGCCGAGCTGCAGCGGCAAGGGGTCCGGCCCGGTCAGGACGTGGCCGTTGTCGGTTTCGACGACATCGACGCCGCGTCCGTGCACCACCCGACGCTGACGACCGTCGCCACCTTCCCGGGCCGGCTCGGCGAGCAGGCCGTCAAGGCTCTCCTCGCCCGGATCTCCCACCCCCAGGCCGCGCTGGTCAAAACCCGTTTCGAAGCTCGGCTCCACATCCGCGAGACCACCACGCTGTGGTCGCGGAAGGCGGCGTAGCCCGCACGCGCCGGCCAGCAGGTCGTCACGCCTACGCTGGGGAGTGGTCGGAGGCGGTGGGCGGGAGGTGAGATCCGTGGCTGATCTGATGAGCGAGGTGATCCGCACGGTACGGGCCGGCAGCGCCTACGGCCGGCTGATCAGGCAGTCCGGTTCCGCGGGGCTGCGGCTTCCCGCCATCTCCGGGATCGGCGTGCACGTCGTCGTGCGCGGCACCTGCTGGTTGATCACGGAGGGCGAGGAGCCGGTGGCGCTGGCGCCGGGTGACGTCGTGCTCAGCTCGTCCGGTGGCGAGCACGGCCTCAGTCACATCCCCCAGGCGCTCGAAAACTTGGCACCGGTGGACCTGAAGCCGCTGCCGCCGGCCGCGGAACCCGCCGCTTTCGAGTTCCTGACTTGCTGCTACGTGCTCGAACGTGGTCGAGCACCGCAGTACTTGCGCGCGCTTCCCGACCTCGCGGTCCTGTCGCTGGACTACGCCCGCCATCCCGAGGTGCGCACCCTGGTCGATCTCCTCCGCGCGGACGTGTCCGGTCGGGCGATGGGCCGCGAGGCGACGCTGTCGGCGCTGCTGGACCTGGTGCTGGTCCACGTCCTGCGTCAGTGGCACGAACAGCACACCGACACCGGATGGCCGGTGGCCGGCGATCCGGCGGTCGCCGCCGCTCTCCGGAGGATCCACGAAGACCCGTCGCGGCAGTGGACGGTCGGCGGGCTGAGCGAGTCCGTGGGGATGTCCCGCAGGACCTTCACGAGGCGGTTCACCGCGCTGGTCGGTCAGTCACCGATCAGGTACTTGATCAGCTGGCGGATGGATCGCGGTGCCCGGCTGCTCCAGACGACCGAAGCGCCGCTGGCCACCATCGCGCGCGAGGTCGGCTACTCGACGGAGTTCGCCTTCTCCGAGGCGTTCCGCCGCGAGTACGGGCTGCCGCCGGGTCGCTTCCGCCGCGACTCGGCGGCCGGCGCCGTCGCGCGTCAGCCGCCGGTCAGTGCCCGGCCGTACCCTTCGACCGCGAGGTAGGGGTTGAGCTGCGGGTGACGGCCCGCCACCGCGACGTCGCGCCAGAAGCGCTGCAGCGGGTTGGCCGTCTTGAACCCGCTCGCGCCGTGCAGGTCGAGCATGCGCTCGATCGCCGCGCGGCAGTCAGCCGCCGCGACGGCCCGGTCCTGCTGCATGCGGCTGCTGTCCAGGGCGGTGATCTCGGCGTCCTCGTCGACCCTCGCGGCCAGCTCCAGCATGGTCCGCTCGGCGCGCCGGGCCAAGGTGGTGGCCTCGGCGAGCCAGTGCCGCGCGCCAGGGGAGTCACTCATCCGCGCATACGCCGTGAAGAACGGCTTGCGGTCGGACGCGAACATCATCTCGATCACCGCCAAGGCGCCGAACGTCGCGCCCACGACGGGTGCCAGCGCGCTGAGCCCCCACAGCTGCAGGGTTCTCGCGTCCGGCGGGTAGTGCAGCGTCGGGCCGGACGCCACGCGTTCCGCGGGGACGAGCACGTTGTCGGCCACCACCGAGTGACTGCCCGTGCCACGCATCCCGGCCACGTCCCAGGTCCGCTCGATGATCAGCTCGGCCATCGGCAGGACCACGAGCGAAAACTCACCGTCCACGATGGCGCCGAACGAGCCCCACGTCGCGTCCTCACATCCCGAGACGACCTTCCAGCGGCCGTTCAGCAGTACGCCGTCAGGTCGGCGCACACTCCCGTGGGCCGGCTCGCCGACCCCGCAGAACACGGCGTCGGGGTCGGCGAACACCTCCTTCATCGCCGAGTCGCCGAAGTCGCCGAAGGCGAGCATGTTCTTGGCGGTCATGGAGGTGCTCGCGACCCAGGCCGTCGAGGGGCAGCCGCGAGCGAGGCCGGCGATCAGGCGCACGATGTCGCTCACGCTCTCGGCGGAGCCACCGTACGCGGCCGGAGTGAGCAGGGCGAAGGCACCGAGGGAGCGGGCGGCCTCCAGGCTGGCCGCGGTGGGCCGATTCCGAAGTTCGGTCTGCTCGGCGTTCGCGGCGAGGATGTCGATCACTTCTGCGACGGTATCGCCGGGCCGCGTGGGCGGCCATAAGCACGCGGCCCACGCTCATACGACTTTGGGTCGGCAGTGTCCTGACCGGAAGCAGGGGCGTTCCGGTCCATCTCGAGGACCGTCCAATGAGGACTGGCCGCGGCGTTCCCGGTTCACGCCGGGGGCGCCGCCCACGCGTCGAGGTCTTCCCAGGCGGTCAGACGCAACCCGCTGGTGAACCGGCGGGGCGTCCCGGTGACCGGGTCGTCGAACGCGACGACCCGCGCCAGCAGCTGCAGCGGCTTCGTGAAGTCCCCCAGGGGCTTTTCGCGCAGCGTCGGGTAGAAGTCGTCGCCGAGGATCGGGATGCCCAGGCCGCTCAGGTGGACGCGCAGCTGGTGCGTGCGGCCGGTCGAAGGCGTCAGCCGGTAGCGGCCCAGGCCGCCGCGGTGCTCGGCCAGCTCGACGTGCGTCTCGGCGTTCGGCTCGCCCGGCACCTCCTGCGCCGCGAGCACCCCGCGTTCCTTGACGATCCGGCTCCGGACGGTCCGCGGCAGCTCCAAAGCGGCGTCGAACGGCGCGATCGCCTCGTACTCCTTGTGGACCTTCCGGTCGCGGAAGAGCGTCTGGTACTTCCCGCGCAGCTCCGGTGTGATCACGAACATCACCAGCCCCGCGGTGACGCGGTCGAGGCGGTGGGCGGGGGAGAGGTGCGGCAGGTCGAGGTCCCGGCGCAGCCGCACGAGCGCCGTCTCGAGGATGTGCTGCCCGCGCGGGATGGTGGCCAGGAAGTGCGGCTTGTCGACGACCAGCAGGTGCTCGTCGCGGTGCACGACGCGGATCTCGAACGGCACCGGCACCTCGTCCGGCAGGTCGCGGTGGAACCAGATGAACGAGCCGGGCGCGTACGGGGTGTCGACGCCCAGCGGGCCGTCGGAGCCGTGGATGCGTTCTTCGCGCAACATCTGCTCGATGCGGTCCGGCGTCACCCTCGGCAGCCGGTCGACGAGGTGCGCCAGCAGCGTCGGCCACTCGCCGTCGGGCAGTTTCAGCCGGGCGGGCTCGAGCCCGTGGCGGGGCGGGATCGGGGGCCGGAGCTTGCGTCTCATCGTCCCCCGACTGTAGCTAACCCTCCGACGGCGTCCGGTAGCGCGCGACGTAGCGGGCGGTCGCCTCGGCGTTCTTCGCTTCGGCGGCCTCGGCGCGGATGCGGCGTCCGGTGTGGTGCGGGAAGCCCTGCCGGCCCAGCCGGTGCTCGACGCTCTCCTCCATGTACGCGCAGGAGTAGAAGTACGCCACGAGCGCGGCCATGAGGACCAGCGAGAGCCGCAGCCAGATCGAGCCGGGCAGCAGCAGCCACACCGCGCACAGCGGCACGATGCCGACCGAACGCTGCAGCACGTACCGGGCCCGCCAGTGCTTCGACGTCGCGTCGTGCAGCGCCCAGTCGTTGTAGCGGGCCGGCAGCTTGACCCCGACCGCGTAGCCGAACCAGCGGAGCAAACCAGGTCGTTCCATGAGGACTACTGTACACTAATAGTTAGTGTACTAATTGTCTCGTGGGCCACGTTAGGATCGCGCCATGATCGACCTGGGTGAAGACCCGCTGAAGCTGGACCGGCAAGTGTGCTTCGCGCTGTCGGTGGCTTCGCGCAGCGTGATCGCGATCTACCGGCCGCTGCTGGAGCCCTACGGCCTGACCCATCCGCAGTACCTGGTGATGCTGGCGCTGTGGGAGCGGTCGCCGCGGTCGGTGAAGGACCTCGGGACGACGCTGCGCCACGAGCCGGCGACGCTGTCCCCGCTGCTCAAGCGGCTCGAAGCGCTCGGGTACGTCACGCGCACGCGCAGCCGCGAGGACGAGCGGCAGCTGACGGTCGAGCTGACCGCCAAGGGGCGCGCGCTGCGTGCCGAGGCGGAGAAGATCCCGTACAAGGTGGTCGAGACGCTCGGGATGGACGTCGCCGAGCTGGAGGCGCTCCACGGCGTGCTGACCCGGGTCATCGACGCCACCGCCTGAGGAATGCCCCGCCGCCGGGCCGGGTTGAGCACAGTGTGCTGAAGATCAGGCTGGGCGTCGCGCCGGGGGCGGGGACCGGGCCGGCGGAGTTCGCCGGGCTGGCCGAGCGGCTGGAGGACGCCGGCGTCGACTCGCTGTGGCTGTCCGAGCTGGTGTACTCGCCCGAGGTCGACCCGATGATCGGCATGGCGCACGCGCTCGCGCGGACGTCGAAGCTCAAGGTCGGCACCGGTGTCGCGATCCTGCCCGGCCGGCACCCGGTGCTGGTGGCCAAGCAGCTGCTGACGCTGGCCGGCCTGGCGCCGAAGCGGGTGCTGCCGGTGTTCGGGCTGCGTCCGGCGCGCGCAGCGGAGCACGACCTGTTCCCGGTGCCGCCGGGCCGGCGCGCGGCGGTGTTCGACGAGTCCCTGACCTTGTTGCGCCGCCTCCTCGAAGAGGACGAAGTGTCCTTCGACGGCGAGTTCTTCCAGGTTTCCGAAGTCCGTCTGGGACCGCGTCCGGCGAAGCGCCTGGACGTCTGGCTGGGCGGCTCCGCCCCGGCGGCTCTGCGTCGTACGGGCCGCCTGGCCGATGGGTGGCTGGGCAGCTTCCTCACCCCGGCCCAGGCGCGCGACGCCCGGCTGGCGATCCAGGAGGCCGCGGCCGAGGCCGGGCGCGAAATCGAGGAAGACCACTTCGGGCTGAGCCTGGCAGTGGCGGAGCACGGTCTGTCCGCCGAATTGTCGGCCGCGGCGGCCCGGCGGAACCCGGGCGTGCCGGTGACCGACCTGGTGGCGACGAGCTGGGCCGAGGCGCGAAGGCTCGTCGAGCAGCACATCGAGGCCGGGCTGTCGAAGTTCGTGATCCGGCCTGGACACGGGGATTTCGACGACTTCCTGGAGAAGTTCCAGACCGAGCTGGTGCCGCTCCAGAACTGACGGCTGAGGCTGTCAAGAAGAACAAGACTGCACTTCTCGCGAGTTCGCGGGCACCCTCGTCGGCATGCGTGAACTCGCCGTCGAGCAGGACCACCTGGACACCCTCTACGCCCGCCTGGACGCCTTGCGCGAGGAAGCGGCCGCCGCACTCGCCCGCGGGCACGCGGCGGACGTGTGGCAGGCCGAGCTGGCGCGGCTGACGGCGGTCGAAGACGGGCTCTGCTTCGGGCGGCTCGACCTGACCGGCGGCCGGCGGGTCCACATCGGACGGCTCGGGCTGTTCGAAGACGACGAGGCGCTGCTGGTCGACTGGCGCGCGCCCGCCGCCCGGCCGTTCTACACCGCCACCGCCGCCCAACCCGGCGACGTCGTGCGCCGGCGGCGGATCACCACGCGCGGGCGGACCGTCGTCGCGCTGGACGACGAACTGCTCGACCTCGACGCACCGGGTGACGGGCTCGTGGGCGAAGCGGCGCTGCTCGCCGCGGTGACGGCCGAGCGGACCGGGCGCATGCGGGACGTCGTCACGACCCTGCGGGCCGAGCAGGACCGGATCGTCCGGGACGACGCCCGCGGTGTGCTCGTCGTGCAGGGCGGACCGGGCACCGGCAAGACGGCCGTCGCCCTGCACCGCGTCGCCTACCTGCTCTACACCCACGAGCACCTGCGGACCCGCGGCGTGCTCGTCCTGGGCCCCAGCCGCGTGTTCCTCGACTACATCGGCCAGGTGCTGCCGGGGCTCGGCGAGGACCGGGTGGTCACGGCGACCGTGCCCGACCTCGTGCCCGGCATCGTCGTGAGCGAAGTGGACTCGGCCGGCGAAGCCGTCCGCAAGGGCCGCGCGGACATGGCGGCCGAGCTGGCCGCGCTGGTGCGCGCGACGGTCCGGGTACCCGACGAGCCGGTCGACGTCGAGTTCGAGCAGCAGGTCCTGCGCCTGGAGCCGGCGGTGGTCCGCCGGGCTGTCCGGAAGGCGCGGGAAGCCGGGCTGCCGCACAACCCGGCGCGGCTGGTGTTCCACCGGGAGGTCGTGGGCACGCTCGCAGGGGAACTGGCCGACCGCATGGAGGCGGTCGTGTTCACCGAGACCGGCGAGGCGCTCGACGGCGGCAGCGCCGACGGCCGGCTGAGCGAAGCCGACCTGCGGGCCCTCGCCGGCGCGGGCGTAGTGCTGGGCCCCGAGGACGACGACGGGCCCCGCCTGCTGCTGGACGACGAGGACCGGGAAGCCGTACGGACGGCGCTCCTCGGCGACGCCGGCGTCCGGGACGTGCTCGACGAGCTGTGGCCGCCGCTGACTCCGGCGGACGTCGTCGCGGGGCCGTGGAGCGCCGCGGACGTCCCGTTGCTCGACGAAGCCGCCGCCCTGGTCGGCGCGAGCGTCCCGGTGTTCGGGCACGTGGTGGTCGACGAGGCGCAGGAACTGTCCGAAATGGACTGGCGGATGCTCGCGCGCCGCTGCCCGTCCCGGTCGATGACCGTCGTCGGCGACCTGGCGCAGACCGGGACGGCGGCGGGCGCGACGTCGTGGGACCGCGTGCCGCGGCCGCACCGGCTCGCCGAGCTGACCGTCAACTACCGCACCCCGGCCGAGATCATGGCGGTCGCGGGCGAGCTGCTCGCCGCGCACCACCCGGCGGTGCGCCCGCCGCGGTCGGTGCGCGAGAGCGGGGAAGTGCCGTGGCGCGTGCGGACCGCGGACCTGCCCGGCACGCTCGCCGCGCTGGCCGGCGCGCACACCGGGGGCAAGCTGGCGATCATCGCGCCGCGGACCGATGAGCTGGCGGCCGCGCTGTCCCTGCCGGTGCCGCCGGACCTCACCGACGACGTCGTGCTGCTGACCCCGGCCGAGGCGAAGGGCCTGGAGTTCGACGAGGTGGTGATCGCGGATCCGGCGGCCATCCTCGCGGCCAATCCGGCCGACCTCTACGTGGCGATGACGCGGGCCACCCGCGGACTCGGCGTCGTGCACCCGGGCCCGGTGCCGCCGGAGCTGCGTTCGCTGGCCGTCCGGAGCGCCTAGAACTCCAGCTGTTCGGTCTTCCGCGGCATGAGCAGCAGCGCCACCACGGACACCGAGGCCACCACCAGCAGCCCGACGAACACGTAGTGCGTCGCCTCCGCCAAAGCACCTCGCACGAACGTCGCCACCGGCGAATCCGAATGACTGCCCAGGACCAGGCTCGTCGCGTCCACCGACGGCGGCAGCTTGCCCGCCACCTCCGCCGGCGGCGACGCGAACCGCGAGGCCAGCGTCGCGTTGGCGATCGCGCCGAAGACCGCCGCTCCCACCGCGCTGCCCAGGGAGCGGCTGAACAGGTTCGTCGCCGTCACCACGCCGCGGCGGTCCCAGCCGACCACCGACTGGACCGCCACCAGGGTCGGGCTCGACGTCATGCCCAGGCCCAGCCCCAGGACGAACGCCGCCAGCGCCGCCGCCCACAGCGACGACGACGCGTCCAGCAGCGCCACCAGAACACCGCCGCCGACGACGAACACCGTGCCGATCAGGGCCGTGTCGCGGAAGCCGATGCGCAGGTAGATCTTGCCGGCCAGGGACGCCGAGATCGGCCAGCCGACCGTCAGGGCGGCCACCGCGAACCCGGCGACCAGCGCGCCCGCGCCGAGGACGCCCTGGGCGTACGTCGGCAGGTAGGACGTCAGCCCCATCAACACCGCGCCGACCACCACGGCCAGCAGGTTGCCGCCCACCAGGATCCGCCGGGTGAACACCCACAGCGGCAGCACCGGCTCGGCGGCGCGCTTCTCCACCAGCACGAACGCCACGAGCAGCACCGCGCCCACGACGAAGATCGCCACGCTCGGCAGCGACCCCCACGCCCACGCGACGCCGCCTTCGAGCAGGCCCAGGATCACCAGCGAGCAGCCGATCGTCAGCAGCGCCGCGCCCGGGTAGTCGACCTTGTGGGCCTTGCGCTCCACCTTCTCGGCGAAGTTGCGGTGCAGCATCAGCGCGGCGATCGCGCCCAGCGGGAGGTTGATGAAGAAGATCCAGCGCCAGTCGAGGTACTCCGCGAACAGGCCGCCCAGCGTCGGGCCGACGACCGACGCGATGCCCCAGACGCTCGCGACGTAGCCCTGCACCCGGGCGCGTTCCTCCACCGTGTAGAGGTCGCCGATGACCGTCATCGACATCGGCTGGATCGCGCCGGCGCCGATGCCCTGCACCGCACGCGCCGCGATCAGCACCGGCATGCTCCACGCGGCGCCGCACAGCACCGAGCCGACCAGGAACGCCGCGATGCCGAAGAACATCACCGGGCGGCGGCCGAGGACGTCGGCGAACTTGCCGTAGAGCGGGACGGTGACCGCCTGGGTGAGCAGGTAGATCGAGAACAGCCACGGGAACTGCGAAAACCCGCCGAGGTCGCGCACCACCGACGGGACGGCGGTCGCGATGATCGTGCTGTCCAGCGCGACGAGCGCCGTGCTGAGCATGACCGCGATCAGCACCGGGCCGCGCTCCGACCGGAAACCGACCCCCTTCGCGCTGGTGGCGGCGTCGGTCGTCATCGGCGGGCTGCTCCTCGGGAGGGTCATGACCGGGGTCAACTACTTTGCTGACCTAAGCATTCCATCCGGGGGCGGCGGACCCCAGTGAATTTCCGTCACACAGCGCATCCCGGAAGATGGGTGGGATGAGCGACTGGATCCGCCCGATCGGGCAGGGGTGGGTGGTGCGCGACGCGGTGCCCGGCCCCGACGTCGACGAGTTCGCCGAACCCGACCGCGTGGTCGCGGCGCTGGCCGCGCCCGGCGCCGCCGACAGCCTGCTGGCCGTGCAGCACCCGGCCCGGACGCCGGCGGCGCTCGCGCGCGGGCTCGGCCTGGCCGATGCCGTCCCGGTCGCGCGAGCCGTGCTCGAACGGCTCCGCAAGCGGTTCTACCGGCCGGTGCGCGAGGTCGTCGCGCCCTACCGGATCGAGGGGCCGGACGGCGTGGCGCTCGGGCTGCTCTGCCTGGTCGACCCGGCGGCGGTGACCGACGAGGGCGCCGCGCGGGTCCGGCACACTGAGGACGTCTACGCCGACGTCGTCGCCGAACGCGCCGCGGTGCTGGCCGGGCTCGGCTGCGCGACGAGCGCGGCGATGCTCGTCCCCGCTTCCGGCGGCGACCTGCTGACCGAGCAGGTCGAACGCGCGTGCGCCGGACTCGGCCTGCCCGATCTGTCCACTTCGGACGCGGCGGGCCGGCGCCACGACCTGTGGGTGGTGCCGCCGGGCCCGCTGCAGAACCGGCTGCTGGCCGCGGTCGCCGCGGCCGACCTGCTGGTGGCCGACGGCAACCACCGGGTCGCGGCGGCCGCGGCGGCCGGCCACGGCGCGCTGCTGGCGCTGGTCACGGCGGGGCCGCAGCTGCGGATCGGCGCGATCCACCGGGTGCTGACGGGCACCGGGCTCGGCCCGGAGGACCTCGTGACGCGCTGGTCCGCGGCCGGGCTCGACGTCCGGTACGACGAGCACGCGGTGCCGGTCCCGGGGGAAGTGGTGGTCCGCGCGGGCGCGGCGGTGCTGCGGATCCCGCTGCCGGTCCCGGACTGGCCGTGGCCGGTGATCGACCACGAGGTCGTCGAGCGGGTCCTGTTCGCCGACGCGCTGGGCGTGGACCCGGACGGGCCGTGCGTCCGGCCGCTGCCGGCGGGACGTCCGGTGCCGGCCGGCGCGGACGCGGTCGTGCTGCTGGCGCCGGTGCGGTACACGGACGTCCTCGCCGTGCACGCGGAGGGACGGCGGATGCCGCGGAAGGCCACGTACTTCACGCCCAAGCCGCGCAGCGGACTGGTGCTGGCGGAGCTCTAGCGGGCGTCCCACCAGTTCAGGACGCGGGTCGCGAACAGCGTCAGCCACTTCGACGGCTCGCCCGGCGGGACGTCCACGTCGAACCACACGCGGCCGGTGTGCCGCTCGGTCTGCAGCCACGTCCCGTCCGGCTGCCTCGCCGCGCGGATCAGCTCGATCGCCTCCGCCAGGCGCGGGTCGGGGCGGTCCGCGTCGCGGAAGTACGAAGCCGCGTTGAGCACGTCGTAGTGCCAGCGGATCGGGTAGGAGAACTCGCCGAGCCACGGGGCGATCGGCTCGCCCGTCGACAACCGCCGGGTGAGCCGGCGCTCCAGCAGGTACTCCTCCCCGGAGCGGCGAGCCTCGCGCACGGCGTCGGTGCCGCCGGTCGCCCGCTCGAACGCCAGAAGGCCCTTCAGCGCGTTCAGTGTCGAGTGGACGGACGAGCGCGTCGAGCCCTCGACCCACTCGCAGTTCCAGCCGCCGTCCGGCAGCCGGCGGTCCACGAACCACGCCGCGATCCCCGCGACGTCCGCGCCGAGCCAGACGCCGTTGGCGAGCGTCCAGGCGTTGATGCAGCAGTCGACCTCGCCGGCCCAGTAGGGCAGGTTTTCGTACTCCCACCGGCTGTTCTCGGCCAGCAGCGCGGCGGTACCCCGCAACGCCGAGGCGTCCAGGCCCCATTCGCGCAGGGAGTTCAGCGTCCACGTCGTGGCCGTCCACGGCTGGGCCTCGCCGCCGCGGAAGCCCGCCGGGAAGAACGCGCCGCCCGCCCACTGGCCGTCCGCGTCCTGCAGGGCCAGCAGCCGGGCGCCGAAGCCTTCCGTGGCGATCCGGGCCCGCGTGGCTTCCCAGACCTCGGGTGGTTCGTCCGCCAGGTCGCGCTCGACCTGCCAGCGCAGGGCCGGATCGGAGTCGCGCAACCAGGCGAGCGGGTCCATCAGGCCCCCGTGACGCCGTCGATGGCTTCGCGCAGGAAGTCGGCGTGGCCGTTGTGCCGCGCGTACTCGTGGATCATGTGCAGCATCACCAGCCGCAGCGAGACGTCCTCGCCCCAGCGCGCCTGGTGCCCGGTGACGTCCAGGGACTCGGCGGCTTCTTCGATCTTGCGCGATTGTTCCACTTCGGCCTGCCACGCTTCGAAGGCCTCCGCGCGGGTCGACGAGCTCGCGTCGTAGGCGGCCTGGAAGTCCCCTTCGGGGGACCACCGCAGCGGGATGTCCTCGGCGTTGATCACCCGCCGGAACCAGGTGCGCTCCACTTCGGCCATGTGCCGGACCAGGCCCAGCAGGGACAACGTCGACGGCGGGCTCGACGCCCGGCGGAGGTCCTCGTCGGACAGGCCGTCGCACTTCATGGCGAGGGTGGCGCGGTGGAAGTCGAGGAACGTGCGCAGCATCTCGCGCTCGCCCCCGGTCAGGGGTGGTTCGGGGCGTTCGGTGGTCACGCGGGAGTGTCTATCACGCCGGGAAATGTCGTACCTGTGTTTTAAGCTCGCGCGGTGGACTTGCCCGTGATGCCGCCCGTGCGGCCGATGCTCGCGAAAGCCGTGCACGAGGTGCCTCGTGACCCGGGGTTGCTGTACGAGCCCAAGTGGGACGGCTTCCGCTGCGTCGTGTTCCGCGACGGCGACGAGATCGAGCTCGGCTCCCGCAACGACCGCCCGCTGACCCGCTACTTCCCGGAGCTGGTGGAGCTGCTGGCCGCCGCGTTGCCGCCGCGCTGCGTCGTGGACGGCGAGATCGTGCTGGTCACCCCGGCCGGGCTCGACTTCGAGACGCTGCAGCTGCGGCTGCACCCGGCGGCGTCGCGCGTGCGCAAGCTGGCCGAGGAGACGCCGGCCAGCTTCATCGCCTTCGACCTGCTCGCCCTCGGCGACACCGACCTCACCGAGGCGCCCTTCCGCGAGCGGCGCGAGCAGCTGGAAAGCATCCTCCGCACGGACGCCGAGGGCCTCCAGCGCGTCCACCTGACGCCGCTGAGCGAAGACCCCGCCCAGGCCGAGGACTGGTTCACCCGTTTCGAGGGCGCGGGCTTCGACGGCGTCATGGCCAAGCCCGGCGACCTGCCGTACGAGCAGGACAAACGCGTCATGCTGAAGGTCAAGCACGAGCGCACCGCCGACTGCGTCGTCGCCGGGTTCCGGTGGCACAAGGACGGCGTGGGCGTCGGCTCGCTGCTGCTCGGGCTGTTCGACGACGAGGGCGTGCTGCACCACGTCGGCGTGGCGAGCAGCTTCACGAAGGCCCGGCGCGCGGAGCTGGTCGAGGAGCTGGCGCCGCTGCGCGAGAACGCGCTGGAGAGCCATCCGTGGCGCACCTGGGCGGAGTACGAGCCGGATCCGGGGCGCAAACCGGGGGCGATGAGCCGGTGGGCGCCGCAGAAGGACCTGTCCTGGGAGCCGCTGCGGACCGAGTGGGTGGCGGAGGTCCGCTACGAGCACCTGCAGGGCGGCCGGTTCCGCCACGGCGGGCGGCTGGTCCGGTTCCGGCCCGACCGCACGCCGGAGTCGTGCACGTACGCCCAGCTCGACGAGGCACCGCCCGCCGAGCTCGCCAAGCTGTTCGGGGAGGCGCGATGAGCGAGGCGATGCTGCTCGACGTCGACGGCGTCGAGGTCAAGATCAGCAGCCCGGACAAGGTCTACTTCCCGGAGCAGGGGCAGACGAAGCTCGACCTCGTCGAGTACTACCGGGCGATCTCCGGGCCGCTGCTGGCCCGGCTCGGCGGGCGTCCGCTGCTGCTCGAGCGCTACCCGGACGGCGCGGGCGGCAAGAACTGGTTCCAAAAACGCGTTCCGAAGGGCGCGCCGCCGTGGCTGAGCACCACGGTCGTCTCCACGCCGAACGGCACCACGAGCGACGCGCTCGTGGCCAAGGACCTGGCCCACATCCTGTGGGCGGTGAACCTCGGGTGCCTCGGCTTCCACGTCTGGCCGTACCTGGCCGACACGCCCGAGGTGACCGACGAGCTGCGCGTCGACCTCGACCCGTCACCCGGGATCGGGTTCGACGAGCTGCGCGAGGCCGCGCTGCTGACCCGGGAGTTCCTGGCCGAGCACGGCATCGAAGGACACCTGAAGACGTCCGGGTCGCGGGGGCTGCACCTGTACGTGATGCTCGAGCCGCGCTGGGACAGCTTCCAGGTGCGGGCCGCGGCCGTCGCGCTCGCGCGGGCCCTCGAGCGGCGGCACCCGGAGAAGATCACCGCGCAGTGGTGGAAAGAAGAACGCGGCTCGCGCGTGTTCGTCGACTTCAACCAGAACGCGCCGCACAAGACCGTGTTCGGCACGTGGTGCGTGCGGCCGCGGGTAGGTGGCCAGGTGTCCACGCCGATCGCGTGGGACGAGCTGGACGGCGTCGAGCCGGACTCGTTCACGCTGAGCACGGTGCCGGCCCGGGTGGCCGAGCGCGGCGACCCGTGGGCCGGGGCGGGGGAGCGGCCGCAGTCGATCGGGCCGCTGCTGGAAATGTCCGAAGTGGACATGGCGAACGGGCTGATGGACGCGCCGTGGCCGCCGGTGTACCCGAAGATGCCGAACGAGCCGCCGCGGGTGGCGCCGAGCCGGGCGAAGAAGGCGTGAGGTGGCCACGGTCGCGGAATGCCGGGCCGATGACGGGTTCCTGCTCGCGCTGCTGACGGCGATGACGGCCGAGCTGGTGGTGGTGTACGACCTGCCCCCGGACGCGCGCCCGCGGCCGCTCGCCCCGGCGAGCCGGTTCCTGCTGGCCCGCGACGGTTCCCGCGCGATCGGCTGCTGCGCGGTGGAGCCGGTTTCGCCGGGCGTGTACGAGCTGAAGCGGATGTTCGTCGCCCCGGACGCGCGCGGCACGGGCGTCTCGACGGCGCTGGTGGCGGAGTCCGAGCGCCTGGCCCGCAGCGACGGCGGCGTGCGGCTGAGGCTGGAGACGGGAGTCCGCCAGCCGGCGGCGATGCGGCTGTACGAGCGGGCGGGGTACCGGCGGGTGCCGAACTTCCCGCCGCACGAGGGTGATCCGGAGTCGGTCTGCTTCGAGAAGGAATTGGCTTAGCCGGGCGGCTCCTCACGCGCCGACGGCGGCGCGAGCCGAGGCGAGAGCTGGCTCCAGGCGACCAGCGCGACCAATCCGGTCAACCCGAACACCGCGGCCTGCCCGATCCCGGAAGCGGCGGCGCCCGCCAACGGCGCCGCCGCGGTCTGACCGGCGCCCAGTCCCGCGAACGACCACGTCACCCCGCGCGCCGGCCGCTCGGGGAACAGCCGCGCGGCCCACAGGATGCACAAGCCCGTCAACGCCATGTACGTCAGACCGAACAGCGCGCTCGACACCAACGCCCCCGGCAGTCCCGGCCGGGGCCAGGCCAGCAAGCCGATCCCGCACGCCGCCAGGGTCCACGTCGCCACGTTGGCCACGCGCAGGCCCGTCCGCTCGGCCAGCCGGCCGGCCAGACCGCCGAACAACCCGGCCACACCGATCGCGCACCAGCAGCACGTGACCGCGACCGGACCCAGACCCGCCTCGGTGAGCCGCGAACTCGAGAACGTCCAGTACGGCGCGCTCGTCACTCCGATCAGGACCGAGTTGACCACCAGCGGCGCCATCCCGCGGGTCGAGCCGGGCTCCTCCGGCGCGGCCGGTGCCCGGGGCAGCACCCGCCCCACGATCAGCGTCACCGCCACGCCGAGGGCGGCGAACGCCGACCAGATCACGGGCCAGCCGAACGCCAGCAGCGGCGTGAACGCCGACGCCGCGAGCCCCAGCCCGGTCCCGGTGTTGGCCCACGTCTGAGCCCGGTCCCGCACTCGCGGGGCGACCGTCCGGCCGATCAGCTGGGCGACGCCGGGCGACACGAGACCCGCGCCGGCGCCCGCGACGACGATCCCGGCCCCGAACACCACGACACCGGGGGCCGCGGCCATCAGCGCGAGGCCGAGCGTCGCCGACGCGGCGGCCAGGACGACCGTGCCGTGCGCGGATCGGCGGGACGTCACCGGTGACACCAGCAGCCCGAGGCCGTACCCGGCGGTGGACAGGCCGCCGAGGACGCCGGCGCCGACCGTCGTGAGCCCGAACGTCTCGCTGAACCGCGGCACGAACAGTCCGTAGGCGTAGCGCGCGAAGCCGTAGCAGAGGGCGATCGCGCTCGCCCCGGCCGCGGCGGTCGACCACCACGCGGCCGTCGTCTTCGGTTTCGTTCCGAGGGCCATGCCGTCCACCAAACAGACAGGTCTGTCTGTTGTCAACCGATGGTACGATCAGTGCAGGTTAAAGCCATACCGACCTGTCTGGAGGAACGCTGTGGTCCGCACCCGTCCCGGCGCCGCGCGAGCAAAGGTGCTCGAGGCCGCGTCGACGCTCTTCTACCGCGACGGGATCCACGCCGTGGGCGTCGACACGGTGGCGGCCGAGGCGGGCGTGACGAAAGCGGCGCTCTACGGCAACTTCGGCTCCAAGAGCCGGCTCGTCGTCGCCTACCTGCGGGAACGCGACCGGCGCTGGCAGGAGGAGATCGACCGGATCACGGACGGGCACGCCGATCCGCGCGAGCGGGTGCTGGCGGTGTTCGACGCCTACGAAGCCTGGCTGGCCCGCGACGACTACCGCGGCTGCGCCTTCCTCAACGCGACCTCGGAGTTCCCCGACCCCGGCGACCCGGTCCGGGAAGTCGTCCGCCACCACAAAACCGCGCTGCACGGCTTCCTGCGGGCCCAGCTCGAACGCGGCGGGCGCGCCGACGCCGCAACACTCGCGGACGAGGTGATGCTGCTGCTGGAGGGCGCCGCGGTCACAGCCGTGGTCGCCCGGACCGCGCAGCCGTTCCGCACGGCGAAGCGGCTCGCGGAGACGTTGACCGCCTAGATCTCCAGGTCGAGCGACAGCTGGCCGAGGTCATCGCCGGCCGGGGCCACGCGAAGGCCCGCCGGCGGCGCGGGCAGCGTCGCCACGCACGCCCGGCAGGGCGCCACCTCCGACGTCGTCAGGTCCACCGGCTTCCAGCTGCGGGACTCCCGTTCGCCGCACGCCGACCGCCGGTAGCGCAGGTCGCCGGAGCGGGTCATCAAGTGCGCCAGCGGCACTTCTTCGGGCAGCACGCCGACCAGGTACCAGCGTGGTGCGCTCACCGCGGTGGTCGTCATGGCCGCCAGTCTCCGTCGCCGCTCCGGCGGCTCCGGCGCATTTCCCGATCTTCGGCGTGGCGCGGCGTCAGGCCTGGTCGGGGAGGTACCGGAGGATGTGCAGCAGCCCGCGCTCGTCGATCACCGACGGGTCCGGCGCGACGCACGCGGTCAGTTCGGCGAGCACGGCGTCGGTGTCGATGCCCGCGCCGATGAGCACGAGCTCCGTGCGCGGCGCCTCGCCCGGCGGCCACGCCGACCGCTCCAGCTGGACGAACCCGCCCACCGTGTGCAGCCGGAAGCGTGCGCCGGCGCCGAAGTCGGCCTGGCCCTTCATCCGGTACAGCCCGGCCGGGCGCCGCTCGAGCCACTCGACGAACGCCTTCGGCGCGAGCGGCGTGCCGGCGGTGAAGGTCACCGTCTCGTACGCGGCGTGCAGGTGCTCCGCGTGGTCGTGCTCGCGCAGGTCGTCGAACGACAGCTGGCCGACGCGCTCGCCGCGGGGCTCGGGGTCGAAGAACAGCCGCGGGTCGACGCGCCCGTGCGAGGTGACCAGCAGCGGGCGGCCCGGCGCGAGCTCCTCGACCGTGGCGGTGACCTTGGCGAGCGCCTCCGCGGGCACCCGGTCGGCCTTGTTCAGCACCACCAGGTCGGCCAGCCGCACGTGGTCGGCCAGCTCGGGGTGCCGCTCGCGGGCGGACTCGAACTCGGCCGCGTCCACCACCTCCGCGAGCCCGCCGTAGCGGATGTCCGGGTTCTCGCTGGCGATCATCAGCCGGATCAGGTCGCGCGGCTCGGCGATGCCGCTGGCCTCGACGACGATGACGTCGATCCCCGCCTCGGCCGCGGAGAGCCGCCCCAGCATCGCGTCCAGGCCACTCGCGTCGACCGCGCAGCAGAGGCACCCGTTGCCGAGCGAGACCATCGTGTCGACCTGGCCGGCGACGGCGAGCGCGTCGACGTTCACCCGGCCGAAGTCGTTGACCACCACGCCGACCCGGGCACCCTCGCGGTTGGCGAGCAGGTGGTTGAGCAGGGTCGTCTTGCCCGCGCCGAGGAACCCGGCGACGAGAACCACGGGGATCTTGCGCACAAAACGACTCTAGCGCCGCGCGCGGGCGCGCTAATACACGGGGGAGCGGCGCCGGTGAAGGCCATTCGGCGAATACGCTCGAACAGCGGAAACCGGTTCACCGGCAAAGGATCACCTCCGTTTCACCGTCCACTGTGATCGATTGACGGAAAACGCGCTGCGACATGTCCGGATAACGCTTGGTAGCAGCTATTTTCCCCGCGTTTCCGCTGGCCATGACGCAATTGCGGAACACGGTGGGACGCCGTTCACGTCCGGTGGATTGCGTCCGGAGAAACGTGGGGTACTCTCCCCGGCCTGGCCGGAGGTGCTGTGGTGGCAGCGACTTCCGGCCCGCCCCGTTGCGGCGACCATCGGAGGAACGGTGAACCTTTGCGTCGGGATGCAGAACACGATTCCGGAGAGTGGGGAAGCGCGATGACGGTTACACCCGAGCGGGTGACGCCCTCGCTGCCGATCTACCAGCGCGTCTCGGAGGAGCAGAGCGTCAATTCCGCGGAGGCGGAGGAATTCCTGGACCGGATGTTCGCCGAAGGCGCCGCCGAAGACGGCGAGCGCTTCGAGACCCGGCTGGCCGAGGTCCGCGCGGAAATCGCCGAAACGGGCACCTACCGGCACACCGCGGCCGAGCTCGCGTACGGCGCGCGCGTCGCGTGGCGCAACTCCGCCCGCTGCATCGGCCGGCTGTACTGGAACAGCCTGCGGATCCGCGACCGGCGCCGGGTCACCGACGCCGCCGCGATCGCCGGCGAGTGCGTCGCCCACCTGCGCCAGGCCACCCGCGGCGGCCGGATCCGGCCCACGATCACCGTGTTCGCCCCGGACACGCCCGCCGCGGCCGGGCCGCGCATCCACAACGAGCAGCTGATCCGCTACGCCGGGTACCGCCTCGACGACGGTTCGGTCCTCGGCGACCCGCGCTACGCCGAGTTCACCGAGCGGGTGCGAAGACTCGGGTGGCGGCCGCCCGAGCGCAGAGGCTCCTTCGACGTCCTGCCCCTGCTGGTCGAGGCCGACCCGGGCGAGCCGCGGCTGTTCACCCTCCCCGCGGACGCCGTCCTGGAGGTGCCGCTGACCCACCCCGACCACCGCTGGTTCGCCGGCCTCGGCCTGCGCTGGCACGCCGTGCCCGCGATCAGCAACATGCCGCTGGAGATCGGCGGCGTCACCTACCCCGCCGCGCCGTTCAACGGCTGGTACCTCGGCAGCGAGATCGGCGCGCGGAACCTCGCCGACGAGCAGCGCTACGACCTGCTGCCGGTCGTGGCCGAGCTGATGGGCCTCGACACGGCGTCGGAGCGGACGCTGTGGCGAGACCGGGCGCTGGTCGAGCTGACGCTCGCCGTGCAGCACTCGTTCGACGCCGCCGGCGTGACGATGGCCGACCACCACACCGAATCCCGGCGGTTCCTGTCCCACCTCGACCGCGAAGAGCGGTCCGGCCGGCGGTGCCCGGCCGACTGGAGCTGGATCGTCCCGCCGCTGTCCGGCGGCCAGACGCCGGTCTTCCACCGCTACTACGACCCGCCCGATCCCGAGGAGCGGCCCGCGTTCCTCTCACCGGACTGAGTTGCCGCGGCGGGCGGAGGGCCACGGAGAGCAACGTCGGAGCGCCCGTATGGCGGATCGTGCGCGGCCCGCGGCGCAAGACCGCGCGACAGGGCCGACAATGGGACGCATGACCGCAGTCCTCGTCGCCTACGCCGGGCGCCACGGCGGAACCCGGCAGATCGCCGAGGTCATCGCCGCCGAGCTCGGCGAAGCCGGCCTGAGCGTGGACGTGCGCGACGCCGCCGACGTCGCCACGGTCGGCCACTACGCCGCGGTCGTCGTCGGCAGCGCCCTGTACTACCACCGCTGGCGGCCCGAGGCCGTCCGGCTGCTGGAGCGCAACGCCCGGGCACTGTCCGAGCGCCCGGTGTGGCTGTTCCACAGCGGCCCGTGCGGCCCGGGTGCCGCCACCCACCAGGTCAGCCTGCCGGCGAACGTGGCGCTGCTCGCGGCGCGAATCGACGCGGAGCGCACCGCGACGTTCGGCGGCCGGCTCGACCCGGCGACCGTGCGCGGGCTGATCCCGCGGCTGATGGCGTCGGGGCAGCGCGCGGGCGACTTCCGCGACTGGGACCGGATCAAGGCGTGGGCGCGCGACGTCGGCCGTCGCGTCCGGACGCGCGTGGCGCTGTAACCCTTGCCCGCGCGGGCCGGTGAGTGCTAGACCAGCCCTGAGGTCTTCCGGTGGGGAACCGACGGGACGGGGCGAACGTGACGGAACGGGAAGCGGCACCGGCAGCAGGGAAGAAAGCGCTTACATCCGATCAGCGCAACGCGTTCCTCGCGGCGCTGCTCGGCTGGAGCATGGACTCGTTCGACTACTTCCTGGTCGTGTTCGTCCTCGCGGACATCGCGAAGGACAAGTCGTTCGGCGCGACGGCGACGCAGCTGGCGTTCATCACCACGGCGACCCTGGTGATGCGGCCGGTCGGCGCCCTCGTGTTCGGCTTGTGGGCCGACCGCGTCGGCCGGCGGATCCCGCTGATCGCCGACGTCCTGCTGTACTCGGTGGCCGGTCTGCTGTGCGCGTTCGCCCCGAACTTCACCGTGCTGCTGATCCTGCGGTTCGTCTACGGCATCGGCATGGGCGGCGAGTGGGGCCTCGGCGCGGCGCTGGCGATGGAGAAGATCCCGGTCGCCCGGCGTGGGTTCTTCTCCGGGTTGCTGCAGGTCGGCTATTCGATCGGCTACCTGCTGGCGGCGCTCGCGTACCTGCTGTTCCACTCCGCGCTCGGCCTCGAGTGGCGCTGGATCTTCGTGCTGAGCATCTTCCCGGCGCTGATCACGCTGCTGATCCGCGCGCGGGTGCGCGAGTCGGAGGTCTGGGAAGCGACGCGGGAGAAGCTGAAGGTGACGCGGACGTCGGTCAAGGACGTCTTGCTGAACGGGAAGGTGATCCGCCGCTTCGGGTACCTGATCCTGCTGATGACGGCGTTCAACTGGATGAGCCACGGCACCCAGGACGTCTACCCGAGCTTCCTCAAGGCCCACGACAACGGCGGCGCCGGGCTGAGCGCGTCGACGAGCACGTGGATCGCGGTGCTGTACAACGTCGGCGCGATCATCGGCGGCCTGACGTTCGGCACGCTGTCGGAGCGGCTGGGCCGCCGCCGGACGATCGTGACGGCCGCGGTGCTGGGCCTGCCGGTGATCCCGATCTTCGCGTTCGACCACGGCGCCGGGATGCTGGCGCTGGGCTCGTTCCTGATGCAGATCATGGTGCAGGGCGCGTGGGGCGTCATCCCCGCGCACCTGACGGAGATGTCGCCGGACGCGATCCGCGGCTTCTACCCGGGTGTCACCTACCAGCTGGGCAACCTGCTGGCGGCGCTGAACCTGCCGATCCAGCAGGCGATCGCGGAGTCCCACGGGTACTCCTCGGCTCTCGTGTGGACGGTCGTGCCGGGCCTGGTGGCGGTCGCCGTGCTGACGGCGATCGGCAAGGAGGCCAAGGGAATCCGGTTCGGCGAGTCGGCGGTGACGACGGCCCCGGCCGGAGCTCAGTAGACCCGGCCGGCGACGGCCTCCGCGCAGGTCACCGGCTCGTACCGGACCCTCGGTGGATGGCTCGACCATCCGCGGAGCGCGGTCACCGAAGCGTCTTCAGCCGTTCCAGGAGGTGGAGCCACTCGATCGCCTCGGCCGTCGTGAAGTGCAACGGGAGCGTCTCGCCCAGGCCGAGGGCTTCGATCGCCCGGCGGACGACCGGAGCGCAGCCGGCGATCGCGAAGGGGACGCCGGCCTCGCGGGCGTCCGCGGTGGCGTCGAGGAGCACGGCGACGCCCCGGGCGGTGCAGTGGGTGGCGCCGGACAGGTCGAGGACCAGGACGGGCGGGGCCAGGCGCAGCTCTTCGGCGAGCCGTGCCCGCAGCCGCAGGCAGCCGTCGAGGTCGATGTCCCCGCGCACGGCGAGCACGCAGGCATCGGCGGTGGTGGTGACGACGATGCCCATTTCGGGCTCGGGTTCCCCGCGCAGGCTGTCGTAGTAGCGAGCCATCAGGGCATCGATGTCGAGGCCGGCCGGGTAGGGGACGGCGTCGATCTGCCGGGCCCAGGCACGCAGAGCCGCCAGCACCTCGCGGTGCCGGGCATCGTCCTCGGGCCAAACCATGTCGGTTACATCGCTGCGGGGTCGCGTTTCGCAACAGGGGGGTCACCCACACGGCGCAGTGGGAGTGTTACGGGAGCCTGGTTGGGGAAGGTCTACAAAGGACTGCGGATGGGTGGGCCGGCGCCTGGAGCGCGATGGACTGGGCGGGCCGGGCAGGGTTGGGTCCGCGCCGGGCTCGGTGGGGAAGCGCTGCGCGCGGTGGGTGAGGGGCCGCACCAGGCACCTCGGGCGAGCGGGCGCAAGGCCGGGTAACCCGATAGGAGCGCCGCGCATACGGGGCGAGCGGGTCGGAGTCCAGCTGGGCTGGGTTGCCGAGCGTGGATGCCGCGCACCTGGGGGGGAGTGGGCGCAAGGCGGGCTGCGCCGGGAGTGCAGCGCATGCCGGGTGAGCGGGTTGGCGTCCGGATTGCGCTGGGCGGCCGCGCGAAAACCAGTGCCGCGCCAAGCAGCCCGATCCCAGCCACCAGCCCACAGATCCGAGCCTCCTGCCCTCCCACCCAGCGAGCCGAGGCACACTACCGAGGTGCGCCCGGCGATCGGGCGCGGGAACGAGGGGGACCTGTGCGGCGTGGGTGGGTGATCGCGGCGGCCGGGGTCGTCGTCGCGGGTGGGGTGGCCGTGGCTATCTGGTGGCCCTCCGGCCACGATGACGGCCTGCCGCCCGCCCGGGCGCGCGTCTACGCCGACTTCTCCGCCTGCCTGCTCACCGGAGCCCAAGGCCTCGCCGCCCCCGGGGCCGGCCCCGTCTGGGCCGGGCTGCAGGACGCCTCCGGCGACACCGGTGTCAAGGTCTCCTACCTCGCCGCCGCGGGGCCGGCCACCGAGGCGAACTACCTGCCCTACGTGAACTCGCTCGTCCAGCGACGCTGCGATGTCGTCGTGACGGCGGGGGAGCCCGGCACCACCGTGGCCGCCGCGCAAGCGCCCGCGCACCCCGCGATCCGGTTCGTGATCGTCGGCCCGGCGACCGGTGCCGCGGCGAACGTCTCGCCCGTGCGGGTGAGCGAGCACGTCCGTGACGACGTCGCCGCGGTGGTCCGGCAGGCCGCGCACGCCGCCGGGCACTGAGGATTGATCCACGTTCGTCCGATTTGGGCCGCTTTCCGTTTCGTTACCGGTGTCGTTGATCTCAGAATTCGGTGATTTGCAGTCTTTTCCGCACGGTCGCCGGTGTGGTGAACTTCCTCGCCGTTCGTCGGGGATGGACATCGAGGGGGACCCGTGCGTCGTCGCGCCGCGAGAGTTTGTGCTGCCTCCATACTTTTGGGACTGGGGCTTTCGCTGGGCAGTGGCCAGGCCGACGCGGCGCAACTGGCGCCCGGGCACCTCCCGCTCGCGGAACTCGGTTCGTGGCTGGGTTCGCTGTTTTCCGGTTCCCCGCACTGGGGCGCGACTCCCGTCCAGACCGCGGGCACGGCCGACGGCAAGGGTCACGACGCGAGCACCGCCTCGACCCGCGCCCGCGGCGGGGCGGGGAAGGCGCCCGGCGCCGCACCCGGTGAGCTGCCGGAGGATCGCGGCCACGGCCGGAAGGTGACTCCGGGGCCGAGCGGCGTAGCGACGCACGGCTTCGACGCTGCGACGAGCCGGCGCGACGCCGCGAAGTCGAGCGCCACGATGAACTACTTCGCCAACGCCGACGGCTCGGTCACCCGCGACTACACGCGCGGCCCGGTCAACTTCTCCGACGGCCCGTGGGGCTGGCGGGCGATCGACACCTCCGTGCACGGCGGGCCGGACGGCCGCTGGCACGAGACCGCCAACTCTGTCGGCGTCGACTTCGCCGGCAACGCGGCCGACTCCGCGCTCGCCACCCTGACCGTCGACAATGGACACACGATTTCCTACGGGCTGCAAGGCGCCCGCGCGGTCACGCCCCGCGTCGACGGCCACGCCGCGACCTACGCCGGCGCGCTCGCGGGCACCGACGTCGCGCTCGAACCCACCACGACCGGCCTGAAGGAATCGCTCGTCCTGCACTCGGCGACGGCACCCAGTACCTGGGTGTTCCCGTTGTCCCTCACCGGCCTCACCCCGCGGATCGAGACCGACGGCTCGGTGAGCCTGCTCGACGGCGCGGGCGCGATCCGCCAGCGCATCCCCCGCGGCTACGCCTTCGACGCGAAGGTCGACCCGGTCTCCGGCGTCCCCGCCACGACCTACGCGGTCGGCTACGAGCTGACCCAGGTCGCCGGGAAGCCGGCGCTGAAGGTGACGCTGGACCCGAAGTGGCTGGCCGACCCGGCCCGCGTGTTCCCGGTGACCGTCGACCCGACCTTCACCGACACGCCGGCGTCGACCTACGCCGAGATCGGCGCGCCCGGTGACCACTCGATGGAGAAGACCGTCAAGATCGGGTCGTACAACTCCGGCCCGGACTCGGCGAACACGTTCCTCCAGTTCCCCAAGGACCTCGACGGCTCCCAGGTCACGGTCAGTTCCGCCACGCTGAAGCTGTACGACACCTGGGCTTCGACCTGCCTCGCCGAACGCTTCGACGTCGCCCCGGTGACGCAGGCGTGGACGCCGGCCGGCGTGACCGCCTACCCGGGGCCGTCCTTCGGCGCCAGCATCGGCAACGCCACCCCGTCGGTGCCGAACGCGTGCGCCAACCGCGGGGCCGACCGGACCGTCGGCGACTGGGTGAACGTCCCGCTGTCGACGGCGACCTTCGCCGGCTGGGCCAACGGATCCGCGTCCGACTACGGCCTCGCCGTGTACGCGGCTACCAACGACAGCCTGCACTGGAAGCAGTTCGACTCCTGGCTGATGAACGCCGGCTACCAGCCGGTGCTGTCGCTGACCACGAGCGGCAACGTGCCGCCGGTCGTCGACTCCGCCTTCCCGGGCGCCGGCGGGACGACGACCAGCCTGGTCCCGTTCCTGTTCGCCACGGCCCACGACATCGACGCCGGCCCGGGCGCGCTGAAGTACCGCTACCAGGTCGCCGATCAGGCGGGCGCGACCATCGCCGACTCCGGCCTGGTCACCGAGGGAACCTGGCGAGTCCCGGCCGGGAAGCTCAAGTACAACCAGACCTACTACTGGGCCGTGCAGGCCTACGACGGCTCGTCCTATTCGGCCGACCCGCCGTGGAACCCGCTCACCGTGCAGGTCGACCAGCCGCTGGTGACGTCGTCGCTGTCGCAGAACACCGGCGTGCACGGTGTCGAGCCGAGCATCGGCAACTACACGACCTCGGCCACCGACGCGGAGGTGCGCGGCGTCGGGCCGGCCTTGTCCGTGGTGCGTGACTACAACTCCCGCGATCCCCGCACGACCGGAGCCTTCGGCGCCGGCTGGTCGAGCGTCGTCGACGCGCGCGCGGCCGAGCAGTACGACTTCGACGGCTCGGGCACGGTCGTCAGCGTGCTGGTGACCTACCCGGACGGTTCCGAAGTGGGCTACGGGAAGAACGCCGACGGGACGTTCTCCCCGCCGGCCGGGCGGTTCGCCACCTTCAAGGCGATCACCGGCGGGTACAGCCTCACCGACAAGAACGACACGGTCTACACCTTCACGCAGGCGCTCGGCTCGGGTGTCTACCAGCTGTCGTCGATCGCGGACGCCAACGGCCGCGCCGTGAACCTCACCGTGTCGGGCGGGCACCCCGCTACCTTGACGTCCGCGGTGTCCGGGCGGGCGCTGCACCTGGCCTGGACCACGCCGGCCGGCGCCACGAGCCCGCACGTCGCTTCGGTCTCGACCGACGACCTGACCCCGGGCGCGCCGCTGACCTGGACCTACGGGTACACGGGTGACCAGCTCACGAGCGTCTGCCCGCCGGGCACGACGACCGACTGCACCCGCTACGGGTACACGGCGGGCTCGCCGTACCGCACCAGCGTCCTCGACGTCGGCCCGCACTCGTTCTGGCCGCTGTCGGAGGCGAGCGGGACGACCGCGGCGAGCGCGGTGCTGACCAACGAAGGCACCGATGCCGCGACCTACCACGACGTCGCCCTCGGTCAGCCCGGTCCGCTCGCCGGGTCCGCCGCGACCGCCGCCGGGTTCAACGGCACCTCGTCGTACCTCCAGCTGCCGCGCGCCGACGCGGCCGCGCCGAACACGATGTCGGTGTCGATGTGGTTCAAGACCGCCGCCACCAACGGCGTCCTGTTCTCCTACAGCACCATGCCGCTGACCGAGGCGACGAGCCCGGCGTCGCAGTACACGCCCGCGCTCTACGTCGGCAACGACGGCAAGCTGATCGGCGAGTACTGGACCGGGGCCACGGACAAGACGATCACCACGGCCAACCCGGTCAACGACAACGCGTGGCACCACGTCGTCTTCACGCACTCCTCGACCAGCCAGGGCATGTACCTCGACGGCCAGTTCGTCGGGCAGTCGGTCGGCGCGATCGTGCCGATGGGCCCGCAGAACCGCTTCATCGGCGCGGGTTTCCTCGGCAACCAGTGGCCCGACCAGTCCCACGCCGGCCAGCCCGGCACCGCGACCTTCTTCAACGGCCAGATCGCCGACGTCGGCATCTGGGACAAGTCCGTACCCGGCGTCCAGGAGATGCCGCTCTACCAGGCCGGCAAGCAGCAGGCGAGCCTGCTCACCTCGATCACCCGCCCGTCCGGGGCGGTGCACACGACCGTGTCCTACGACCCGGTTTCCCAGGCGGTCACCCAGATCGGCGACGAGAACGGCGGCACGTGGAAGTACGCGCCGCTGACCGCCAGCGGCTCGAGCCAGGTCTACCGCGGTGCCGTGCTCGGCTCGCAACCCGAGCTGTACCAGCGTTTCGCCGACGCGCCGGGCACGGCGGTGCCCGCGGGCGAGGTCAACTACCGGCCCTCGGCCTACACGAACGCGACGCTCGGCGTGACCGGCCCGTTCACCGATTCGACCGCCGCGAAGTTCCCCGGCACAGTCGCCAGCGTCACATTGCCTGATCACTTGGTGAGCGCATCGACCACCGCGTCGGTCGAGTTGTGGTTCACCACCACGTCGACCGCGGCGGGCACGCTGTTCTCGACCGGGAACTCGGCACTGGGCGCCGCGAACCCGTCCGGTGGCGCGATGCCCGTGCTGTACGTCGGCACGGACGGCAAGCTGCACGGGCACTTCTGGGACAACTCCGTCGCGGGCATGGCCTCGCCGGGCAAGGTCAACGACGGCAAGTGGCACCACGTCGTGCTCAGCGGCGCGAACACCAGCCAGGTGCTCTACCTCGACGGCCTGCAGGTCGGCACGCTGTCCGCGCAGATCTTCAACAGCGACCCGCTGAACTTCGCCGGCGCCGGCGTCTACAACAGCAACGGGTGGCCGGCCGCGCCGTCCGGGAACACCTGGAACTACTTCGCCGGTTCCCTCGGCGAGGTCGCCTACTACCGGTCGGCCCTGTCCGCCGCCCAGGTCGCCCAGCACTTCCTCGCCGCGGGCAACTCCCAGGGACTGGCGCCGCTCACGACGTCCACCATCACCGACCCGGCCGGCAAGACGTCCGTGCAGCAGTACGAACCGGGCGCCGGGAACCACAAGATCGCCGAGACCGACACCGCCGGGCACCGCACCACCTACGGCTACGACACGTCCGGCTTCCTGCACACCAGCACCGACCCCAACGGCAACGTGGTGACCGTCGGCCACGACGTGCGCGGCAACGTCGTCTCCCAGACCACCTGCCAGAACCAGGCCGCGGAGAAGTGCTCGACGTCGTACTCGACGTACTTCCCGGACGACACCACCCCGCAGCTGACGACGGCCGACGCGCGCAACGACCTGATGCTGACGTCCCGGGACGGCCGGTCGTCGAGCGCGACCGACCCCGCGTACCTGACCTCGTTCGGCTACGACACCGCGGGCAACCGCACCTCGGTGACCACGCCACCGGTCCCGGGATTCCCGAACGGGCGCACCACGACCATCGCCTACAGCGACGGCACCTCGGCCTTCCCCGCGGCCGACACCGGCACCGTGCCCGCCGGGCTGCCGGTGAAGACGACCTCACCCGGCGGCGCGGTCAACCGGATCTCCTACCGGCACAACGGCGACGTCGACAGCACCACCAACGCCGACGGGCTGGTCACCCGGTTCACCTACGACCCGCTCGGCCGCATGCTGACGAAGACCGCGGTCTCCGACAGCTACCCGGCGGGCCTGGTCACCTCCTACGGCTACGACGGCAGCGACCAGGTCGTCTCGCAGACCGACCCGGCGGTGACCGACCGGGTGACCGGCGCGGTGCACACGGCCGTCACGACCAGCGTCTACAACGCCGACGGCAGCATCACCTCGCAAACCGTCGCCGACGGCACCGGCGGCGACGCCGCCCGCACCACCAGCTCCACCTACAACGACAAGGACCAGGTCGCGTCGACCACGGACGCGAACGGCAACGTCACCACCTACACCTACGACGTCTACGGCAACAAGAAGAGCGAGACCGACCCGAACGGCACCGAGACCGACTGGACCTACGACGGCGAAGGCCACCTGCTCACCCAGGGCGTCTGGTACACCGGCAGCCCGGTCGACCCCAAGCCGGCGACGTTGCTGACCCAGAAGTCCAACGCCTTCGACCCGGCCGGGCGCCTGGCGTCCGAAACCGACTCGATGGGCAACACCACCGCCTACACCTACACCGACAACGGGCTCACCGCGACCGTCACCCGCAAGGATCCCACCGGGCAGCAGTCCTTCGTCGCCGAATCCAACACCTACGACGCGTCCGGCAACCTCATCGGCACGGTCACCGGCAACGGCGCGAACACCTCGACGTCCACAGTGGACGCCGCGGGCCGGGTCGCGCAGACCGTCGACGACCCGGGTGGCGCGGCGCGCTCGACTTCGGTGTCCTACACCCCCGACGACAAGGTCGCCACGAGCACGCAGTCGGACCCGTCCGGTCGCAGCCGCACGGTCAGCACGTCCTACGACCCGATGGGCGTGCTCACGTCCCGGTCGGTCGCCGCGGACGGCACCGGGCACCCGGTCGGCTGGTGGAAGCTGAACCAGACCTCCGGCAGCACGGTCACCGACTCCTCCGGCACCGGTAACACCGCCGCGGCGTCGGCGGTGACCTGGTCCGGCGGCGCCGCCACGCTCGACGGGACCAGCTCGCAGATCGCGACCGGCGGCCCGGTGCTCAACACCGCGGCGAGCTACACCGTGTCCGCCTGGGTCAAGCCGGCCACGCTCGGTTCGGCGTTCCAGACGTACGTGGTCCAGAAGGGCGCCGTGATGAGCGGCCTCTACCTCGAATACGACCCGAGCACCCACAAGTGGTCGTTCTCGAGGTTCGGCACCGACGCGGCGAACGCCACGGTGTACCGCGCGGAGTCTTCGGCCGACGCGCAGGCCGGGGTGTGGACCCACCTCGCCGGGGTGTACGACTCGGGCACCGGCTCGATGACGCTCTACGTCAACGGCGCGGCGGCCGGGAGCACCACCGACCCGACGCCGATGGCGGCCGGCGGGCCGCTGGTGATCGGGCACGGCTGGTACACCGGCGCCGACGGCAACTACGCCACCGGCCAGGTCGACAGCGTCCAGGCCTACTCGCGCGCCCTGCCGGCCGCCGACATCGCGACCGTCTACAACGGAGGCCGCAACGGCGGAACCGCAGCCTCCTCCGCGGCGGAGACGACGACGTGGACGGTCGACCAGCGCGGCCTGCCGACGTCGATGACCGACGCGAACGGCAACTTCACCACGTACGCCTACGACGAGGCCGGCAAGCCCGCGGTGACCACCGCGCCGACGGTGAACACGGAGACGAACGGCGGCCCGGCCACGGCCGTCCACCCCGTCACCACGACGGGCTACAACACCTTCGGCGAGCCGGTCGAAGCCGTCGACCCCGACGGCAACCAGATCACGACGGTCTACGACGCGGCGGGACAGCCGGTATCGGTCACCAACCCGAACTACACCCCGCCGGGCGGTAGCCCGATCACGGCCACCACCGTGCGCACGTACGACAAGATCGGGCAGGTCGTGTCCGAAAAGGACCCGCTAGGCCACGTGACCGGGCTGGCCTACGACCAGCTCGGCGACTTGGTCCAGGTGACCAAGCCGTCCGGCGCCAAGGCGGTGTCCACTTTCGACACGAACGGCGACCGGCTCTCGGTCGTCGACGCGAACGGTGCCCGCACCGAGGCGACCTACGACTTCCTGTCCCGGCAGCTGACCTCGACGGTGTTCGAGCGCTATCCCTCGACGCTGACCGCGACGACGACCAACTCCTACGCGGCGTCGCCGGTCAACCCGGGCGGTGCGAACCTGGCCTCGACCAAGACGCCCACCGGCGCGACGACGTCCTACGGGTACAACGCCCTCGGCGAGACCACTTCGGTCACCGACGCGGCCGGGAACACCACCCGGTACGGCTACAGCTACCTCGGGGAGAAGGCGACGGTCACCGCCGCCGACAACACCTCGACGGCGACGGCCTACGACCAGTCGAGCCGGCCGGTGCAGGTGACCCGCAAGGACGCGGCCGGGGCGGTGCTGCAGCAGACGTCGGCGGTCTACGACGCCGGTGGCCGCCTGACGTCCAGTGTGGACGGACGCGGCACCGCGCGGACGTTCACCTACGACGCGGCGAACCGGCTGGCGAGCGAGATCCAGCCGGTCTCGGCGACCTCGTCGATCACCACGACGTTCGGCTACGACGCGGCGGGCAACCGGACCCGGTTCACCGACGGCCGCGGCAACCCGACGATCACGCGCTACAACTCCTGGAACCTGCCCGACGCGCTGGTCGAGCCGGCGACGGCCGCCTACACCGCCGACGCCGACCGGACCTTCACGTCCGTCTACGACGCGGCGGGGCGCCCGGTCACGCAGACGCAGCCGGGCGGGGTGACCGTGTCGGCGGGCTACGACGACGACGGCAACCTCGTCAGCCAGTCCGGCGGCGGCGCCGACGCGGCGACCGCGACCCGGACGTTCGGCTACGACCCGGGCGGGCGGATGACCTCGGCCGCCACGAGCGAGGCCGGCGTGGCCGGGCACTCCGACCACCAAGCCGCGTCCAGCGAGACGTTCACCTACAACGACCGCGGGTCGCTGCTCACGGCGACCGGCTCGGCGGGGTCGTCGTCGTTCGCCTACACCACCGACGGGCTGATGAGCTCGCGGACGGACGCGGCAGGCACGACGTCGTACGGCTACGACGGCGCCGACCGGCTCTCGACCGTCACCGACGCGGCCACCGGCGGCACGCAGACCCTCAGCTACAACGCGCTCAACCAGGTCAGCGGCATCCAGTACGGCACCGGGAACACGCGGACGTACGGCTACGACGGGCTCCACCGGCTGACGAGCGACGCGCTGAAGACGGCCGGGGGAGCGGCGATCGCGTCCGTCGGCTACGGCTACGACGCGAACGGCAACCTCACGTCGAAGACGACCGCGGGCTTCGCCGGGGCGGCGGCCAACACCTACACCTACGACCTGGCCGACCGGCTCGCGTCGTGGAACAACGGAACGTCCACAGTGGCCTACGGCTACGACGCGGCCGGCAACCGGACCCAGGTCGGCTCGTCGACCTACACCTACGACGCGCGCGACGAGCTGACGTCCGACGGCTCGAACACCTACAGCTACAGCGCGCGCGGGACGTTGCGCGAACGGGCGTCCTCGACCGGCACGCTGGTGTCCTCTTCGGACGCGTTCGGGCAGATGGCGGTCCAGGGCACGCAGGCCTTCGGCTACGACGCGCTCGGCCGGAACCTGACCGACACGACGATCGCGTCCGGCACGGCGACGACGTTCTCCTTCTCGGGCCAGGGCAACGCGATCGCCTCCGACGGCACGGCGACCTACAGCCGGGACCCGGGCGGCGGCCTGGTCGGCGTCGCTTCCGGTGGCACCGGGGCGTTCGCGTTCGTCGACCAGCACACCGACGTGGTCGGAACGTTCACCGCTTCGGGGTCCGCGATGGCCGGCTCGACGGCGTACGACCCGTTCGGGAACGTGCTGGCGTCGGCGAACGTGAAGGGGCAGCTGGGGTACCAGTCGGGCTGGACGGACCGCTCGACCGGCAACGTCAACATGGCGGCCCGCTGGTACAACCCGGCGGTCGGCCAGTTCATGAACCGCGACACGGTGTCGAACAGCCCGGTGCCGAACCCGATGGAGGCGAACAAGTTCGCCTACGTCGACGGCAACCCGATGACGGGAACCGACCCGTCCGGGCACGGCTGGCTGGGCGACGCGTGGTCGGCTTTCACCGACCACGTCCTGGCTCCCGCGGCGTCGTTCGTGTACCACGAGGTGATCCAGCCGGCGGCGCACGCGGTCAACACGTACGTGGTGCAGCCGCTGGTCCACGTCGCGGTGTCGACGTACCACGCGGTCCGCGACGGCTACCACGCGGCGGTGCGGCTGGTGAAGAACGCCTACCACCGCACGGTGCGGTTCGTGAAGCACGTCTACCACGCCGCGGTCCACGCGGTGAAAACCGCGTACCACTACGTGGCGAAGGCTGTAAAGACGGCGGCGCACGCGGTGGTCCACGCGGCCAAGGCGGTGGCGCACGCGGCGGTCTCGGCGGCGAAGACGGTGGGCCACGCGGTGGCGACGGCGGCGGTGGCGGTGGGCCACGCGGCGGCATCGGCGGCGTCTCACGTGGCGACATACGTGAAGGAGCACGCGTCGACGATCGCGGGCATCGCGGCGGGCGTGCTGGTCGGCGCGGCGTGCACGGCCATCACCGCCGGGACGGCCGTGGTCGGCTGTGCCGCGCTGGGTGGCGCGGTCGGCGGCGCGGTGTCGTACGGGATGGACTGCTCGAAGGCGCACAACTGCTCGGTGGGTGGCGCGGTCGAAGCGGTCGGGCTGGGCGCGCTGGGTGGCGCGCTGGGTGCCGGGCTGGCGGGCCCACTGGGCGGCAAGCTGGTGGCGGACGCGTTGGACGGTGCCCTGCCCCAGGTGGCTACCCAGGGTCTGGTCGGCGCGGGGTCCGGAGCAGTCAGCGGCGGCGTGACGGCGCTGGCCGGCTACGGGCTGAACTGTGGCCGGGACTGTTCGGTGAGCGGAGCGCTGTCCGCTGCGGGCGCGGGTGCCGCGGCTGGTGGTGCCGGGGGAGCGGCGTTCGGGGCGCTCGGTGGGTTGCGGGCGCGGGGCCGGAGTGCTTCGGAGGAGAAGCCGACCTCGTGCTCGGTGCCGCACAGCTTCCTCGCGTCGACGAAGGTCCTGTTGGCGGACGGTTCTTCGAAGCCGATCTCGTCGCTTCGGGTGGGTGAGCGCGTCGCGAACTCGCAGCCGGGCAAGCCGGGGTTGGAGGCGCATCGGATCGACCGGGTGATCGTGACCGAGACGGACCACGACTTCGTGGACGTGAAGGTGAAGCCGAGCGGGGTCCGCCGTGCGGTGGGCCGGGCAGTAGCGGGGTTGGCGGTGGCCGCTGCCGTGGTGACAGGAGGTGCGGCCACGGCATCGGCGGCTCCGGCGACGGTGACCACGACGTATCACCACCCGTTCTACGACGTGACGCGCGGCGAGTTCGTCGAAGCGGTGAACCTGCAGGTGGGCGACCGCCTGCAGACGGCCGATGGTGGCGAGGCGACGGTCGAGGAGGTGACGCCGTACCACTCGACGGAGGTCACGTACGACCTGACGATCCACGAGCTGCACACGTACTATGTGCTGGCCGGGGACACTCCGGTCCTGGTCCACAACTGCGGCGGCGACGCCAATGTGACCGACCAGCGACTTGCTCATATTGAGTATCGTCATGGCCCCGGCGCGCGCGACCAGGCAATAGCAGCAGGCGAGACCGACTTGCCTGGGGAGTTCAACGATGACTTCATATGGAACGGTGATGACCACGTCCTTCGGCAAAACCTCGTCGACGGCGCCAACACCTCTCCGGAACTCAGAAACCCCAACGGTCCGGGGCACCTGCATCAGGCTGACTTCGGCCGGCCGATCGGGGTGAACGGAGCCGGCAAAGAGACTTCGGTCGCCGAGATCGTCGTCCGGGATGGCAGAATTTGGACTGCATACCCGAAGTAACGAGTTGAATAGAACGAGGTGGTGGGATGTCAGAACGCATTTTCCAGTGGGGAGAGGTGCGGCACGGGTGGGCCTCGTTCGAATTGTCCGCCGCCGGAGCCGGGGCTGCTTATCGCGCGACCGTAAGCGACTCGACCGATGTGTTGAAGAGTCTGGTCACGGCAGTGTGCGAGCTACTTCGCGGCGAGTCTCGGCAAGATGTTTCCTTCGACAACGAGCCCGGAGAGATTTGGTGGGTGTTCCAGTCGCAGGGTTCGGTATTGAAAATTCGTGTGTCGTTTCGCCCCGAATGGGGTCGAGGTGTCGGCGAGGAAAGATGGGAAGCAAGCGAAGTTGACCTGAAGCAGTTTGCCGAGAACGTATTTTTTTCGACGCGTGACTTGCTCGAAAGAATCGGCAGAGACGAGTTCCGTAAATCATGGCCTTCCCACCCGTACCCGCAGTCCGAGATGGATGAACTCGCTGAGTTGCTTTGAGTGGCAGGGTGGCCGACGTCCCAGGTGAACTTAAGCTCGCCTAGGCCTTTTAAGAACGCGATTACGTGCACGAAACCCTCTGGCCGCAGCTAGTTCGCCGACCCGGCCGGCGGTGGTGAGCCGCGCGGCCGCGTTGACGGCGTCATTCGCGTACCGACGGGTGATCCAGCCAGCGGCGCACCCCGTAAGCACTCATACAGGGGACAACAATGAACTTCGACTGGAAGGGCTCGACGTCCACGAGGGTCAGCGTTGTCTTCTGGCCGTCCTCGGAGATCCTCGGAGGCGGCCGCGAACGGGCGAAATGGGATCTCCGGACGCTTGACGAAGTTCCTTCGCAGGAATTGGCGAAAGGGCTCGAGTTGCTGCCCGTACAGGATTCTCTGGACGCTATGCAGGTCCAGTTCGAGTTTTCGCGGCCGGGGATCTTGAAGATGATCTGCGACTACGACAGTTCGCTGCCGGAGCCGATGCGCGTCGAGGCTGCTTCCGCGCACTGGCGTTTCATCGATGAGCGGGTCGCCAGGCTGTGGCTGATCGGCTCCGTTCCGCGGGTCCGGTACCCGGCGTTCATGCGGCAGAAGCGCGACCTCATCCGGCCTCTTCCTGGTGATCTTCAGTTGAGCTGGTTGGCCTTGTCCCTGGTGCGCCTTGAGCCGTTGGTGACTGTGCTGGCGGGGAAAATGAGCGATTCTCAGCGTCTTGCCGGACTGATTTCAACCGAGGGGGCTGGGCGTGATGTTCTGCGGGACATCGCGAACATTATTTCCAGCATCGAACGCCTTGGTGGTGGCGACCGTGCTCGAAGGGGAAGTTCCGCGTTGCCAGGGAAGGCTGATTTGGCCGCGTTTCTGCTGGAGTTGGGCGAGGTTCTCGCCGATGCGCTCGAAAGGATGGATGTCAATTCCCTCGCGGGTTGCAGTGAGCGGGTGTTCGACGCCTTGTACCTGGTCGACAGTGAATACAGTCATCAGGTGGAAAGCGGCCTCGCCAAGCTGGAGGACCGTTCGTGGTGGCGGGATGCTCAGAGGGTCACGGACGACGGCGCGGGCGCTCTCGCTGTGGCGGCTACGGAGGCAGTTTCGTGCGCTGAGCGTGTCCGGTCAACCTGTATCGACGTCGATGTCAGAGGCCAGTTTCTGGATCGCGGAAACGGACATCGGTAAGCGTTGGCCGAGCGAACCCGGCGCCCGGTAGGCCGGGTCGGTCGAGAGGAAGGTGATCGTGCGGCCGACGATTGTGCTGTTGAGCGATCCGGATACGCGCCGGGAGATCGAGGATCGGTTGCGTGGCCTGGGCACCTACGCGGACGGTGATGTGTTCGACCGTCTCGAGGTGGGGGACTGCTGGTTCGGCATCGACTTGTCCGGCGACGTGCTACACGACTATGACGAGAACGAGAAGGCAGAACTCGCCGAGCGCTTGGGACGGGTCGAGCCGGTTCTCGTCGAGTACTTGGGTATCGCGTGTGTCTGGTCGTTGCTGCAAGCTGTTCTGGACGGGCTTCCCGGAGTGCTCGACACGAACTGCGGCGAACTCCTCGAATACGGTGAGGTCCTGGCGAGGTTCGCTCGGGACCCGGCTTGGAGCTGGGTGCCGCTTGGCGGATAAGGTGTGGCTCGTGGAGCTTGAGATCGCGTGGCCGATCGGCTGAGCACATCGAGGAGGACCTGAGGTGGATCGCCCGGGCCTCTGCGCGAGAGTTGCTGCCGTGGTAACTGCGATCGGGACGAGCCGACTATGAGTGGAGAAAGCCTCGATGAGGCGCAACTGGCCGAGATCGAAGAGTTGGTGCGGTCAGCCACGCCAGGTCCATGGCACGTCCGGGTGTTCGACGACGACGCGGCAATGAACCTCGTCGCGGTGGGCACTGTCGCCGGCGAGAATGGCCGGCGATTTCCGGGATTCGACTCGTCCGAGCTGGTCGCTGCCACGCTGGTCCAACACCCGAAGTACGTCGACATTTCGGACGGGAAATGGGACGAAAACGCCCGCTTCGTCGCCGAGTCGCGGCAGATTGTGCCTGCGTTGCTGGCCGAGGTTCGGCGCCTGCGCGCACGCTTGAATCAACTCGACGACAGCGAATAGACGACGGAACCATGGTCGACCTGGTTGACGTGGCCGCGCCGCGGTGGGAGTTCACCCTTGGCGATTACTGGGTCCCTTCGAGGATTCCTCGGGCTGACCAGAACCTGCTGACTGCCGTCGAGACGCTCGCCTTGCAGTTCCGCACGACCTCCTGGCCGGTCGAGCAGGTACTGGCCGCCTGGCGGGCGCTGGGTGATGGCGAAGGTTCGGTGAACCTCACCGCGGTGACGATCAGGCGGCGGGGCCCTGTGGCTGAAATTCGGGACAAGTACCGGCAGTTCCAGCACGTCCGCGTCCCGGCCGGCGAGATCGAGGCCGTGCTGATCGCGCTGATCTCCGCGATCAGGCACGCCTTCGAACAGGAACACGATCCACAGTGACACCGAGCCGGGGCGACCGGAAGCCCGGCCGCCCCGCCAAAATCAGCTGCAGTGCTCGAACTCGCTGTTGTCCACCTGGCCATCCACGGCGCCGCCCCACTCGACGCACTTGTCCGCCGATACCGGGCCCGCCAAGTACGCGAACGCTCCCGAGTCCGTCGCCCGTGTCGATTGGCGGTCCGGGCGGAGCGAGAGAGGTAACTCCTGGTTCATGAGTGCTGACGTGAGCGACGAGCAGCTCGCCATGATCTTATCCAGTTCGGGCTGGTCGCCAGCAAGAGTTGGCGGTGGTCGTGCGATGGTGTCGGCGGCTCCTCAGGCGGCGTGCGAGGACGAACTTGCAGCAGCATGGGACGCTGAACCCGTCGTGTCGGTCGTGCGAGGTTGTGCTGGACGAGCTGGGAGTTGTCGGCAAATGATCGACTTGATTCCGGCGGTGACCAACTCGGTGGTGCATGCCACTCTGGTGGAAAGCGGGTGGACGCCTGAGTACCGGTTCGACCCTTCCGGCTGGGTTGATCGGCTCCGGGACGAGGGCTTTTCGGTTCATTCTGCCGGCATCTGCGTTCTGGAGCTGCTAGGCGGGTTGACCGTGGTTCCACCGAAGTCGATCAAGGCCGTGTTCGGCACATGTGAACTGAAGATCGATCCGCTGTGGGCTGCGAAAGGCGAATCCGAGCGAATTGCCGATCGGGAGCGCGTCGTCGGTGACCGCCTGTGTCCGATAGGCGAGTGGCTGAGTGAATACATCGTCCTCGTCGGGGCGGAAGGAAAGGTCTACGCCGAGACGACCTTCCAAGTTTTGAAGCTGGGAGACGACATCAATCAAGCTCTGGTCCGATTGATCGTTGCTGACTCCGCTCCTATTCTCATTAGGTGAGGTTCGGCGTCTGGTTGGAGCCCTCGGATGCCGGGTAGTAGACTACTGGGTGAAAGAAGCACCCGGTCTCTGAAGGGGATTCGAACTTGCTCAGTGACGGCATGCAAGCGGGACAGCGTTTAGTCCTCGACTGTGCTCCGGCTGATGCCGTGGTTGCGAAAATTGCGTCAGGATACATTTATCTTCAGTGGCCGTGGCGTCGGATTGACCCTATTTCCAGGGTTTCATGGAATGGTCAAGTCGCTTTTCCTGTCGACGTGAATCACTTTGAATGGACGAACACGCCGTGGCGACTCGAACCCGACCCGGAAGACTTGTCCGCCGGAGATGTGTGCCTGGTCGGGATCCCGAGTCTGGAGGTTGTGGTGCGAACGGTTCGGCAGTTTGACCCACCGCGTGATGTCGGGTGGCTCCCTCGGCCGACGGTGGGCCTGTCCGTGGTCCCGGTCGGGGATTTCCAGGATGACGAAGAAGCGGGTTTCCTGGTCTACTTGGACGGGCCGGAGCCGATTTCGATTTCCCGTGCGAGCTAGCCGTGCTGACGTCAAGCCGGGGCGACCGGAAGCCCAGTCGCCCCGTCGAACTCAGCCGCAGTGCTCGAACCCGCTGTTGTACGCCTGGCCGTCCACTGCGCCGCCCCACTTGACGCACTTGGCCGCCGCCGTTGCTGATACCGGGCCCGCGAAGTACGAGAATGCTCCCGAGTCCGTCGTCCGCGTTGATCCCTGGACCTCCAAGTACGCCGACGTCTGCGTTGCCGTTCCTGCCGACGCGCTCTTCATCGTGCTGACGCAGTTCTTGCCGTTCGACGCGTTGTACGACAAGTACGCCGTGCCCGCCGTGCCCAGCGGGGCCTGGTCGATCACGTCGTAGCCGCCGCCGCACGCCGGGGCGCCCAGCTGCGTTTCCGACACCGCCGCGTAGCGGATCGTGTCGTTCGCGTGGTACTCCGGGCCCGCCTCGAACAGCACGCCCACCGATGCCTGCGACAGCTGCACCATGTCCGAGTACGCCGCGTCCTGGCCCCACACGAGCAGGCTGCCCGCCGTTCCCGTCCAGTTGGCGCCCTCGTCGAACGACGAGTGGATCCGCAGCTCCTTGCGACGGTCGCAAGTGGACGGTGCCGCGAACACGATCCGGTTGTACCTGCCGCCCGTGTCGGTCGCGCTCATCCGCGCCGTGGAGCCCTCGACGGTCGGGGTGACCAGGTCGGTCGCGAAGGCGAACTTCGAGCTGAACGTCGCGCCGCCGTCGGAACTGATCGCGAACGCGCGGTTGTGCGTGCCGTCCGACAGGCACTTGTTGTCGTTGTTGGCGTCGTTGCGCGCGGCGGCGTAGACGCGGCCGTCCTTCAGCTCGGTGACGCTGATCTCCTGCGGGTTCATCAAGTCCGAAGTGGACGTGTCAGTCGCTCCGCGGTGCCACGTCGCGCCCTGGTCGTCGCTGTAGACCAGTGAACCGGTGTTCTTGCCGCCGATCGTGTAGCTCATCCCGGCGACGATCCGGCCGGCGTGCGCGCCGCGCGTGAGCACGATGCCGTGCGACGGGCCCGTCGCCAGCCAGCCCGGCGCGCTCGCGAACCCGAGCTCGGTGGTCAGGACTCTCGGCGCGCCCCAGGTCTTCCCGTTGTCCTCGCTGATCGACACGCGCGGGATCCGGCCGCAGGACGGGTTGGTGTAGCACTGCATGGTGGACAGCAGCACGATCCGGCTGCTGCCCGGGATGACGATCGGCGCCGGGTTGCCCTTGGTGTCGCCGTTGGCCTTGATGACGGGCTGCAGCGCGCTCCACGTCTTGCCGCCGTCGGTGGACCGCTTCATGACGAGGTCGATTTCGCCGAGGTCGGCGCAGGTGGCGGCGCCGCCGTTGCGGCCCTCGGCGAAGGCGAGCAGGTCGCCGTTGGTGCCCTTCACGATGGTCGGGATGCGGTAGCAGTCGTGGCCCTCGGTGTTCTTGGTGAACACCAGCGTGCTGGCGACGTCGGCCGACGCGGTGGCGGCGCCCACGGCCGCCGGGACGGCGACGGCGGCGCACCCCAGCAGCCCGGCCAGGAGGCCTTGGGCGAGTCGGGTGATCTTCACGGTGAAAGCTCCCTACGGATTCGTTCTACGTCCTACGTCTCGGCGGTAGCGTCGACGCGGCCCGTACAAGACCCGTACAACCCGGCGTATAACGAACTATTCATGGCCGGGCAGGAAACATCAGGTGAACGCGGCCAACGTGCCGAAGCCGGTCGCCAGCACGAGAAGCGTGGACAGGAGACCCAGGAGCAGTGCCCGGCCGCCGCCCCGGAGCAGGGAGCCGAGGCGGACGGCGCAGCCCAGGCCGAACAGCGCGCCGGCGAGCAGGAGCGTCGACGCCGTCTTCGCGACGTCGAGCGCGAACGCGGGGACGAGCCCGGTGCTGCGGACCGCGACCATCGCGAGGAACCCGAGGACGAACAGCGGGACGAGGGGCGTGTGCCCGCCGCGGCGGGTGCGTTCGGCCGCGCCGACGAGCGCCACCACCGGCGCGAGCAGGACGACGCGGCTCAGCTTGACCACGATCGCGACCGCGACCGCCGCGGCGCCCGCCGGCCCGGCCGCCGCGACGACCTGCGCGACCTCGTGCACCGAGATCCCGGCCCAGCTGCCGGTCCGGGTCGCGTCCAGGCCGAGGACGTGCGCCAGCAGGGGGAGCACGCCGAGCGCGAGGCTGCCGTAGCAGGTGACGAGCGCGACGGCGGTCGCGACGTCCTCGTCCTCGCGCTCGACGACGCCTTCCATCGCCGCGATCGCCGACGCGCCGCAGATCGAGAACCCGGTGGCGACCAGCAGGGCGAGGCCGCGGGGGACGCGGACCAGCCGGCCGAGGCCGAGTGTGCCGAGGAAGGTGACGGTGACCGTCAGCACGACGGCGGCGAGCGTGCCGGCGCCGAGCGCGAGCACAGCCGGGACGGCGAGCTGCAGCCCGAGCAGGACGACGCCCGCGCGCAACAGGCGTCTCGTGAGCCCGGCCACGGCTTTGCGGTGCTCATCGGTGAGCACGGGCGTGTTGCCGGCGACGATGCCCAGCACGACGGCCACGGTGAGCGCGCCCGCCACCGGCCAGGCCGTGCTCAGCGCGTAGGCCGCCGCGACGCCGAGTGCGGTGATCGCGAGGCCCGAGGTTTTCGCCGACGTCATTGCCATGCTTCCAGCGTCGCGCGGTTCGCGGGCGCGCGGTAGCCGTCAGTGCGGCAGGAGGTCATAGACTGGGGCTATGACCGGACCGGATCTGGACTCGCTGCGCCTGCTGGTGCTCGTCGACGACCTCGGCAGCATCGGCCAGGCGGCCGGCGCGCTCGGCATCGCCCAGCCGTCGGCGAGCAAGCGGTTGTCCACTTTGGAGAGACAATTGGGACTGTCCCTGGTGGACCGGACGCGGCGCGGCTCCGCGCTTACCCCGGACGGCCGGGTGATCGCCGGCTGGGCGCACCGCGTCCTGACCGAAGTGGACGGACTGCGCACGGGCGCGGAGGCGCTGCGGACCCAGCGCGGCGCGAAGCTGCGGGTCGCGGCGAGCATGACGCTGGCCGAGCACTTCGTCCCGGCGTGGATCGGCGAGGTGAAGCGGACCGGGCCGGACACCTACGTCGGGCTCGAGGTGGTGAACTCCGAGCACGTCGCGGACCTGGTCGCGCGGGGGCGCGTGGACCTGGGGTTCGTCGAGTCGCCGGGGCCGTGGCCGGGCCTGGCGACGCGCCGGGTCGCGACGGACCGCCTGGTGGTCGTGGTCCCGGCGGGACACGCGTGGGCGCGGCGCCGCCGTCCGCTGACCGCGGCGGAACTCGCGGCGACGCCGTTGGTGGTGCGCGAGCCGGGCTCGGGGACGCGCGACACGGTCGAGGCGGCGTTGCGCCGGGCGGGGGCGGGGCCGGTGACGCCGTTGCTGGAGCTGGGGTCGGCATCGGCCGTGCGGAACGCGGTGATCGCGGGCGCCGGGCCGGCGGTGATCAGCGAGCTGGACGTGGTGCGCGAGGTCGCGGGGCGGCGGTTGGTGCCGGTGGCGGTGGCGGGGGTGGAGCTGGGCCGGGTGCTGCGGGCGGTGTGGCCGTCGGGGAGGCGGTTGATGGGGCCGGCCGCGGAGTTGCTGACGCTGGCGGTCAAGTCCGGGGCCGCCTGAGGACGGGAGCTGGGCTTGTCGGATGTGGGGGTTCGGCGGGAGTTGAGCGGGCGTGAGGTCGGCGGGGCGGGTGTGCGGAGGCGGCCGGGTTGAGTGGGGGGGCGGCCGGGTGTGCGGGGCCGAGTGGCCGCGTGAGGCCAGCCAAGGCGCAGCGAGTGGCGATCCCCGCCCCGGCCGAGCCGGCGGCCGCCGGTGGGCTGTCTCGATCCAAGCCGTAGGTTGCCGTCGATCCAACGGCGATATATCGTCGTAGTGTCGGCGATACGGCGAACGAAGGAGATAGGCATGGAGATGAGCGCAGGCGCGGGCCGGATGTTCGGCGGCTTCGGGGGCGGACTCTTCGGCGGCCACGGGCCAGCCGGTCACGGCCACCCCGGTCACGGCCACGACAACGACCACGGGTTCCCCGGCCACGAGGACTTCGACCCCGGCCCCGACCTGGCCCGCGGTGGCTTCCCGCCCCACCCGCCGCACCCACCCCAGCCGCCGGGACCGCCCGGAGCGCCGGGTGGGCCCGGGTTCCCCGGCTTTCCCGGCGGTCCCGGCTCCTTCGGCGGGCCCGGGAACTGGTTCGGCGGGGCGGGTCCCTTCCAGCGGGTCCAGGAGTTCCGCGGACGCGGGCCGAGCCGTCCGGTGCGGCCGGCCGTGCTCGCGCTGCTCGCCGAAGAACCGATGCACGGCTACCAGCTCATCCAGGAAATCCGGCGTCGCACCCACGACCGGTGGCGGCCCAGCCCCGGGTCGATCTACCCGATCCTGCAGCAGCTGGAAGACGAAGGTCTGGTGCACACCGCCGAGACCGGCGGCCGTCGCGTGGCCGAGCTGACCGATGCCGGGCGGGAGCACGTCGCCGGGCGGGAGGACGAGTTCACCGCCCTCTGGGCGGAACCCGAGGAGGCGCCCAACGCCGACCGCTTCGCCGTCCTGTGGCACGCGCTGGGCGAGCTGTCCGGCGCGGCCGCCCAGGTCGGCTACAGCGGCACGGACGCGCAGGTCGCCGAGGTGAAGAAGATCCTCGCCGACGCGCGGCGCCGCGTCTACTCGGTGCTCGCCGACGCCGGCCTGGAGGACGAGGACTGAGAGCGTTCGGGCGGATCGTCCGAAGTGGACGATCCGCCCGGCGCACGAAAAGGACTACGTCTGTCGGCCGAACCTCACTGCTGGTACGGCGCCGCCGCCGCCTTCGCGGCGGTGATCAGCGCGCCCTTGTTCTTCGGCCAGAACGTGCTGTCGACGCAGGTGTAGCGCGGCAGGAAGCCGCCGCACGTCCCGCTCGAGCCGCCGACCTCGAACGTCACGCTGGCGACGCCGAGCTCGCCGTAGGTGAAGTCGTCGGTGGTGCCGCTCGTGTCGTAGCCGACGGTCTCCTCGTTGGTGCCGACGAGGTAGCCGTTCGACGCCGAGTACTTCGCGCCCAGCCGCCGGTACTGCGCGTCGTTCGGCGAGGTGGCCTGCGTGAAGCCCCACGGGATGATGATGTCGTTGCCGTAGCTGTGCAGCGTGATCATCGTCCCCTTGGCCGTCGACGGCGCGGGGTCGTTGTTCCCGGTGCCGCGCTGGTCCGGGAAGATCGCGCGGGCCAGCTTCTCCAGCGCCTGCACCTCGGGCTCGGAGCCGGCGCTCACGCCCTGGTAGGTCTCGGCGCACGCGGAGTTCGAGTCGCCGCCCCACTTGAACGTGGAGTTGCGGTTGAGGTCGACGCCGATGTTCGTGCCCGTGCAGCTCCCACGGGAGTTGTCGGCGTTCTTCCGTTGCAGCTTCGGGGAATTGCCGCCGGACGCGACGATGTCGACGCCGTCGGGGTTGGCGATCGGCACCACCCAGACCTCGGTCGTGTCCAAAATGGACTTGGCGGTGGCGTCGGTGGCGTAACCGTCGGCGAGGTAGTCGATCCAGCGCCAGGCGAGCTCGCCGGTCGACAGCTCGCGCGCGTGGATCTGGGCCATCAGGAAGAACTTCGGCTTCGGCGACGTCGTCGAGAGCGTGCAGTCGCCGGTCTGCTTCTTGGTGAGGCAGAGGCCTGGATGTCGTGGCCGCCCTGGCCCTTCGTCTTCTTCCACGACTGGCCGATCGTGTACTTGGTGGCCAGATCGGGGTGCGCGGCGGCGACGGCGGTGAGGTGGTTCTCGTGCGCGGTGACCGTGCGGTACCCGCCGTAGAAGGTGTCCGCCGCCAAGGAATTCCGCTGCGCGGGGAGTTCTTTGTAGACGGTGTCGTGGAAGGACGGCGTGAAGCCGCGGGTACGCAGCTGGTTCGCGACGGCCTGCCCGCCGACGACGAGGACGGCGCCCGCGTCCCCTTCCTCGACGTCGAACCCGGCCGCCTCGAGGGCCTGCGCCTGGGCGGCGGTGGCGGGGACGCGCCAGAACACCGGGGTGTCGGCCGCCTGCGCGGTGGCGGTACCGCCGAGCAGGGAGGCGAGCAGGACCCCGGTCGCCGCGAGGGCGAGCCGGGACAGGGACCTTGACGCCATCGGGGATCTCCTCACGCCGCACGGATGGAGGCTCGGTCGGCACCCGTGGTCACCGGACCGGCACGCACAGTGTGTCGGCGGGGACAAAACCGCCATACCCCCGAAAGTCGCGATTCTGTCACGGAGCGGGTGATCGGGACGACTCGACGAGCGAACCGGCGGTGCGGGGCCGGCCCCCCCCCGGGCCCGCCCCCCCCCCCCCCACCAACTAAGCCCCGGCGCGCACCCCCCCCAGAAACCCCCCCCCCCCTCCGCCCCCCCGATGAAAC
>NZ_JBIWPI010000001.1:2064322-2241708 GCF_044768185.1 Amycolatopsis sp. NPDC101161
CGTTCTTGCTGTCGGGTCCAAAAAACCTCAAAACCGTCATCTTTTGGGGGTTGTGGGGGGGTGGGTGTTTTCGCCCGCCGCGGGGGCCGCGGGGGGGGGGGGGGGGCCCGCCCCCCGGGGCCCCCCCCCCCGCGACTCCCTACTTCTTCAGCCCGTGCTCGATCGCCTCGATGATCCGCGGCCGCAGCTCGGCCGCCGAGATGATCGCGTCCACCGAGCCGACCTCCACCGCTCGCTGGATGCTGTGGACCTTGTCGAACTCCGCCGCGATCTCGCTGACCTTCTCCGCGCGGACCGACGACTGGACCTCGGCCAGCTGCGTGCTCAACGCCGCCCGGGAAGGCGCGTCGGCCGCGGCGACCCGGGCCTGCAGCTCGGTCACCCGCGGGTCGTTCGCCGTGCGCTTGGCCACCTCGCCCGCGAACACCACCGCCGCCGCCGGGGCGCCGCCCAGCACCGACGCGAACGAGCCCTCGAGGGCCAGCACCGTCATGTTCGGGTTGAGCGCCTTGGAGAACACCACGAACGCGCCGCCGTGGTAGCGCGAGATCACGGTGAACACGATCGGGCCCTCGAAGTTGACGATCGCCCGGCCGATCTCCGCGCCGTACTCCAGCTGCAGCTTGCGCAGCGACTCCGGCGAGCCGTCGAAGCCCGACAGGTTCGCCAGCACCACCAGCGGCCGGTTGCCCGACGCCGCGTTGATCGCCCGCGCCGTCTTCTTCGACGACCGCGGGAACAGCGTGCCCGCGGTGTAGGTGTCCGGGCCGTCGGTGGGCGGGAAACCGCGGCGGGGGACCGACCGCGACTCGATGCCGACCAGGCAGACCGGGCGCCCGCCGATGTGCACGTCCTGCACCGCGGACGTCTCCGCGTCGGCCATGCCCGCCCAGCGCTCCAGCACCGGGTGGTCCTGGTCGGACAGCGCGCGCATCACCGTGCGGATGTCGAACGGCTTCTTGCGGTCCGGGTTGTGCTCGGCCGAGAAGATCTCGCCGACCGTCGTGAAGTCGCTGCCGACGATCGCGTGCGGGAACGCCGAGACGTCCCGGTCGACCGGGTCGTTCGTGCCCACCTTGCGCGGCCCGGCCTCACCCGGCACCACGTACGTGTGGTCGTAGTGCGCCATCAGCACTTCGCGCGCGGCCGGCAGGGTCGGCGCCCAGTACTGCGCCTGGCCGTTCGGGCCCATCACGCGGTCGTAGCCGCCGATGCCGAAGTTGTCCTCGGCCGACACGCCACCCGAGAAGTCCAGCGCCTGCTTGCCGGTCAGCACCATCGCCGAGTCCGGCGTCATCACAAGGACGCCCTTGGTGTGCATGAGCATCGTGGCTTCGGCGTTCCAGTACGGCTGCGCGCCGACGTTGATGCCGTTGACCACGATGTTGATCTCGCCGCCGTCCTGGGTGAACGTGACGATCCGCTTGAGCGCCGCGGCGACCCAGTCCATGTTCTCGGTGCCCGAGGACATCGAGATCCGCGCGCCCGACGACAGCGCGAACCACTCCAGCGGCACCTGCATCCGCTCGGCCAGGTCGAGCGCCGCGATGACGCGCGAGCACTCCGGCTCCGACAGCGCGCCCAGCGACTTCGTCGGGTCGCCGAGCAGCACGACCCGCGTGACGCCCTCGGGGTGCCGCGTGGTCGGCGTCGTGACGACGCCGGCGACGATCGCCGCGCTGTTGTTGCCCTTCGGCCGGTCCACCGGGACCAGGACGCCCGCGGAGTCCAGGTCGTGCTCGGTGAAGGTACCTTCGGCGCCGGCGAGCAGCTCGGTCAGCTCGTACGGGTAGACGTTGCCGCGCCGCGCCGCGCGCAGCACCTTCAGGCGGTAGTCGTCGAGCGGCTTGACCGGCTCGGTCGACGGCGGCCCGACGTGCAGCCGCGCGCCCTGGCTCGGGTCGAAGGTGATCCGGACGGCCAGCTCGGTCAGCTTGCCCGCGTCGGTGCGCCGGCGGGCCAGGAACTGGACCTCCTCCAGCCCGGCGCCCACCGAGGTCGGCAGGATGCGCTGGACGAGGGTGTTCAGCTCGTCGGTGGTCAGGTCCGTCTGCGGCCAGACGTACATCATGATCCGGTTGGTGTCGAACCGCTTGTTCTGCGGCCGCTGCGCCTGGATGTTGCGGATCGCGTCGAGGCACGCGGTGACGGCGTCCTCGAGCGCGGGCAGCGCGACCAGCCGGCCGTCGGCCTCGCGCAGCGGCGTCAGGTCGCGGACCTGGCCCATCGCGATCAGCCGCTCGTCGGCCGGGTTGCTCTTCGCCACGGCCTTGAAGAGGTAGATCTCCTCGTCCGCCGACGGCAGCCGGGTGAGGTCGAACTCGTGCAGCCGTTGCAGCTGCAGGCGCTGCGCGATCTGCGGGTGCAGGCCGCGGATCAGCCGGTCCTCGGCGAACCCGTCGCCGTCGCGGCGGAACGTGAAGTGGTGGTGCATCACCGCGCCACCGGTGCCGGCCACGGTGACCACGATCCGGCGCACGCTCGCCGGCACCCCGTGCTCGGCCAGCAGCGCGCCGAGCCGCTCGGCGGTCGCGTCGACGTCCGGCTGGTCCTCCCAGCGCAGGTACAGGTCGGCGACGACGCCGTCGGTGGCCACCTCGCCGAGCGCGCGCAGCGCGTCGGGCAGGGCGGTGAAGTCGACGGCCGTGGTGACCAGCGGCAGCGCGCCGTCCGGGGTGTTCAGCTCGGCGGTCAGCCAGCGGCAGCCGCCCGCGTCCCGCACCGCGACGCCGGACAGCCGGCGGTTGCCGTAGTAGCGGCGGGTCAGGACCTCCAGCAGCGGCGCGTGGTCGCGGCCCGGGCGGCCGATCCGCTGCCCGATCAGCCGGACCAGGGGCTGCGAGCCGGTGATCATGGCCTGGATCCGCTCGGCGCGGTCCGGCGCGTCCGGGTGCTGGTCGAGGTAGCTCAGCTCGGTGCGGACGGCGGCGTAGACCTCGGCGCGGTTGCGGCGCAGCAGCGGCTGGGCGAACCAGCGGAAGACCACGCCGCGGGCCAGGTCGGACACCGCGGGGAAGCGGACCTGCGTGGCCTCGACGACGTGCTCCAGCGTCCGGCCGGCGCGGTCGCTCAGCGCCTCCGCCGGCGGCGGCCCGGTCAGCCACTGCCGCAGCAGCTCGGAGACGACGGCGACGTCGGCCGAAGTCCGTTGCTGCGCCAGGAAGATCCGGAAGACCGCGGCCTCCAGCGCCGGCGTGCGCTCCAGGTCGGTGACGCCGTAGTGGCCGAGGACCTTGGTCAGCTTGGCCTGGAAGCCTTCGGTGACGCCGGCGCGTTCGACGTCGAGGCTCTGCAGGTAGCTGTGGAAGAACTCGCGCGGGCTGTGCACCGCGCCGTTCGGGACGGTGTCCTCGCCGCCCGGGGTGTTGCGGCTCAGCTCGGACAGGTCGGCGAAGACGGTGAGCAGCTCCAGCTCGCCTTCGACCGGACGGCCGCCCAGCTCGGTCCGCGCCGCGACGTACGCCGCCAGGACGCGCTTGCGCTCGCCCGGGTCGACGTCGAACCCGAGCAGTAGGCTGCGCAGGTCCTGCAGGCCGCGCTCGACGCGGGCTTCGGCGGAGACGCCCGCCGGCTCGGCCGGCAGGTCGATCTCGACGGTCTCGGTCTCCTCGGCGACCTCGTCCTCGGCGCCGTCGGCCAGGGGCTCCAGCCGCATCAGCGGCGCGCCGGTCTCGACCTGGCTGCCGACCGACACCGGGCACTCGCGGACGCGGGCGCGGAACGGCGCGCGCAGCACCGTCTCCATCTTCATGCTCTCCAGCACGAGGATCGGCGCGTTCGCCTCGACCTCGTCGCCGACGGACAGCGGCGTCGCGACGACCAGCGCGGGCGCGGGGGAGCGCACGACGCCGCCTTCGTCGCGGCTGACGCGGTGGGTGACGCCGTCGACCTCGACGAGGTGGATCGGGCCGTGCGTGGCCGCGACGAGGCGGAAGCCCTGGCCGTTGACCCGGATCCGGCCGCTGTGGGCGTCGAAGCGGTCGATCTCGACGTCGGCGTGGTGCACCTCCGACGTCCCGGCCGAAACGCCGACGCGGAAGCGCTTCTGCCCGATGCGCGCGACGCTGACGCGGTAGCCGACGCCGCGGAGCTTGAGGTCGAGCGGCCGGCCGGTCTCGTGCTGGACCTGCGGGCGCCCGCCGTGCGCGGTGGCCAGCAGGCGCTGGACGGAGACCTCTTCCTCGTCCTCGTAGGCCTCGATGGCGGCCGCGGCGAGCGCGACGGCGGAGTGCCGGTGGGTGACCAGGCGGCCTTCGGCGCGGACGCGGTCGATCCAGCCGGTGTCGGCGCTGGCGTCGATGACCTCGGGCTGGTCGAGCAGCTCGAGCACGAAGCTCTTGTTGGTCGCGCCGCCCTCGATGATGACGGTGGTCTCGGCCATCGCGCGGCGCAGGCGGCCGAGCGCCTCGTCGCGGTCGCGGCCGTAGGCGATGATCTTGGCGATCATCGAGTCGAAGTCGGCCGGGATGGTGTCGCCTTCGCTGACGCCGGTGTCGACGCGGATGCCCGGGCCGGCGGGCAGCGCCAGCCGCGCGATGCGGCCGGGGGAGGGCGCGAAGTCGCGGTCGGGGTCTTCGGCGTTCAGGCGCGCTTCGACGGCGTGGCCGAGCTCGGCCGGCTGCTCGCCGGCGAGCTTGCCGCCGCCGGCGACGTGCAGCTGCAGCCGGACCAGGTCGGTGCCGGTGGTGATCTCGGTGATCGGGTGCTCGACCTGCAGGCGGGTGTTGACCTCGAGGAAGGCGAACAGCTTCTCGCCGGGGTGGTAGAGGAACTCGACGGTGCACGCGCCGCGGTAGCCGACGGCGACCGCGAGCCGCTCGGCCGACGCCTTGAGCTCGGCGGTCTGCTCGGGCGCGAGGACGGGGGAGGCCGACTCCTCGATGATCTTCTGGTTGCGCCGCTGCACCGAGCAGTCGCGCACGCCGAGCGCCCACGCCGTCTCGCCGTCGGAGATCACCTGGACCTCGACGTGCCGGGCGCCGGTGACCAGGCGCTCGAGGAACACGACGCCGGAACCGAAGGCGCGCAGGGCTTCCTGGCTGGTGCGCTCGTAGGCGTCGGCGAGGTCCTCGCCGGAGGCGACCATGCGGATGCCGCGCCCGCCGCCGCCCGCGGTGGCCTTGAGCATCAGCGGGTAGCCGATCTGCTCGCCGGCCTTGAGCGCGTCCTCGAGGGTCGCGACCTCGCCGCGGCTCCACGGCGCGACGGGCACGCCGACCTCTTCTGCGATCAGCTTCGCGCCGATCTTGTCGCCGAGCTTGCGCATCGCATCGGCGCTCGGCCCGACGAAGGTGACGCCGACCTTCTCGCACAGCTCCGCGAAGGCCGGGTCTTCGGCGACGAAGCCCCAGCCGACCCACGCGGCGTCGGCCTTCGTCTCGACGAGGGCCTGCTCGAGCTTGGCCAGGTCGAGGTAGGGGCGGGCCGAAGCGGGCCCCAGGTCGTAGGCCAGATCGGCCTCACGGACGAAGGTGGCGGTGCGATCGGCGTCGGTGTAGAGGGCGACCGTCTCGATCTTCGTGCCGGTTTCCGCCGACAGATCCCGGACGGCGTGGATGAGCCGCATCGCGGCCTCTCCGCGGTTGACGATGGCGACACGATTGAACACCGGCTGAGCCTCCCAAGTACCCACGCACAGAAGGCGACGCACCTGTCCTGGGGCGTCGCCTGCACCTGTCTACACCCTGCTGGATTACCGCCGGGTAGACCAATGTCCGCCATGGCGCATGCCGAGGCGGCTGCGTTGTGGACACCCCACAAAAAGCGACCCGCGCCACACCGCGGGGGCCGCTTTTCTCGCGAGGACTGCCACAAAGCACGCTGCGCAGCTTACGGCGGCGACGGGTGGGGAAACATCCGGTGACGCGGAAGTACGGGCCCCTGTTCGCGGGCCCGGCGGCAGGGGTCAGGAAGCCAGCAGGACGTCCGGGTCGAGGACCTGGCCCAGCTCCCGCCGTTCGGCTTCCGACAGCGGGACCGCCGCGACGCTGCACCGGCCGTCCGGGCCCGGGGCGGTGGTGATGGCCAGCACCGGCTGCCCGTCGATCTCCCGCAGGGTCACCCGGCCGCCGCAGGAGAGGTCCACGCTGACGCCGGGCCGGTCGCGATGCCGGCCCAGCCACCGGCTGACGAAGTCGAAGGTCATCGCGGTCTCCCCTCGGTAGCGCACTCCCCCTGAAGCACAGGTGTCGGTGGTTAATGCCCCGGATACCTCCCGGTTACACCCGAACGGGGGGAGAAATCGGCCATGATGGCCAAATGAAACTGGGGCAACTGGCCGCGACCGCGCGGGACCTCTTCACCGCCAAGCTGGTCTACGGCGATCCGGTCGAGCGGGACGGGGTCGTGGTGATCCCCGCCGCCGCGGTGTTCGGCGGCGGCGGTGGGGGCGCGGACGACAGCGACGCGCTGCCCGTGCGCGAAGGTGCCGGGTTCGGGGTGTTCGCCCGGCCCGCCGGGGCCTTCGTCGTCCGCGGGGACGCGGTGACCTGGGTGCCGGCCGTCGACCGCACGCGGCTCGGGCTGGCCGCCGCCGTCACCGTCGTCGCGCTCGCCAAGATCCTCTCGCGGCGCTGACCCGACGGCGGAAGTTCACCGCCGGTTCGCGCCGCCGTTCGCGTCGCTCACCTAGCGTCGGGGCGTCTTTCGATGCGGAGGTACGCATGAGCTCTGGGAACTTCAGCCGGCGCGCGCTGCTGGCGGGCGGGGTGGCGACGGCGGCGGGGCTGCTCCCGGGCGTCGCGTTCGCGGACCAGCCGGGCGGTACCGGCAGCCAGACCCGGACCGTCACCGGCACGCTGAAGCCGGACGTCCCGGACTGGTACTACCTGCCCGTCGACGTCCCGCGCGGGGTGCGGCAGATCGACGTCGTCTACTCCTACGACAAGCCGCCGGTGCCCGCCGGAACGCGCGGGAACGCCTGCGACATCGGGATGTTCGGCCCGGAAGGCCACGAACTGGGCAACGCCCGCGGCTTCCGCGGCTGGTCCGGCGGCTTCCGCGACCGGTTCTCGATCAGCGCGTCCGAAGCCACGCCGGGCTACCTCGCCGGGCCGATCGAGCCGGGCCGCTGGCACGTCATCCTCGGCCCGTACACGGTCGCGCCGCAGGGGCTGAACTACAAAGTGGACATCACGCTCACCTTCGGGCCCGACGCGGCGCCGTTCGTGCCGAAGCCGGCCCCTGAGTCCGCGCCCGCCCGCGAGCGCGGCCGCGCCTGGTACCGCGGCGACAGCCACCTGCACACCGTCTACTCCGACGGCCGCCGCACCCCGGACCAGCTGGTCGCCGACGCGCGCGCCGCGGGTCTCGACTTCATCGTCTCCACCGACCACAACACGTCCAGCTCGCAGCTCGTCTGGGGCAACTACGCCACCGACGACCTGCTGATCCTCAACGGCGAAGAGGTGACGACGCGGTCCGGGCACTGGCCCGCGATCGGCCTGCCCGCGGGGACCTGGATCGACTGGCGCTACCGCGCGGCCGACCCGCGGGACTTCCGCCGCTTCACCGACCAGGTGCACCGCGCGGGCGGCCTGGTCACGGCCGCGCACCCGTTCGCCAACTGCTTCGGCTGCACCTACGAGTTCGCGTACGAGATCGCCGACCTGGTCGAGGTCTGGAACGGCCCGTGGACCCAGGACGACGAGGCCAGCGTCATCCATTGGGACGGGCTCCTGCGCGGCGGCCGGTTCATCCCGGCGATCGGCGACTCCGACGCGCACAACCCCGACCAGCGCGTCGCGCTGCCGCACACCGTGGTCCTCGCCGATCGCCTGCGCCGCAAGGAACTCCTCGAGGGGCTGAAGGCGGGCCGGTCGTGGCTGGCCGAGTCGTCGGCGGTCCAGCTGGACTTCACGGCGTCCGGCGGCGGCCGCACGGCAGGGATCGGCGAGCGGCTGCCCGCGGGTACGGGCACGCCGGTGACGGTGCGCGCGGTGGTCGGCGGCGTCCCGGGCACGACGGTGACGTTCCTCGACCAGCTCGGCCCGGAGCACACCGAGACGATCGGCGACGGCGGTGCGGCGACGGTCACGTGGACGACCTACCCGCGCTACTCGCGGTGGGTGCGCGTCGAGGTGCGCCGCCCGTCCGGGGGTCCGAACACGACCCAGCCGAACGCGATGGTCGCGATGTCCAATCCGATCTTCCTCGGCGCCGACGGCTGAACAAGCGTCACGGAACCTCCGCCCGGTGCGCCGCGTCCTGCCTTTGGCAGACTGGTGCGAACGGGTGAGAGCGGGGCAGGGTGCGCGGGTGTGGGCTGAAGGTGGCGATCTTCCTGGGGGCGGTCGTCGTGCTGACCGCGGGGATCGTCGTGGTGGCGGTGCTGACGCGCAGCCCGGTGCGGACGCCGGGCTGCACCGTGGCGCTGCCCGGCCAGCAGTCCTACACGTTCACGCCCGAGCAGATGGACAGCGCCGCGACGATCGCGGGCGTCGGGACGAAGCTCGGCCTCCCGCCGCACGCGGCCACGGTCGCGCTGGCCACGGCGTTGCAGGAGTCGAAGCTGCGCAACCTCGAGGGCGGTGACCGCGACTCGGTCGGGCTGTTCCAGCAGCGGCCCAGCCAGGGCTGGGGCACGGTCGCGCAGCTGCGCGACCCCGTGTACGCGGCGACGGCGTTCTACGAGAAGCTCGAGAAGCTGCCGGGCTGGGAGACGCTGCCGATCACCGAGGCGGCCCAGGAGATCCAGCGCTCGGGCGTCCCGGACGCGTACGCGCAGTGGGAGCCGCAGGCACGCGCGATGGCGGCGGCGTTCGCCGGCCAGTTCCCGGGGGCGTTGACGTGCCGCAACCTGACGCTGGCGGCCCCCGGCGACTTGGCGGCGGTCGCGACGGCGGAGCTGGGCACGGCCCGGTTGAGCGGCGCGCACCCGGCCGCGCAGGGGTGGGCGTACGCGTCCTGGCTGGTCGGCCGCGCGGAGGCGCTCGGGGTGGACAAGGTGAGCTTCGCGGGACAGACGTGGACGGCGGAGTCCGGGGCCTGGGGCCAGGACTCCGCCGCCGGTCAGGACCTCGCGCTGCACCAGGCCCCGGCGGCCCGGCCCAGCCAATGACCGCCTACGGCACCAGGATCGCGCGGCCGCGGATGCGGCCGGCGTCGAGGTCGTCGAGCGCCGACTGGAACTCCTCCAGCCGGTAGCGCGCCGTGTGCAGCTTGACCCGGCCCCGCGCCGCCAGCACCATCAGCTCGCCCAGGTCGTTGTACGACCCCACCAGGTTGCCGATCAGGTTGATCTCCGTCGAGATGATGTCGATCGTCGGGACGTCGATGTTCTCGCCGTAGCCGACGACGTGGTAGTCACCGGCCCGGCGCAGCATCGCGATCCCGTCGCGGGTCGCCCCGCCTTCGCCGACGAAGTCGATCACCGCCTCGGCGCCGTGGCCGCCGGTCAGGTCGAGCACCTCCGTGACGTGCGAGCCGCCCGCGACCACGCCGTGGTCGGCGCCGATCGACACCGCCAGTTTCACCGCGTCCGGGTTGCGGTCGACGACGATCAGCTCCGCCGCCGAGATCGCCTTGAGCACCTGGATCCCGATGTGCCCGAGCCCGCCCGCGCCGATCACGACGCACTTGTCGCCCGGACGCAGCCGCCGCGCCGCCTTCGCCGCCGCGTGGTACGCCGTCAGCCCGGCGTCGGCCAGCGCCGCGACGTCCGCCGGCTCCAGGGAGTCGTCGAGCTTGACGACGCTGCGCGCCGACGTCTTGAGGTAGTCCGCGTACCCGCCCGCGGTGTCGATGCCGGGGAACTGCGACTGCTCGCAGTGGACGTCGTCGCCGAAGCGGCACGCCCGGCACAGCCCGCACGTGATGAGCGGGTGCACGATCACCTTGTCGCCCTCGGCGACGTTCGTGACCGCGCTGCCGACCGCGTGCACCCAGCCCGCGTTCTCGTGCCCGATCGTGTAAGGCAGCGTGACGCCCGACTTCTCCTTCCACTGCCCTTCCAGGATGTGGAGGTCGGTGCGGCAGACGCCGGCGCCGCCGATCCGCACGATGACGTCGTACGGGCCGGTGACCTCCGGCTCGGGCACGTCGGTCATCTTCAACGGCGAGCCGTACCCGACGACCTGGACCGCTTTCATGCTGAAACCTCCACAGTGGACTCGGGGTAACGGGTGCGGAGCAAGCCGCGGCAGAAGTGCGAGTTGCCCTCGATGGAGATCCGGACCGACCGGGCGAACCGCAGCCGCAGCGGGATTTCCTCGCGGGGGAACGGCGTTCCGTCGTGGTCGACCAGCACGGGCGCCGCCGGGTCGTCCGGCAGCCCGAGAGCCGCGCGGCGCCGGAGCAACGCCTGGGAGGAGGCGGCGTCCGGCAGGTCCGCGAGGGTGACGCCGTGCAGGTCGACGTGCTCGTCGGCCCGCAGCAGCACGGTGAGCGCACGTTCCATCGCCGCCTGGTGGGCCTTGCGGCGGAACGTCGCCCGCAGCTCCTCGAGGTCCTGGTCGGCTTCGTGGCCGAACGTGCCCCGGTAGCCGGCGTCGGCGGCGAGACCGGCGTTGATGAGGTCCGAGTCGTGGTGGTCGTCCAGCTCCACCACGACCTCAGTCGTCCACGGCAGCGCGGTCAGCACGTCTTTGGCGTCCGACGCCATGAGGTAAGCGAAGTTCGGCGCGCAGAACGACGTCGGAAGTCGCAAGTGGACGGTCACCCGACCGCCGTCCACGGTGAGCGACTTGACGAAGCCGAGGTCGGTGATGGGCTCGTCCAGTTCCGGGTCGAGAACCGCGTCCAGCGCGGTGTAGGCGTCCATGTCAGGCAACCGAAACCGCCTGCGGCTCGATCGGAGCCAGCCGGAGTTCCGCCGGCACCGGGATGTCGTACATCGCCGCCGCGTTGAGGCCGAGGATCTTCTTCTTCTGGTCGACCGTCAGCGGTGCGTACTCCGGCATGTCCTCGGGGATCTGGAAGTCGACGAACCGCTCGATCAGCCAGCGGGGCGTCCAGAGCGCGTAGTCGCTGGAGAACTGGATGCGGTCCTCGTCCAGCCAGTACAGAAGCTCGCCGATGATCTGCGCGAAGTACCGCGGCCGGGTGTGGATGAACGGGATGGCGACCGCGAGTCCCGCGTGGACGTTCGGCTCCTGCGTCGCGATCCAGCAGAAGTCCTCCAGCCGCGGCAGCCCGCAGTGCTCGACGACGAAGTTGAGGTCGGTGAAGTCGGTCGCCGCGTGGTCGACGTCGGCGACGTCGAAGGCGTCGCGGTCGAGCGGCCGGATCGTCGGTCCTTTGTGGACGTGGATGTTCTTGATCCCGAGCTCTTGGCAGGCCTCGAAGTACTTGTACGTCCACTTGTCGTTGAGCTTGTAGCCGCGTGAATCGCCCTGCCACTCGGCCGTGTAGAGCTTGACGCCCTTGAGCTTGAACCGTTCGGCGTCGCGTCGCAGCCGGTCGATCCCGGCCTGCTCGAAGCGCGGGTCGAAGAAGTGGTTGTAGGTCAGCTTGCCCTCGTGCTTCTGCGTCAGCGCGAAGGCTTCCTCGGTCTGCCCGAAGCCGTTGTTGTAGAACGCGCCGAGGTAGGCGGGCTGGAAGATCGCGTGGTCGACGTACCCGTTCTCGAACAGGTCGCGCATCAGCCGCTCGCCGCCCTGGTAGAGGTAGTCCTCGTACGGCCACACCTCGGACTCGGGGCTGAGGTTGCGGTGGTAGTCGTAGAAGCAGTCGATGAACTGCTTGCCGTGGATGTTGCGCTGGTTCTCCGGGCGCGCGTCCCAGAGCGCCACGTGCGCGTCCACGATGAAGTACGTCTCGCCGTCCTTGCTGTACATGCGGTCCTCCACTGTCGGCACGGTGCAGGCGACGCTAGGGACGTCGGGGCTGGTCAGGGAGCCGTCCGGTGTCTCGATATGAGACAGCTCGGGGCCGCCGTCACCCGGGCGGCGGACGTAGGCTGGACGGAGTCCGACGCAGCGGCGCGTTCCGGGAGGTCCGGGTGGAGAACCCGCAGGTGTACGTCACGCGGTCGTTCGACGCGGCCCGGCTGCGGGCGTCCTGGCAGCGCAGCGAGCGCTACGGCGTCCCCGAAGACGAGGTCCTGCCGGTGTTCTCCGGCGCGGTCGACACCGGGTCGCTGCTGTACGAGTGCGGCACCGAGGTACTGCGCGGCCTGCAGGCGACGCTGGCCAACGAGCCGATCAGCCTGATGATCACCGACAGTGAAGGCCTGGTGCTGAGCCGGCTGTGCACGGACGCGTCGATCAACCGCTCGCTCGACAAGGTGCACCTGGCGCCCGGGTTCTACTTCGCCGAGAGCAACGCGGGCACCAACGGGCTGGGCCTGGCGCTCGCCGACCGGGCGCCGTCGCTGGTCCGGGCGAGCGAGCACTACTGCACCGACCTGCGCGGCTACACCTGCGCGGCGGTACCGGTGCTCGACCCGCTCACCGGGTCGCTGGCCGGCAGCGTCAACCTGACGACCTGGTCGGAGCAGTCGTCGGAGCTGCTGCTGGCGCTCGCGCAGGCCGCCGCCGGGAACACCGCGGCGCTGATGCTGGCTCGCGCGTCCGGGCGGATCGCCCGGCCGACCCCGCGCGGCGAGGTCTTCCGCGTCTACGCCGACCGCGTCGACCCCGGCGACCGGCCGCGGCTGTCAGCCGCTTGGACCACCGCGGTCGCCGAAGCGCGGACGGCGTTCGGCGCCGGCCGTGTCGTCGCGGTCGTCGGCGAGCCGGGGGTGGGGAAGACGGCGCTGGCGTCGCTGGCGCGGCGGGAGCTGCGCCCGCGCGAGCGCGTCCTGAACGCGCGCCCGCCCGCTCCCGACGACGTCGACACCTGGCTGACGCTGTGGACGCCCGAGCTGGCCAAGGACGGCACGTGCGTGATCGTCTCCGGCGTCGAAGCCCTGCCGGCGTGGGCGGCGGAGGAGCTGGCGCGGCGGTTCGCCGAAGTCCGCGGCGCCGGGCCGTCGCCGTTCGTGCTCACCGCCGGGGACGCGGGTTCGCTGCCCGCGCCGCTGCGGCCGCTGGTCGACCTGGTGGTCGAGGTGCCGGCGCTGCGGTTCCGGCCGGACGACGTCCTCCCGCTGGCCCACCACTTCGCCCGCCGCGACCGCGGGCGGGACGTCACGTTCACGTCGGCGGCTTCGCGGGCCTTGACGGCTTACGACTGGCCGGAGAACGCGAAGCAGCTTCGTCGGGTTGTGCGCGAAGCGGCTTCGCGGTCGGATGTGGTGGATACGGCGCATCTGCCGGCGGAGGTGTTCAGCGGGGTGGGACACCGGTTGAGCCGGCTGCAGGCGATGGAGCGCGACGAGATCGTGCGGTGCCTGTCCGAGCCCGGGGCGACGGTCGTGCAGGCGGCCGCGAAACTCGGCATGGGCCGGGCGACGCTGTACCGCAAGATGGCGCAGTACGGGCTCAACGCGCGGCAGCTGAAGTCCTAGGCCGGGCCCGGGCAGGCGCGCGGCGGCCGGTGGCGCGGGCGGACGGCGTGGGTCTCCAGCCGGAGCCGTGGGCGGCGCGGTCAGCGCGCGGCGGCGGTGGCCGGAGCCGGGGTCCGGGTCGACTGGGCCCAGCGGACCGCCGGGCCCATCGCGGCGCCCGCGGCCAGGAACACCGCGCCCAGCAGCAGCCACCCCGGGAGGCCCCACCCGATCACCACCGTGCTCAGCAGCACCGGCCCGACCGCGCGCGCCACCGACACTCCCGTGCCGAAGAACCCCTGGTACTGCCCCTGCCGGTCCGCCGGCGCGAGCGCGAAGCCGATCTCCCACGTGCCCGCCGACTGCAGCATCTCGCCGAACACCTGCACCAGCGCGCCCACGACCAGCACCGCGAACGCCGTCCACGGCGACGTCCCGGCCGCCGCCAGCGCGAAGGCCACGCACGACGCCAGGAGCAGCACGCCGGACCGGCGGACCATCCGCGCCGCCGCGCCGATGCTCGCCAGCCGGCCCGCCACGCGGACCTGCAGCAGCACCACCACGACCGTGTTGAGCACGAACAGCGCGGAAACCGTCCAGCCCGGCGCGGCGGTCCGCTCGACGATCCACAGCGGGATCGCGACGCTCAGCAGCGGCATCCGCAGCAGCAGGACCGCGTTCAGCAGCGTGACCAGCGCGTACGGCCGGTCGCGCAGCACGGCCAGCTTCGGCTCGCCGGTGCGCGGGACCGACGCCGCCACGGGCGGGAGCGCGAGCATGAGCCCCGCCGTCACGACGAAGGCCGCGGCGTCGAGCGCGAAGACCGTGAGGTACGCCGACGCCGTGTCGGCCGAGAGGGCGAGGCCGCCCAGTCCGGCGCCGACGGCGAGCCCGGCGTTGCCCGCCGACTGCAGCTGGGCCCGGATGCGCGTCCGGCGTTCCGGGTCGGCCAGCGCGGCCAGCAGCGCCTGCCGGACGGCGGCCAAGCCGGTCTGGCAGCTGCCGTAGAGGCACGCGGTGAGCGCGAACAGCAGGGGCGTGCGCACGAACGGGAACACGAGGATCGACGCGCTCGTCGCCAGCGCCAGCAGGATCGCGCAGCCGCGGGCGCCGTGGCGGTCGGCGAGGTGGCCGAGCGGCACGCCCGCGACCGAGCCCACCGCCCAGCCGAGCGTGAGGCCGAGCCCGACCTGCGCCGGCGTCAGCCCGGCGACCCGCGTGAAGAACAGGACCGAGCAGGTCAGGAAGGCGCCGTCGCCGAGCGAGCCGGCCAGCTGGGCGGCGGCGAGCAACCGGGCGGGGCGATCCTGGGTGAGCGTCATGGACCTACCGTAGATCGGGACTTGGCCCGATCCCAGATCCAATTCCCTCGAATCGGATTGGGCCAATGTAGGCTCGCCGGATGGACTTCCACGTCAGCCTGGCCGGGCGCGGCGACCTGTCCGTCCGGATCTACCGGCAGCTGCGCGACGCCGTGCTGGACGGCCGGCTGCGGGCGGGGGAGCGGCTGCCGCCGACGCGGGAGCTGGCGCGGCGGCTGGCCGTCTCGCGCAACACCGTCGCGGTCGCCTACGACCGGCTGACCGCCGACGGCTTCCTCACCGGCCGCGTCGGCGCCGGGACGTACGTCAGCGGTTCGCTGCCCGCGCCGAAGCCGCGTAAAGCACCCTCGCCGCGGGGTCCGCAGCCGAAGGCGATCTGGCGCTCGCTGCCGTCGCCGGCCGCCCCGGTGGCGCGGACGCCGGAGTTCGACTTCCGCGTCGGCGTTCCCGACGCCGCGTTGTTCCCCCTCGAGACGTGGCGGCGGCTGCTCGGGCGGGAACTGCGGACCGGCTCCGCGCACTACGTCGACCCGGGCGGCCACGCGGGGCTGCGCGCGGCGATCGCCCGGCACGTCGGTGTCTCGCGTTCGGTGCGCGCCGACGCGGACGACGTGCTCGTCACCCAAGGCGCGCAGCAGGCCCTCGACCTGCTGTGCCGGGTGCTGCTGTCGCCGGGCGACCGCGTCGCCGTCGAAGAACCCGGCTACCGGCAGGCGCGGCTGTTGTTCGCCTCGCACGGCGCGGAAGTCGTCGGGGTGCCGGTGGACGGCGAAGGCCTCGACGTCGAGGCGCTGCCGTCGCGGACGAAGCTGGTGTACGTCACGCCGTCGCACCAGTTCCCGCTCGGCACACCGATGTCGCTGGCCCGCCGCACGGCGCTGCTGGCGTGGGCCGCGCGGGCGGACGCGGTCGTCGTCGAGGACGACTACGACAGCGAGTTCCGGTTTTCCGACCGGCCCCTGGAGCCGCTGCAGAGCCTGGACCGCGGCGGGCGGGTGGCGTACGTCGGGTCGTTCTCGAAGACGCTGCTTCCCATGCTGCGCTTGGGTTTCCTGGTGGCTCCCGCGTCGTTGCACGAGGCCTTGCGCACCGCGCGCCAGCTGTCGGACTGGCACGGCGACGTGCCGGCCCAGGCGGCGCTGGCCCGGTTCGTCGACGAGGGGCTGTTCGCCCGCCACATCCGCCGCGCGACGAAGGTGTACGCGGAGCGCCACGAGTGCCTGGTGTCCACTGTGGACCGCCGGTTCGCGGGCCGGCTGCGGGTGGTGCCGTCGGCGGCGGGGCTGCACGTGTGCGCGCTGGCCGACACCGACCTCGAGCCGATCGCCGCGCGGGCGTCAGGGGCGGGGGTGGCGGTGCAGACGCTGTCCGACCTGTGCGGCGGGTCGCCGTCGCCGGGCCTGGTCCTGGGCTACGGCTCGATCCCGGTGGAGAGGATCGACGCCGGCCTCGCGGCGTTGGATGCCGCCTGGGGCTCGACCTAAAGCTACTCATGTCGGGTTCGCTAACCGATTCGATGTGAGGACCGGAGTGCCGTAACAGGATGCGGCGCAGGCGCGACTTCGTGCTGCGAAGGAGCGATGATGAGAGCAAATGGCGTTCGTGTGAGAATCGCGTGTACTGCGCTGGTCGTGAGCTTGGGGACGATGAGCTGCGGCGTCAACTCGACAAAGATCGATACTTCTGCAGAGGCGGGGTCGTCTTCGATTGCCGCGCCTTCGTCGAGCGCCGGTCCGGCGGCCGAGCGAATCACCTTCGAGGGGTACACCTATGAGGTAGCGCCTGCCGACATCGTTCGCCAGGTCGACAACATCGCTCCGGGATATGCGGCGCCCCACCCCACCTTCCGCGTTTCACTCGTCAGCCCCACCGACCGAGGTGCGAAGCTTTTCACGGACTTCAACGCGCATTTCCGGTTGGCCTACCGCAGGGCAGTGTTGAATGGTGCACTGGACGTCTATGGTGCTTCGTACGACCTTTCGACGTGTCAGGATGTTCCCCAGTTGCCGGACTTCTGCGTGTTCAACCTTCTGGTGGAGCCCGGTAGCAGGTCGGCTCGGCCGGCCCCCTACGACTCGACGTTGACCGACGCCTCCGGTGGCTATCTGCAGAATGCGTACGCGTGGATCAGTGTCGACAGCCCGGTCTACATCCGGACGACCGGAGACGTCATCATGCGTGACGCATACCAGCCTTCCGATTTCGCTCTGCTTTACTTGAATTACCGGCCGAACGAGGTGCCGACCGTGGACGACATGGTCATCGTACGGGACTAAACCTGCTGCTTCGCGCCTTCGGCGGCCATTGCCTGGGGCTCGACGTAGTGGTCGACCCGGCGGCGCGCGGCGATGAGCAGCCCGCCCGCCGATGTAGCCACCGCCGTGGCCAGGACCAGCAGCCAGCCGTGGCGGAAGTCCGTCAAGTCCGGTGTTCCCGCGAAGATCGCCACCAGCACCGCGGTCCCCAGGACCGTGCCGATCTGGCGCGTCGTGTTGACCATCGACGAGCCCGCGCCCCAGCGGGGCGGGGGCAGGACCGTGCCGACCACGCCCGACAGGCTCGGCAGGATCAGCCCGACCCCGATGCCGGTGAGCAGCTGGCCGGGCAGCATCGAGGCGGCGTAGTCGGGCGTCGATCCCATGCGCAGCAGCCAGATCAGCGCGCCCGCGCCGAACGAGACGCCGCCGAGGGCGACCACCGGGCCCGGGCCGAAGCGGTGCACGAACCGGCCGCCGAGGATCGACACCGGCACCACCATCAGCGGTCCGGGGGCCAGCGACAGCCCGGCGACCAGGATCGAGTCGTGCCAGACCGACGTCAGGAACAGGACGTTGCCGAACAGCATCGCGGCGAACCCGGCCGCGAACACGCCGGTCGTCACGCACGCCAGCCACAGCGTCGGGACGCGCAGTGCGGGCAGGTCCAGCACCGGCACGGCGTGCCGCGCCGAGCGCAGCGGCACCCAGGCCAGGGCGACGACGGCGATCGCGAAGGCGAGCAGGACTTGCCCCGCGGCCCAGCCGTGGTCGGGCGCTTCGACCAGCGCGTAGGCGAGCGCGCCGACGCCGGCGAGCAGGCCCGCCGCGCCGAGCAGGTCCGGGACGCCGGTGGTCGTGTCGCGCGACTCGCGCAGCACGCGCGGGCCGGCGAGCAGCGTCAGCGCGCAGATCGGCAGGTTCACCAGGAACACCCAGCGCCACGACGCCTCGACGAGCAGGCCGCCGACGGGCGGCCCGAGCGCGGCGGCCGCGGCGCCGACGGACGCCCACACCCCGACCGCCATCGGCCGCCGGTGGGCCGGGAACGCGGTCAGCAGCAGGGCCAGCGACGTCGGCATGACGAGCGCGGCGCCCACGGCCTGCACGGCCCGGAAGGCGATGAGGAGCGGAATCGACGGCGCGGCGGCGCAGGCGGCCGAGGCGAGCGTGAAGACGGCGACGCCGAGCAGGAACAGCCGCTTCCGGCCGTACCGGTCGGCCAGCCGCCCGGCGGGCGCGAGGCAGGCCGCGAACAGGACGGTGTAGCCGTTGAGGACCCAGGAGAGCGTGGCGAGGCCGTCGCCGGGGAAGGCGGCCCGGATGCCGGGGAACGCGATCGTGACGATGAACGTGTCGAGGCTGGCGAGGAACGCCGCCGTCGAGACGACCAGCAGCACGAGTCCGGGCTTCGGCGCGGTGGCGGTCATGGTCCTCCTAGGTTTGAAAACGCAACCTACCCGGACCAGGTCGGTCTCAACAAGAGACTGACGTCACGCGGCGGCGGCCCGCTCCTCCGCCCTCGCCTTGATCGCCGCCAGCGTGTGCTCGATCGACCGCACGTTGTACCCCGGCCGGTCGGCCCGCCCGGTCACCCGCGGCCCCATGAACTTCCGGACCACCCAGCTGCCGATCCGGTACCAGTTCTCCGTCACCCGGCAGCCCGCCGCCGCCGGGGTCAGCACGTACTCCCACCTCGACACCCGCGAGCCGATCGGCGTCCGCACGTCGAACGCGAACCGGCGGTTCTCCTCGAACGCCACTACGCGAACCCGCGTCCACCACCGCAGGTCGCCGTTGCGGTTGCGGCCGCGGAAGCGCGCGCCGAGACCGGGCTCGTCCAGCCAGCGGCCGCCGATGTTCTCCGGGCTCAGCTCGCCCATGCGGGGCAGGTCGGTCACCCACGACCACACCGTGCCCGCGTCGGCCGGGACGTCGATGGCGCGCGAAATCGTCGGTTCCACGCCTCGACGGTGACAGCGCCGCCGCGCACCCGGCAAGGGGTTCCCGTGGAGTCCGCAGCGGAGGAGAGTCGGGGGTGGAAAAACTCCCGCGCGGAACCGGGTTGCCGACCGCGGGTTCTGGGTATCTCGCGCGCGGAGGAGTGTCCCTACACGGAGGGTGCGGTGGTCAGCGTGATCCCGATCGAGGTGGTGGGAATGGCCGTCCCGGTGCCCGGGGAGGCACCGCTGATGCTGCTGCGGGAGCCGGACGGGGCCCGCCGCTGGCTGGCGATCATGATCGGGTACGGCGAGGCCGAGGCCCTCGTGCGGGCGCGCGAGCAGATCGCGCAGCCGCGCCCGGGCACCATCGAGCTGCTCGGCGACGTGCTGGCGGCGTTCGGCCAGGGGGTCGCCGCCGTGGAGCTGACCGAGGTGCGGGACGGGATCTTCTACGCCGATCTCGTGCTCGTCGACGGCACCCGCGTGTCGGCCCGCCCCAGCGACGCCGTCGCGCTCGGCCTGCGCCAGGGCGCCCCGATCAGCGTCGCCGAAGAGGTGCTCGACGTCGCGTCCGTGCAGCTGGAGGTCGAGCAGGAGGCCGAAGGCCCGGCCGCCGACCTGCTGGACACCGAGGCCGAGGTCGCCCGCTTCCGCGCCGAACTCGACGGGCTGCGGCCCGAGGACTTCGGCGACCTGTAGAGAATCGTCTCCCGTACCGAACCGACGGGAGAGCGATGCCGGACTTCGCGACGAGCACCGAACCGCACCGGCGCGAGCTGCTGGTGCACTGCTACCGCATGCTGGGCTCGGTGCACGAGGCCGAAGACCTGGTGCAGGAGACGCTGGTCCGCGCCTGGAAGGCGTGGGACGGCTACGACCCGGCCCGCGCGTCCGTGCGCACCTGGCTCTACCGGATCGCGACCAACGCCTGCCTGACGGCCCTCGAAAGCCGGGCCCGGCGGCCGCTGCCGTCGGGTCTCGGCCGCCCGAGCGACGACCCGGCCGCGCCGCTGACGCCGTCGTTCGAGATCCCGTGGCTGCACCCGTTCCCGGACGCGCGCCTCGACGACCCGGGCCTACGCCTGGCCCGGCGCGGCACGCTGCGGCTGGCGCTGCTCGCGGCGATGCAGACGCTGCCGGCCAAGCAGCGCGCGGTCCTGATCCTGCGCGACGTCCTGGAGTTCAGCGCGGCGGAGGTGGCCGGCTTCCTGGAGACGACGGCGGCCGCGGTCAACAGCGCCCTGCAGCGCGCCCGCGCGGGCCTCGGCGGCCTGACCGCCGACGCGGTTCCGGAGCCGGACGACTCGGCGGTGGAGGCGGTCCTGGACCGCTACGTCCGCGCGTTCGAGTCCGCCGACGTCGCGGGCCTGGTCGAGCTGCTGACCGGGGACGTCGTGATGGAGATGCCGCCGGTGCCACTGTGGTACCTCGGCCCGGAGGGCTACGGCCGGTTCCTGGAGCGGTTGTTCGCGATGCGCGGCCGCGACTGGCGCATGACGCGCGCGGCCGCGAACGGGCAGCCCGCGCTCGTGGCCTACTGCCGCGACGACGCCGGGGCGTACCGGCTGCACACCCTGCAGGTGTTCACGGTGTCCGGCGGGCGGGTGGCGCACAACGTGGTGTTCGCCGACCCCGCCGTGCTGGCGCTGTTCGACCTCCCGGCCGTGCTGCCCTGAGTCCACTGTAGACACCGCTCGTCGGGTCGTCGCGCACTCGGATCCGGCTCCGGTGTCGGCGAAAATTCGACAGGGTTACCTGTTCAGTCTATCCTGTCGATATGACTTCGAAGAAGGCCGAAGCCGCCGCGGCCGCGCAGACCCTGCGCGTGCTCGTCGGCCGGCTGCGGCGGCAGATGATGGACGCGACGGCGGTCGGCGGCCTGACCTCCGCGCAGGCCTCGGCGCTCGCCCGGCTCGCGAAGCTGGAGCCGGCGACGGCGAGCGTGCTGGCCGGCGCGGAACGGGTGCGCCCGCAGTCGATGGCCGCGACGGTGGCCGCGCTGGAGAAGCTCGGCCTGGTCCGCCGCGAGGACGACCCCGAGGACGGCCGCCGCCAGCTGATCTACTTCACCCCCGAGGGGCGCGCCTACGGCCAGGGTGCCCGCGCCTCGCGGCACGAGTGGCTGGCCCGGACCCTCGCCGAGCGGCTCAGCGACGACGAGCTCGCCGTGGTCACCGAGGCGCTCGCCCTGCTCGGCCGCGTGGTCGAGCCGTGACCACGCGCGCGGGGACGCGGGACGGGTTCGACCGGAAGCTGCTGGCCCCGCTCGTTTCGGGCGCGGTGCTGAACCCGGTCAACTCGACCATCATCGCGGTCGCGCTGGTGCCGATCGGCGTCGCGTTCGGCGCGCCGGCGTCGGCGACCGCGTGGCTGATCTCCGCGCTGTACCTCGCCACCGCCGTCGGGCAGCCGGTGGCCGGGCGGCTCATCGACGCCTACGGGCCGCGTCCGGTGTTCCTCCCGGCGACCGCGCTGGTCGGCCTGGCCGGGGTGCTCGGCACCCTCGCCCCGAACCTGGGGTGGCTGATCGCCGCCCGGGTCCTCCTCGGCTTCGGCACGTGCGCCGGCTACCCGGCGGCGATGCGGCTCATCCGCGACGAGAGCGACCGCACCGGCCGCGACAGCCCCGCGTCCGTGCTCACCGTGCTGGCCATCTCCACCCAGACGATCTCGGTGATCGGGCCCGCGCTGGGCGGCCTGCTGATCGGCGTCGGCGGCTGGCGCGCGCCCTTCGCGCTCAACGTCCCCATCGCGCTGGCCGCGTTCGCCCTCGGCGCCCGCCGGTTCCCCAAGACGCCCAAGCCGGCGGCCAAGGGCTCGTTCGACCTCGACCTGCCGGGCATGGCGCTGTTCGCGGGCTCGCTCGTCGCGTTGCTGCTGTTCCTGATGCACCCGGGCGCGGGGGACTGGTACCTGGCGGCCATCGCCGCCGCGGGCGCGGCGGGCTTCGCGGTGCGCGAGCTGACCTGCGCCCGCCCGTTCATCGACCTGCGGCTGCTCGGGCGCAACGGCCCGCTGCTGCGGACCTACGGCCGGGCGCTGCTCGCCTACGTCATCGCGTACAGCTTCCTCTACGCCTACACGCAATGGCTCGAGCACGGGCGCGGCCTGTCGGCGGCCGAGGCCGGGCTCGCCACGCTGCCGCTGTTCGCGACCGGGATCCTCGTGGCGCTCGTCAGCGGACGCCGCGAACAGGTGCGCGGCAAGCTCGTCGTCGCCGCGCTCGGGCAGCTCGCCGGCTGCGCGCTGCTGCTGACGCTGGACTCCTCGGCCGCCGTCTGGCTGCTCGTCGTGGTCGCTCTCGTGGCCGGGATCCCGCAGGGGCTCAACAGCCTCGCGCTTCAGAACTCTGTGTACCGCCAGGCGAATCCCGCCGACATCGGCGCGTCCGCCGGGCTGCTGCGCACCTTCGGCTACCTGGGCGCGATCGTGTCCTCCGCGCTGCAAGGCGCTTTCTACGGACCCGCCGCCGAAACCGGCGGCCTGCACGACCTCGCGCTGCTCCTGCTCGGCATCGGCGTGGTCTTCCTCGCCGTCACCGTCTTCGACCGAGCCCTGTCGAAGACCACCACCCCACCCGGAAAGGACGAAACCCGTGCTTGACCCGAACCGCACCGCCCTGCTCGTGATGGACTACCAGGAGGGGATCGTCGGGCAGCTGCCCGACACCGGCCCGCTGCTCGACCGCGTCGCCGGCGTCGTCGAGGACGTCCGCGGCCGCGGCGGGCACGTCGGCTGGGTGCGCGTCGCCCTCGAGGACACCGAGTTCGACGCGATCCCCGAGACGAGCATGTTCGCCCCGATCGCCGCTTCCGCCGACCTCCGCGCGGCGATGCACGCGGACGCTCCGAGCACGCAGATCCATTCGAAGCTCACTCCGCACGACGACGACATCCAGGTGCGCAAGATCCGCGTCGGCGCGTTCTCCACCACGGACCTCGGGCCGCAGCTGGAGAAGCGCGGGATCACCACCCTGGTCCTCGCCGGGCTCAGCACCAGCGGCGTCGTGCTGAGCACCGTCCGCGAAGCGATGGACCGCGACTACCGGATCGTCGTCCTGCGCGACGCCTGCGGCGACCGCGACCAGGCGACGCACGACTTCCTGACCGGCACGGTGTTCCCGCGCACCGCCACGGTCGTCGACGTGGCCGGGCTCGGCGACCTGTGGGGCGTCCAGTAGGTTCGCTGCGTGCCCCGTCCCGCGACCGTGCCCGAGGCGGTGCTGCGCGTCTCGATCGTGGAGCGGCTGTTCGCCCGCGCGGACGACGAGCGTCCGCTGTTCACCCACCAGGACCACTCCCACGACGCCGAGCACACGGTGACGTGGGCCGAGTTCGCCGCGCGGGTCCGCGTCGTCGCGGGCGAGCTGCGCCGGGTCGCGAAGCCGGGGGAGCGGGTCGCCGTCCTCGCCGGGCAGGAACTGGCCTACCCGCTGGCGTTCTTCGGCGCGCTCGCCGCGGGCTTGATCGCCGTCCCGCTGATGCCGCCGGGCAACCGCGCGCAGGCCGAGCGGCTCGGCGGGGTGCTCGCCGACTCCGGCGCCCGGGTGTGGCTGACGTCGTCGGCCGCGGCCGCGCGGGTCGGCGAGTTCGGCGAGCCGGGCGGCCTGCTGGTCGTCGACGAGCTGACCGGGCCGGGCGCCGACCCGGTGCCGGTCGCGCCGGACAGCCCCGCGTACCTGCAGTACACCTCCGGCTCGACGCGGGAACCGGCCGGTGCGGTGATCCCGCACCGGGCGATCGTCGCGGCCTGCTGGCAGGGGAGCCGGGCCTACGCCGTCGACGAGGGCACGACGTGCGCGGGCTGGATCCCGTTCTTCCACGACATGGGCCTGATCCAGCTGCTGTGCCTGCCGGTCTTCGCCGGCGGCCGGGCGGTGTTCATGGCCCCGGCCGAGTTCGTGCACCGGCCCCGGCGCTGGCTGCGGCAGCTGGCGGACTACCCCGCCGTGTTCACCGCGGCGCCGAACTTCGCCTACGACCTCGCGGCCGAGGCCGGCGCCGAAGACGGCCTCGACCTGTCGGACGTGCGGGTCGCGCTCAACGGCGCCGAACCCGTCCGCCCGCGCACGGTCGAACGCTTCCTCGAGGTCTTCGGCCCGCACGGCTTCCGGCGCGAGGCCTACCGGCCGTCGTACGGGCTCGCCGAAGCCACCGTGTACGTCGCGAGCGCGGGACCGGAAGGGCCGCGCGGCGCGGTGTTCGACCGCGAGACGCTCGCCCAGGGCCGGGCCGTCGAAACCGTCGACGGCCAGGAGCTGGTGTCGGTCGGCCGGCCGGTCGGGCAGGACGTCCGGATCGTCCACGAAGGACACGAGCAGCCCGAGGGGCTCGTCGGCGAGATCTGGCTGCGCGGCCCCAACGTGGCCACCGGCTACTGGGGCCGCGGCGACGCCGCCGCGTTCGACGCCACGCTGGACGGCACCGGCGGCTGGCTGCGCACCGGCGACCTCGGCGTCGTGCACCGCGGCGACCTCTACGTCACCGGCCGGCTCAAGGACCTCATCGTCGTCGACGGCCGCAACTTCCACCCGCAGGACATCGAGGCGGCGGCGGGCGAGGCCCACCCGGCGGTCCGCCGCGACCGCGTCGCCGCGTTCGGCGTCGCCGACGAGCACGGCGAAGGCGCGGTCGTGGTGGCCGAGTGGGCCCGCGACGCCGACGCCGACCTCAAAGAGGTCACCCGAGCGGTGCTGCGCGCGGTGTCGCGCGAGCACGATCTCACGCTCCGTGCGGTACATCTGGTCCCTTCCGGCGGACTTCCGCGCACATCGAGTGGCAAGGTCGCCCGGTCGGCCGCGAAGGCACGTTATGGTGGCGGCCGTGGGTGATCACCGCGCCGAGGTCACGAAGGTCGTCAGCGAGACCTTCCGGCTCGACCCGGCCCTCGTCGAGCCCGACGCGCCGCTGGAGGAGCTGGGCATCGACTCGAAGGGCCGGATCAAGCTCCTCGCGGCGCTGGAGGTCTACTACGGCGTGACGATCGACCTGGACCAGCTCGATCGGTTCACCGACGTGGGTTCGGTGGCCGCCGTGCTCGCGGAAGCCCTGGGAAGTGGCGGACCTACAGGAGAGGCTCGGAAATGAGCGGCGGGGGGTACACCGCGACGACGGAAGCGTTGTCGACGGCGTCCAAGACCATCGGGGACCTGGCGGAGCACCTGCTGGACGACAACCCGGACCTCCAGACCCCGCAGGTGACCGCGGAGGGGTTCGGCAAGGCGCACAACGCCCACGCGGCGAAGTACACCGCGGGCGCGCAGGCGCTGTGGGCCGCCGTCTCCGGCTACAGCAGCACGCTCGGCTCGTTCGGCACCAACCTCGGCACCGCCGGGTCGAGCTACAGCGCCAACGAGGACAACCAGGCCGGCACGATCACGAACGCCGGGGGCTCGCTCTGATGGCCGACGACAACAAGAAGAAGTGGTCCGACGTCAAGGCGCTGCTGGACGACCCCAGCGTCCCCGCCGGGCAGAAGAGCGCGCTGATCAGCAGCTGGCTGCGGGAGAACCCGCCGCCCCCGCCGTTCCTGGCCGACCAGGAACCGGACGACATCAAGCAGAAGCGGCAGGAAGCCGAGAAGTACGCGAACGCGTACAACGCCAACCCGCTCTTCGCCGGGCAGTCGGTCGACGAGGCCTACGACAAGGCCAAGTCGAGCGGTGACCAGAACTCCTACAACGAAGACCAGGAGAAGAAGGCCGTCGACGACGGCAAGTCCAAGCTCGACGGCACCCAGCCGCCCGCGGCCGCCGACGGCGGCGGTACCACCGGCACGAAGACGTCCGACGAGATCTTCGACGCCGCCGCGCCCGCGCTGAAGCTGTTCGAGACCTTCGGGTCGCTGCTGGCGAAGCTCCCGGACGACTGCCGCGGCAACACCCGCGCGCTCGACCTCGACAAGGACATCCGCGCGCCGTTCGACGAGCAGCGCGGGATCAGCTTCGAGAACTTCGTCCAGGACGCCGCGCACTTCAAGACCGGCTCCGAGACGGTGGACCGGACGGTCCAGGACACCGGCTCACAGCTGAGCACGCTCTACCAGACGTGGAGCGGGGCCGGCGCGAACGCGGCGTCCGACACCTACAACGACAAGATCCAGCCGAAGGCGGCCAAGCTCGCCCAGACCCTCGGCAACGTCAGCGAAGCGACGCTGACCACCGCGACGACGGTGTTCCAGCTGTGCAAGGGCAAGGCCGACGCCGTCATCGGCATGTACACCGACCTGGTCGGCAAGGCCGACTACACGATGGCGCAGAAGGTCGTCGCGGTCGCCAGCGGCGAGCACGGCAACGAACAGGACCTGGCCCAGATCGCGGGCTGGATGGACCTCAACTTCGGCACCAACCTGGTCAAGACCCTCAACGACCAGGGCTGCTGCGACGGCGACGAGATCAAGAAGCACGGCCAGGACCTGGCCAAGCAGTGGATCCAGAACCAGTTCAACCCCGACATGTGGGACCGGCTGTACAAGGGCTTCGAGAAGACCTGCAAGGACACGAAGGACCTCGTCGACCAGGCCTACGACGCGCTCGACAAGGTCATGGGCGCGGTGAAGAACGAGTTCGAGGGCGTGTCGATGCCCGGTGGGTCCGGTACCGGCGGGTCCGGTACCGGTGGTGCCGGAGCCGGTGGTGCGGGTGGCGGTTCCGGGACGGGTGGCGGTTCCGGGGGCGGCAGCGGTTCGGGGTCCGGCGTTCCGGGCGGTGGCTCGGGGACCGGTGGATCCGGGACCGGCGCTTCAGGCATCCCGGGCGGTGGCTCGGGGTCCGGCTCGGGTTCCGGCATTCCCGGCGGTGGTTCCGACTCGGGTTCAGGTTCCGGCTCCGGGTCGGGTTCCGGTGGCTCGGGCGCCGGGGGTGGCGGTTCCGTGCCGCCGATCCCGGACACGGACACGACGTCGGGTGCCGGTGCGTCCGGGGGTGGCTCCGGTTCGTCGGGCGGCGACCAGGAGGCCGCCGCGGAGGCGGCCAAGAAGCAGGCCGCGGAGGCCGCGGAAGCGGCCAAGAAGCAGGCCTCGGAAGCGTTGGGTTCGTTCGACGGCGGCGGGAGCGGGGGCTCCGGCCTCGGCGGCGGCGAAGGGCTGGGCGGCGGCTCGGGGTCCGGCTCCGGCGCTGATTCGGGCTCCGGCTCCGGTTCCGGCTCGGATCACACTTCGCCGTCGTCGGTGCCGCCGCCGTCGTCCGGTGGTCAGGACGCCGCGGCCGCGGCCGCCGAAGAGGCCAAGAAGAAGGCCGCCGACGCGCTGAAGGAGTTCAGCGGCCCGGGGATCCAGACCGAGTCCGGTGCCGGCGCCGGTTCCGGCGCCGGGGGCAGCGGTCTCGGCGGCGGCGAAGGCTTGGGCGGCGGCTCGGGCTCGGGCGGCTCGGGTTCCGGCTCGGGCGGTGGGTCCGGTGCGGGCTCCGGCGACGACGGCAAGGCCGCGGCCGAGCACGCCGCGGAAGAGGCGAAGCAGAAGGCGGCCGACGCGCTGAAGGAGTTCAGCGGCGAAGGGATCAAGACGGACCCGGGCACCGGAGCCGGCCTCGGCGACACGGGCTCCGGCCACGAACCCGGCGCCGACAACAACGGCGACGGCAAGCCCGACAACCCGCTGGGCGTCGACAAGAACGGTGACGGCAAGCCCGACGGCCTGCTCGGCGAACACGGCAACGACGCCGACGGCAAGGGCGGCGACGACACCCCCGACACCCTGAAGGTCAAGCAGGGCGACAAGACCTTCGAGATGACCGAACCCGACCACGACGGGAAGATGGACATCAAGGTCGGCGAGGGGACCGACGCCGTCAAGGACTTCAAGCTCGACTGGTCCAAGGACGCCGCCGGGCACAGTCCACAAGGGACGGACGACACGTACTGCCCCGGCCCCGACGGCAAGATCCACATCGAGGACGGCGGCCTCAAGATCACCGCCGAGCGGCCGGACGGCGCGGCCGGCCCGACCGTCGTGACCGTCGACGACGGCAGCGGCACCCCGACGACCTACACCCTCGGCGAGGACGACAAGCCCTCGGACGTCCTCGGCGACACCCCCGGCAAGAAGCTCGACGACGACCTGCCCACCCACCGCGGCACGCTCGACGACCCCGGTTCCGCGCACCACGACGGTGGCGGCGCGGGCGCGCACCACGACAGCGGCGCAGGCGGCCACGATGGCGGCGGCGCGGGCGGGCACCACGACAGCGGCGCGGGCGGACACGATGGCGGCGGTTCCGGCGCGCACCACGGCGGCGGCGTCGGGGCCGGGATCGGCGGCGGGTCGCACGGCGGCGCCGGGCTGTCGTCGGCCGGGCTCGACCACGGCGGCGCGGGTGCCGGGCTCGGCGAGACGCCGATGTCCGGGGGCGCGCACACCGGCGCGGGTGCCGGGATCGGGCAGCCGCAGCCCGCGGCCGCGTTCGCCCCGGCCGGGGCGTCGGCGGGGCCCGGCGGCCAGTCGATGTCCGGGATGCCGGGCATGGGGGCGATGGGCGGTGCCCACGGCGGTGGCGGGGGCGACACCGAGCGGCGGTCGCCCGCGTACCGGATCGAAGGCGCGGTGTTCGACAACCTCGGCGAGCCGGGCCGCCGGATCATCGGCTCCCTGAACGACGACGAAGACCCGCCGTCCGCTCGCCGGACCTGGTAGGAGGACCCATGACCGACATCGCCGCGATGAAGGCCGAGCTGGCCGGCCTGGTGCGCGAACAGTCCGAGCGGCGCGCGCTGCGCGAGCAGCGGGGCGAGGAGATCAAGGCCCGGTCGCAGGAGTACATGACCAAGCAGGTCCAGGCGGCCGAGCGGTACGTCCAGCACGTGCGCGAAGTGGCGCAGCGCAAGACGAAGTCGGGCTGGAGCACGGACCGCCAGGGCGCGGAACCGCCCTCGGCGTTCGACACGGACGCGTTCGGCGGCGAACCCGGCGGGACATCGCCGTTCGCGCCGTCGGCCGCCCCGCCGCCGTCGGCCCGGGACGAGGCCCCGCGCCGCGCGCGCCGGTCGCGGGCGGCGGAAACCGAGGACGACGAGTTCACCAACAACCCCTGGTGAGCCGATGAGGGCGGTCACGGCTCCCAGACGTCGACCGCGATCTCCCCGAGCCGCTCGGTGAACACCCCGGCCGGGCTCGCCCGCTCCAGCAGCGCGCGCAGCCCGGCCTCGAACTCCGCGCGGCGAGCACCGAACAGGTGCGGCGCGGCGCTGGACAGCGAAAACACCCCGGCCACCACCTCATCGACCGTCCGCGTCACCACCCGCCCCGGCACCGTGAACCGGCGCGGACCGCGGAACCCCGCGCCGCGGTAGATCTCCGTCTCGCCGCGCGGCGTTCCCGCCGGCAACGTGCCTTGACCGGCCCGACGCACCGAGCCGAGGTACGCCTGCACCAGCTCGGCGATCTCCCGCCGTGGCACCGATCCCTCGACACCCTCGTGCGTCGTCGCGTGCACGTGGGCGCAGGCTCCGCCCGGCGCCAGCATCCCGCGCACCGCCGCGGCGACCTTCGCCCGGTCGAACCAGTGGAACGACTGGGCGAACGTCACCAGCCGGAACCGCCCCAGCCCGGCCGGCAGCTCCTCCGCCCGCCGGTGCACCCACCGGCAGTTCGCGTCCCGGGCGAGCCGCCGCGCTTCGGCGAGCATGTCCTCGTCGGCGTCGAGCCCGACCGCCTCCTCGAACGACCCGGCCAGCAGCAGCGTCAGCGACCCCGGCCCGCAGCCGACGTCGAGCAGGCGCCCGGTCCCGTCCAGTCCCACCTCCGCCACGAACGCCTCGGCGAGCTCCGGGGGATACGCGGCACGGCCCCGCGCGTAGTACCCGGCACTGCCCGAATAGAGGGACGGATCCCACTCCCACGCGTCGGTCACGCCCCCAGCGTAGATACTCGGGTGTCATGGACTCCGCGAACTGGTGGCGCGACGCCGTCGTCTACGAGGTCTACGTACGCAGCTTCGCCGACGCGGACGGGGACGGCACCGGGGATCTCGCGGGCCTGCGCTCGCGCCTCGGTTTCCTCGCCGACCTCGGCGTCGACGCCGTGTGGACCACCCCGTGGTACCGCTCGCCGATGGTCGACGGCGGCTACGACGTCGAGGACCACCGGACCCCCGACCCGCTCTTCGGCACCGACTCCGACGTCCTGGCGCTGATCACCGAAGCGCACCGGGCCGGCCTGCGGCTGCTCATCGACGTCGTCCCGAACCACACCTCCGACCGCCACCCCTGGTTCCGGGCGGCCCTCGCCGCCGAAGCCGGCGGGCCCGAACGCGCCCGCTACCACTTCCGGCCCGGCCGCGGCGCCGACGGCGAGCTGCCGCCCACCGACTGGCGCAGCGTCTTCGGCGGCCCGGCCTGGACCCGGGCGGCCGACGGCGAGTGGTACCTGCACCTGTTCGCCCCGGAGCAACCCGACCTCAACTGGGACAACCCGGAGGTCCGCGCCGAGTTCGAGGACCTGCTGCGGTTCTGGTTCGCCCGCGGCGTCGACGGCGTCCGCATCGACGTCGCCCACGGCCTGCTGAAGGACCCGGCCTTCCCCGACCTCGGCGCCGACGACGAGGAGATCGCGCGGCCGCCGGACCGCGCCGCGCACCCGCACTGGGACCTCGACGGCGTCCACGACATCTACCGCGCCTGGCGGAAGATCGCCGGCGAGTTCGGCCCGGACCGCGTGTTCGTCGCCGAGGCGTGGGTCGACCGGCCGGACCGCCTCGCCCGGTACGTGCGCCCGGACGAGCTGCACACCGCGTTCAACTTCGACTACCTGCGCTGCGCCTGGGACGCGGTTGCGCTGCGCGAGGTGATCGACCGGACCCTGGAAGCGCTGCACGCGGTCGGTGCGCCCGCGACGTGGGTGCTGTCCAACCACGACGTCGTCCGGCACGTGACGCGGTTCGCGCCCGGCGGCGACCTCGCGCGCGGCCGGCGGCGGGCCCGGGCGGCGCTGCTGCTGATGCTCGCCCTGCCCGGCGGCGCGTACCTGTACCAAGGCGAGGAGCTGGGCCTCGAGGAGGTCGAAGACCTCCCGGACGAGGTGCTCGCCGACCCGACGTGGGAACGCTCCGGGCACACGCGTCGCGGCCGGGACGGCTGCCGGGTCCCGCTGCCGTGGGCGGGCACCGAGCCGCCGTTCGGCTTCGCGCCCGACGGGGTGCGGACGTGGCTGCCGCAGCCGGCCCACTGGCGCACCGCGACAGCCGAAGCGCAGGCGGCCGACCCGGGGTCCATGCTCGGCCTCTACCGCGCGGCTCTGGCCGAGCGGCGGGCGAACCCGGCGCTGGGGGACGGGACGCTGACGTGGCTGCCGTCGGCTCCCGGCGTGCTGTCCTTCGCGCGGGAACCGGGGTTCGGGTGCGTGGTGAACCTGTCGGCGGAGCCGGTCGGGCTGCCCGCCGGCCGGGTACTGCTGTCGAGCGTGCCGCTCGAGGACGGCGAGCTGCCGCCGGACGCCGCGGTGTGGCTCGCCGGAGACTCCCGACCCGGCCAGAAGTAGGCCCGCCCCTCCGGCGGCACGTAACCGTCGCCACGAAAGCCATCCGGCCGTGGATGTGGCCGGGTGGTCACGATCGGCTCGGTGATCGGACCTCACCCGGGCGGGTCGAATCGGCCGTGTGAAACCGCGATCGGCGGGGTATCCGGTCGCGTTCGTTGCCGCCGTCCGAGCCGGAGGTCGTCCCGTGCCCGTCCGAACCGCCACCCCGCCCGCCGCCGACGTCGTCGGCTTGGCCCTGGAAGTCCTTGCGGCGCAAGGCATGTCCCGTCCGGCCGCGCAGACGGCCCTCAAGGCGATGGCCCGGGAGCGGGGCCTGACGGTGCCGCGCTGCGCGGCACTCGTCGTCGCCGCCGTCGACGGGAGGATGGGCTGATGGCCGTCGCCGGCGGGTTTTCGCGCGCGGGCGGCGACGACACCGCTTCCGTCGGCGGGGGCGTGCTGCTCGCCGTCGGGCTGGTCGTCGCGTTCTTCACGTGGTGGTCGTGGTGGACGCTCGCGGGGATCGCGCTGACCGCCGCCGGCGTGCTGTGGCTCACGGTGGGCACCCGGCACGAGTAACCCGCGCGGCACGGGGAAAGCCCCTCCCACCCATCGACGAGGAGGCTTTCCGTGCCCGACCACGACGAAGACGTCATCGACCTGCTGCAGCGGCAGCACCGCGAAATCCGGGACCTGTTCACCACGCTGGAAACCGCCGAGGGCGACCGGCGCCGGGAGGTGTTCGCCGGTCTCGTGCGGCTGCTGGCCGTGCACGAGACGGCGGAAGAACTGGTGGTGCACCCGGAGATCCGGGACCTCGAGCCCGCCGCCGGACCGGTCGTCGACGCGCGGCTCGGCGAGGAGCACCGCGCCAAGGAACTGCTGACCACCCTGCAGAAGATGGGACCCGAGGCCGAGGGGTTCGACACGCTGCTCCTCCAGCTGCGCGACGACGTCCTCGCGCACGCCGAGCACGAAGAGCGCGAGGAGTTCCCGCTGCTGCGTGCCCACCGGCCGCCGGAGCGGCTGCGCGCCATGGCCGCGACCGCCAAGCTGGCCGAAGCCGTCGGACCGACCCGGCCGCACCCCGGCGTCGAGAGCGCGACGGCGAACCTGCTGCTGGGCCCGCCCGCGGCGATCATGGACCGGGCGCGCGACCTCATCCGCGGCGCGCTGGGGCGGTGACGTTCGAACCGGGCTGAGTGGGTACCCCGTCGGCATGGCAGCCGGCTCGGCCCGCAAACTGCGGCGCTACCAGGAGATGCGTGACTTCGGCCGGACCGCCGAGCCGGCCGGTGGGGCCGCGGGCGGGCCGGCCGGGCACCGGTTCGTGGTGCAGCGGCACCGCGCCCGCCGCCTGCACTACGACTTCCGCCTGGAGCTCGACGGCGTCCTGGTCAGCTGGGCGGTGCCGAAGGGCCCGACGCTGGACCCGAAGGCCCGCCGGCTGGCCGTGCACGTCGAAGATCACCCGATCGAGTACGCCGAATTCGAAGGCGTGATCCCGCGCGGCGAATACGGCGGCGGGGACGTGATCGTCTGGGACCGCGGTGTGTGGCAGCCGGTCGACGAAGACCCGGCGAAGGCGATCGAGGACGGCACGCTGCACTTCGACCTCGACGGCGAGAAGCTGGCCGGCCGGTTCGTGCTGGTCCGCACGAACCGCGGCGAGAAGGACCAGTGGTTCCTCCTGCACAAGGAGGACGAGCACGCCGAAGCGGGCTGGGACGCCGCGTTGTGGCACGGCGACCGGCCCGCGGCGCAGGCCGAGGAGACCGTCGGGTTCACCGCCGCCACCGACGACGAACTGGCGGCCCTCGACGACCTCGGTGCCAAGGGCAAGTGGTCGGTCGCGGGCCGCGAGCTGTCCCTGACCAACCTGGACAAGATCCTCTTCCCGGCCGCCGGCGACGGCGAGCCGGTGACCAAGCGGGACCTGATCCGCTACTACGTCACCGCCGGGCCGGCCATGCTGCCGTACCTGGCGGGGCGGCCGCTCAACACGCACCGCTTCCCGCAGGGCGTCACCGAAACCGGCTTCTGGCAGAAGGAAGTCCCGAAGCACGCGCCCGAGTGGCTGACGACGTGGCGCAACGAGCGCGCCGAGGCGGGGGAGAGCCAGCGGTACGTCGTGGCGGACAGCGTCGCGACGCTGGCGTGGCTCGCGAACTACGGCGCCCTGGAGCTGCACGCCTGGACGTCGCGAGCCGATGACGTCGACCACCCGACGTGGGTGCTGTTCGACATCGACCCGGGCCCGGAGACGTCGTTCGCCGAGGTCCTGGAGCTGGCGCGGCTGCACCGCACGACGCTGGAGCACCTCGGCCTGACCGGGCGGCCGAAGGTGACCGGGCAGCGCGGGATCCAGGTGTGGGTGCCGATCGCGCCGCACTGCACGTTCGAGCAGACGCGCGCGTGGGCGGAAACCGTGTCGAAGACGATCGGCCGGGTGCTGCCGGACCTGGTGAGCTGGGCGTGGTCGAAGGACAAGCGCCGGGGCCGCGCCCGGCTCGACTACACGCAGAACGTGCTGAACAAGACGCTGGTCGCGCCGTACAGCGTGCGCCCGCGGCCGGGCGCGCCGGTGTCGGTGCCGCTGGAGTGGGCCGAGCTGGACGACGACGGGCTCACCCCGGACCGCTGGACGGTCCGGGACGTCCCGAAGCGGCTGGCCGGGCACAGCGACCCCTTCGCGGCGCTGCTCGGCGTCGAGCAGAAGCTGCCGGGCCTGTAGCCCTCAGGCGTGCACGGTCTCCAGACCGCGCGGCCGCAGCCGGTCGAGGTCGGCGTGGGACAGGTGCGGCCGCCCGCCCGCGTGTTCGGTCGTCGCCGCGGCCGCCGCCACCGCCAGGCACGCCGCCGTCTCCAGCGGGCGGCGGCGGGTGAGCGCCGCCGTCAGCGTCGCGACCAGCGCGTCGCCCGCGCCGGCCGGGTCGACGACCTCGGTCTCCACTTGCGGCACGAACCACGACTCCGCCGGGCCCGCGAACAGGTTCCCCTGCCCGGCCACCTCCAGCACGACCAGCGACGGCCCGCGGTCCCGCAGGTCCGCCGCCGCGCGGGCCGCGCTCGCGACGTCGTCCACCGGCTGCCCGGTGAGCAGCTCGGCTTCGCGGCCGTCGGCGCGCACGACGTCGGCCAGGGCGAGCAGCTCGTCGGTCAGGTCCTGCGGTGCGCCGTCCAGCACGACGCGCGTGCCCGCGGTGTGCGCGAGCCGCGCCGCCAGCAGCGCCGCCGGGGCCGGCTGCCGCAGCTGGACGATCAGCGAGCCCGCGGCCGAGATCGGCGCGGACGCGGCGATGACGTCGGTCTCCGTCAGCAGCGTCCCGTCCGGGACGTGCTCGAGGTAGCGGCGCCGCCCCTGCGCGTCGACGACGTCGATGAGCAGGGCCGTCTCGGTGTCCGGACGGCGGACCACGTGCGACGTGCCGATCCGGTCGGCGCGGGCCTGCGCGCACAGGGCGTCGCCGCTGCGGTCGCGGCCGACGACGCCGACCAGCGACACGGTCACGCCGAGCTGGCTCAGCGCCACGGCCTGGTTGGCGCCTTTGCCGCCGAGCATCTCCTTGCGGTGCCCGACCGGCGCCGACGTGTCGGCGCCGGGGGCGTCCTGGACTTCGACCACCAGGTCGCGGGCGATCTGCCCGGCGACCACGACTTCGCTGAACATCACCGGTACCGCCGGTCGGTCATGAGGCCTCCTCGGTTGGCGAAGATCGGCTACCCCGGCGCGGGCGGCGGATAAACCGCACGTTCGGGTCGTCCGGGCGGCTGCTCGCCGTCACCAGCTGATCCGCCGTTCGCCCGGACGGCGGTACCGGTTCGTCCGCGGTCCGGATGTGGATCACCGCGTATTCGGGTAATCAAGGTCGACGAGGACACGGGTGAGAGCGGGGTTCGGGTGACCGAGACGTTGGTGAACGCGGCCGACCGGTGGAGACCGCTGACCGAGCTGCTGGGCGCGCTGCTCGAGCGGATCACCGGCGAGCTGCCGGGGTGCCTGGGCGCCGGGCTCACGGTCGGCCGGGGCGGCCGGCCGCCGCGCGTGCTGGCGGTCGCGGGTGTCGCCGCCGCTCTGCTGCCCGTCTCGCTGGCGCACGGCGGGCCGGTCGCCGTCGCGGCCGCCACGGGGGAGCCGGTGACCACCGACGACCTCTTCGCCGACGACCGTTGGCCGGGGCTCGGCCGGGCCGCCGGTTGTCCGGAGTTCGCCGAGGTCCGCGGCGCGGCCGCCCTGCCCGGACTTTGGGAGGACACCGGCGCGTTCGTGCTGTCGGCGGTGTTCGACCGGCCGCCCGGCGCCGGCGTGCTGAGCGTCCTGCGGCGGTACGAAAAGCTCACCGAGATGACCCTGGTGGTCGCGGAGACCGCCATCGCGGGCGACCCGGACCAGACGCTGGACCTGCTGGCCTCGCGCGCCGCGATCGAGCAGGCGAAGGGCGTGGTCATGGCGGTCCGGCGGTGCTCCCCGGACGAGGCCTGGCAGACGCTGCGCCGGGCCAGCCAGGAGTTCAACGTGAAGGTCCGCGAGCTGGCCGTCGCGCTGGTCGAGCACGTCGGCGGCGCGCACGCGCCCCGGCTCGACGGCGTCCCGGAGATCCGGCCCGGCGAACCGGCCCGGCACGCGGCCGAGCGGCTCTGGTCGGCGTTCACCGCGGAATAGGGCGTTTCCGTTCCGGCGGTTTGGGTATCAAGACCCCGTCCTTGATCACCCCGGAAGGCCTGCCGAACCCGTGTCCCCCACGTCCCCGGTTCCGACCCGGTCCGCGCCGCTCACGGTGCGCCGGACGGAGTACCGCCCCGGTCTGCTGGTGCTGACGTTCGCCGGCGAGATCGACGCCCTGACCCTGCCGATCCTGGAGCGCGAGCTGGCGGCGTCCCCACCGGGGACGACGGTGGTCGACCTCACGCAGGTGGCGTTCCTCGGCCTGGCGGGCGCCCGGGCCCTGGCGGCGGCCGCCCAGCTGGCGGGCACCGAGGGCGGCCGGTTCGGGGTGGTGGCCAACAGCCGCACGCTGGCCCGGCTGTTCCGCATCACGGGGCTGGCGGAGGTGGTCCCGATGTTCGCCTCGCTGTCGGACGCGCTGCGCGAACTGCTGGCGGTGGGCCACGCGGTCGGCTGAGCGGCTCGCTCAGCGCGCGCCGGGCGCTCGTTTCCGGCCCGGGCGGCGGCGCGAGCGCGGTTCGGCCACGCCGTCGGCTGAGCGGCTCGCTCAGCGCGGGAGCCAGCGGGCCACCACGACCCCCGCGTCGGAGAGCAGCTCGCCGCCGGCGTGCGTGACGACCGCCTGGGTTAGCAAGCGCGCGGCCTCCGGTGGCAGCGAGCCGCCGGTCAGGAACCCGGCCGTCCGCTCCCGTCCGAACGACTTCCCCGCGCGATCCGGCGCCCCCGCCAGGCCGTGCGAATACAGCGCGACCACGTCCCCGGGCCGGAGCCGCACCTCCGTGGCCCGCGGTGGGCGGCCGAACCCGGTCGCCGCGGCCTCCGTTTCCGGCAGCACGGCGTCACCGCGGACGATCAGCGGGGGCGGGTGCCCGGCGTCGAGCCAGCGCAGCTCGCCGGTCACCAGGTCCAGCTCCGCGAGCACCCCCGTGACGACCGCGCCGGAGTCCGCGAGCTCCCGGCCGACCGCCGCGTACTGCTCCGCCAGCGAAGCCCCGTCGCGCCGGGCCGCGCGGTAGGCCGCCAGCGCGTTCACCACCCCGTAGCTCGCCTCGCCCGTGCGCGGGCCCGCGTCGAACATCGCCAGCCGGGCCCGCCGTTCCGAGAGCGCGTAGTCGAACACCACCCCGCACAGGTCGTACGCCGGCTGGACGCTCGCGCCGACGACCACGCTCTCGGTCGCGCCGGTGAGCGGCGGCAGGCTCTGCCACAGCAGCTCGGCGGGGGACCCGCGGTGCCGCCGCCGGCGCCGTGCGTCGAGACCGTCGCCGTACTGGGTCGTGACGGTCACCAGGTGCCCGAGCAGCGTGCTCAGCCACCGGCACTGCTCCCGCAGGGCGGGGTCGTCGGGGTCGGCGCCGTCGGTGGGGACGATCTCCAGCACGCCGAGCCGCTCGACGCCGTCGAGCAGCACCGTCCACAACGTGGGGCCGGGCGCGTCCCAGGTCACCGCGGTCCCCGCGCGGCGGAAGACGTCGCCGGCGACGGTGGTTTCGATGTCGAGTTCCGCGGCCGTGTCCGCGCGCACGAGCGTCCGCTGGTCGTAGTCGGCGAGGTAGACGCCGATCCGCAGGTCGAGCGCGCGGCCCGCCGCGGCGACGACCGCGGGCAGCCGCTCGGGCGGTGCGCGGTGGGCGCCTTCGAGGAGGTCGACGAGCGCCTTCAAGGGCCCGTGCAGCGGCTTGCCGTCGCGGACCGAATGGCTGTAGGGCGCGCGCGGCGGCCCGGCCAGCTCGTCGAGCCGCTCGTTGACGGCGTGGGCGAGCATGTCGCGGTCGACGCGGGGGAGCGTGGTCAAGCCGTTGACGTAGGCGTCCAGCTCCAGCAGGCTCTGGCTGCCGCCGAGCGCGAAGTAGCGCATCCACAGCTGTTCCTGGGTCAGGGCACTGCGGGCGAAGCAGGCGGCGAGGAGGCGTTGCTGTTCCTCCTCGGGCAGGAAGCGCATCGGCGGCTCACCGTCCCCGCGGCGCGGGCGGGAGCAGCGCGGTGGCGGCCTCGGGCGGGCTGAGGCCGTCCGCGCGGGCCAGTGACAGCAGGCGGTCGAACGCGGTGTCCTCGTCGAGGCCGTCGCGGCCCATGAGGTACCCCTTCGCCATGGTGATCAGGTCGCGGTCGCGGAGGGTGTCCTTGAACCGCTCGCTGAACCGGCTCGCCCGCTCGTAGGCGCGGGCGTTGGCGAGCAGCGGCGCGGCGCGGGCGGCGAACGACGCCAGCGTCAGCTCTTCGGCGTGGCCGAACGCGCCCGCGCTCGTCGAGTAGATCTTGATGGCGCCCTGGCAGCCGTCCTCGGTGAGGAGCGGGGTCGTGAGCACCGAGCGCAGCCCCGTGCCGGTGATCGCGGCGCACCACCGCGGCCAGCGTCGTTCGGTGGTCACGTCGTCGATCCGCATCGGCGCGCCCTCCGCGAGCGCGGTCAGGCAGGGGCCTTCACCGAGCCGGTACTGCAGGGTGTCGGCGTCGCGCACGAGCGGGCTCGACGCACTGGTGGTCGCGGGGCCGCCGTCGTCGATGAGCGTCACCCCGGCGCCGGCCGCGGTGGAGATCGTCTTCCCCGCGAGCGTGACGACCAGCTCCAGCACCGAATCGACGGTCTCCCGCGACAGCAGCAGCCCCGACATCCGCGCGGCGACCGCCGCCAGCTCGCCGTCCAGCGGCAGCTCGCCCGCCTTCTCCGTCGCCATGGCCGCTGAATACCAAAGGGAGGCCGCGGTCAAACCTGCACATGGCCGGGCGTGAAGTGGGTACCCGGGCGGTTCGGCACCAGCGGGAGGAGAGGACATGGAACTGCCGGAGCCCACCGCGACCGTTTCGCCGCTGCTCGACGACGTCACCGGGTCTCTCGAGGCCCTCACCGCGGTCCTGCGGCAGGAGGACGACTTCCGGATCCTGCTGCGGCACGTGTGCCTGCAGGTGCGCCACGCCGTGCCGGGCGTCGCCGAAGCGTCGGTCACGCTGGTGCGCGCGGACGAGCCGCACACGGCGTGCGCGACCTCCGCCGTCGTGAGCGAGCTGGACGCGGACCAGTACCGCCTTGGCGACGGCCCGTGCCTGGAGGCCGTCCGCAGCGGGAAGATCGTCCGCACCTCGATCGCCGACGCGGTGGAGCGCTGGCCGGCGTTCGCGAGCGGGGCCGCGGACGCCGGCTTCGGCAGCTTCCTCGCGGCACCGCTGGTGGCGGACGACGAGTACACGGGCGCGGTGAACTGCTACGGGCGGCAGGACGACGGCTTCGAGGAGATCGAAGCCCAGCTGCTCGAGCTGTACACGACCGCGGTGGAAGCGATCTTCCGCGTCTACCACCGGTACGTGCGCGCCCGCGAGACGGCCGATCACCTGCGGACCGCCCTGACCTCCCGCGCGGTCATCGACCAGGCCAAGGGCATGCTGATGGCGATCCGCCAGATCGACGCGGAGGACGCTTTCGCGCTCCTCGTCGAGCAGTCGCAGCGGGAGAACGTGAAACTGCGCGAAATCGCCGAGCGGTTCGTCGAGCGGGTCGTTTCCAGCGGTGTCGTTTAACGGTGGAAGGTGATGGTGAAGCCGGTGCAGGAGGCGCACTGGTACATCGTCTGGTTGCCCGGTTCGGTGTCCTGTTTGGACCACGCGTACGCCTTCGGGCAGTGCGACTTGATCGCGTCGCTGTAGCTCGTGGGCGCGTCGCGGTTCGGGTTGACGCAGTTGATCAGCGTGCCGCCGGGGGAGTACTGGCGGTCTTCGGCCGGGCAGTAGGGCAGCAGGTCGTCCGGGCAGCCGGCCGTGCCGCACGACGTCGAACCGGGCGGCACCGCCGGGTTGACGGGCTCGATCGTGATCGGGACGGAGAACGCGTTGACGTAGCTGACGTCGTACCACGGGGCGAGGCCGTCGGCGGTGTCGAAGTTGAACTCGGCCAGGCTGGCCGGCTGTTCGCCGGTCGCGCAGTGGTCGGCGTAGGCGCCGCAGTCGCCCACCAGGCAGTGGAAGTCCCCGCCGGACGTGCCGGTGCAGCCTTGGCGGCCGAAGAACTTGCCCCGCCAGTGGCCGGGTGCCGACGTTTCGGGGATCGTGACGGTCGCCGATTGCCCGTCCGCCAGGGTCGGCAGGTTCGCGAAATTGACCGACTGGTCGGCGTTGACCGTGCTGCCCACCCAGAGGGTCTGGCCGGAGTGGTTCACGAACGTGACGGTGTGGTCGGCCGCCGCGGCGGCCGGAGTCGCTGGTGAGCTCACGCTCATCGCCGTCACGAGGACGGCGACGACGGCGAAGAACCGCTTGGACATCTTGGCACCGGCAGTGGACGTCATGAGCGCACGAACGTCCAGGTCACCGGGATGTTGCCCAGGCCGGGGTCGGCCAGCTGGGCGAAGGCCGGTGCGCTGAGGTCGATGTGCGCGCTGTCGCAGCTCGGGCACTTGTCGACCACGGGCACGGTGATGGTCCGGCCGTTGTAGGAGACCCGGATGGAAACACCTTGGCACAGCGGATCGTTGTTCGGGTTGGCGGTGGTCCAGTACGCGGCGGGCGCGGCGACGAGCATCTGGTTCGCGGCGTCGATCTGCGTGCCGCAGGCACCGAAGCCGGCGTCGTCGTAGTAGGTGGCGCGCCCGTTGACCGGCTGGTCGAAGGGAATATCGGCCCACGCCGTCCCGGTCATCGTCAGGGGAAGCGCGGCAGCGGCGGCCAGCACGGCGAGCGACTTGATGGTTGTGCGCATTCCGTTTCCTTTCCGTCGGCGCGGCAGATGCTACTGACTCGCGCAATGCCGCGCTATGACACGGAAATGTCCGGACGACATTCTTTGTCAACGTTGACAAAGTTCGCTTTAGCCATTCCGTGATGGAATCGTTTGCGGTAGGTTGCGGCGATTAACGGAATCGTCGGAGAATCGGCGTCGCGCCGCGGAAACGATCAACGACGACTCATGTCACCCTGGCTTGTCGCAACCCGATCCGAGGAGAGCTTCGACCCGAGGCCGTACCTCACCACCCGGCGATGACCCCGGTCACGTCCGGCCGTCCTGCCGGGCCAGCACGAGCGCGGGATCGAGCCTCCGCTCCGCGAGCCCGCGGGCGACCTCGCCGAGCAGCAGGTTGTGGCCGCGGGCGTAGCCGCGCAACGCGGTGAAAGCGTCGTCCATGCTGAGGCGGCCGGTCACGGCGAGGACACCCTTCGCCTGCTCGATCGTCACCCGGCTGTTCAAAGCCGTCTGCAGCTGCTCGGACAACGTCTCCCCGCGCCGGATCGCCCGCTCCTGGAGAATGCCGATCGTCGCCGTGTCGGCCAGGCCCTGCGCCAGGTCGACGTCGTCGGCTCCGAGCTCGCCGGGCTTGGTGCCGAACAGGTTCAGCGCGCCGACGATCTGCTTGCGCAACCGCATCGGCAGCGCGTGCACCGACGCGAACCCCTGGCGGGCGGCCTCCGCCGCGAACCGCGGCCACCGCGCGGCCTGCGCGGCGACGTCGGCGACCAGGACCGGGGTCCGGGCCTCGAAGCACTCGACGCACGGACCCTCGTCGATGCCGAGCTGGAAGAGCTCCAGCAGACGGGCCTGCTCGGTGGAGGAGGCGAGCACCTGCAGGCTCCCGCGCTCGTCGACCAGCGTCAGGCCGGCCGCGGCGACGTCGAGCAGGTCCACGCAGCGCCGCACCAGTGTGTGCAGGAGGTCGGCGACGTCGAAGTCGTCGACGAGGGTGTCGGCCAACGCGACGAACGTCCGGGTCACCTGTCGTTCACGGTCGGCCATGCCCACCATCTCCCGGTCGCTCGTCCGATGGCTTCATGGTGGTCCTCACCAGGCCTCCCGGTCCACTTCGAGCCGGCCGGCGACGATGTCGGCGGCGACGTCCCGCAGCGGGCGGCCGTGCCCGAACGCGTAGGCGCGCATCCGGGCCAGCGCCTCCGCGGCCGGCAGGTCGAGGTGCGCGATGAGCATCCCGGTGGCCTGGTGCACCTCCCGGTGCCGCATCCCGGCCCCCTCCATCCACCGCCCGTCCCCGTCGAGCCAGCGGTCCCCGCCGAGCAGCCCGGACAGGGCCAGCGCGGCGAGGTCCGCGACCTGCAGGGCGGTCGCGAGCTCGGCGCCGGCCAGGGAACCCGGGGTCGCCCGGTAGGTGTCCAGGGTCGCCACCCGCACGACCCCGATCTGCAGCGGGAAGGTGAACAACGCGGCCACCGGGTACTCGGCGGCCTGCGCGGCGAACACCGGCCAGGCGGTGGGCAGCCCGGCGCCGAGATCCGGGACCAGTACCGGGCCGCCGTGGGTGTACGCCTCGAAACACGGCCCTTCCCCGAGGGCGAACTGCAGTTCGGCCAGCGCCGCGCTCACGGCGTCACTGCAGTAGACGGCCTCCCGGTGGCCGGCGTCGGCCATCACCGACACCGCGGCGCCGTCCACCGGGAGCAGCCGCACGCACGCACGGCACACCCGGCCGACCACGTCGACGCCGCTGCCGGGTCGCCCGCCGGCGAGCGCGGCCAGCACGCCGGCCCGCAGTACGTCGATTTCAGCCACGGGCGATCGGCCGCATTCGTTCTCCTCCGAGCCGGTGTCTGCACACCACACCGACTCGGAAAAGACGAGGTCCGGATCAGCTCCGCCACCGCGGGTGCGTTTCCCGCACCCTACCGCGCGAGGTCACCGCGTGCCCGGGGCAAAGCCAGCCGGAAGATCTTCCGGAAAACCGAGCCGAGCTGGTGGGACAGGCTCCCCGTGTTGTACGGCAGGTGGTGCCGTTCGCAGATTTCGCGCACTTCCGCGGCGATCTGCGGGTAGCGGCGCGAAGGCAGATCCGGGAACAGGTGGTGCTCGATCTGGTGGCTGAGATTTCCCGACAGCAGGTGGAACAACGGGCTTCCGGTGATGTTCGCCGAACCGAGCATCTGCCGCAGGTACCACTTCCCGCGGCTTTCGTCTTCGCTTTCCCGCTCGGTGAACACTTCGGTGCCGTCGGGGAAGTGACCGCAGAAGATGACCGCGAACGCCCAGAGGTTGCGGATCAGGTTGGCGCCGGCGTTCGCGGTCAGCGTCAGCGGCGCCAGCGGGCCGGTGAGCACCGGGAAGACGACGTAGTCCTTCGCCGCCTGCCGGGCGGTCTTGCGCAGCATCGGGGCCACCAGCGGCCGGACGTCGGCCCAGGTCCGCCGGCCCTGCACGATCCGGTCCACCTCCAGGTCGTGCAGCATGATGCCGTACTCGAAGAACACCGCCTGCGCCGCGGCGTACAGCGGGTTGCCGAGGTAGTACGGGTGCCACCGCTGGTCCTCGCTGATCCGCAGGATGCCGTAGCCGACGTCGCGGTCCTTGTCGAGGATGTTGGTGTAGGTGTGGTGCATGAAGTTGTGCGAGCGGCGCCATTGGTCGCCCGGGCACACCATGTCCCATTCGAAGGTCCGCGAATTCAGCGCGGGGTCCTTCATCCAGTCGTACTGGCCGTGCATGACGTTGTGGCCGATCTCCATGTTGTCGAGGATCTTCGACACCGCGAGCGCGGCGACCCCGCCGAGCCAGGCGGGCGGGAACCAGCCGGCGAACAGCAGCACCCGGCCCGAAACCTCGCATAATCGTTGGGCCGCAACGACTTTCCGGATGTACTCGGCGTCGGCCACGCCGAGGTCGGCGACCACGCGCCGGCGGACGGCGTCCAGTTCTTCGCCGATTCGGTCGATCTCTCGCAGTGCCGGCTCGGTCATCGGGCGCATCTCCTCGGTTCGGCGCGGTGGTTCGCGCTCCACGGCAGACGTTCGCCCGGCGGCGTTGCCGGGTACCACGGCCCTCGCCGGGGCCGGGGCGGGAATTGCCCAGCGTAGGTCCGCCGGCAGCCGAAGTAGTCGTCCAGGCGGGTGGTCCCGGCGTGAAAAACCCGCGCCGCCCCGTTCGGGCATACACTGCGGAGTCCGGCACCGGGGGAGGACCGATGGCCACTGCGACTTCCCGGGGGCACCGATGAGGCGCGCCCCGGCACGACCCGAGGAGCCCGGCTCGGATCCCGTCGAGCTCACCCGCGACCAGCGCTACCACGGCGCCCGGCTGGTGGCTTCGGCGGCGAAGGACGCCGACGACTGCGCGTTGCTGCTCGCCGCTCTCGGGCTCGCAGCCGCCGACGGCGTCGCCGAGCCACCCCCGTCGGCGACAACCTGAGCGTCGTCGTGACGGCGTTGCGCTAGAGGTCGATGACGACCTTGCCGTGGACGTGCCGGCCGGACTGGAGCTCGGCCGCGCGGCGGATCTGCTCGATCGGGAAGCTCGCCGCGATGGGCACCCGGAGCCGGCCGGCCGCGACCAGGCGGGCGATCTCCGCCAGGGAACCGGAAGGCGCGTTCGCGCCGTTGGCGCCCGGCACTCCGTCGACCTGCGCGGCGATCGTGCAGATGCGGTCGTCCGGGACGCCGAGTTCCCTGGCCGCGTCCACCGTCTGCGTGCCGAACAAGTCCATGGCGGCGGTGACGCCGCCGGGTGCGAGGGCTCGGACCCGCTCGGCCAGGCCGTCGCCGTAGCCGACCGGTTCGGCGCCGAGATCGCGCAGGAAACCGGCCGAGCTCGCCGATCCCGTCCCGATCACGCGTGCTCCCGCGATCCGGGCCAGCTGGACGGCGAACACCCCGACCCCGCCCGCCGCGCCGCCGATCAGCACGGTGTCGTCCGGGCCGGGGGCGACCACGGCGAGGGCGGCGGACGCCGTGCGGCCGGCGATCGCGAGGGTGGCGGCGGTGCGGTCGTCGACGCCGTCAGGGGTGTGGTGGACCTCGTTCGCCGCGGTCTCCCCGCTCGCGTCGACCACCACGAAGTCGGCGACCGCGCGGGACAGGGCGGCCCCGAACACCCGGTCGCCGGGGGCGAAGCCGGTCACCCCGGCACCGACCTGGTCGACGACTCCCGCGAAGTCGGTCCCGAACCCCGCCGGCAGGCTCAAGCCGAACCGGGCGGCCGTGTCCGCGTCGGTGGTCATGATCCAGTCCATCGGGTTCAGGCCGGCCGCGGTGACCCGCACCCGGACCTGGCCCGGGCCGGCTTGGGGCGCCGGAACCTCCTGGACGTCCAGGACCTCGGGGCCGCCGAACGAGTCGAGCCGGACCGCCCTGCTCTTGTCTTCCTGCATGAACGCCTGTCTCCTCCGGAACGCATCGAAACGGACTATGCTCCGTTTACCTGATCGACCCTAACACAACCGGAGCGTGATCCGTTTTGACTGAGCCGGAGACGCGGGCGCCGCGGGCGGACGCGGCCCGCAACCGCGACCAGCTGCTGGCGGTGGCGACCCGCGTGTTCGTGGCGGCGGACGGCGAGCCGTCGATGCGGGCGATCGCCCGTGAGGCCGGGGTCGGCATCGCGACGCTCTACCGGCACTTCCCGACCCGGGAGTCGCTGGTCGACGCGGTCTACCGCGACCAGGTCGGGCGGCTGACGACCGGCGCCCGCGAGCTGCTCGGCCACCTGGCCCCGGCCGCGGCGATGCGGCGCTGGATGGACTTGTTCGGCGACTGGATCGCGACCAAGAACGGCATGCTCGACACGCTGCTCGCGATGATCGAGTCGGGCGAGATCGCCCACGCCGATACCCGCGGCGAGCTGCTGGCGGCCATAACCACGATCCTCGACGCCGGCCACGCGGCGGGCGACCTGCGTTCCGACGTCAGCGCCGAAGACATCGCCGCGTCCCTCATCGGCATCTTCACCGTGGCGCCCCGGCCCGGGCAGGAAGCCAAGGCCGGCCGGCTGCTGGACCTCCTGATGGACGGCCTTCGCCCCGCCGCCCGGTCGGCTTGAGTGGCGCCGGTCGGCTTGAGGGGCGCCTGGCTGGCTTGAGCGGCGCGCGGCCAGCTTGAGCGGCGCCCGGCCGGCTTGAACGGCGCGGCCGGCCTGATTGGCGCCTGGCCAGCTTGAGCGGCGCTCGGCCGGCTTGCCCGCCCCGCTTGAGCCGGTCAGCCGGCGGCGTGCGCGGTGTTGTCCAGCCAGTGCTGGGCGAGGCCGGTGTCGCCGTCGACGCTGATGCCGGCTTCGCGGTCGGCCAAGGGGAGCCGGCGGGTCAAGACCAGCAGCAGCGATCGCGCCGGGCCGGTCACCGTCACGTCGGCCGGCCCGGTTCCCGGCTGCCACGTCGCCCCGTCCGGGCGCCGCTCGACGAACCAGGCGTCCGCGGTGTCGGTCGCCTGCCACAGCAGGGTCTGCCCGGTGCCCCGGAGGGCGTGGGCGGACTCGGGCCGCCGCGCCTCCCACGTGGGGGAGGTCAGCATCGTGAGGTGGTTGCCGATGAGCGCGGCCGCGACGCCGGCGTCGATGTCGGCCGGGCGGCCCGCGGCGCCGGCCGCGTCGGAGCCGTGGACGACCGCCTCGTTGAGCATGCTGGACATCCAGAACCGCGTCCCGGACCGCTCGTCGCCCGCGGCGTTGAACACCGGCGCGTCGAGCGCGGAATCGGAGCACGCGCTCGCGACCCGCTGCGCGGACTCGGCCAGCCACGCCGGCCACTCGCGGGCATCGGAGGGGAGTACGGCCAGCTCCGTCGGCAGCTGCGCGGGGTCGGTGATGCGGCGCTCGATGATCTCCGCGACCCAGTGCTGGGTCTGGCCCACGTGCCGGACCAGGTCGGTGACGGTCCACCCCGGGGTGGCCGGCACGGCGGCGCCGGGTCCGGCTTCGGCTGCTGCTTCCGCCAACCGTCGCGTGTGATCGACGATCGCCTGCCGGGCGTGGTCGGTGGTCAGTTCGGTCATGGAACGTCCTCGGTGTCCGGTGGTCGTGCCCCCTGCGGGCCCCTTCGGCTACGCGTCGAACGAAGCCGGCCGGGATCGACAGCCCGTTCAGCCGGAACCCGCATCCGGCCAAGACCGTACCCAACGGGATCGACCCGCCGTGGCCGAACCGCGCCATCGTGCGACGATCTGCGGGGAACCCTGACCGGACGAAGGAGCCCCAGACCTTGCCCTCGGTGCACGCCCTGTGGTCGCCGGGCCGGGGTCTGCTGCTCTGGGCGGAGCGCGACCGACGCCCGGCCGGCACGTCGAGCCGTTCGGCGCACCTCGCGCTTCCGCATCCGTTCGCGGTCTCCAGTGCGCAGCTGACCGCTCTGCATCCCGGTAAGCCCACGTCGGCGACCTTGTTGCTGCCGTCGCGAGCGAACCGGCCACTCGCGTCCTCCGAGTCGACGGCGGGCGCCAACCGGCGTGCGCCCTCGTTGCGGCCGTGGTCGGTGCCGGCGTTGATCGTGGACGCGACCGAGCTGGACGACCTCGACGACTCGGCCACCTACGGCTCCTCGGTCACCTACCTGCGGGCGGTGGCCCACCTGGCCGCGGATCTGGTGCGGCGCGGGCGGGTGCTGCCGACGCTGGTCCGCCGGGGCGACGCCGCGGAGGCCCGGTGGCGGCCGGTGCTCCAAGGCGTGGACTTCGCCGCCTTCGACGCACTCGTCGCGGCCATGCCGCCGGTCGGGCGGGCCGAGCAGATCGCGCCGCTCACCGGGGCCTCGCCGCGCGCGCTCGTCACCGACGCCCTGCACGCCCTGGTCGACGCGGCGGTCCGCGACCGGCTGGCCCGCGCGGACCCGCCCGTCGACCTGAGCGGAGGCCGGGGCGCGGCGGGGGTGTGGCTGGCCGCCCTGCAGGGCGGCCTTCCCCGCGTCGAGCTGCCGCTGGACGAGCTGCGCGTCCTGGCCGACGCCGTCGCGAAGTGGGACGAGGTCGCCGACACCGACGTCGTCGACGGCCGGGCGTGCTTCCGGCTCGCCGAAGTCCGCACCCTGCGTCCGGCGGACGCGGACGATCCCGACGACCAGACCGGCGACGGCACCAAGTGGCAGCTGCAGTTCCTCCTGCGCGCGACGGCCGATCCGAGCCTGCTGCTGTCGGCCGGGCAGATCTGGTCGGGCGAGGCGAACGGCCTGGTCCGGGACCCGAGGGGGCTGCTCACCGCCGAACTGGGCCGGGCCGCGCTGGTGGAACCGATGCTCGCGCCGGCGCTGCGCCGGACCCAGCCGTCCGAATACGACCTGTCCGTCGAGGAAGCCGAACACTTCCTCACCTCGGGCGCGACCCGGCTGATCGAGGCCGGGTTCGAAGCGCAGCTCCCGGCCACCTGGGACGGCCGGCGCCGGCTCGGGCTGCGCCTGTCCGTCCGCAGCGCCCCCTCCGAACAGGTCGTCGCCCGCAGCCGGGTGGGCCGCGACGAGCTGGGCGGGTTCCGCTGGGCGATCGCGGTGGGCGACGACGAGATCGGCGAAGAAGAGCTCGCCAAGCTCGTCGCGGCGAAGACACCGCTGGTCCGGCTGCGGGGCAGGTGGGTCAGCGTCGACGCCGACGGGCTGCGCGCCGGTCTCGAGTTCCTCCGCCGCGACCCGCACCGGCAGGCTCAGCGCCCGACCGCGGCCGAGCTGCTGGAACTCGTCCACCTCACGCGGGAGACGCCGCTCCCGGTCACCGACGTCAGCGCCGACGGCTGGGTCGGGGACGTCCTGGCCGAGCGGGTCCACCGGACGCTGCGGCCGGTCGAGCTGCCGCCGTCGTTCCGCGCCACGCTGCGCCCGTACCAGCAGCGGGGCGTCGCGTGGCTGGCGTTCATGGCGGCGCTCGGGCTCGGCGCGTGCCTGGCCGACGACATGGGCCTCGGCAAGACCGTCCAGACGCTGGCGCTCGAGGCCCTCGAGCGGGCGGACGGCGATCGCGGCCCGACGTTGGTGCTCTGCCCGATGTCGCTGGTCGGCATGTGGCAGCGGGAGGCGGCGACCTTCGCCCCGGGCCTGCGGGTCCACGCCCACCACGGCAGCGCCCGCGCGCACGGGGACGCGCTCGCCGAGCGGGTCGCCGCGGCCGACCTCGTCGTCACGACCTACGCCACCGCCGCCCGCGACGCCGACGAGCTCGAGACGTTCGCGTGGCGACGCCTGGTGCTCGACGAAGCGCACGCCATCAAGAACGCCGACACCGCGACGGCCAAGGCGGTGCGGCGGTTCGGAGCCGGGCACCGGCTCGCGCTGACCGGCACCCCGGTGGAGAACCGGCTGGCGGACCTGTGGTCGGTGCTGGACCTGCTCAACCCCGGGCTGCTCGGCACCAGGTTCGAGTTCCGCCAACGGTTCGCGGCCCCGATCGAGCGCAGTGGCGACACCGCCGCGGCCGCCGAGCTGCGCCGGCTCACCCAGCCGTACCTGCTGCGCCGGGTGAAGACCGACCCCGCGATCGTCCCGGAACTGCCGGAAAAGCTCGAAATCCGGCAGGAATACCGGCTCACCCGCGAGCAGGGCACGTTGTACAGCGCGATCGTCGACGAGATGATGAAGAAGATCGAGAACAGCCAAGGCATCAAGCGCCGCGGCAACATCCTCGCCGCGATCACGAAGCTCAAGCAGGTCTGCAACCACCCCGCGCACCTGCTGCACGACGGCTCCCCGATCGGGCAGCGCTCCGGCAAGGTCAGCCGGCTCGAAGAGATCCTGGCGGAAATCCTGGCGTCGGGCGACCGGGTGCTGTGCTTCACGCAGTACACCGAGTTCGGCCACATGCTCGTGCCGCACCTGTCGGACCGGCTCGGCACCGAGGTCGCGTTTTTGCACGGTGGCCTGGCAAAGGGGGCGCGGGACGCCATCGTGGACCGCTTCCAGGCCGGCGACGGGCCGCGGATCCTGTTGCTTTCGCTCAAAGCCGGCGGATCCGGGCTCACGCTGACCGCCGCCGGCCAGGTCCTGCACCTGGACCGCTGGTGGAACCCGGCCGTGGAGAACCAGGCCACCGACCGGGCGTTCCGGATCGGGCAACGGCGGAACGTCCAGGTCCGGAAGTTCGTCTGCCCGGGCACCATCGAGGAACGCATCGAAACCCTGATCACCAGGAAGCGCGCGCTCGCGGGGATGGTCGTCGGCGAAGGCGAAAGCTGGCTCACCGAACTGTCCACGGACGCGCTGCGCGGGGTGCTGACCCTGGGGGAGGAGGCGGTCGATGACTGAGCCGCTCCCGTGGTGGTCGACCCGCTTCCTCCGGGCGTTGACGGCGATGGGCATCCTCCTGCCTGCACCCGGCCAGGGGCGTGTCGTGTCCTTGGCAGTCGGCCCGGGACGCGTCGACGCCGAGGTGCAGGACGACCGTCCCCAGCAGGTGCGGATCGGGCTTACGGCGTTCGGGAAAACCGACTGGGCGGCGATCACCCACGCCCTCGCCGCCAAGGCGTCGGCGACGGTCCTGCTGCTCCGCGGCGAGGTGCCCCGCGACGTCGAAGAGATCTTCAAAGCGGTCCGGCTGCCGTTGTTCCCGTCGTCGGCGCGGGAGGTGTCGCTGGACTGCACGTGCCCGGCCGCCGAGGTGCCGTGCGGTCACCTGAACGCGGTGTTCTCCGCGCTCGTGGCGCGGGTCGCCGAGGATCCGTTCACCATCCTCGCGTTGCGCGGCCGGGACCGCGAGGCGCTGCTCGAGGAGCTGAAGAACCGGCTCATCTCCGCCGAGCCGCGCGATCCCGACGACCGGTCGCCGGCCTTGACCGACGTCATGGACACCTTCTTCGACAGCGGCGAGGCCCCGGGCCTGGGCGGTGCGGCGCCGCTGCACGGGCCGCGGACATCGTCCGACGCGCTGGTGGACCAGGCCCCGCCGTTCGCGCTCACGGCGGGCGGCGAAGACGTCGCCGAGCTGCTCCGGCCGGTGTACCGGGCCCTCACCGGCGAGCCCGGCGCTTAGCCCTGCTTCCGCCGTCCCAGCGCCTTGGCCCGGTCGTGCGCCCAGCCGGCCAGCACGATCCCCGCCGCCGTGACCACCAGGTAGCCGGTCAGCGTCCCGGCGAAGCCCGCGCCCAGCCAGCTCAGCAGGCCGGTGTTGCCGTGGTCCACCAGCAGCCGGATCGCGCCCTGGGCCCCCAGGACCGTCAGAACAGCCCCCACGATCTGCAGCACGTCGAACTTCACGATGTCCCCCTCCTGTTTTGATGATACGAGTGCATCATAACCATGGGTGATATCGTCGGCGGCGTGGCGGGGAGCCGGATCACGGTGCGGGTGGGCGAGCGGCAGCTGACGCTCTCGAACCTCGAGAAGGTCCTCTACCCGCGCCACGGCTTCACCAAGGGTGAAGTGCTCGACTACTACACGCGCGTCGCGCCGGTGCTGCTGCCGCACATCCGCGACCGGGCCATGACCTTCGTGCGGTTCCCCGACGGCGTCGCCGGCGGCTCGTTCTTCGAGAAGGACGTCTCGCGTCACGCGCCCGACTGGGTCCGCACCGCCCGCCTCGCCGTCGGCGGCCGCGGGAAGGACTCCGAGGTCGTCGCCTACCCGCTGATCAACGACCTGCCCGAGCTGGTCTGGGCGGCCAACCTCGCCGCGCTCGAACTGCACGTCCACCAGTGGACGGTCGACGCCGCCGACGAGCGGAGCACGCCCGACCGGCTCGTGTTCGACCTCGACCCCGGGCCCGGCGCGACCGTCGTCGACTGCTGCCGCGTCGCCGAACGGCTGCACGACGTGCTCACCGCCGACGGGCTCACCCCCGTCGCGAAGACGAGTGGCTCCAAGGGGATGCAGCTCTACGCCGGGGTCGTGACGACGGACCCCGGCGAGACGTCGCAGTACGCGAAGGCGCTCGCGGACCGGCTCGCCGCCGAGACGCCGGACCTCGTCGTGGCGCGGATGACCAAGACATTGCGGCCGGGCAAGGTCTTCATCGACTGGAGCCAGAACAACCCGTTCAAGACGACGGTCGCGCCGTACTCGCTGCGGGGGCGCGACGAGCCGACCGTCTCGACGCCGGTCACGTGGGACGAGGTGCGCGCCTGCCGGCACGTCTCGCACCTGCGCTTCACCGCCGGCGAGGTGCTCGACCGCGTCGACGACCTCGGCGACCTGTTCGCGGATCTGGAGCGGACGCGCGCCACGATTCCCGCATTCGGCTGAATTTCGGGAATCGTTTTTCTCCGATGTGGACACTCCGGTTCCGGAGGTGCCGCCCGGCCGATTCGGCGCAATTGCGGAACCGCGCGTCCGACCAGGCGATTTCGATCGTCCCTTGTGGACAGATGCACGTGCAGACGGCCGTGTCGCTGCACAGCCCGGCGGCCGGGAAGATCTTGTTGTGCGCCAAGGTGGACGAGGTGGGTACGGTCTACCCGTAAACGTTCATCTTGAGCCGCCGGAGCCGGTCATGAAGATCCAGAAACCGCCGCGGCTTTCGCGAGCCTTCGGCCGTTCGTCACCGGGAGCGTTGTGCGAGCCGTTCTCGGTCACCACGACGTTCCCCGGCGATCGGAGCACGCTTCTCGTGGTGGTGGGCGACATCGATTTGGCGACCGTCTCCACTTTTGTCGAATGCGCGGAAATGGCGCTCGACCGCGGCGGCGCGCTCGTCGTCGACCTCGGCGGCGTGACGTTCTGCTCCGGCGCCGGCCTCCGGGCGCTGCTGCGGGTGCAGCACCGCGCGGACGAAACGGCCGTGCCGGTCGCGTGGGTGGTGCGCACGCCGGCGCTGCGGCGGCAGCTGCCGCGGGGGACCGGCGCCGCCGGCTTCTCCTGCTACCGGGATCGGGCCGACGCGCTGGCGGCGGCCGGCTGATCCGCTTCGCCCCGCCGGGCAGGGTGCCCGGGGGGATCCGGGAAGAAAGGAAACGGGTGTCCGTCCTGATCGACACCGATCTCGAGTTCTGGTTCCAGCGCGGGCTGCGTGCGTACCTCGGCGAGGTGGCGGGCGCGCTCGGCTTCGGCCTCGAGTCCTGCACCGTGGACGTCGACGTCCCGGTGTCGGCGTACGTCGCGGTGGACTGGCGGCTGCGCCGCTACCCCGACCGCGACGTGGCGCTGCTGTGGGACGAGGTGCACGGCTGGGCCGTCGCGGTCGAGGCGGCGTGCGGGGAGGAGATGATCGTGCTCGCCTACCTCGGCGGGGCCGACATCCTGCCGCCGCCGCGGGTGATCGTGCGGTTCCTCGCCGCGCTGCGCGCCGGGGACCTGGCACCGGACGGGCCGGGCTCACCCGTGCTGCGCCGCGCGGGCAGCCACCAGGAGCTGCTGCCGCTGCTGCCGGCCGGGTGACGCGGGGCGGGGCGATCCTCCACACTGGAGCGATGGGGACGGTGCCGGACGCGGTGGCGCCGATGCTGGCCGTCAGCGGGCCCCTCCCGGACGACGGCCGGCACGGCTACGAGTGGAAGTGGGACGGCTTTCGCGGCTGCGCCCGGGTCGCGGGCACCGGCGAAGCGCGGATCACCAGCCGCAGCGGCAGCGACCACACCCACCGCTACCCCGAGCTGCAGGACGTCTTCGCGCCCGCGCTCGGCGGCCACGCGGCGGTGCTCGACGGCGAGGTCGTCGCGCTGAACGCGGCCGGCCGCCCGGAGTTCGAGCTGATGCAGCGCCGCGCCATGCACGAGCCGACGGCGAAGCTGCGCGCCGAGGTCCCGGTCGTCTACTTCGCTTTCGACCTGCTGCGGATCGGGACCGAGTCGCTGCTGGAGCGGCCGTACGAGCAGCGCCGCGAACTGCTGGCCGAGCTGGTCCGGCCCGCCGACGGCCGGCTCGTCGTGCCGCCCTGGTACACCCGCGCCGACCTCTCGCCGGACCAGTTGCTGGCGACAGCGGCCCAGCACGGCATCGAGGGCGTCGTCGCGAAGCGGCTCGACGCGCCCTACCTGCCCGGCACCCGTTCGCCGTTGTGGACCAAGCGCGCGCTGACCCAGACGCGCGAGGTGGTCGTCGGCGGCTGGCGGACCGGCGCCGGCCGTCGCGCGGGCACGCTGGGCGCGCTGCTGCTGGGCGGGTACGACGACGACGGCACGCTGGTCTACATCGGCGACGTCGGCACCGGCTTCACCGACGACGCGCTCGACCGCCTCCGCGACGTCCTGGCGCCGCTGGCCCGCACGCGGTGCCCGTTCGGCACCGACGTGCCGCGCGACCGCGCCCGGGGCGCGCACTGGGTCGAGCCGGAGCTGGTCGGCGAGGTCGTCTACCGCCGCGTCACCCCGGACCTGCGGCTGCGCCACACGTCGTGGCGCGGCCTGCGCCCGGACCGGACACCCGGCGAGGTGCGCGTGCCCCGGCCGACGGGAGCGGCATGACCACGCCGGTACGCCTGGTCGAGATCACCGACGGCAACCGCGACGCGGTACTGCGACTCGGCTTGTGATCGCCGTCACGGCCGGTCACATCGGCGCGGCGGGCGGAGTCGAGGCGGTGACGGACACCGAGCCCCGGCGTCCGCGCCCCTCGAAGGAGTTCCGATGTCCACCGCCTACGTGATCGTCACCCTGTTCGCCGCCGCCTTCGTCGGCTTCTCGGCCGTGTCGGTCTTCACCCGCGCGAAGTGGGTCGTCGAGCCGATCACCTCCTACGGCGTGCCGCAGGAGTGGTGGAACTGGCTCGGCGCGGCGAAGGCCGCCGGCGCCGCCGGCCTGGTCGCCGGCCTGTTCTGGACGCCGATCGGGGTCGCCGCCGCGGTCGGGCTGGTGCTGTACTTCCTCGGCGCCGTGATCACCGTGGCCCGCGCGCGGTCGTACGGGCACCTGGCGTTCCCGGTGCTCTACCTGGCCCCCGTGGTCGCGTCGCTGGCGCTGCTGTCCTGACCGGCGAGCCAGGTGAGCGCGTCGGCGGCGTGGCTCAGGACGGAGATGTGCCCGTCGCCGGGCGAGAGCCGGAGCTCGGCGCCGGGGATCCGCTCGGCGAGCCACTTGCTGTGCGTGGCGGGGATCATCCGGTCGTCCTCGCCGTGCACCAGCAGGACCGGCGCGGTGATGGCGGCGAGGTCGCAGCCCCAGGGCCGGACGGCGGAGAGGTCGTCGTCGATCAGGCCGACGGCCCCGAGCGCGGGCCGGACGACGTCGTTGAGCCAGGACCACGACCCGTTGAGGGCGGCGAAGTCGGCTTCGGTGAAGACCTCGGGATCGAATTCGGCGGCGGCTTCGTACTTTTCCTTGGCGGCCCGCCCTTCGGCGGCGGCACCCAGGGATTCCGCACTGGCGGCGGCCATGCCGTCGAACCAGCCATCGGCCTCGAAGGGCGCGACGGCGGCGAGGATCGCGACGGCCCGGACGCGGTCGGGGAGCAGGGCGGCGGTGGCGAGGGCGGGCGCGCAGCCCCCGGAGTGGCCCATGACGGCGAAGCGGCCGACCCCGAGCGCATCGGCGACGGCGGCCGCGCACCCGGCGGCGTCCCCGACGGTCCGGTCGGGCACGGGCGTGGACGAGCCGTAGCCGGGCCGGTCGTAGGCGATCCACCGGACGCCGAGCGTCTCGGAGAGCGGCAGGAGCGGTCCGGGCGGCGCGCCGAGGTTGGGCGTGCCGTGGTGCCAGAGGACGGTGAGGCGGGCGGGGCCGCCGGTGTCGTAGACGTGCAGGGTGCGCCCGCCGGGCAGCGCGAGGTCGGTTTCGGTGACGTTCACCGGGCCAGCTTTCCGGCCAGCCACGCCAAGGACAACGGATACCGGTAGTCGATCGCCGCGTGGCCGGCCTCGAACAGCTCGAAGTGGATCCGCTCCTCCGCCAGCCCCGCCTTGACGATCTCCGCCCGGAACGCCTCCGCGCCCACGTCGAGGAAGTACTCGTCGCTCGTGCCCGCGTCGATCCACACCGCTCGCCACGAACTCACCGCCGGTGCCCGCGCGGGCACCATGCGGACCGGGTCCCAGTCCAGCCAGCGCTGCCACACCTCCGGGCGGAGCACGCCCGTCGCCGGTTCGAACGGCAGCTCCGGGGTGCCGTCCGGGCGGGCCGAGAAGCACGCCGAGACCCCGAGCAGCTGCAGCAGCGTCGGGTCGTCGGGGTCGGTGAACGCCGGACGGGACCGGAAGTCCGCCCACCAGGCCTGGATGTCGCCGTCGTAGCCCCGCAACGCGCGGACGGCCTTGCCGAAGTCCGGGACGTAGCACAGCTCGTACAGCGAGTCGCCCGCGTGCGTCGCCAGCGCGCCGAACAGGTCCGGGCGCAGCATCGGCGTGATCATCGCGCCGAACCCGCCCGACGACTTGCCCGCGATCGCGCGGGACTCGCGGTCCGGGATCGTCCGGTAGTGCTCGTCGACCCACGGGACGATCTCGTCGCAGAGGTACGAGTGGTACCGGCCGGTGCCCGGCGAGTCGACGAACTGCGAGCCGCCGTACGCCGTCCACGCGTCGACGTACACCACGACGCAGCCCGGCGCGCCGTTCGCGAACACCGCGTCCGCCGTCTCGACGAACGGCTGCCGGAACGGCGTCCGGTTGGCCCACATCGACAGGTGCCCGGTGTAGCCCTGGATGACGTACACGGCGGGGTACCGCTCGGCGCCGTCGTCGTAGCCCGGCGGGACGTACACCCACAGCGGCCGCTCGTGCGGGTCGCCGAGCGGGTTGCCGCGCAGCAAGTCGGAAGTGACGGTGTGCCGGTCGAGCCGGCCGGCGAGGTCGCCGTCCCAGGGCAGCATGCCGCCAGTCAACCACGGCCCAACCGGTTGCGGGGGCTAAGCGATACCTCTTTTCCGCGCGTAGCGTTGAGCCGTTTCGCGTCGACATCCGTGTTGTGGGCACGGTGGTGGGATAGGGGAATGCGGGGATAGTGCCATGAAACATCCGGGGCCGTTGTTCACATTGCTCGCCGGTGTCGTGCTCGCCGGCGGGATCGGGATCGTCAACCTGGCCACCGGGACCGGCGTCGCGCCGGTCGCCGGGGCCGCCAACGCGGCCGCCGGCAGCTCGGTGGCGCCGTCCACGACGTCGGAAGCGCCGAAAACCGAGGCGCCCCAGGCACAAGCACCCGCGAGGGCGGACTACGCCGGGCGCGTCACCGGCGGCGGCGCGTCCGTCGCGGTTTCGGTGCGCGACGGCCACGCGATCGCCTACCTCTGCGACGGCAAGAAGGTCGAAGCCTGGCTGCAGGGCGTCACGGTCGGCGGGAAGCTCGACCTCAAAGGCGCGAAGAACTCGAGCCTGACGGGCAGCTTCGACGCGGCGGCGGTGACCGGCACGGTGACGGCGTCCGGAAAGACGTGGCAGTTCACCGCGCCCCCGGCCAAGAAACCCGCGGGGCTCTACCGCGCGACGCCCAAGGTGAAGGGCAAGCAGGCGAAGGTCGGCTGGATCGTGCAGCCCGACGGCAGCCAGGTCGGCATCCTCACGACGGACGCGGACTCGGTGGCCGCCCCCGCGCTCGACGCGGCGGCCGGCACCGCGACCGTCGACGGGGCCGCCGTCATCGCCGAGCCGCTCAGCGGCCTGACCGGGTCCGGTGACTTCTGATGACCACGGCGGGCAACCGCGCGGCGGCCGCGCTCCTCGTGCCGCTGGCCGTCGGCGCCGTCGTCTCGGTGGCGCTCGGCGTCTACGGCAACCTGCACACCCCGACCGGCGTCGCGGTCAACGTCGCCGGCTTCTCCAGCCCGCAGTCGGTGAAGGCGTGGCTGGCCACGGTGGTCGTCGTGCTGGCCGTCGTGCAGCTGCTGTCGGCGCTGGCGATGTACGGGAAGCTGGGCCGGAACGTCCCGGCGTGGGTGTCGCCGGTGCACCGCTGGTCGGGCCGGCTGGCGTTCCTCGTCTCGATCCCGGTGGCGCTGCACTGCCTCTACGCGCTCGGGTTCCAGTCGTTCGACACGCGCGTCCTCCTGCACTCCCTGCTGGGCTGCTTCTTCTACGGCGCGTTCGTCGCGAAGATGCTGCTGCTGCGCAAGGACGGCGCGCCCGGCTGGTTGCTCCCGGTCCTCGGCGGGCTCGTGTTCACCGCGCTCGTCGGGCTCTGGCTGAGCGCGTCGCTGTGGTTCTTCACCCAATCGGGCTTGACCTTCTAAGGGGCGATCGTGGGCAACGACGAAACGGACCGGGCGGTGACCCGCCGGACCGCGATCGCGGTGGCCGGGGCGGGCCTGGCGGCGGGCTGCAGCACCTACGGCGGCGGCTCGGGGACGCCGTCCTCGGCCGCGCAGCAGCCCGCGGCACCGGGCGGCACCGAGCTGGGCGCGACCGGCGACGTCCCGGTCGGCGGCGGCAAGGTGTTCGCGGACAAGCAGGTGGTGGTGACCCAGCCGGCGGCGGGCACGTTCGCCGCCTTCTCGGCGATCTGCACCCACCAGGGCTGCACGGTCGACACCGTCGCGGACGGCACCATCAACTGTCCGTGCCACGGCAGCAAGTTCAAGATCGCCGACGGCTCGGTCGCGCACGGCCCGGCAGCGAAGCCGCTCGACAAGAAGCAAGTCACCGTCGCGAACGGCAAGATCACGCTGGCCTAGGTGTAGGCCTTCGCCACGGTCAGCCCGGCTATCGTCCACAGTGGACCCGACGTGTCCAGGCCGCCGGACAGGACGGTCCCGTCCGCGCAAGCGAACCGGGTCCCCGAATCGTCGGGGACGGCGGCGCACTGCGCGCCGTTCGCCAGCGCCAGCAGGAACGGGTCCGCCGTCCCGCCGGGGTCCGGCGGCGTGGGCAAGGCGCCGCTGTAGGTCAGTGCCACCGCCTTCACCGCCGAGACCGGGCAGACGACCCGCGGCCCCGGGACGGCGAAGCACGGGTCGTACGTCGTGCCGCCGCTCGTGCAGCGGTAGGCGTCATGACGACCGGACACCGCGGACACCGACGCGCACGCGCCGGTCGCGCGGGCCGTCGTGGCCCGCGGCCGGTACTCGACGGTCTGCGTGAACCGCTGCGCGCGGCTCGTGGTGACCGGGACCGTGAAGTCGGGCTGAGCCGCGGCGAGACCGGCCGTTACCGGCCCGACCCCGGGCTCGAGGAACCGGCGCACCACGTCGCCGCCGGCGGGGTGGCACGACCCGAGCGCGGCCCAGACGGCGGCCTCCGGCCGGTCCGCGGTGACGTGCTCCGCGCCGGCGTCCGCGGCGCAGGCCAGCACTTCGGGCGCGGGCCCGGCTGCGTCGGTCATGCCGAACAGCACGGCGAGGCGGTGCGCGGCCGCGGCGAGCGCGGTGCCGATCGCGGGGCCGGGCTCGGCCTGGCCGCGGACGGTGCCAGGAAGCCGGCCGAACGGGACGTCGTAGGTCACGGCGGCGCCCGGCCAGAGCAGGTCACGCTGCCGCGGACGCCCGGACGGCTGGCCCGCGGTGACGGTCCGGGCGGTCGGTTCGGGCCAGCCCGGCGGCGGGGTGAGCCGGTAGGGCACGCGGGCGTTCGACGTCAAGGTGACACTCGCGCGGCCACCGCCGGCGGTCACGCAGGGGGACAGCGGCGGCGCCGAGCCGAGGGCGACGACGACGCCGTCGGAGCCGGCCGAGCGGCCCGCGCAGCCCGGCCGCGGCGCGAAATCCGGCACGGCCTCGCGGCCGAGCGCGGCGAAGTCCAGCAGCCCGCCCCAGAACGCGCCCGGCCGGACGAGGTCCGCGACGATGCTCCGGCTCGCGGCGTCGTAGACCGCGGGGACGAGCGTGCGCCGGTCGATGACGACAGGTCCGAACCCGGCGGGCGGGGGCGCCGGCACCGGGATCCGCACCCGGACCGGCCCGGCGCCGTCGAAAGCCAGGTCCGCGCCGCCGCCGACCCGGCGCGTCGCCGGCGCCGCGACGGCCGGTTCGGGTGCGGGCCGCACCGAGACGCGGGTCCCGGCGGGCGCGTCGACCTCGATCCCGGCGACCGTCCCACCCGGACTCGCCGTCGCGGAAAACCGTTGCTGCACCAGCACTCCGGCCGCACCGAGCAGCAGCACGAGCACCGCCGCGGTCAGTGCGAGCCGGGCCGGCCGGTCGTTCGTGGCCATCGGCGCCTCCCGGAACACCTACCTCCGGCAAGTCACCGGACCCCTCGTGGTCGTTAGCCGCCGTGGCCCAACCGTGACCGCGCCGGACCTAGGCTGGGGTGGTGGCCGAGCTCGCCCAAGTGAACGTCGCGGTGCCGCGGGCCCCGCTCGACGACCCGGTGATGGCCGGCTTCGCGAACGCCTTCGACGCCGTCGCGCGGCTCGCCGAAGCCGCGCCGGGGTTCGTCTGGCGGCTCGGCGCCGAATCGGGGCACGCGGTCCTCGCCACCTCCGCCGGCGTCGAAGTGGTCGTCAACGTTTCGGTGTGGCGCGACTACCGGGGCCTGCACGAGTTCGTCTACCGCAGCGCGCACGGCCGGTTCCTCCTGCGCCGCCGCGACTGGTTCACGCCGGCGTCGCCGCCCGCGACCGCCTTGTGGTGGGTGACCGATGGCCGGCGGCCCACCGTCGGCCAGGCGCTCGCGCGGCTGGGATTCCTGCGGGACCACGGACCCTCGCCGCAGGCGTTCACGCCGGTGCACCGGTTCACCGTGGACGGACGCCGCTGCCGGTAATCGGTCGCCGCCCGGCGGGCCGTCTGGCACCATCGGACCGGTGAGCCCGGTCGAGATCGCCTGCGACGAGTCGGGCTCCGAGGGCGAGAACCTCGTCGGCGGCGAGACGGACGTCTTCGCCCACGCCGGCGTCCGGCTGACCGCGGAGGACGCCCGCGCCTGCGTGAGCGAGATCCGCGCCCGGATCGGCTCGCCCGCCGAGGAGTACAAGGCCAACCACCTGCTGCGCGCCAAGCACCGCGCGGTGCTGGAGTGGCTGCTCCACCCCGGCGGCCCGCTCACCGGCCGCGGGCACGTGCACCTGACCGACAAGACGTTCTTCGCCGTGCGGGCCGCCGTCACGCTGCTGGCCGAGCACGGCACCGACACGATGGCGCGCACCCTCCACCGCGCCGGCCCGGCCGCGTTCGGCGCCGAGCGCTGGGCGTACTTCCTGGCCGCGTTCACCAGCGTGCTGCGGCTGCGTCCGCGGCGCGGCGTGACGACGTCGCCCGCCGAGTTCTTCGCCCTCGCCCGCGAACTCGCCGCGGTCCCCGGCGAGGCCGGCGAAATCGTCGGCCTCCTCGCGGAAGGCGCCGGCCGCGTCGACGGCTACCGCGTCCGCCTGGCGACCGACCCCGGGCTGGTCCCGGTGCTCGATCCGCTGGTGCCCGCGGTGATCCACACCGTCCGGCACTTCAGCACCGGCGGTACGCCGGTCGCCCTGGTCCACGACGAGCAGCTGGCCCTGACCGGCGAGCGCGTGCTGCAGCTCAAGGCGACGCTCGGGCACCGGCTGGCCGGCGTCCGGTTCGTCGACTCGCGCTCCGACGCCCGCGTGCAGGTCGCCGACTTCCTCGCCGGGGTCGCGCGCCGGATCGCCTCGGACGCGCTCAACGGCCGCGGCGACCCGCGGCTCACCACGCTCCTGGAGTCCTTTGTGGACACCGAGTCCGTGTGGAACGCGCTCAGCAGTTGACGACCTGCGTCGGCGACGAGGTGTTGTCGAGCCGCTTGACGTACGCGCCGCCGCTGCGGTGGGCGCACGCCGCGTCCTTCGTGCCGAACGGTCCACTGTAGACGGCATACACGTCGGCACCCTCCACCCGCTGCCGCAGCGAGCCGCACCCGGTGCTCGGCGCGTGCAGGTACCCCGCGCCCGGGTGGGCGTCGAGGAAGCGCTGGACGTCGGCGGGGTAGCGGCCCGGGGTGATGGCGGACCCGAGGATCACGACGAACGAGCCGTCGCACGCCGGCGTGCTCATCGCCGTCGCCAGGCCGAGGTCGGCGCCGCCCACGACACTGGTGGACGTCCGGACGCTGACCTGCGTGGTCGTGACCGGCGGCGCGGTCACCGGCGCCGCCGCGGGTGACGTCGTCGAGGGCGGGGCCGAGGGCGGGGTCGAGCCGGAAGCGGCCTGCGACGACGGTTTGAAGACGGTGAACCAGCCGACGACGGCCACGAGCGCGAGCAGCGCCACCGCGGCGACCAGCCACGGCGCCTTCGACGGCCGCCGGGGCGCCGGGTCCGGCGTCATCCGGGTGGCCTGGCGGGTCGGGGGAGCGGCGACGGGGACCGGGCTGGTGCCGCCGAGCGCGGCCCGGGCGGCGGCCGCCAGCTCCGTCACGCTGCCGAAGCGCACCGCGGGGTCCTTCGCCATGCCCCGCGCGATCACGCCGTCGAACGCGGCGGGCAGCCCGGGCCGCAGCGTGCTCGGCAGCGGCGGCGGCTGGTGCAGGTGCGCGCCGATCAGCGACGCGGCCGTCGTCGCCGCGAACGGCTTGCTGCCGGTCAGGCACTGGTGCAGCACGCACGCGAGCGAGTAGACGTCGACGCGGTGGTCGGCCGGCCCGTCGGTGAAGCGCTCGGGCGCCATGTAGTCGAGGGTGCCGACGGCGCCGCCGGTGGCGGTGATCCCGGTGGCGGGCCCGGCCGCGCGGGCGATGCCGAAGTCGACGAGGTAGGCGAACCCGGTCGCGCCGACCAGCACGTTCGACGGCTTGACGTCCCGGTGCACCAGGCCTTCGGCGTGCGCGGCCGCCAGGGCCTGGGCGACCTGCCCGACGACGTCGACCGCCTCGGCCGGGCCCAGCGGGCCGCCCGCGGCCAGCCGGGTGCCGAGGTCGTCGCCGTCGACGAGCCGCATGTCGAGGTAGAGGCGTCCGTCGATCTCGCCGTAGGCGTGGATCGGGATCACGTGCGGCTCGCGCAGCCGCGCCACCGCGTGCGCCTCGCGCCGGAACCGCTCTTGGAAGGCGCGGTCGGCCGCGAACTCCGGGGCCAGCAGCTTCAGGGCCACGACGCGGTCGTGGCGGGAGTCGTAGGCGCGCAGGACCTCGCCCATGCCGCCCCGGGCGATCAGCGACTCGACGCGGTAGGGGCCGAACTGCCAGCTCACGCGCTTCCTTCCCGCAAGGCACCCCGACACCGGGAAGTCTGCCGCGCGCGGCGTTGCGTTACAGCCGATTAGCTGACTACGGTCAGGTAATGGACTCCGGCCTGGTCACGGGCGTCCGCCGGTTCAACCGGACGGTCACCCAGCGCATCGGCGCGCTCGACGACGCCTTCCTCGCCCGCGCCCGCCCGCTGGGCGAGGCGCGCGTGCTGTGGGAGATCGGCACCGCCGGGTGCGACGTCCGCGAGCTGCGGGAACGGCTCGACCTCGACTCCGGCTACCTCAGCCGGCTGCTGCGCGGACTGGAGCGCGACGGCCTGGTGCGCGTCGGGCCGAGCCCCGCCGACGGCCGCGTCCGCACCGCGCGGCTCACCGAGGCCGGGCGCGCCGAACGCGCCGCGCTCGACCGGCTCTCCGACGACGCCGCGGCCGCGCTGCTCGCCCCGCTGTCCGCCGGCCAGCGCACCCGGCTCGTCGCCGCGATGGCCGAGGTCGAGCGCCTCCTGACGGCCTCGGCGGTCACCGTCGCACCGTGCCCGCCCGCGCACCCGAACGCCCGGCACTGCCTGGACGCCTACTTCGCCGAGCTGGCCCGCCGGTTCGATGACGGCTTCGACCCGGCGCGCAGCATCTCCGCGGCCGACGCCGAGATGACCCCGCCGGCCGGGGTCCTATTGGTGGCCACGCTGCACGGCGAGCCGGTCGGCTGCGGCGCGCTGAAGGTCCGCGACGGCGCGCTCGCCGAGGTCAAGCGGATGTGGGTGGCGCCGTCGGCCCGCGGGCTCGGCCTGGGCCGGCGGCTGCTGGCCGAGCTGGAGGCGTACGCGGCCGGCCTCGGCGTCCGCACCCTGCGGCTGGAGACGAACCGCGCGCTCGACGAGGCGATCGGCCTCTACAAGGCGGCGGGCTACCGCGAGGTCCCGTCGTTCAACGACGAGCACTACGCCGATCACTGGTTCGAGAAGCACCTCCCGGGCCCACGTACCCTGGCCTAGTGCGGACCCGCCCCACCCTGACCTGGACGTCCCCGGACGCGCCGCTGCCCCGGACCTCGAGCCTCGACGAGCTCGCCGACGTCGTCGCACGCGGGCGCGTCGCCGTGCTCAGCGGAGCCGGGCTGTCGACGGAGTCCGGGATCCCCGACTACCGCGGCGAGTCCGGCAGCCTGCGCCGGCACACGCCGATGACGTACGACGAGTTCGTCACCAGCGCCGAAGGGCGCCAGCGGTACTGGGCGCGCAGCCACCTCGGCTGGCGCACCATCGCGCGCGCCGACCCGAACGACGGCCACCGCGCGGTCGCCGCCCTGCGCGAGGGTGGGTACTTCGGCGGCGTCATCACGCAGAACGTCGACGGCCTGCACCAGGCGGCCGGCACCGCGGACGCCGTCGAGCTGCACGGCAGCCTCGACCGGGTGATCTGCCTGGACTGCCGCGGCACCAGCCCGCGCGCCGAGCTGGACCGGCGGCTGCGCGCGGCGAACCCGGACTTCGGGGGCGCGGCCACGCGGATCAACCCGGACGGCGACGTCGAGCTGCCCGAGGACGTGGTCCGCCGGTTCACGCCGGTGCCGTGCGTCTCGTGCGAGGGCGTGCTCAAACCGGACGTCGTGTTCTTCGGCGAGAACGTCCCCCGGCCGCGGGTGGAGCAGTGCTACCGCCTGGTCGACGAGGCCGCCGCGCTGCTGGTGCTCGGCTCGTCCCTGACGGTGATGTCGGGCCTGCGGTTCGTCCGCCACGCGGCGGCCGCGGGCAAGCCGGTGGTGATCGTCAACCACGGCGAGACCCGCGGCGACCGGTACGCGTCGGTGCGCGTCGACCTGCCGCTGGGCCGGGCGCTCACCGAGCTGGCGGCTCGGCTGGGGTGCGCGGTCGGCGGGGATCGCGACCGAAGCGCGTGAGCAGCCGGTCCTGCCGGGACGCGGCGGGCGCGCCGGCCGGCGGGTCGGCGAAGACCCGGGAGTTCAGTGCCAGCCCCGCGAAGATGTCGTCGTAGCTCTCGTCGATCCACGCGACGAGACCGGGGTTGAGCGTCTCGTCGGCGCCGAGCGCGCGGGCGAGGTCCCAGGTGTGCACGGTGCTGTCGGCGGTGCGGACGGCCAGTGCGCGCCGCCCGGTGAGCTTGCCCAGCGGGTAGTCGACGACCCGGTCCAGCGCGCTCTCGTCGGCGAAGGCCTGGGCGCAGGCCCGCACCGACTCGGTGAACGCGGTCACGGGGTCGTCGCCGAGGGCGTCGGCGTCGCGGGCGGCCAGGAAGTCCTCGCGGGTGGCGCCGCGGAGAAGCCCGATGTAGTTGAGGTTGCCCCGGGTCATGTGGTTCACCAGGGCGCGGACGTCCCATTCGGTGCACGGCGTCGGCGCGGCCCAGCCGTCGGGCGGGATCGCGCGGACGTGCCGTTCGAAACCCTTGCTGGCGACGAGAAAGCGATCGAGGAGCATGCCCGCCAGTCTGGCCCGGTGCCGGGCGCCGCGCAGGCGGGTTTCGGACACCGTGGACGAGCCGGCCCGGGACGGGTTGGGGGAAACGCGCCCGGGGCCGGCTCTGCGACGGACCTCCACAGCCGGTCGTTGCCTGCAAGACGTCGCCACCGCCCCTGGCGTTACGCCTGCCGCAACCCCGTCCACGACCAGCGCGGCACCGCCAGTCCACCAGGCACTTCCCCGGCCGGGCCGCGGTAGGTGAGCACCTCCGCGACCGCCCACTCCATGTAGGACCGCAGCACGGCGCGGAACTCGGGGTCGGCGGGCAGGCCGGCGTCGTCCGCGGCCCGGACGAAGCAGTCGACGAACCGGCGGCCGAGGTCGCTCATGTCGCCGTTGCCCGCGTGCATCCGCAGCACCGCCGAGTGGTCGCTGCACTCGGCCGAGAACCGCGGCGGGCCGCCCATGACCTCGGCCCAGTACCACGCCAGCCGTTCGACGTGCCGGGGATTCTGCCCGGGGTGCGAGAACGGGTGGTTCAGCTCGGGGTCGGCCAGGCAGCGCTCGTGGTGGGCGGCGGCCAGCGCGAGGAACGCGGGGTCGCCGCCGGCGAAGTCGTACAGCGTCGGACGCACGCGTCGAGCCTGGCACGCCGGGCCGCCGGACGCCAGGACCTCAGCGCGCCGCGGCGGCCGCGCGCTCGGCGGCCGGGGTGAAGCCGCCGAACTTCTCCACCGCCCGCTGGACGTCTTCGGCCACGAGGTCGTGGTTCAGCGCGCCCGCCGCGGCCGCGCCCTGGGCCGCCGCGATGATCACCGTCGCCCGCGCGTCGGCGACGTTCCCGGCCGCCCACACGCCCGGCACGTTCGTCTTGCCCATCGCGTCGGTGGAACCTTCTTCGTAGCCGAGGCCGTGGAGCAGTTCGTCGTGCGGGACCGTCCGCGTGCGGATGAACAGCGCCACCCGTGGCACGAACCGCGTGCCGAGCTCGACCCCGGTGAGGTGCCCGTCTTCGCGCCGCACGGCCGTGACGGTCCCGTCGACGACCCGGATGCCCCGCGCGTCGAGCCGCGTACGGTCCTCTTCGGACAGTGGCGCGGTGTGCGGGAAGTACACGACGTCCGGCGACCACTGGCGCACCAGCAGCGCGTGCTCGACGCTCAGCTCCTCGGTACCGAGGACGCCGAGCGGCTGGTCGCGGACCTCGTAGCCGTGGCAGTACGGGCAGGTGACGGCGTCCGTGCCCCAGCTTTCGCGCAGGCCGGGGATCCCGGGCAGCTCGTCGTGGACGCCGGTGGCGACCAGGACGCGCCGGGCGGTCAGCTCCCGGCCGCTCGCCAGCTCGGCCGTGAAGCCCGCTTCGAGGCGGGTCACCTGGTCGTCGAGGACCTCGACGCCGTAGCCGGCGAGCTCTTCGCGGCCGATCTTGAGCAGTTCGGACGGCGGCAGGCCGTCGCGGGACAGGAACCCGTGCATGTGCCGAGCGGGCGCGTTGCGCGGCGAGCCGCCGTCGACGACCGCGACGCGCCGCCGCGCCCGGCCCAGCATCAGGGCGGCGCTCAGCCCCGCCGCGCCGCCACCCACCACCAGGACGTCATAGCTGTTTTCGGTCATGTCGCCACCATGGGCCGGGCATCGCGATTCCGACAACAAATGTTGCCGTTTCCGCAACGAGGGCGTTTCCTGGGGGGATGACGGACGCGATCACCCAGGCCCTCTCCGAGGTCGGCCCCCGCCTCAAGCGGGTCCGCACGCAGCGGCGGGTCACGCTGGCCGACCTCTCGGCCGCGACGGGCATCTCGAAGAGCACGCTGTCCCGGTTGGAGTCCGGGCAGCGCAAGCCGAGCCTCGAGCTGCTCCTGCCGATCGCGCAGGCCCACCAGGTGCCCCTGGACGAGCTGGTGGGCGCCCCGGAGGTCGGCGACCCCCGCGTCCGGCTGACCGCCCGCCGCCTCCCGCGCAGCAACGGCGCGTCGATGACGGTCCTGCCGCTGACCCGCCAGCCCGGCGCGCCCCAGGCGTTCAAGATGATCCTGGAACCGGAGACCGGCGAGCCCGACCCGCAGGTCCACGAGGGGTACGAGTGGCTGTACGTCCTGTCGGGCCGGCTCCGCCTGATCCTGGCCGACCGCGACATGACGCTGGGCCCGGGCGAGGCGGCGGAGTTCGACACGAGGCTGCCGCACTGGTTCGGCGCGGTCGGCCGGCCCGCGGAGATCCTCAGCCTGTTCGGGAAACAGGGGGAGCGGCTGCACCTGCGGGCCAAGTCCCGTTAGAACCCGATCGCTTCCCGCAGCAACAACACGGTGGCGCGGCCCGGCCGCGGTTCCGCGTTGAGGACCAGCAGGCGGTTGACGGCGCTGGGCCAGCCGTGGGCCTCCCGCGTGCGGGCGCTTTCCAGGGGCAGGCAGTGCTCCTCGACGCGGCGCAGCGCGGTTTCCAGGTCGGGCACGACCTTCTGCGCGCCGACGACCCAGATCGCCCGGGCGGCACCGCCGGCGTAGGCGGGCAGCTGGCTGCCGCTGCCCGAGGCGGCCACGAGCGAACCGGTTTCGGTGACGGCCGCAACGCTGCCCACGACGACGTCCGGGCACGCGAGCAGCCGCCGGATCTCGTCGGCGCCGGTTTCGCGGTCGAGGGCCAGCACCCGCGGCTTGACGGCCTGGTAGCCACCGGTCGCGTTGAGGTCGTCGTCGATGGCGGACCGGCGGAGGGTCTCGCTGGCGCCGGTGAACACGGTGGCCCCGGCCGGGACCAGCTCCTTGACGCGGATGCGCGCGGCGGCGGCGTCGTCGAGGATCTCCACGGCGAACCCGTGGGCGGTCAGCGCGGCGGCCGCGCGTTCCAGGCTGCCGGCGGGGGCCGGCTCGGCGAAGGGGGTCATGCTGGCTCCAGAACGTGGTCGGATCGCTTTCCCCGGTTCGACCACGCAGCCGCCCGGAACGTCAGGCCTCACATTCCGGGGCGCTGTCCGGTCGTACTGGTGACGGCGAAGGGAGCGCGATGACCACGTTGGACGCGGTGCTGGGCGAGCGGCGCCCGCTGATCGACCTCGCCTACCGCCTGCTGGGCAGCCTGGCCGAAGCCGAGGACGCCGTCCAGGAGGCCTACACCCGCTGGTGCGCGCTGTCCCCGGCCCAGCGGGACGCGATCGTGTCCCCGGGTGCCTGGCTGACGACGGTGACCGGCCGCATCTGCCTGACCGTCCTCGGCTCGGCGCGGGCCCGGCGCGAGACCTACGTGGGCGAGTGGATTCCCGAGCCCGTGCCCGCGGACCAGGGCGGTGACCCGGCCGACCGGGTCACCCTCGACGAGTCGGTCAGCATGGCGTTCCTGGTCGTGCTCGAGTCGATGACGCCGGCCGAGCGCGTCGCGTTCGTCCTGCACGACGTCTTCTGCCACTCGTTCGCGGAGGTCGCCGAGATCGTCGGGCGGACGCCGGCGGCGTGCCGTCAGCTCGCGTCTTCGGCCCGCCGCCGGGTGCGCGAGTCCCGCGGCGCGGCGACGCCGGTGGCCCGGCAGGCCGGGATCGTCCGGGACTTCAAACGGGCGTGGGAGGCCCAGGACATCGGTGCCCTGATCGGCCTGCTCGATCCGGGCGCCACCGCGACCGCCGACGGCGGCGGCCTCGCCACCACCTTCCTGCACCCCCTCGAAGGCGCCGAGCGGATCGCGACCGCCTGGGTCGAGCTGGCCCGCCGGCGGCCACCGGCCATGACGCTCCTGGAGCGCAAGGTCAACGGACGGCCCGGGCTGGTGGCCCGGGAAGACGGCGTCACCTTGACGGTGTTCGCGTTCGACGTCGCCGACGACCGGATCCGGCACATCTGGGTCGTCCGGAACCCGGAGAAACTCCGTCGCTGGACGGCTTAGGGGAGTTCTTCCGGCAGGCCGAAGCCGGCGTACATCTTCGGGTCGAGGAAGCCGATGATCTCGGTGACGCGGTCGCCGCGCAGGGTCAGCACGTTCACGCAGCCGATGCGGAAGACGCCGTCCGGGTGGCGCTGGTAGCACGCGAACGCGAGCTGGCCCGCGGCCCGGACCGGGACCAGCCGCCACGGCGTCGCGAAGACGTTGCCGGCGAGGAACCGGGCGACGTCGTCGCGGCCGTCGAACCACGCGGGCAGCGGGGGCATCGTGAAGCGGGCGTCCTCGGCTAGCAGTTTCAGCAGCGCCGGGACGTCCGCGCGTTCCCACGCCGCGACGAAGTCCGCCACCAGCGCGCGTTCCGCCTCCTCGCCGAGGGCGCGCAGCGTCGCCTGCTGGCTCTGCGCCGGCGCGTGCTCGTCGAGGGTCTTGCGCGCCCGCTGCAGCGCGCTGTTCACCGAAGTGACCGACGTGCCGAGCGCTTCGGCGACTTCCGCGGCCGAGAACGCGAGCACCTCGCGCAGGATCAGCACGGCCCGTTGCGTGCCGGGCAGGTGCTGCAGCGCGGCGATGAACGCCAGCTCGACGCTTTCGCGGAGTTCGAAACGGCGTTGGGGGTCCCAGTCGTCCTCGGGGTACGGCTCGACGAACGCCTCGCCGTCGACCGGCTCGGCGAGCGCGTCACCGGGGTTCGCCGCGGGGTGGAAGTCGCGCGGCAGCAAGCGTTTCGGGCGCTGCTTGATCAAGCGCAGGCAGGCGTTCGTGGCGATCCGGTAGAGCCACGCGCGCACCGAGCTGCGCCCCTCGAACCCGGCCAGCCCGCGCCAGGCGCCGAGCAACGCCTCCTGCAGCGCGTCTTCGGCGTCGTGCAGGGCGCCGAGCATCCGGTAGCAGTGCGCGCGCAGCTCGCTCTGGTAGGGCCGCACGAGCCGGTCGAACGCGCCGCGATCCGCGCGCCGCGCCGCTTCGAGGAGGTCGGCTTCGGTGTCCATGCGCGCATCCTGCCCGATGGTCAGCCGAGCTCGCGCTGCATCAGCAGGGTGTCGAGCCAGCGGCCGTGCTTGAACCCGACGCGCCGCAGCACGCCGGCGTCGGTGAAGCCGGCGGCGCGGTGCAGGTTCCGCGACGCGGGGTTGCCGGAGTCGACGACGACCGCGATCGCCTGCCGGGCACCGGCTTTCGCGCACCGCTCGAGCAGCTCGTCCAGCAGCCGCCGGCCGTGTCCGTGCCCGGCGGCCTCGGGTGCCAGGTAGATCGTCGTCTCCACCGTGTGCCGGTAGGCGGGCTTCGGCCGCCACGGCGCCGCGTACGCGAATCCGTCGACCTTCGTCCCGCGCAGAACGAGGAACGGCAGGTCGCTGATCTTCACCCGCCATTGGTCCAGGGTGGGCGGCGTGGTCTCGAACGTGAAGACGGAATCGGTGACGTAGGGCGCGAAGACCGCCGCGATGCCCTCGGCGTCAGCCTCGACGGCGTCCTCTATAGTGGACATGACAGGTATTATAGAGGAATGATCGATCCGGGTGTCCTCGGCCGCCGCCTGCACGACCTGCGGGCCGACCGCGGCCTGGCGCTGAGCGCGCTGGCCGCGCGGGCGGCCGTGAGCGTGAGCATGCTGTCGGCGATCGAGCGCGGCGAGAAAACGCCGACGGTGGTGGTGCTGTCTCGCATCGCCGACGGCCTGGGGCTGTCGCTGTCGCGGCTGCTGGCCGATCTGGAGTCGGATCGGGTGATCGTCCGCCGCGCGGCGGAGCAGGACCACGTCGCGGAGCCGGGTGGCTGGCACCGCACGGTCCTGACCCCGGTCGTCCCCGGGGTGAACTTCGAGTGGATCCGGACCACGTTGCCGGCCGGGTGCGACGCGGGGACTTTCCCGGCGTACGCGGCGGGTTCGCACGAGTTCGTGGCGGTCGAGTCCGGGGCGCTGTGGCTGGGTGTCGGCGCGGCCGAGTACGTCCTGGCGGCGGGGGACTCAGTCTACTTCCCGGCCGATGAGCCGCATTCGTACGCCAACCGCGGCGACGAGCCCTGCTCGTACCACGTCGCGGCGCTGGTGATGCGCTCACGCTTGACTCATCCGATCACTTCCTCCTAGCCTGATTTCGCGCATTCCCGATCCGCCGTCGGAACACCGCGTGGTGTTTCCGTCGTGACTAGGAAAGGGAGCATTCGTGAGCAGACCGTTGAGCCGTCGTCGGGCCGTCACCTGGGGAGCGGCAGCGGGCGCCGCGCTGCCATTCATCGGATCTCCGCCCGCCGGGGCGCAGGAGCTGGCCGCGGACGGCCGCGTCTTCGACGTCACGAAGTTCGGCGCCAAGGGCGACGGCCGCACCATCGACACCGCCGCGATCAACCGCGCGATCGACGCGGCCGCGGTCCGCGGCGGGACGGTGTACTTCCCGGCCGGCACGTACGCGAGCTATTCGATCCACCTCAAGAGCAACGTGGCGCTGTACCTGGCGGCGAATTCGACGATCCTCGCGGCCGTCCCGGCCGGCGGCAAGGGGTACGACCCCGCCGAGCCGGGCGCGGGCAACCCGTACCAGGACTTCGGGCACAGCCACTGGCACAACAGCCTGATCTGGGGCGAGAACCTGGAGAACGTCACCATCGAGGGGCCGGGCAAGATCGACGGCAAGGGCCTCGTCGCGGGCGGCAGCGCGGAGTCCGCGCCGCTCAACGGCAACAAGGCGATCGCGCTCAAGCTGTGCCGCAACGTGGCGATCCGCGACATCACGATCGTCAACGGCGGCCACTTCGGCATCCTCCCGACCGGCGTCGACAACTTCCGCATCGACGGCCTGGTGATCGACACCAACCGCGACGGCATCAACATCGACTGCTGCAAGAACGTCCGGATCGCCAACACGACGGTGAACTCGCCCAACGACGACGCGATCGTGCTGAAGAGCTCGTACGCGCTGAACCGGGTGCGGGACACGGAAAACGTCACGATCGACAACTGCTTCGTCAGCGGCTACGACCTCGGGACGCTGGTCGACGGCACGTTCAAGACGGCGTCGTCGTACGGGCGGACCGGCCGCGTCAAGTTCGGCACGGAGGCGAACGGCGGGTTCCGCAACATCGCGATCTCGAACGTGGTGTTCGAGCACTGCCGCGGCCTGGCGCTGGAGACGGTGGACGGCGGCTGGCTGGAGGACGTGACGGTCAGCAACCTGACGATGCGCAACGTCCAGATGCCGCTGTTCCTGAGGCTGGGCGCGCGGATGCGCGGGCCGGCGGGCATCCCGGTCGGCTTCCTGCGCCGGGTGAGCATCAGCGACGTCACGACGGTCGACGCGGACCCGCGGTACCCGTCGTGCCTCGCGGGCATCCCGGGCCACCCGATCGAGGACGTCAAGCTGAGCAATATCCGCCACCACCTGGCGGGCGGCCTCACCCCGGGCGACGCGGTCCAAAACCCCCCGGAGCTGGAGACGGCGTACCCGGAGCCGTCGATGTTCGGCACGCTCCCGGCGTACGGGTTCTTCATCCGCCACGCGCGAGGGGTCAGTTTGGACAATGTGGACGTCCGATTCGCGGCGCCGGACACGCGCCCGGCGTTCGTGGCGCGCGACGTCGCGGACCTGGACGTGCACCACTGCCGAGCGGACAAGGTGGCGGGAACGCCGACGTTCATCCTGGACGCCGTGGACGACTTCCGGGTGAGCGACGGGCGCCCGGTCCCGGAGGCGAAGGTCGAGCACGCGGACCACGAGGAGTTGTAGAGCCGTCCGGCCGGGCCCCGGCGCCGCCGCGGGACCCGGCCGGGTTTTGCCGTTTCGCCGCATTCCGGTCCACCGGCTTGCTAACGTCCGGCGGGTGAAGGTGTGGTGGTGCGGACTGGCGGTGAGCGCGGCGGTGCTGCTCGCGGCGTGCGCGGGAGGCGGATCGGGAAGCGGGCGCCTGATCCCGCCGACACCGTCCACGACGGACACCCCGGCAACGACCGGGAGCCCGGCGACCACCACGGCGCCGGTGACCACCACGACTCCAGCCGGTACGCAGACGCGAGCCCACACGTCGACGACGACGAAGAAGCCGACGACTCCTCGCCACACGACCACCCGCCGCCGGCCGCGCTGACCATGGCGGCGATCCGGCGACAACGACCGGACGGCGGTAACCCTTCGGCGGCCCTTCGTCGAGGGGGCCGCAAGCACCGAGCGCATCCGATCCGACCCTCACCATCGAGCCGACGTTGGCGATCTTCGCGGCCGCTGCCGGAACCGTCGATAAGCCGCCGGTGCGCAAGGTGCCGACCTGGAAGCCGGTGCGTCCGTCCCTGACCTCAGCGGCCCCGCAGGTCCGGGCGCGCCAAACCGATGCCCGCCAACGCGATCAGCGCCACCGCCACGACCGCGACGATCACCTCCAGCACCGGCACCCGGGCCGCGGTCGTCGTCAACGTGATGATGCTCGACACCAACAGCAGCACGCCCGCCGCCAGGCTGAGCCAGCACAGCGGGGCGGTCCTCGGGATCACGTGCCAACGGGTCTGCCCGGCCATCGCGCCTCCTCGTTCGGTTGACTTCCCGAAGCTGCCCCGATCGCGTGTCGATCAAACCGGTGAGCCGCCTACACGGAGTTGTCGCGTTCCTGCCAGCATCCGCGCACCGACGCCGGTCTACTCGGTCTCATGATCACCTCTCCGCGCAGCCGGTGGGCCGCCGTCGTGGCCGTGACCGTCGGGATCTTCGCCATCGTCACGACCGAGATCCTGCCGATCGGCCTGCTGAACCCGATCGCCGGCGACTTCGGCCTCGCGGCCGGGACGGCCGGCTGGACCATGACCGTCCCCGGCTTCGTCGCCGCCGTCGCCGCGCCGGTCGTCACCGTCGGCACCGGGCGGCTCGACCGGCGCACCATGCTGGCCGCGCTGATGCTGCTGCTCGCGGTCGCCGGGTTCCTCGCCGCGGCCGCGCCCACCTTCGCGGTCCTGCTCGTCGCCCGCTTCCTCGTCGGGCTCGTCATCGGCGGCTTCTGGTCGATCGGTTCGGGTCTGGCGCCCCGGCTCGTCGGGACGGCCGCCGCCGGCCGGGCGACCTCCGTGATCTTCTCCGCGGTGCCGCTCGGCTCGGTGCTCGGCGTCCCGCTGGGCACCCTCGTCGGGCAGCTCGCCGGGTGGCGGACGGCCTTCCTGGTGCTCGGCCTGCTCGCCCTCGCGACCGCCGCCGCCCTCCGGCTCGTGACACCGCCCCTGCCCGCGACCGGAGCGACCCGCGCGACCGTCCTGAAAGGACTGCTGACCCGGCGCGGAGTCCGAAGTGGACTCGCGGTGACCTTCCTCGTCGTGCTGGCCCACTTCGGCACCTACACCTACATCACGCCGCTGCTGCGGGACGTCGTCCGCCCGGAGGTGCTCAGCGGCTACCTCCTCGTCTACGGCGCCGCCGGGATCGCGGGCACCTTCCTGGCGGGAATGAACCGGCTGAACTTCACCACCGCGGCGATCCTGATCGCGCTCGCGACCGTGCTCCTGCCGCACGCCGGCCCGATCGGCGCGCTCGCGCTTCTCGTGGTGTGGGGTGTCGCCTACGGCGCCGTGCCGGTCTGCTCCCAAGCCTGGTTCGCGCGGGCGGCGCCGGACGCCCCGGAGGCGGCGACCGTCCTGTTCACCGCGTCCTTCCAGGCGACGATCTCCGCCGGCGCGCTGGCCGGCGGCTTCGTGGTCGACGCCGTCTCCCTGCCGGCTGTCATGACTGCCGGGGGTGTGGTGGCCCTCGCGGGGGCGGCGGTGGTTCAGGGAGCGCGGCGCACGGGAGCCCCGGCCCGCAGCGCCCGCGGGATCTCGGCGACCTCGTCGACGACTTCCAGCAGCCGGGCCAGGTCCTCCGCCGACGCCGTCGAATCCAGCTCGACCGAGTAGGTGATGCCGGTCGACGCCCAGGTCGTCGGGTCGAAGCCGCCCGAAGCCGTCACCCGGACGCCGGCCAGCTCGATCCCCAGCCTGTCCGCCTCGCGGTACACGTCGTTGAGGACGCACCCCGCCGCCGCGAGGCTCAGCAGGTGGCCGCCCGTGAACTCCGTCTCCACGCCGACCCCCTCGGACGTCCAGCGGTGGGGGAAACGCACGCCCGTTCCGCCGCGCAGGGTGCCGGCGCCGGCCACGACCTCGAATGCCATGGGAACAGTGTCGACGTTCCGTTGGCCGGAACACAAGGCTGTTCCGCTCGCCCCGCCCGGTGCGACGGTCGACGGCATGGCTCCCGTGAAAGCGGCGATCGTCGGCCCCGGCAACATCGGCACCGATTTGCTGGCGAAGCTGCGACGCAGTGAAGTGATCGAAGTCGGTTACGTGGTCGGCGTGGTCGAGTCCGACGGGCTCGAACGCGCCCGCGCCCAGGGGATCGAGGCCTCCGCGGAGGGCGTCGACTGGCTGCTGCGCCAGGATCCCCTGCCGGAGCTGGTGTTCGAGGCGACATCGGCGAAGGCGCACGCCGCCAACGCCCCGCGCTACGAAGAAGCCGGCATCCAGGCGATCGACCTCACCCCGGCGCACCTCGGCCCGATGGTGTGCCCGCCGGTGAACCTCGGCGCGCACCTCGACGCGCCCAACGTCTCGATGATCACCTGCGGCGGCCAGGCCACGATTCCCATGGTGCACGCGGTTTCCCGCGTGACGCCGGTGCCGTACGCGGAGATCGTCGCGTCGGTGGCTTCGCGCGGCGCAGGACCCGGCACCCGCGCGAACATCGACGAGTTCACACGCACGACGTCCAGCGCGGTCGCCGAAGTCGGCGGCGCCGGGCGCGGCAAGGCGATCATCATCCTCAACCCCGTCGAGCCGCCGATGATCATGCGCGACACCGTGTTCTGCGCGATCGGGCTCGACGCCGACCGCGACGCGATCACCGCGTCCATCCACGAAATGGCCGAAGAGGTCCGGAAGTACGTGCCCGGCTACACGCTGCGCGCGGACCCGCAGTTCGACGACGCGCGCGAGGAGTGGGACGGCAACGCGCGGGTCGGGATCTTCCTCGAGGTCCGCGGCAACGGCGACTACCTGCCGGAGTACGCCGGGAACCTCGACATCATGACCGCCGCGGCCGCCCGGGTGGGCGAGCTGATGGCCCGTGCCAAGCAGGAGGTGCCCGCGTGACAAGGCCGGAACTCGAGCACGACGTGCGGATCGTCGACACGACGCTGCGCGACGGCAGCCACGCGATGGCGCACCGCTTCACCGAACAGCAGGTGCGCGACACCGTGCGCGCGCTGGACCGCGCCGGCGTCGAAGTGATCGAGGTGACCCACGGCGACGGCCTCGGCGGCTCGTCGTTCACCTACGGCTTCTCCGCCGTCGACGAGCTGAAACTGATCTCGGCGGCCCGCGAAGAGGCGAAGCAGGCGAAGATCGCCGTGCTGCTCGTGCCGGGGATCGGCACGGCCGAAGACCTCCAGCGCGCGTTCGACGCGGGCGCGGAAATGGTGCGGGTGGCGACGCACTGCACGGAGGCCGACGTCTCGCCGCAGCACTTCGGATTGGCGCGCGAGCTCGGCATGGAGACCGCCGGCTTCCTGATGATGGCGCACCGGACGCCGCCGGAGGATCTCGCGAAGCAGGCGCGGATCATGGTCGACGCGGGCTGCCAGGCGGCGTACGTGACGGACTCGGCGGGCGCGCTGCTGATGCACGAAGCCCGCGCGCGGTTCGAGGCGCTGGTCGCGGAAGTCGGCGACACGGCGTGGGTCGGCTACCACGGCCACCAAAACCTCTCGCTCGGCGTCGCGAACTCCGTCCTGGCGTACGAGGCCGGGGTGCGCTACATCGACGGGTCGCTGTGCGCGCTCGGCGCGGGGGCCGGGAACTCGCCGACCGAGGTGCTCGCGGCGGTGTTCGACCGGCTCGACATCGACACGGGCCTCGACGTCGGCGGGCTGCTCGACGCGGCCGAGGAAGTCGTCCGCCCGTACCTGGACCGCTGGCCGAAGATGGACCGCAACGCGATCGTTCAGGGCTGGGCGGGGGTGTATTCGAGCTTCCTGCTGCACGCCGAGCGCGCGGCGGAGCGGTACGGCGTGCCGGCGCAGGCGATCCTGCGCCGCTGCGGCGAGCTCGCGCTCGTCGGCGGCCAGGAGGACATGATCATCGACGTGGCGGTGACGCTGGCCGCCGAGGGCTAAGCCGCGAACCGGTCGAGCGCGGCGAGCTTCCAGCCGCGTTTGACGTCGCTCCCGCGGTGCCCCGAGTGGTCGTCGACGAGCAGCTGCGCGCCCGGCCACGCCTCGGCGAGCTCGACCGCCGTGGTCACCGGGCAGCTGAGGTCGAGCCGGCCGTGGATCAGCACACCCGGGATGCCGGCGAGCCGGCCGGCATCCCGGATCACCGCGCCTTCCTCGAGCCACCCCGCGTTCGCGTAGTAGTGCGTCGTGAGGCGGACGAACGCGTGGGCGGCCTCGGAGAGCGGCGCGTCGCTCACCGGGGGCGCGCCGGGTTCGAGGGACAGGACCACCTCTTCCCACCGGCACCACGCGGCCGCCGCGCGCTGCCGGACGACCGGGTCGGGGTCGGCCATCAGCCGCGCGTACGCGGCGACGTCGTCCTCGGCGCCCAAGCTGAACCGCGCCCACTCCTCGGGGAAGAACCGGCGCACCCCGCGGTAGAGCCAGTCGATCTCCGACCGGCGCGTGGTGCTGATCGCGCTCACCACGATCTCCGAAACCCGCTCCGGGAACCGCTCGGCGTACACGAGCGCGAGCGTCGTGCCCCACGAGCCGCCGGTCACCAGCCAGCGCTCGATGCCGAGGTGCTCGCGCAGCTTCTCCAGATCGGCCACCAGGTGGTCGGTCGTGTTGGCGTGCACCGACGCCGTCGCGTGCGGCGTGCTCCGGCCGCAGCCGCGCTGGTCGAGCAGGACGACCCGGTAGCGGGCGGGGTCGAACGCGCGCGCCATGCCCGGCGCGCTGCCCTGGCCCGGCCCGCCGTGCAGGAAGACCGCGGGCTTGCCGGCCGGGTTCCCGTAGGTCTCCCAGTGGACGCGGTGGCCGTCGCCGACGTCGAGGAGCCCGTGGTCGTAGGGCTCGGTCAACGGGTACAGCTCGGCCATCGCGGGTGTCCTCTTTCGGTCGACGTCCGGTCTTGACCGGTTCGCGGTTCGCTTCCGACCGCCAGAATCGGTCCCGATGATCATTCCACTTCTGCTGAGGGGACTTCGATGAAACGCAGGATCTTCGCCGCGGCGGTCGCGTGCGCGGCCGGGTTCGCCGGGCTGCTGGGCGCCGCTCCGGCGGCGCAGGCGGCGACGGCGGTGACGTTCACCCCGCGCACGGTGACCTCGCCGCACGAGACGCAGTACGTCGCCGCGCTGGGCTCGGTGCAGCTGTCGATGACGGCGAACCAGACCGCCTACGTCTACTCGACGCTGCGCGCGAACAACGCGTCGAACACGACGCTGATCGACAACGAGGTCCGCTGTTCGAGCACGAGCGGCTGGACGAAGAACGAGGTGCTCGGGCAGAACGTCATCATCGCGAGCGCCACCGGCACCCCGGCTTCGCTGCGGGACATCAACGTCACGACGCGGTTCCTGGTCCACCCGGGCGCGGCGGGCACCGTCACGTGCACGACGTACCTGCGCAGCGCCAACCTCGGGCTGGGCAACTCGACCGTGAACCTGGCGAGCGGCGAGCTGAAGTTCGCGGACACCAGCGTCGCGAACACGACCGCCGGCACGCCGCCGCAGGCGGACGACGGGGACACGCCTCCCGGCCGCGTCATCGGCCTCAGCTCCGCGGCCCCGACCGTCCGCGAGCCGGCCACGGACATCTTCGAAATGGCGCCGGTGACCGGGCTCAGCGTGTTCGGCGACATGGAACTGATGGCGTGCTACCCCGAGCCGACGGGCGGCTGCCCGGTGAACAGCATGACCGCCCGGGTGACGCTGTTCGTCAACCAGTGGAAGGCCGACGGCACGCTGTGCAAGTCGGATGCCTCGTCGAGCGTGACGGCGCTGGTCCGCCGGGACGTCCACCACTACGTCGTCCCCCTGAACACCCGCTTCACGGCGGCGACGGGCAACGGCTGCGTGCCGAAGTTCAACTTCTACGTGAAGACGGACTGGGTGAGCGGCTCGACGGGCGCGGTCCAGATGGCGTCGGGCGGCCTGCCCGACGCGTCCGGCTCGACGGTGAAGCACTACGACGCGATGAGCCACGCCTTCGCGGTCGCCTACTGAAAACCATTGGGGCGCGCCGGTTTCCCGGCGCGCCCCTCGGCGTCAGGCGGGCTCGCCGAACCAGCGGTGCAGCGAGTCGGCCAGGCCGGTCGTCGCGCCGTCCTCGCAGGCCCAGGCGATGTAGCCGTCCGGCCGGACCAGGACCCCGGTGAGGGACGGCTCGCCGACGCACTTCGCCGTCAACGTCGTCACGTGTTCGGTCCAGCCGCGCGCGGTTTCGCGCAGCTCGGCGTTCTCGGCGAGGTCGAGCAGGAGCGCCTTGCCGTCCTGCAGGTGCTCGCCGAGCCGGGTGCCGTCGGCGAACGCGAAGTCGGGCGCGCCGCGGCCGGTGAGGTCGTGCTCGCCGTCGATCGGGTACCGGTGCAGGACGCCGGACAGCTTCTTGGCCAGGTAGGTCGCGCCGTCGTCGGTGAGCAGCAGGTCGGTGACGATCTGGCGCAGCGCCTTCGTCCGGACGTCGCTGCGCATCAGCGCGACCTGCGCCCGGGTCCACTCGAGGACCCACTCGCCGATCGGGTGCCGTTCGGTCGTGTAGGTGTCGAGCAGGCCGTCCGGCGCGGTGCCGTGGATGGTCGCGGCGAGCTTCCAGCCGAGGTTGACGGCGTCGCCGATGCCGAGGTTGAGGCCCTGCCCGCCGAAGGGGGAGTGGACGTGCGCGGCGTCGCCGGCCAGCAGCACACGGCCCTGGCGGTAGGTGGTCGCCTGCCGCGCGTTGTCGGTGAACCGCGTCGCGCTGTGCACCTTGGTCACCCGGATGTCGGCGCCGGAGACGCGCCGGAAGCTTTCTTCGAGCTCCTCGGCGGTGATCGGGGTGTGCCGGTCCTCGGGCGGCCCGTCGAACTCGACGGTCAGCATCCGGCCGGGCATCGGCCCGTGGACGTAGAGGCCGCCGTTGCCGTGCTGCCAGCCCGCGGGGAGCGCCTCGGCGCCGGTGAGCTCGGCGAGCGCCTGCCGTCCGGTGATGGCGGGCTCGGTCCCGGGGAACTCGAACCCGGCCTGCTTGCGCACGAAGCTGCGGCCGCCGTCGGCGCCGACGAGCCAGCCGGCGCCGATTTCGCTTCCGTCACCGAGCCGCACGGTCACGCCGTCGTCGCCGGCGTCGAACCCGGTCACCTCGACCCCGCGCCGGATCTCGGCCCCGAGTTCGAGAGCGCGCGCGGCGAGGACCGCTTCGACGGCCTGCTGCTGGATCACGACGACCCGGGAGGCGGGCCCGACCTCGCGGAAGGCGGGATCGTCGAAGTGGACCCCGCTGGAGGCGACCATGATCCCGGCGAAGTGCCCCACCGGGATCGTGGCCTTCGGCCCACCACCGCCGCGTGACTTCATGAACGCCTCGATCTGCTTGGCGTTCTGCCGCACGATTTCGTCCACCGCGGGCAGCAGGCCCCGGCGGTAGAAGGCCTCGGCGGTCGTCAGGTTGACCGCCCCGGCCTTGATCGTCAGGTCGGGCTCGCTGAGCCGCTCGACGACCAGCACATTCACGTTCCTCAGCCGGAGTTCGCAGGCGAGCATCAACCCGACCGGTCCGCCCCCGGAGATCACCACATCCGTGTTCATGGCTCCGATGATGCCCCGAAACTTTTACCGAGTCAAACTTTGTGCCCGGTCTATACTCTCGGCTCATGGCGGATCACGGACTGCGCGAGCGCAAGAAGCGGGCCACCCGCGCGCTGATCTCGAACGTGGCCACGGGCCTGTTCATCGAGCGCGGCTTCGAGGAGGTGACGGTGGCCGAGATCGCCGAGGCGGCGGGCGTGTCGAAGATGACGGTGTTCAACTACTTCCCCCGCAAGGAGGACCTGTTCCTCGACCGCCACGCGGACCGCTTGGCGGAGCTGACCGAGGTGGTCCGTTCCCGCCCGGCGGGGGTATCGCCGGTGGCCGCGTTGCGCGCGCACCAGCACGCGCTGCTGGCTTCGGGGCACCCGCTGTCGGGAGCCATCACCGGCGGCCCGGGGTTCTGGTGGGTGCTGACGTCGAGTCCGGCGCTGATGGCCCGGTGGTACGAGCAGGAGCGGGAGATCGCTTCGGCGTTCGCGGAGGTGTTCGTCGCGGAGACGGGGGAGGTGTTCCGCTCCCGCATGGTGGCGGGGCTGTTGACATCGGCGATCACGACGGTGTTCTCGCACGCCATGGGGCGGATCGTGGCGGGGGAGGACGCGGATCTCGTGCGGCGGGAGCAGGTCGCGGTGATCGACCAGGCCTTCGACCTGGTGGAACGCGGAGTGGGTGACTTCCCGGACTCATCGCGGTAACTCGCTGGGCCGATCGGGCGGTGTTGCGGGCCACGGCTTGAAGACCCCCGGCGTGGCTGCTGGATGATCGGTGCCCGCAACCGGATCCGGGGGAGACCAGGTGAGCATCGAGGCGGCACTCGTCGGGCTGGGTGCGGCCGCGGTTCGCAGCGCCACCAAGCTCTGGCTCGGCGACAAGACGGTCGCGGCCGCGATCGGCGACAACGTGGTCGAGCAGCTGGCCGGCCGGCTCAACACCCACCTCACCCAGCGCAAGCTCTACCGGATGATCGAGCACTTCACCGACGCGGTCGCCGAGCGGCTCACCCCGATGATGGAGTTCGAATACCGCGATCTGCGGGAGAACGAGCGGCTGGCGGCGATCGAAGCCGTGCGCTCCACGTTCGAGCGGGCCGGACTGGACAACGACGACCTGTTCGCCGCCGACCTGGACGCCCGCCGGCTCGACCGGCACTTCCGTTCGCAGGTTCCCGACGCGACCCGCGACCTGTCCAGTGGCGCGACCACGCTCTACGGCCTGCTGCTGCGCGAGTGCTGCGGGTACGTCATCGAGATCGCGCGCGGCCTCCCGGTCTTCACGCCGGACGCGCTCACCGAGATCCTCCGCCGGGAGACCGAGATCGTCGCGGGTATCCGGGACGTGCTGGGCCGGCTGCCGCAACGACGGCGGGCGACGGACTTCGGCTACGACTACCGCCAGCTGGTCGCGCGCACGCTGGACCACGTGCAGATGTTCGGCGCCACCTTGTCCGAGGGGAGCCGGCGGTACCCGCTGTCCGTCGCGTACCTGAGTCTCACCGCGGTGTCCGACTCGGCGGGCGAAGAGGCCTTCGCGCCGAGTCGCCGGATCGAGGAGCTGCTCTCGCGGACGCGGCGGCTGTTCATCCGGGGCGAAGCCGGGCTCGGCAAGACCACCCTGCTGCAGTGGATCGCGGTCCGCGGCGCGCGGTCGGACTTCGCCGCGCCGCTGTCCGGGTGGAACGACCTGATCCCGTTCTTCATCCCTCTTCGCCGGTACGCCGAACGCGAGCTGCCGCCGCCGGAACGGTTCCTCGACGAGGTGGGCCGGCACATCGCCAGTGAGATGCCCAAGGGCTGGGTGCAGGAGCTGTTGCGGGCCGGCCGGGCCGTCGTGCTCGTCGACGGGGTGGACGAGCTCGCCGCCGAGCGCCGAGGCGAGGCGCGGTCGTGGCTGCGCCAGCTGGTCACCGCGTTCCCGGAGATGCGCTGCGTCGTCACGTCCCGGCCCAGTGCGGCTCCGCCGGAGTGGTTGCGCGGCGAGGAGTTCACCGTCGCCGACCTGCAGCCGATGGTCCCCAGCGACGTGCGGGTCTTCGTCGACCGCTGGCACCAGGCCGTCCGCGCGCAGTGCCCGGACGAGACCGCCCGGCGGGAGCTGGACCGCTACGAGCGCGGGCTGCTCCGGCAGCTCACCGGCCGGTACCACCTGCGGAAGCTGGCCGGGTACCCCTTGCTGTGCGCGCTGCTCTGCGCGCTCCACCGGGACCGGCGCGGCGATCTTCCCGACAACCGCATGGAACTCTACGACGTCGCGTTGCAGATGCTGCTGGAACGGCGTGACGCCGAGCGGCGGCTCTCGACGCTGCCGGGCCTCAACCGCACGCGGAAGACGCTGCTGCTGTCGGATCTCGCCTATTGGTTCCTGCGCAACGACTTCTCCGACGCGGCGGTGAGCCGGGCGATCGAGCAGCTCGGCCGGCGCCTGCGCGGCATGCCGGAGGTCGGCGCCGACGCCGGCGCGGTGTACCGGCACCTCCTGGAGCGGACCGGCCTGCTGCGCGAGCCCGTCGACGGACGCGTCGACTTCGTGCACCGCACGTTCCAGGAGCACCTGGCGGCGCGGGCGGCCATCGTGGACACCGACGACGTCGGCACCCTGGTCGCCCACGGGCACCTGGACCAGTGGCACGAGGTGGTCGTGATGGCGGCCGGCCACGCCTCGCGCGCCCAGCGGGAGGAGCTGCTGTCCGGACTGGTGGACCGCGGCGACCGGGAAGGGCAGCACCGGTACACGCTGCACCTGCTCGCGGTGGCGTGCCTGGAGACCTCGCCGGAGCTGGAACCGCGGCTGCACGGCGAGATCACCCGCCGGGCGGCGGAGCTCCTGCCGCCGAAGTCGCTGAGCGCGGCGCGGGCCTTCGCCTCGGCGGGGTTGTTCGTGCTGGACCTGCTCGCGGCCGCGGAGGTTCGCACCGCCCAGGAAGCCGCGGCCACGGTCCGGGCGGCGGCCGAGATCGGGGTGGACGAAGCGCTTCCGGTGATCTCGCGGTTCGCCGGCGACCGGCGCAAGAGCGTCCAGCACGAGCTCGTCACGGCGTGGCCGAGGTTCGACGCCGAGTCCTACGCGCGGCAGGTGCTCGCCGACCTGCAGATCTCCGCGCTGGAGGTGCACGACCCGGCGATGGCGCCGAGCCTCCGGCACCTGAAGCACGTCAAGGAGCTGGTGTGCTCGGTGCCGCAGCTCGGTTCCCTGGCGTTCGTGCCCGCCCAGGTGGAGAAACTGACGCTGTCCGCGTCCGGGCTGGTCGATCTCTCGACGTTGTCGACCCCGGCCCTGCGCACGCTCGCGCTGGACGGTGCCAAGACGGTCGACATCGCCCCGCTGGTGGCGTTGGACCGGCTCGAATCGCTCCTGCTCCTGGTGAAGCGGATCCGCAACCTCAGCGCGTTGCACGAGATGAGTTCACTTCGCGAGTTGGCCCTGCTGGGCGGGTGCGGGGTGGCAGACCTCGCCGGCTTGGGCGTGCACGCCTCGACGCTCGAAAGCCTGGCCCTGGCGTTCATCGAGGACCTCAAGGAACTGACTCCGCTGGCGTTCCTGGTGAGTCCGCACAAGATCGAGCTGGTGGGGTGCGCCCATCTGAGTTCCCTGACGGGTATGCCGAGGCAGTGGGCGGCTTCGCTCGGCTCCCTCGATCTCCGGCTCTGCGCTCCGGTCGACGTCACACCGCTGACTGCGCTTCACAACCTGCACGAGCTCGACCTGACCGGGACGCCGGTCACCGACCTGATGCCGTTGGCCCAGCTGCCCCGCTTGCGCCGGCTGACCGTGAGCTCGGCGAGGACCGCGCGGGACCTCATCCCGATCACCCGCATGCCGGTCTTGCGTGAACTGCGGATCTCGCAGGGCGGGCCGGTGAACCTCGCCGGGCTCGCCGGTGTCACGAACCTGCTGGTGCAGGTGGAGGGCAGCACGCCGGTCAGCGGCGGACACCTGCTCGGCGAGGGTTCGCGGGTCGAGGTCAACTCGTCCTTCGACTGACCTGCCTCGGTCAGCGGAGCGCTTGTTTCGCCCCTTCGGCGACTGCGTGTGCCACGGCCGCGAGGGCGGGGGAGTCCAGCTTCCACTGCTGCCAGTGCAGCGGTACGTCCAACGGCCGGTCCGGGGCCAGGTCCACCAGGGCGTTCGCGCGGGATGCCGCCTGGATTTCCGGGACCATGCCCCAGCCCAGGCCGGCCGCCACCGCGTCGGCGAAGGATTCCGATGCCGGGATGTAGTGGCGGATCGGCGTGAACGTTCGACGGCGGGTCAAGCCTCGCAGGAAGCGGTCCTGCAGGTCGTCCTTGCGGTCGAACATGACCACCGGTGCCTGGGGGAGGGACGTCGTGAGGGGTGCCGTCAGCCGGCGGGCGATGAACTCCGGGGACGCCATCGCCCGGTAGCGCATGCGGCCCAGGCGGACCGACGTGCAGCCCTGGACCGGTTGCGGCGACGCCGTCACCGCGGCCATCACCAAGCCTTCGCGCAGCAGCGCCGCCGTGTGGTCCTGGTCCTCGCGTTGCAGGTCGAAGCAGATTCCCAGGGACTCCGGGACGTGGGCCAGGCTCGGGAGGAACCAGGTGGCCAGCGAGTCCGCGTTCACCGCGATCGACAGCGTCCGGGTCGACGAGCCGAGGCCCAGCTCGGCCAGCGCGTCCTGCTCCAGCTGGGCCAACGAGCGCGCGAAACGGATCAGCACCTGGCCGGACTCGGTGAGCGTCACCGGCTTCGTCCGGAGCAGGAGCACGCGGCCCGTGCGCTGCTCCAGGGCCTTCACCCGCTGGCTGACCGCGGACGGCGTCACGTGCAGGACCGCCGCCGCGGCGTCGAAACTTTGCTCGTCCACTACGGCCAGCAGCGTTCTGACCTGGTCGAGCGGGAGATCGGACATCACGAACGCTAATGTTAGGTAAGAATCTTTAGCTGGAGTAATCCAGCGGGACGGTCATACCGTGGCGGGGTGCTGCCTCTGCTCCTCGCCGGGTTCGGAACCGGCCTCTCCCTGATCGTCGCCATCGGCTCGCAGAACGCCTTCCTGCTGCAACAGGGCCTGCGCGGTGGCGCCGTCGCCCCGCTCGTCGTCATCTGCGCCGTGTCGGACCTCGTGCTGATCGGCCTCGGCGTGAGCGGGATCGGGGCCGTGCTGCAGCAGTGGCCGACGGCGATCGGCGTGATCGCCGTCGGCGGCGGGCTCTTCCTGCTCGGCTACGGCGCCCTCGCCGCGCGGCGGGCGTTCCGGCCGTCGGTCATGGCCGTCGGCGGGGAACGGACGCCGCTGCGCAAAGCCGTGCTCGCCTGTGTCGCGTTCACCTGGCTCAACCCGCACGTCTACCTCGACACGGTGCTGCTGCTCGGCTCGGTGGCGGTCGCCCACGGCGACGGGCGCTGGCTGTTCGGCCTCGGCGCCGGGATCGCCAGCGCCGTCTGGTTCAGCGCCCTCGGCTTCGGCGCCCGTCGCCTCGCCGGGCTCTTCGCCCGGCCCGCGGCCTGGCGCGTCCTCGACGTCCTCATCGCCGTCACGATGACCGGCCTCGGCGCGACGATGCTCCTGAGCCACGTGTGACTCACCAGAGCTGACCTCGCTCGTCGGCCGGCGGACGTTCCAGCTCCAGCAGGAACTCCTTGCGCTTCACGCCGCCCGCGTACCCGGTGAGCTTCCCGTTCTTCCCGACGACCCGGTGGCACGCCACGAGGATGCTCAGCGGGTTCCGCCCGACCGCCGCGCCGACTTCGTGCGGCAACGCCCCGACGGACCGCGCGAGGTCCCCGTACGTCGCCGTCGCGCCGTACGGGATCTTCGCGATCTCGGCCCAGACCGCGCGGTCGAAGGCCGGGCCGTCGGCTCGCGTGGGTACGTCGAACTCCGTGCGCTGGCCGGCGAAGTACTCCTTCAGCTGCGCTGCCGCGGCGGGGAACGCCGTGTCGTCGCGCGGGCCGAACGTCGTCCGGTCCGGGCGGGTCCAGTGGTGCGGGAAGTAGAGGCCGGTGACGACGTCGCCGTCGCCGACCAGGGTGAGCTCGCCGATCGGCGAGTCGATGATCGCGTGCTTCATCAGTCCTCCCAAGTGGTGCCGTCCGCCCGCGCGCCGCGCAGGCCGGGCAGCCGGGTTTCGGCCAGTTTCGCGGTCACGACCGTCCGATGCGGACCCCATGACGTCGATCGCAGCAGCCGCCGGGTCATGCCCGCCCAGCCGGCCGGGGTGGCGCTGACCACCCAGACGTCCGGGTCCGGCGCGGCGAACCGCCGGGCCTGGCGCAGCCACGACGCCGCCGTTTCCGGCCACGTCACCGTCGCCAGCACCAGACCGCCCCAGGCTCGGGCGATCCGTTCGCCGTCGGCACGCGAGGCCGGGTCCGCCGCCGTGCCGATCACGACGTGCCGGGCCGGGCCGATCAGCCGCACGAGGGCCTCCAGTTCCGCGTCGGTCATGCCGCGTCGTGGAAGACCAGGCCCAGCGTGTGCCGCCGGCCGGACCGCACAGCCGAGACGCCGTGGCGCACCGGCGCCGCGGACCAGCCGCGGGCCGACCGGACTGGGCGGTCGCGGGTGGTGAAGACCAGGCCGTGGCCCTGCGGGATGAGCGTCGCGGTGCCGCGGGACTGGGCTCGCGGCCGCTGCTCGACGAGCAGGAACTCGCCGCCGGTGTGGTCGACGCCCGGTTCGTTGAGGTTGATCACGACTTGCAGCGGGAACACCTTGTCGCCGTAGAGGTCGCGGTGCAAGGCGTTCCAGCCGCCGGTTTCGTAGCGCAAGAGGATCGGCGTGGGCCGCTGTTGCCCGGCGGCATGGCAGACTTTCAGCCATTCGTCCAAAGTGGACGGCCAGTCCGGCTCGCGGCCGAGCCGGGTGTACCAGTCTTGTGCGATGGGCAGCAGGCGGGGGTAGAGCGCTTCCCGGAGCCGGTGCACGGGCTCCGGGAAGGGGGCGGCGAAGTAGTGGTAGTCGCCGTGGTCGCCGAAGCGGTGCCGCCGCAGGTTCACGGTGGCGCGGAAGTGTTCCGGCTGATCCCAGAGCGCGACGAGCTTCGCGCACTCGGCCCGCGTGAGCAGCGGGGGAAGCAGGGCGCAGCCGTAGTCATCGACTTCGGCGGCCACCGCCTCCCAATCGGCGGCGGCGACGCGGTTCTCGAAAGTGCTCATACCCGGTAGACGCGCCGGCCGGGTGAAACGTGAGATCGGATGGGCGGGAAATTCCCGCCCCCGTCACCTGCTCCGCGCCCTCAAGCCGCCTCCAGGGTGAGCAGTGTCCGCTTGGCTTCCTCGCCCCCCGCGTACTGCCCGTACGACCCATCCGACCGCACCACCCGATGGCACGGCACGACCACCGGCAGCGGGTTGAGGGCGCACGCCGTCCCGACCGCGCGGACCGCCTTCGGGCTTCCGGCCGCCGCCGCCACCTCGGCGTAGCTCTCCGTGTGGCCGTAGTCGATCTCCGGCAGGTGCTCCAGCACCGACAAGCGGAACCCGCGCGCCAGGCGGAAGTCGAGGGGCAGGTCGAAGCTTCGGCGGTTGCCCGTGAAGTACTCGTCGAGCTGGCGGGCCGCCGCGTCGAGGCGGGCCGGTGCCAGGAGGACCCGGGGGCTGATCGCCGCCGCCAGGGCCTCCAAGACCGCGTCGTGGTCCTGGCGGTCGAACGCCACTTTGACCAAACCCTCCTTCGTCGCGGCCAGCAGCAGGGATCCGACCGGGCTGTCGAACGTGCGGTACGCGACGTCCAGCAGGCCCTCGCGCTCCGCTTCCGCGTTGAGCCGCTCGTGCATGTAGTGCGGCACTACCTGGATGTCCCCCGAGAACGGCCAGGTTACGTCGATCATGAGTGCGCTCCTTCCAGCGGGTAGACGGCCCGCAAGGCCTTGACGCCGTCGGCGGCCGCGCGGCGTGCGGCGTCGGCGGTGCCTCCGGTGATCTCCGCGATCTCGCGGTAGGGCAGCCCGGCCAGGTAGTGGTAGGCGACGGCGGTGCGCTGCTTGTCCGGCAGCTTCGCGAGCGCGTCCCACAGGTCGCCGTTCCAGGCGTCGGCGCGGCCGGGGTGGTCCGGGACCTCGCCCACGGGCAGCGGGCGGCGGGCCTGCGCGCGGGTGACGTCGATGGCCTTGCGGTGCGCGATCGTGACGAGCCACGCCTGGACGTTCGCGTCGGCGGGCAGCTCGGGGTACGCCTTGAGGGCCGCCAGGAAGGTCTCCGACCAGGCGTCTTCGGCGTCCGCCTGGCCGAGGACGGCCCGGCACACGCGCAGGACCATCGGCCCGTGCTCGGCCACGATCTGCTCGAACGGTTTCACGATCACACCCTGTAGACGTCCGGGTCCGCGGGAATGTGAGGTCACACCTTCGTGGTACCCGTGACCACGGTGGCGCCCAGCTCCTCCGACTCGTGCACACTCGGCGCGAGCCCGGCCGCGGCGAAGATCCCGCTCAGCACCGGCGCCTGGCGCGAACTCGTCTCCACCAGCAGCGTCCCACCCGGCGCGAGCCAGCGCGGGGCCCCGTCCGCGACGCGGCGGGCGAGGTCCAGGCCGTCGAGACCACCGTCGAGCGCGACGCGCGGTTCGTGCAGGCGCGCCTCCGGCGGCATGGTCGCCACGGCCTCCGACGGGACGTACGGCACGTTGGCGAGCAGCACGTCGACCCGGCCGCGCAGGGACGACGGCAGCGCGTCGTAGAGATCGCCTTCGTACACCGAGGCGCCGGGGAGGTTCACCCGCGCACACGCGACGGCCGCGGGTTCGACGTCGGCCGCGTGCAGCTCACGGGGTGTCACCGAAGCGGTGAACGCGGCACCCAGCGCGCCGGAGCCGCAGCACAGGTCCAGTACCACCGGGTCCGGCGGCGCCAGCGAGACGGCGACGTCGACCAGGTACTCGGTGCGGTGGCGCGGCACGAACACCCCGGGCCGCACGGTGATCCGCAGGCCGCGGAACTCCGCCCAGCCCAGCAGGTGCTCCAGCGGCAGCCCGGCGACCCGGCGCTCGACCAGCGAGCCGAGCTCGGCGGGGGTCGACGCGGCCGCGACGAGCAGGTCCGCCTCGTCCTCGGCGAACACACAGCCCGCCGCGCGCAGGCGGGAAACGACAACTGAAGTGTCCAACGGGGAACGAGCCTACTGGACCCGCACCGCGTCCCCGACGTTCAGGCCGTCGAAGAACGCGGCCGAATCGGCGTCGGTGAGGTGGACGCAGCCGTGCGAGGGCGCGTCGAGCGGCCCGGCGTGGAAGGCGATGCCGCCGGCCGCGAAGAACACCGAGTTGGGCATGTCGGTGCCGTACTCGCTGCTCGTGTGCTCCCGGTCCTTCCAGACGACGTGGAACGACCCGGCCGGCGTCGTCTGGTCCGGCGGCCCGAACCCGGCCGGAACCGGACCGTGCACGACCCGGCCGTCCCGCAGGAGCCAGGCCAGGTGCTGCGCCAGGCTCACGCACGCGCCGGTCGTGACGGCGCAGGGTGGGGCCGGCGGCGGGGTGGTCGTGGTCGGCGGGATCGAAGCGACCAGCGGCGCGGGTTCCGCGATCGGGCTCGGCGTCGTCGCGCGCGGGGCCGCGCACGACGCCGTGACCAGCGTCAACCCCAGCAGGGTGACCACCCGGGTACCGCGCATCCGTCTTCCCCTCACCGAAGGACCTCCCGGTGGTCAGTACGGGCGAGCGGCCCCGGAGGTTGAGCCGCGCGTGCACCCGGGTTGTCCCTGCGTGCACCGCGGCTACCGGAGCGGGTACCCGGACGGACAAGGTCGAACCATGACGAAGCTGAGCGCCGAGCAGATCGCCCGGCACGCCTACGCGGCCGGGTTCCGCGGCCCGGGCCTGACCACGGCGGTCGCGGTCGCGCTGGCCGAGTCCGGCGGGCGGACGACCGCGCATAACGCCACCCCGCCGGACGACTCCTACGGCCTCTGGCAGATCAACATGCTGGGCGCGCTCGGCCCGGAGCGGCGCCGGCAGTACCACCTGAAGTCCGACGACCGGCTGTTCGACCCGGACACCAACGCCCGCGTCGCCCACAGCATCTCGGGCGGCGGCCACGACTTCACGCCCTGGTCGACGTACACGAACGGGGCGTACCAGCACCACTTGGCGGCCGCGCGCAAGGCCGCCCGGGACGTCACGGAACACCACGGGAAGAGCGGCAGCAGCGCGAGCGGCAGCCCGCTCCGCGTGGACGACACGGTGCTGCACTCCTACGTGAGCCGCACCCGGCACGTCGCCGACACGCTGGGCACCGCGACCGGGCAGCTGCGCGACGTCCGCGAGATCGCCCGTGACAGCTTCGGGAAGATCGGCGAGGAAACCGGCTTCGCCGACGCCCTCGCCGGGTTCGGGCTGGCGCTGCAACGGCAGGTCAAGGGTGTCGGCGCGCACGCCGACGGGCTCGCGTCGGCGGCAGGGAAGGCCGCGAAGTCCTACCGCGACCACGAGACGGCCACCGCCGCCGCGCTGAACGGGAAGGGCTGACATGGACACCACCGCGCTCGCGCACTCCTTCGCCGGGGACCTCGTCGCGCACCGCAACAAGCTCGCCGGGAAGGCCGAGGACGCCGTCCGCGCCGAATACGCGCTGCACCAGGTGGCCGGGGCGCTGGACGCCCAGCACGACGCCTACCACGGGGAAAGCACCACCGTCCTGGAGCACTGGCACGGTCGCGGCGCCGACGGCTTCCGGCACAACAGCGCGAAACTGACGAAGGAACTGCGGGTCACCGGCGCGGCCGGCGCGGCGGCGGAGAAGGTCGTCGCCCACGTGGCGTCCACAGTGGACAGCGCGCACACGGCCGTGCAGCGGCTCGTCGACGAGTACACCACGCAGGCCAAGCAGGTCCTCGACGCGGGGGTCGCGGCCGGGACGCAGGCCGCGCTGATGCGGGCCGTCGGGCACGCCGCCGACCTCGCGCCGCGGTACACGCGGCAGTCGGCCTCGACGCTGCGGCACGTCGACGCGGAACTCAAGGCGGCGGCGAAGAAGCTGCACGAGCTGCGGCAGGACCTGACCCACGACGAGGTCGTGGACAAGACGGTGCACACGACGCACCCGAGCAAGGTTTCGGGGCGGGGCAAGGACATCGTCCACGCCGCCCGCACGCAGCTCGGCGTCCGGGAGAACCCGCCCGGCAGCAACCGGAACCCGTACGGGCCGACCGCGGCGTGGTGCTCTTCGTTCGCGACGGCGATGTGGCGCAAGGCCGGCGTGCGGATCCCGGTCCTGCCCTTCAGCGGCGACGTCTACCACTGGGGTGAGCGCAACGGCCATGCGTACGGCAAGAACGCGCTGCACGAAGCGAAGCCGGGGGACGTGCTGATCTTCGGCACCGGCCCGCAGAACACGTCGACGAGCACGCACATCGGCATCGTCGAGAAGGTCGAAGGGAACCAGGTCACGATGATCGAGGGCAACTCCGGGGACGCCGTCCGCCGGAACACGCACACGCTTTCGGCGTCGACGTTCTACGGAGGGGTGCACCCGTGATCACCGGAAAAGCCGCCGACCGGACGGTCGCCGTCGAGGTCGCGCCCGGCGGGGCGCTGCAGGAGCTGACCCTGGAGGCCGCGGCGCTGCGGCTGGAGCCGGACGAGCTGGCGCGGCGGATCCTCCTGTTGACGGCGGCCGCGTCGGCGCGGGCCACGGCTTCCCTGTGGCACAACCAGGACGGGGTGGCCGCTCTCGGCCTGCCCGAGCCCGGAGAAGCGGCGGAAGAGACCACGCCGGACAGCTGGCGGGCGCAGTGAACGACTCGCGCACCGCTTTGGAGCTGGCCGACGACGCTTTCGCGGCCCCGGAGCCCGGGTACGGCGCTCGGCTGGCGGCGATCCGCGCCTCGGCGGCGGATGACGGCGTGTCGGTGGTCGTCGATCTGCACGGGGCGCTGGTGGACCTGCGCTTCGACCGGTGGGCGCTGAACAAGCCGCCGGGGGAGCTGGCCGGGCTGATCCGGCGGCTGGCGTCGGAGGCGGGAGCGGAGTCCTTGCGGCAGGGACGCGAACTGCTGGGCGGCTTGCTGCCGGACGAGCCCGCGCGACCGCGCCGCCCACCGGAGCCCGAGGACGACTCGCTGCTCCCGGTGACCTGGGCGACGTGACGACCGGCCGACCGCTCAGTGGACCTCGTCGACCAGACGCCCCAGTCGGTCCGCGAGCCAGGCGCTGTCGGCGGGGGTCACCGTCACCCACGGCTCGCCGCCCACGCTCTCCGGGGTCACCGCGTACCGGCCCGCCGCCGTGTCGAACCACGCCAGTACCGGGCTCCGGCCCGCCGGGCCCGTCGCCGCCAGCTGGCCGGCCGCGTACCGCTCCGCCGTCACCAGCGTCGCCAGTGGACGGACCGCGCGGCCGGTGATCCCGGCCGTGCTCAACGCCCGCTCGAAGGCGTCGTACCCGCTGCGCGCGTAGGCGTCCATCGCCGCCGAGTACGCGGCGCGGGGGAGCCGCAGCTGGTCACCCGGGCCCGGTTCGGCGTCGCCGAGCATCCGGGCCACCGCGGCGACCAGGCCGGCCGGGCGCACCGGCTCCAGCACCAGGTCGCGGTCGTCGAGCACCGCCAGCACTCCGGCGCCGTCCCGGGCCGCCGCGAGCAGGCGCCAGGGCGCTTCGCCCAGCACCAGCGCGTCGACGCTCAGCGACGGCGAACCCAGCAGCACGACCAGGTCCGCCAGCTCCGGGTCGACGTCCTCGCCGTCGGTGAGACCCGCGTCGGCGAGGCCGGCGAACACCTGGACGCCCAGGTCGTCGCGCTCGGCGTGCGTCGCGCCGTGCGACGGCACGTCGAACGGGTACGGCGGCGGCCCGCCCGGCCCCAGGTCCTCCCAGAGGAGATCGAATTCCAGATGCGACAGGATCACTCCCGCCGCCGTCGCGGTGCGCCGCGCCATGGTCCCCCTTCCCGTGCCGAACGGCCGCCGTCGGGCACGATGGTGCCGATGGCCGAGCCGCAGTCGATGGACGTCCCCGCGAGCGGGTACCTCGTCGTCCGCGCGTCCGGCGCGGCGGCCGCGCGCGCCGCGATCCTGGGCGGCCGCGGCGACCCCGAGGACGTCCAGCTGCTGCTGCGCTGTCCCGTCCCGCGGGCGGTCGCCGAGGCCGGCGCGAAGCTGACGTTCGCCGACGCGACGCTGCACCTGCAGCCCTCCGGCGTCGTCATGCTGACCGTCGCGGCGGCGAAGCTGTCGATCTCCTTCGCCGAGCTGCGGCCGCTGATGTTCCGGCCGGTCGAGGTCGACGCGCCGCTGCGTTCGCTGTTCGCCGGCGCGGTCGCGCACGTGGTGGCGGCCGGTCCGCGGCTCGACCCGCACGGACTCGCCCACCACCTGCTCGGCCTGGCCGAACTGGTGTTGCGCAGCGCGCTGCGCGTCGAACTCGACCGCGTCGACGCGCTCGCGGCCCGGCGGCGCGAAGCCCTGGAGTACATGCGCGCGCACCTCGGCGAGCAGTCGCTCAGCGCGGACAAGATCGCCGAAGCGCTGTACATCTCGCGTCGCCGGCTGTACCAGCTGTTCGACGACGGCCAGGGCGTCTCCGAACGGCTGAAGGGCCTGCGGATCGAGCGCGCGAAGGCGGTGCTGGCCGACCCGGCGAAGGCCGGGCGCGGGATCGCGGAGGTCGCGCGCGACTGCGGGTTCACCAGCGCCCCGCACTTCTCGCGGACGTTCCGCCAGGCGACCGGCCGGACCCCGCGCGAGTTCCGGGAGCGGGCGCTGCGGGGGTGAGGTCGACGCCGGCGACGAGCGTCCCGGCCAGCCCGGCGACCTCGAGCCAGCCGCGGCCGCCGGGGGAGTGGAGGGTGAACACGGCCGCGCGCGGCCGGTCCGGGTCGAGCACGACGGCCTGCAGCTGCGCGCCGGACAGCCCGATCCGCTCGACGATCACGACCGGGTAGCCCCGGCCGGTCTGCGCGGTGCTCACCTCGCGGATGCCGGGCGCGTGGTCGGCGATGAAGTACCCGAGATCGGCGGCCTCGCCGGGGTTGTCGACCGGGACGACGCCGGCGATGAGCAGCGCGGGGTCGGCGTCGCGGTGTTCGACGAGGGCCAGCAGCCCGGCCCGCCGCTCGTGGGCGATCTCCGCGCACTGCACGGCGGCGGCTTCCAGGCCGAGGTTGCGGGCGGCGTCGGGGCCGCGCAGGCGGGCCATGAGCGCGTGCAGCTCGGCCGTCGTGCGCTCGACGGAGTCCAGGGTCACCGGGGTGATCCCCGGAACGGCGGGCAGTTTCACCGGCCACCCAGCGCCGCGGCGAACGCGCCGACGGCCCCCGGCGGCGGCGTGACCGGTGCCTTGGGGGTGCGCGCGACGGTGCCGCCCAGTTCGCGTCCGACGGCCGAGAAGGTCTCCAGGTGGGTGGTGACTTCGGCGAAGCCGGGTGGTTGCGGCAAGGGGGCGCCGTCGCCGAGGGCGCGCAGCCGCTCGGCAACGCGAGTTGTTTCGGTGCGGTGGGCGCGTTCCAGGTCGCGGGCTTCGGCGAGGACGCGGTCGAGGTCGTCTTGGCGGGCCGTCAGCCGGGCCCGGGCGGCGGTGAGGTTCGGTTCGGTGGCGGGGGAGAACTGGGCTTCGGTTTCGGCTCGTTCGACGTCGTCGTGCGCGGTCGTCAGGGCTTGGCGCGCCGCGGTGGCCCGGCGGTCGAGGTCCTCGGCGCGGCGGCGGTTCGCGACGAGGGTGCCGGCCCAGTCTTCGAGAACGCCGGCGGCGGCGCGGAGGGCTTCGCGGGTGGCGGCCAGGTCGGTGGCGGCGCGCTCGGCGCGGGCGGCCAGTGCCTGCGCGGAGCGGCCTGCCCACTCGGGGATTGCGCCGGGGGAGCGGATGTCCTCGAGCCGGGTGGAGGTGGTGGCGTAGCGGCGGGCGGTTTCGGCGACGGCGTCGGCGCTGCCGGGGACCGGGTCGAAGCCGAGGCCGCGGAACTCAGCCATCGGCTCTGTCCAGCTCTTCAGCCGCCGCGGCATCCGTTGCCTGGTAAGCCTTCGCGGCTGTCCGGACACTCGCCGCCGCGGTGGAGAAATCCTTCTCCACCGCTTTTACCCGGCTGGACCACTCGCCGGTCAGCGCGGCGAGTGCGGCCGAAATAGGCCCCGGGCCGAGGTCGTCCGGTGTCGCCAGCGAATGCGCGGCCGAGCGGTACTCCTCCGCGGTGTCCTCCAGCCGGGACGCCAGCGCCTCGAGGGCCGCCGGGTCCGCGTGGAAGCCGGTCATTCGCCGAACACCGGGGGGTATGCCGGCGGGAGGTCGTCGAGCAGGTCGTAGCCCTTCGCGTACTTGTCGCGGTGCTCGGTGTCCTCTTCGCGCCGCGTTCCCTGGCCCGGCGGGTACATGCCGTACCCGCCCGCCGTGCCGCGGCCGCCCGTGCCTCCCGGTCCGAAACCCGTTGTCCCGCCGCCGAAACGTCCCGTGCCGGCTCGTCCGCCTTCGCCGAGCGCGCCGGAACCCGGCGTCCCGGCCACCGGTATGCCTGCGAAACCGGGGCCGTAGCCGTTCGTCGGTGAGCCCGGGGCGGCGGCGCCGATCACCCCGTCGAGCGCGCCCGGGACGCCGATGCCGGCGAACGTCGGCGGCAGCGCGGACGCCGTCGACGTCGAGTCGCCCGGTCCGGCGCCCGATTCGTCGTGGGGTCCGGCGTGCGGCGGGGGAGCCGGGTCGTTCGGAGGAGCAGGCGGAGGCACAGGTGGGGGCCCCGGCGGCCGCGGCACCGGTGCGGCGCCAGGACTCGCGGTCACCGGCGGGGCCGTGTCGAACTCCGGCGGCAGGCGGTGGCGGACGTCGTGGCTCGCGCTCTCGTACTGCTCCATCACGCGGACCGCCTCGGCCTTGGCGGCGTCGGCTTCCTGCTTCGTCGGCAGCTTGTCGTCGAGCAGCTGGTCGAGCATGTACGTGCCCTCGGGGCCGTCGAGCCGCTTCACCGCGTAACCCTGCTTGAACCACCGCTCGGCCCAGTAGTGCACGGGTTCGGGCATCCGGTGCTTGGCTTCGCCGACCACCGACGTGTACTCGGCGAGCCCGGAGCCGACGCGCTGGGCGTTCTCACCCACCGTCGCCGCCCAGCCGGTCAGCCGGTCCACCGACGCCGCGGCCTGGTCCGCCGACGGCCCCTTCCACGACTCCTGCAGCTTCCCGACCAGCGCCGACACGTCTTTGGTCGCGGCGTCGACGCCTTCGGCCACCTGCTTCCACCAGGCCGCGTGCTGCTCGAGCTCCGCCGGGATGGCCGACTGCGTCATGTCCCAGAGCTCGCGGTGCTCGTAGGCGTCCCAGTTGATCTTGCCGAACGTGGCTTCGCGGTCGTTGACGGTCTTCTGCCGGCGGACGCGCCGGGCCTTGGCCCGCTGCCGCGCGGTCGGGGCGTGGTGGGTCGAATAGAACTCAGGCATCGACGTCCCCCGGCGGCAGGGTCGCGGCGGCCTCTTCGTCGTTGCCCTGGTGCATCGCGACGACGGTGTCGAGCGTCTGCCGCAGCGTCGCCAGCTCGTTCAGGTACGACTGCAGCGCCGCCTGGACCCCGCCGGCCTCGGCGCCGCCGCGCACCGCGAAGGAGCGGCGCATCCAGTGGGCGACCGGCCCTTTGCCGTTGGCGAGCTCGGTGTCGAGGCCGCGAGCCGTTTCGAGGTGCCGGGACAGCTCGTCGTGGTGTGCGTCGATGGCGCTCTTGGCGTCGTCGACCCCGCCGTAGTGGAGCTCGATGCCGCCGGTCACCGGCCCCGCGACGACCAGCTCGTCCTTCTCTCGCCGCCGTTCCGCCTGCAGCTGCCGCCGCGCGTCGGCTTCGTCGCGCACAGTCGCCATGGAGGTTCCTCCCTCGCCACCCAGGCGTCCTATCCTGGCCAATGCCCGCCGCGTTGAGAAGAGCGACCCACCCGGGTGCACGGGTGGACACGAAGACTGCACGGGCGGATAGGGCAGGATGTCCGGATGATCCCGCGTCGTGCGTTCGGAGCCGTTCTCGCCGCCCTCATCGGACTCGTCGTGCTGGCCGGCCCGGCCGCCGCCCACACCGACCTGGCGTCGAGCTCACCCGCCGAAGGCGCTTCGCTGACGGCCGCGCCGTCCGAGGTCAAGCTGACCTTCGAGGAGCCCGTTACGCTGCCGCCGGAGGCCGTCAAGGTCACCGGCCGCGACGGCACCGCCTGGACGGTCGGCACGCCCACCGTGGCCGGGGCGGTCGTGACCGCGCCGGTGACGCCGTCCGGACCGGCCCAGGCCTACACGCTGACCTGGAAAGTGATCGCGAAGGACGGCGACAACCTCACCGGCACCGTGCACTTCACCCTCGCGGCGGCCGCCGCCCCGGCGGCGACGACGGTGCCCACACCGGCCGCGCAGGCCCAGGCGCCCGCCACCCCGGCCGCGGTGGACACCGGCATCCCCGGCTGGATCTGGGCCGTGGTCGCGATCGCCGGCCTGCTCGCCGTCATCGTCGTCGGGCTGCGGCAGCTGCTGGGCCGCCGGAAGGACTGAGCTACTCCTGCGGGACCGTCACGACCCACCGCTCGGGACGGCGGCGCAGGTAGCCCCACCAGTACAGCGCCGACACCAGCAGCACGCCGGCGGTGATCCCGAGGTCGAGCGCGCTCTGCTCGACCAGGACGTAGGCGAGCGCGCCGACGGCGAGCAGGGGCACGACCGGCCAGGCCGGCATCCGCCAGACGTGCGGCTTCCGGTGCGCGGCCCGGCGGCCGCGCAGCGTAGCGGCCGCGACGCTCAGGTAGAGCGCGACGACGGCGACCCCGGTGACGCCGCTGAGCGTGTCCACCGGCACGAAGCACAGGACGGCTTCGGACAGCCCGACCACGAGCGTCGCCACCCACGGCGCGCCGAACCGGTCGCTCACCACGCTCATCGCGCGGTTCACCGGCGTCGGCCACGCCTGGTCGCGCGCGGAGGCGTAGAGGACGCGCGAGTTCTGGATGACCATGACGATCACCGCGTTGACGATCGCCGCGGCGATGCACAGGCTGATCGCAGTGCCCACAGCGGAATTGCTCCAGCCCGTGACCAGCGCGGTGAGGTCCACGCCGGCGAGCGCGGCGGCGTCCGGCACGGCGAGCGTCACCGCGACGACCGGGACGAGGATGACCAGCGCGCTGATCCCGAGCGTCCAGAACACGGTGCGGGCGACGGTCTTGCGCGGCTCCCGCATCTCCTCGGCGAGGTAGACGGCGGTGCTGAAGCCCTGCACGACGAACAACGCGACGGCGAGCCCGGTGACGACGGCGATCAGCCCGATCGGGTTCGTCCCGAGGGTCGGCTTCAGCAGCACGGCCGGGCTCTGCGTCGCGTGGGTGAACCCGAGCAGCGACACGGCGAAGATCGCGACGATCTCGATGATGAGGAAGATCCCGGTGATCCAGGCGTTGGAGCGCAGGTTCAGCAGGCCCATCACGGTCGACGCGAGCATCACGAGCGCGCCGGCGACCGACGGGTCGATGTCGGCCACGGCGGCGACGTAGTCGGCGACGCCGATCGCGATGATCGGCGGGACGACGAGGATGACGATGAACGACAGCATGAACGTCAGCCAGCCGGCGAAGCGGTTCGCCACCGTCGTCACCATCGCGTATTCGCCGCCCGCGCTCGGCACCAACGTGCCGAGTTCCGAGTAGCAGAAGGCGATCCCGATGCAGAGCAGCACCGCGAGGGCGATGGCGAGCGCCGTGCCGGTGCCGAGGTCGGCGAACAGCGGGGGTACGAGGACGAACAGCGACGACGCCGGCGTCACGCAGCTGAGCGTGAGCAGGGTGCCGCCGCCGACGCCGATCGAGCGCGTGAGGGTCTTCTTCGCTTCGGCGGGTGCGGCGACGTCGGGCGGGGCGGGAGTGCGGGGCATGGGCGTTCCCTCCGGCCTGGGTCAAGGTGCGACGGATGGAACAGCACCGATTCGGTGTTGTCAACGCCACAAACTCGACTGAAATCGTCGTCTGCCTACGCGCGGGCCTTCGGATTTAGTCACGGGTTGTGACGGCGTGCCGGGATTGCCCTGTGTCGCCCGCGTCGGGGATGATCCGGGGCGTGAGCAGCCAGGACACCCCGAGCCGGCCCGCGCCGCCCGTGCTCGACGACATCTCGCGGCAGATCATCGCGCAGCTCCAGGAGGACGGACGGCGCGCGTACGCGACGATCGGCAAGGCGGTCGGCCTGTCCGAGGCCGCCGTGCGGCAGCGGGTGCAGCGGCTGTCCGACTCCGGCGTCATCCAGATCGTCGCCGTCTCGGATCCCTTGCAGGTCGGGCTGTTCCGGCAGGCGATGATCGCGATCACCGTCGACGGACCCCTCGAACCGGTCGGCGACGCACTGGCCGAAATGGACGAAATCGCGTACGTGATCCTCTGCGCCGGGCGCTACGACCTGCTGTGCGAGGCCGTCTGCGCGGACGACGAGGCGCTGCTGCAGCTGATCTCGACGCGGATCCGCGCGCTGCCGGGCGTCCGGCACGCGGAGGCGATGGTGTACCTCAAGCTGCGGAAACAGACCTACCAGTGGGGCTCTCGCTGAGGGTGACGACTAAATCCGAAGGTGGGCTGCGATAAATGACCTTGAATTAGTCGGCCAAGTTCGGCTGGACGACTGAATCGCTTGCTTCGGCGGCTCTGGGCGTGCGATAACCGAGACATGACCACTACCGCCGACCTCGCCTCCGTCGACGCCGCCGGCCTCGCCCGGGCGGCCCGCAGCAACCTGTGGATGCACTTCACCCGCCACTCCGCCTACGACGAGACCGACGTCCCGGTGATCGTGCGCGGCGAAGGCCCGTACATCTGGGACGCCCGCGGGAAGCGCTACCTGGACGGGCTCGCCGGCCTGTTCGCGGTCCAGGTCGGCCACGGCCGCGAGGAGCTCGCCGAAGCCGCCGCGCGGCAGACGAAGCAGCTCGCGTACTTCCCGCTGTGGGGCCACGCGCACCCGACGGCGATCGAACTGGCGTCCCGGCTGGCGTCCGCTGCCCCGGGCGACCTGAACCGGGTGTTCTTCACCGTGAGCGGCGGCGAGTCCGTCGAAACGGCGTGGAAGCTGGCCAAGCAGTACTTCAAGCTGGTCGGGAAACCGACGAAGCACAAGGTCATCAGCCGCGCGCTGGCCTACCACGGGACGTCGCAGGGCGCGCTGTCGATCACCGGCATCCCGGGCGCGAAGGCCGACTTCGAGCCGCTGGTGCCGAGCACCCTGCGCGTCCCGAACACAAACTTTTACCGCGCGCCCGAGCACGCCGACGACTACGCCGCCTACGGGCGCTGGGCCGCCGACCAGATCGAGCAGGCCATCGAGTTCGAGGGCGCGGACACGGTCGCAGCGGTGTTCCTCGAGCCGGTGCAGAACACCGGTGGCTGTTTCGTGCCGCCACCGGGGTACTTCGAGCGGGTGCGCGAGATCTGCGACAAGCACGACGTCCTGCTGGTGTCCGACGAGGTGATCTGCGCGTTCGGCCGGGTGGGGTACGACTTCGCCGCGAAGCGCTACGGGTACCAGCCGGACATCATCACGACGGCGAAGGGCCTGACGTCCGGGTACGCGCCGTTGGGGGCGGTGCTGGCTTCGGAGCGGTTGATGGAGCCGTTCACCCGCGGTTCGACCACGTTCATGCACGGCTCGACGTACGGCGGGCACCCGGTGTCGTGCGCGGTGGCGTTGGCGAACCTGGACTTGATGGCGCGTGAGGGGTTGTACGAGCACGTGCTGTCTTCGGAGGATGCGTTCCGGTCCACTTTGGACAAGCTGACCGACCTGCCGATCGTCGGGGACGTCCGCGGGGCCGGGTTCTTCTACGGCATCGAACTGGTGAAGGACAAGGCGACCAAGGAGACGTTCAGCGCCGCGGAGTCGGAGCGGGTGCTGCGCGGGTTCCTGTCGGAGGCGCTGTTCGAGGCGGGGCTGTACTGCCGGGCCGACGACCGCGCCGAGCCGGTGGTGCAGCTGTCGCCGCCGTTGATCTGCGGCCAGGCTGAGTTCGACGAGATGGAGCAGATTCTGCGGGACACGCTTACTCGGGCTTGGAAAATGCTGTAGGTCGGGAGTGCGGTGGGCAGCGGTCTTCGGCTGGGCGGGCTCGGGGAAGGGCGAGTCGTGACGTCGTCGGCGGGTCAGGCTCGGCTCGGTTCGCCCACGGGCGTTGTTCTCGGCTGTGCCAGGTTGATTGCCTTGGCGCGGGCGCCTTCGCCGGTGCCGGGTTTCGGCTCGAGCCGGTGCGACATCAGCGCCGGGCTTCGCCTCCGGTCGCGAGTGCGGTGGGCGGCGGTCTTCAGCTGGGCGGCTCGGGGAAGGCGGGCCGTGACGTTGTCGGCGGGCCGGGCTCGGCTCGGTTCGCCCACGGGCGTTGTTCTCGGCTGAGCCCGGGCTGGTTGCCTTGGCGCGGTCGACCTTCGCTCAGCCATGCCGCTGCGAGATCAACGCAGGGCGTGCCTCCGGCCCCCGGTATCCACGCTAGCGGAGGACACCGACAGTTCCGCGGCGTTGGCCCGAAAGGGCGGGGAATCGCGCGTTCCCCGCTCTTGCCCGGGTTTCTGAGTACCGTGGACCGCAGGGGGACCGGGGGGTGCGGCCGGTGACCGGCCGCCCGCTTTCGCCTTCTCCGGCCGCGCCTGGGGAGGAGACCCGATGACCGCGACCACGGACAGCCCGCGCCTGCCTTTCGAGCGGCCGAACGTCCTGGAAATCGCTCCGCTCTTCGAGGTGCTGCGCCGGCAGGGGCCGGTTGTGCCCGTGACCACGCCCACCGGGGATCCGGCCTGGCTCGTCACCGGGTTCGACGAGGTGCGCGCGGTCTTCACCGACCCGCGCTTCGGCCGCTCGCACCCCGCGCCCGAACGAGCGTCGGCGCTGTCGGACGCCGCCATTCTCAGCCGGCCGCAAGGCGACCACGAAACCGAGCACGTCGAGCACGCCCGGATGCGGCGGATGCTCGTGCCCGCCTTCTCCGCCAACCGGATCCGGCGGCTCGCCGGCCACGTGCAGGAGCTCGCCGACGGCTGCTTCGCCGCGATGGAAGCCGCCCGGCGCGGGGACGAGCCCGTCGACCTGCATGAACACCTCTCCTTCCCGCTGCCCGTCCTCGTCATCTGCGAGCTGCTCGGCGTCCCCTACGAAGACCGCGACACCTTCCGCGTGCTGTCCGAGCGGATGGGGCGGATGGACATCGGCTCCGGCGCCGACGCCGCCCTCGACGAGTTCGCCGGCTACATGGGCCGGCTCGCGGCGGCCAAGCGGCGCGAGCCCGGCCAGGACGTCGTCTCGGACATGGTCCGGGCCCAGGCCGACGATCCCGCCTTCACCGACGACGACCTCGCCCGCCTCGCCGCCGGTCTGCTGTTCGCCGGCCACGAGACCACTTCCAACCGGATCGACCTCGGCGTCCTCCTCCTGCTCAGCGACCTCGCGCGGCGCGACGCCCTCGTCGCCGACCCCGACGGGCAGGTGCACGGCGTGGTCGAGGAGATCCTGCGGCTGTCCGCGCCGGGCGGGCTCGGCGTCCTGCGGTACGCGCACGACGACGTCGAGCTCGGCGGCGTGACGGTCGCCCGCGGCGACGCCGTCGTCCTGGCCCTGGCGGCCGCGAACCGGGACCCGGCCGTGTTCCCGCACGCCGGGGAGTTCGATCCGGGGCGCAAGCCGAATTCGCACGTCTCCTTCGCTTACGGCGGCTGGTTCTGCATCGGCGCGAGCCTGGCCCGCACGGAGCTGCGCGTGGTGTTCGGCTCGCTGTTCCGCCGGTTCCCCGGGCTGCGGCTCGCGGTGCCGGTGGACGAGCTGGAGATCCGCGCCAACCGGGTCACCGGGGGAGTGGACCGCGTGCCGGTCCTCTGGTAGACCTGCGGCGGTGACGCTGTGGGACAAGCTCGGGATGGACGACAAGCTCGTCAAGGTGCTGAAGGAGATCCCGCCGGGACCGGACGCGCCGGAGTTCGGGCCGGCCTACGTGACCATCCACCAGCTGGCGGTCGAGCTGGACCAGCGGTTCCCCGAAGTCCGCAAGCAGCTCGACGTGCCCCTCGGCGGCGGCTCGACGCGGCACGCCGGGCTGGTCGAGCTGCTCGGCAAGGAACTGGTCGACAAGATCAAGCGCTACGGCGACGTGTACCCGATCGAAGCGGCGCAGCTGTCTTCGGTGCGGTTCCGCGAGCTGCGCCTGCGCGGCCCGGGCGGGCGTGACCTGGTGGGCGCGTCGCGCACCGACCTGCCGCTGATCCGCCTGCGGCCCAAGGACTGACGGTGCTGCCCCCGCCGCCGGTCCGGGTCCTGGTGGCCGACCGCGACCCGGCGGTGCGCACCCGGCTGGGCGCCCTGCTCGGCGACGCGGACGGCATCGAGCTGATCGGCTCGGTCCCGGACGCGTCCGCCGCCCGCACGACGTTGCGCCGCCGGCTGCCGGACGTGGTGCTGCTGGACCTGCGGCTCGGGCCGCTGGGGCCGGTGTTCCGCCGCCCGGCGGTGCTGGCGCTGGTGACGTTCGACTCCGACGCGGGCATCCTGCGCGCCCTGCGTGACGGGGCATCGGGGTACGTGCTGCGTTCGGCCCGGCGCAACGAGCTGATCAAGGTGGTCCGCCTGGCCGCGGACGGTCACGTGGTGCTCTCCCCGGACGCCTCCCGCCGGCTGGTCTCGGCGGCGATCCGGTTGTCGGGCCCGCGCGACGAGCGGCTCGCGGGCGTCGACCGGCTCTCCGCGCGGGAGCGGGAGGTGCTGATCGGCATCGGCTCGGCGCTGTCGAACGCGGAGATCGCGACGCGGCTCGGCGTGGGGGAGCCGGAAGTGCGGGGGCTGGTCGGTCAGGTGGTGCGGAAGCTGGGGTGCGCGCACCGGACCGAGGCGGGATTGCTGGCGTACGAACGGGGACTGTGCCGCCCGGGGTCGTGAGTGGGAAACAGGGTTAGAACCCTGTTTCCCACTCACGACCGCCGGTCAGAAGCCCGTCAGGCCGTTCGGCACCCCCACTCCCGTCGGGGCGTCGTAGCCCGGGCCCGCGACGCACAGGTAGTCCCCGCCGCACTTCTTGCCGGCACCCGACGGGTCGTTGTTCCCCGCCGTGACGTCCGTGAACGACGACGCCTTCGCGTACACGTCCGACGGCGCCGATGCGTGCCCCGACCGGGCGATCAGCCCCGCGACGAACGGCGCCGACGCGCTCGTGCCGTTCACCGGGAGCCAGCCGCCCGCGTCCGTGTAGTGGATCGCGATGTCCTCCGCCGCCGCGGCGAGGTCCGCCACCGTGCGCTTGCCGCAGTGGGTGTCCCGCTGCCACGACGGCTTCGCGATGTACGCCGAGCAGCCGCTCCCGCCGTACTGCCACGCCGATTCCGTCCAGCCGCGCGCCGACGACGGGTCGCGGGCCAGCGACGTCCCGCCGACCGCGATCGTCGTCGCCAGGACCGCCGGGTAGCTCGCCGCCGTGAAGCCCGCGTCGCCCGACGACGCCACCACCGCGACGCCCGGGTGCCGGTAGTGGCTCGCGAACGCCAGCGGCGCGCCGCCTTCACGGGCGCCGTAGCTGTTCGACACCACCGAAGCGCCCAGGCGAACCGCCGTGTCCTCCGTCGCCGCCAGGTCCGCGAACCCCGGCGTGTTCCCTTCGACGACCAGCAGCCGGCACGACGGGCACGCCGCCGACACCATCGAGACGTCCAAAGTGGACTCCAGTGCCCAGCCGAAGGACGCGTCGGGCAGCGGGGCGGAAAGACCCTGCTGGTTCACCTTGCGGAAGCAGCCGTTGGCCGTCGTGCACGGCGGGAGGCCGTACTGCGCCCGGTACGCCGCCAGGTCGGCCTCCAGGTTCGGGGCGTCGTAAGCGATCGAGACGCCGACGACCGTTTCCGGGCCCGGTGTGGCCGGGAGCCCGTACGCCGACGCCAGGTCGTCGGCACCCCAGCCGGCCGGGCCGTCGGCCAAGGCGCGCGCCGCGCCCGGCGAGTACGTCGTGAGGCAGCGCAGCAGGCCCGGTCCCGCGTCGGGACACGCCGCGCGAGGTGCCGTCGCGGCCGTCGCGGGCGGAGCGAACCCGGCCACCGCCACCGCCGCGGCCAGCAGGCCGATCCCTCTTCTGTTCACTGTGGACACTCCCCTCAGACCGGGTAGACGTGGTAGGCGGCGGTGATCGACTCGGTCACGGTGGCTCCGGCCGCGTCGGCCGCCGTCACGCGCAGCGAGACGTCCGCGCCGCGGAAGGCGTCGGTGACCGCGGTGAAGTCCGCGTGGAAGACGCCGCCGCCGCGGGCGGTGACCGGCGCGTCGAACCAGGTCGTGCCGTCGGTCGAGTACTGGACCGACGCGCCGGTGACGGGCGAGGCCGCGCTCTGCTGCAGGTGCCCGACCGTGAGGTCGAGGCTCTGCGGCCCGGACACCGTGGAGCCGTCCGGACGCAGCCCGCCGACGGCGTACCCGAGGGTCAGCATCGGCTCGACCGCGCACGACCGGTCGACTCCACCCCGTTGGCGCACGCAGACCAGCGCCGCCGGGAGCTCCGCGCCCTCGACGTGCTGCGACTTCCACGTCCACTCGGTGTGGGTCGCGGTGCTCTGGCGGTACATCGGCCCGGTGCGCCCGGCGTCGACCGTCAGCCCCAGGGTCGACGGGCTGGACGCGACCGGCTGCTCCAGCGTGAGTTCGGTGACCCCGGCCGGGCTGCCCTCGGCGATCGTGGCGCCATCCTGCGTCAGCGCGTAGTGCCCGGTGACGGTGTCCCGGGCTTCGCCGTAGAAGCCGAACCCGGTGTGCCCCGGCTGGTTGTCGCTGAACGGCGTGATCGACAGCCGCAGCAGGTCCCCGGCCCTCGTCGCGGCCGGCGCGACCGGGCCGCTGCCGTCGTCCGGCGGCAGCAGCGCGACCTCGCCCGCCGGGTGCAGCGGGAACTTGTTCCACTCCTCGGTGACCGCGGAACCGCCCCGGTAGGCGTGGAACGGCTCGTACTGGCCGCCGGCCCAGCCGGGGAACGGCCCGGGCAGGACGTACTTCGAGAACCCGCCGAACCACCGCAGGTCCGGCGCCGCCGAGACGTACTCGACCTGCTTGCGCGGCAGCTGGATCGGGTGCGACACCCGGCCGCCGACGTCCTCGAACGAGAACATCCCGCTGCGCTGGCGCAACCCCAGCGACGAGTACTCGCTGAAGTACGTCGAGTCGACTGCGGCGACGTCCTTCGCCGTGATCACGTACCGCTGCCGCGGAATCGTGCCGGTGCTCGCCTTCTGCAGCACGTATTCGTACGGCGTGCCCGGCCCCGGCGGGGACACCAGCCTGCTGTACGGGTAGGTCTGCAGCGCGCCCGTCTTCACCGGGACGGCCGTCGGCGACACCGCGATCGGCACACCGGGCCCGGCGTCGAAGTCGACCAGCAGCGCCGGCCCCGTCTTGGCCGCCCGGCGGAACAGGAACCCGGTGTCGTCGAGCAGCGCCGGCCGCGGCGTCACCCACGTCAGCTTGCTCGAAGCGCGGGAAGCGTCGACGCGGACGGTCTTGTCCGCCTTGACCGCGAACTCCGGCTGCGCGCTGAACCGCACCTCCGTCGGGTTGCCGTCGGCGTCGGCCGTCCAGAACAGGCCGAGCGCGCTGTAGTTCCCGTCCGGGGCGCTGAACTTCGCCGTGCCGCTCGCGAAGTAGTTGACGCTCTCGTTCGGGTCGAGCAGGTTCCCGTCGTCGGTGTTGTAGAGGAACGCGACACCGGTGTCGGCCGGGTGGCCGGCGATGTCGGTGGCGTCGACCGACACCGTGCGCATCACCGACCGCGGCTGGACGGCCGGGCGCGCCCCGGGGAGCGCGAACCGGGCGCCGCCGGCGAAGAGCCCCTGCCCGCCGAAGTGCCCGCGCGCGGTGTCCTCTTTGAACTGCTTCGCCAGCGCGGGCCCGAACGTCGCCGGGTCGGCGGGCAGCGGCGCGCCGGCCAGCAGCGCGCCGACGTCGAACAGGTTCAGGTCCAGCCCGCGCCCGAGGTAGGGGAGCGCGGTGCCGGGGAGCTCGTAGTCGCGAGCGCCGAGCCGCAGGTGCACCAGCGCCCGCGCCATGCCCTTCCCCGCGGCCGGCCGGACGTCGAACAGGGACCGGCCGTCGGCGGTGGTCCGGACGCTGACGCGCTCGCCGGTGATCAAGGTGGCGGACGTCGCGGGCACCGCGGCGCCGGCCTGCGGGGGAGTGATTCCCCCGAGCCCGGCGAGCACGACCCCCAGGACGGACAAAGTTCTTCGCACTGGCACCTCCGGGTGGTGGTTGATCACCACTACCGACGGGCCAGCCGCCCGGGGCGTTGAGACCGGTTCTCGATCTTCCCCGAATTACCTCGAACGGCTCAACGACGCACAGTCTCCGAGTGTGCGGCGGGAACCGGCCGCGCGACGCCGAAACCGCCGTACGGCCCGGCTTTCGCGCGCTTGCGGACCTCGTCGAAGTGCCGGTGCACGGCTTCGGCCGCGGCGTCCGCGTCGCGCAGCAGGAGCGCGTCGACGATGGCCTGGTGCCGCTTCGCCGTGGCCGTCGGGGACGATGCGGGCCCGCCCAGCTCGCTTTCGGCGATCCGGTAGACGTCCCAGAAGAGGCCGGTGAGCTCGCGGGCGAGGTCGAAGCCGGCTTCGGCGCAGATGAGGTCGTGGAACTCGCGGTCCGCCTCCGCCGCGTCCGGGCCTTTGCGCTTCATCCGTGCGACGCAGGCCTGCAGCTCCTCGACCAGGCCGGGCCGGTGGTCGGTGGCGACCCGGCGGGTCAGCTCGGTCTCGAGCATCTCGCGCACCTCCAGGAGGTCGCGCAGGCGCCCGACGTCGGTCGCGCCGCGGGCGCGGGTGCGGAAGAGCAGCCAGGTCTGCAGCGACTCCGAGCCGGCGGAGCCGACGAACGTGCCGTAGCCGTGGCGGATCTCGACGATGCCGAGCGCCTGGAGGGCCTTGATCGCCTCGCGGATGGAGTTGCGGCTGACGCCGATGTCCTCCATCAGGCTGAGCTCGGTGGGCATGGGCGCCCCCGGCGGGAGCTCCCGCTCGACGATCAGGTCGATGATGCGCTTGGTGATCTCTTCGCTGCGCTGCGGACGGGCCACTGCTGTCCTCCCCGGGTGCGTCGTGAGAGGACATCCTACGTCATACGTCCAGAAGGGTTGACCGGCACGCGAAGCCATCCTAGGCTCACGCCGGTCATAGGACGTCCCATGTCCTACCGTTCGAGGCCCGCAGGAGACAGCGATGTCCCAGAGCCCGTCGCTCAGCCGCCGCCAGTTGCTGCGCTACACCACTTTCGCCGGGGCGGCTTTGGCGTTCCCGACCGTGCTCGCCGCGTGCGGCGGGCCGGCGTCCACCAACAAGACCGGCAGCTCGGCGGGCTCGCTGACCGCCGTCATCGGCTACGGCAACAACCAGACGTGGGACCCGCTGCAGACGGCGTCCGCGTTCTCGATGGCCGCGATCCTGCACTGCTACGAGTCCCTCGTGGAGGGTGACCCGATCACCCGCGCCCCCTTCCCCGGCCTCGCGAAAGCGCTGCCCGCCGACACCAGTGGCACCAGCCTGAAGTTCGAGCTGAGAGACGGCGCGAAGTGGCACGACGGTCAGCCCGTGACCGCAGACGACGTCGTCTTCACCTACGCCCGCGCGCTCGACGAGAAGGAGAACGTGCTGATCCACAGCTTCTTCTCGCACTGGCTGCAGGAGGTGCGCAAGACCGGCGAGCGGTCGGTCGAGTTCGTCCTCAAGTTCCCCTTCCCGTACGCGCTGCGGCGGATCCAGTGCTGCAAGATCGTGCCGAAGCACGTCTACGACGGCAAGTGGGACGACGCCAAGGGCGGCAAGGTCGTCGGCTCCGGCCCGTACAAGGTCGTCGAGCAGGCGCCGCTGTCGCACACCAGCTTCGAGAAGTTCGCCGACTACAACGGCCCGCGTCCGGCGGCCTACGACAAGATGCTCTGGAAGTCCATTGTGGACGCCGCGCCGCGCGTCGCCGCTATCTCCGGTGCCACGCCGGATGCGCAGATCGCCGAGAACATCCCGGCCGCCAACGCCGACCAGCTGCGCAAGGCCGGCCGCACGGTCGAGTTCGCCGACGGCGGCAACAACCTCTTCCTGCTCTTCAACACCGCGCACGCGCCGTTCGACAAGAACCTGGTGCGCCAGGCGCTGCACTACGCCATCGACAAGCAGAAGATGATCGACATCGGCCTCAAGGGCGCGGGCTCGCCGGGGACCTCGTTCATCAACCCGAAGCTCCCGTCGTCGCAGCCGGCGTCCCAGGACTTCGTCTACAACCCCGAGAAGGCCAAGCAGCTGCTGCAGCAGGCCGGCGTGAGCAACCTCAAGATCACGCTGTCGACGACGAACACCTCGCTGGTCGCCGACTGCGTCAAGGTGATCAAGGAGGGCTGGGACGCGATCGGCGTCCAGACCACTTTGGACAGCCAGGACACCAAGGCGCTGTTCTCGAAGCTGGACGCGGGCGCCGACTTCCAGGTCGTCGCGACGACGAACAACCCGCTGCAGTTCGGCAACGACCCCGACCTGATGATCCGGTACTACTACGACGCCAAGTCCATCCTCACGAGCAAGTACGCCCGCTTCACCGGCGCCGACGCCCAGGCGCTGCTCGCCCTGCAGGACCAGGCCGCGGCCGAGCCGGACGAAACCAAGCGGACCGCGCTGAACAAGCAGCTGCTGGACCGGATCTCCGAGCAGGCCGTGATCTACCCGGTCGTGTTCACCCAGCTCGGCACGGCCTGGGACCCGAAGGCGATCACCGGCGTGCACGCCCAGGGCTACCCCGGCATCTACCTGAACCAGGCCAAGCCGGTCTAGGAGGAGAACACCCGTGGCCGTCGTCGTGCGGATGCTGCTCAGCCGCATCCTCGCCCTGATCCCGCTGCTGCTCGGCGTGATCCTGTTCGTGTTCATCGTGATGCGGTTCGCCCCGACCGACCCGGCGCTCGCCGCGTTCGACGGCGCGAACGCCACCGCCGAGCAGCTCCAGCGGTTCCGGCTCGAGAACGGGCTGCTGGACCCGCTGCCGCTGCAGTACGTCCACTTCGTCTGGCACCTGGTCCAGGGCGACTTCGGCACCAGCGTGATCACCAAGCAGCCGGTCGGCGACACGATCGCCACCGCACTGCCGCTGACCGTCCAGCTGACCCTGCTCGGCCTGGTCATCGCGTTGGTGACAGCGCTGGTGCTCGGCGTGACGTCGGCGCTGTTCCGCGACCGCTGGCCGGACAAGCTGATCCGCGTGGTCACCCTGGCCGGGGTGGCCGCGCCGGCGTTCTGGGTGGCGCTGCTGCTGGTCCAGTGGCTCGCGGTCGGCCAGGGCCTGTTCCCGACCAGCGGGTACGTCAGCCCGGCCGACTCCTTCGGCGGCTGGCTGAACTCGCTGACGCTGCCCGCGGTGTCCCTGGCGCTGCCGGTGGCCGCGCAGCTGACCCGGGTGATCCGGACCTCGATGGTCGAGGAGCTGGACAAGGACTACGTCCGCACCGCGCGCGGCGGCGGCCTGCCGCCGGTGGTCGTGGTCGGGCGCAACGTGCTGCGCAACGCGCTGGTCACGCCGCTGACCGTGCTCGGCCTGCGGGTCGGCTACCTGCTGGGCGGCGCGGTCGTCATCGAGACGATGTTCGCGCTGCCGGGGATGGGGCAGAACATGATCCAGGCCGTCACCGACGGCGACACGGCCAAGGTGCAGGGCTTCGTGATCACGATCGCGATCGGGTTCGTCCTGGTCAACTTGATCGTCGACGTGCTGTACCTGATCGCGAACCCGCGCCTGCGGAGCCACGCGTGAAGCGGCTGCGCGCGGCTTGGCCCGCGCTCGCGATCCTCGGCGTGCTGCTCCTGGTCGCCGTGCTCGGCACGCTGGTCGCGACGCACAACCCGGACGCGCTGAGCACCGACACCGGCGGCCCCAGCGGGTCGCACTGGTTCGGCACGGACACCTCGGGCCGGGACATCTTCTCCCGGCTCGTCGCCGGCACGCGCTGGTCGCTCGCCATCGGCCTGGGGGCGGTGGCGCTCGCGCTCGTGTCGGGGGCGGTGATCGGGGCGTTCGCCGCGACCTCGCACCGCCGGGTGGACGCGGTGATCATGCGCGTCCTGGACGTCATCATGGCGTTCCCGGGCATCGCCTTGGCCGCGGTGCTGGTCGCGGTGTTCGGCCACGGCATCCTGGTGCTGATCCTGGCCATCGGGTTCCTCAACACGCCCCCGGTGGCGCGGGTGATCCGGGCGAACGTCCTGGCCCAGTACGGCGAGGACTACGTCGCCGCCGAACGCGTCATCGGCGCGAAGCGGTTCTTCGTGCTGACCCGGCACGTCGCCATCAACTGCGCCGCGCCGGTGCTCGTCTACTGCACGGTCACGGTGGCCGACGCGATCGTCTTCGAGGCGTCGCTGTCGTTCATCGGCGCCGGCATCCAGCCGCCGGACCCGTCGTGGGGCTCGGTGCTGGCCGACGGCAAGGACCTGGTCCTGACCGGCGGCTGGTGGGCGACGCTGTTCCCCGGCCTGCTGATCCTGGTCACGGTGCTGGCGTTGAACATCCTGTCCGAGCGGATCTCGGACGCCTGGGCGGCGCCGTCGGCCCGCGCGGTCAAGGCGGCCGAAGTCGCGAAGGCCGTCGAGGCTCGCGACGACGCCGACACCGCGCCCGTGCTGCCGATCGCCGGGCTGCGGGAGGCGGGGGAGCGGCTGGCCCGCACGGCCCGGTCACTCGACCACCGGGACACGGTCCTGGAGGTCGACCGGCTGGCGATCTCCTTCCCGGGCCGCCACGAAGGCGTCGACGTCGTCGACGGCGTGTCCTTCAGCGTCCGCGCCGGGGAGGTCCTCGGCCTGATCGGCGAGTCCGGCTGCGGCAAGACGCTGACCGCGCTGTCGATCCTCGGCCTGCAGCCCCCGACCGCCCGGGTGTCCGGGCAGATCCGCTTCGCCCAGCGCGACCTGCTCGCTTTGCGCCCCGGTGAACGACGGAGGCACCTCGGGCACGACATCGCGATGATCTACCAGGACGCGCTGAGCTCGCTCAACCCGGCGATGACCATCCGCGCCCAGCTCAAGCAGTTCACCCGCCGCGGCGGCACCCGCACTCCGGTCGAACTCCTGGAGCTGGTCAACCTCGACCCGGACCGCACCCTGCGGGCGTACCCGCACGAGCTGTCCGGCGGGCAGCGCCAGCGGGTGCTGATCGCGATGGCGCTCTCGCGGGACCCGAAGCTGATCGTCGCCGACGAGCCGACCACCGCCCTCGACGTCACCGTGCAGGCGCAGATCATGGCGCTGCTGCTGCGGCTGCAGGAGGAGCTCGGGTTCGCGCTCATCCTCGTCTCGCACGACCTGGCGCTGGTTTCCGAGATCGCCGACCGCGTCGTCGTCATGTACGGCGGCCAGGTGGCCGAGCTGGGCGCCACCGCCGAGGTCGTCGGCTCGCCGCGGCACCACTACACGCGCGGCCTGCTCAGCGCGGTCCTGTCGCTGGAGGAGAACGAGGCCCGGCTGACCCAGATCAAGGGCGTCGTGCCGGCCCCGGCCGAGTTCCCGGCCGGCTGCCGGTTCGCCGACCGCTGCCCGGCCGCGCGCGCCAAGTGCCACGACGAAACCCCGGTCCGGTTCGGGGAGCCGGTCGACCACCTCGTCGCCTGCCACTTCCCGGCGGTCGACATCGCGCGCGAGAAGGAGGCGACTGCGTGAACCTCCTGGAGGTCGACGGCGTCCACGTCGTCCACAAGATCCGCGGCCGCGGCCTGTTCGGCCACCAGCACGTGTATGCCCTGACCGACGCGCACCTCGTGGTGAACCCGGGCGAGACGATCGGCGTCGTCGGCGAGTCCGGCTGCGGCAAGTCGACCCTGGCCAAGGTGATCGTCGGGCTGCAGCGGCCGACCGCGGGAGCCGTGCGCTTCCGCGGGGAGCCGCTCGTCTCCGGGCGCGAGGTCGGCATGGTCTTCCAGGACCCGTCGACCGCGCTGAACCGCCGGCTCGCCGTCGCCAAGATCATCCGCGACCCCCTCGACGTGCACCGCGTCGGGACGCCGGCCGAGCGCGACGACCGCGTCCGGGAGCTGATGTCACTGGTCGGGCTGCCGACGAGTGTCGCCGACGCCGTGCCCGGCCAGCTGTCGGGCGGGCAGCGCCAGCGCGTCGCGATCGCCCGGGCGCTGGCCCTGCGGCCGGCGCTGCTGGTCGCCGACGAGCCGACGTCCGCCCTCGACGTCTCGGTCCGCGCCCAGATCCTCAACCTGCTGCTGGACCTGCGCGAACAGCTGGAACTGGCGATGGTCTTCGTCTCCCACGACATCCAGACCGTGTCGAAGATGAGCGACCGGATCGTCACGATGTACCTGGGCCGGATCGTCGAGGAGGCGCCGGTCGGGGCCGAGGCTCGCCACCCCTACACGCGGGCGTTGTTCTCCGCGACGCCCAGCCTGCTCCACCCGGTCGAGCCGATCGTGCTGACCGGGCCGGTGCCGTCGGCGACGAACCCGCCGAGCGGCTGCCCGTTCCGCACCCGCTGCCCCAAGGCCACCGACGAGTGCGCGGCGGAGCTGCCGCCGCTCGCCGCGGCCGCGGGCGGCCACACCTACCGCTGCATCCATCCCGAGATCCCCACCGGAGTGAGCGCCTGATGCCGAAGTTCGCCGGAATCGTCCCGCCGCTGTGCACGCCGTTGACCGACGACTTCGGCGTGGACACCGCCTCGCTGCGGCGCCACGTCGAGTTCCAGCTCGACGCCGGCGTGCACGGCGTCTTCGTCCTCGGCTCCTCCAGCGAGGTCGCCTTCCTGCCCGACGCCCAGCGGCGCGTCGTCGTCGAAACGACGGTCGACCAGGTCGCCGGCCGCGTCCCGGTGCTCGTCGGCTGTATCGACATGACGACGTTGCGGGTCGCCGAGCACATCAAGGTGGCCGAGGCCGCCGGGGCCGACGCCGTCGTGGTCACCGCGCCGTACTACACGCGCACGCACGTCGCCGAGGTCGACCGGCACTTCCGGCTGCTGCGCGAACGGACGGCGCTGCCGATCGTCGCCTACGACATCCCGGTCGCGGTGCACACGAAGCTCGACGGGCCGATGGTCCTCGACCTGGCCGCCGACGGCGTCCTCGCCGGGCTCAAGGACTCCAGCGGCGACGAGGCGTCGTTCCGCGCCGTGCTGCTCGGCAAACGCGACCGCGGCCTCGACTCCTTCGCGGTGTTCACCGGCTCCGAACTCGTCGTGGACGCGGCCCTGGCGATGGGTGCCGACGGCGCGGTCCCGGGCCTCGGCAACGTCGACCCCGTCGGGTACGTGCTCATCCACGACCACTTCAAGTCCGGCAACCTCGCCGCGGCCCGCCGCGAGCAGGAACGCCTGCTGAAGCTGTTCTCGATCACGGCCGTCGCGCCGCCGAGCCGGATGGGCCGCGGCTCGGCCGGGCTCGGCGCCTTCAAGGCCGCGATGAAGATGCGCGGGTTCATCGACAACGCTGTCATGGCGCCGCCGCAGCTCCCGCTCGACGACGAGGAACTGCTGCGGATCAAGGAGAAGCTCGCCGAAGCGGGTCTGCTCTGATGCTCCGCTACGGCGCCGACTACAACCCCGAGCACTGGCCCGAAGAGGTCCGCCGGGACGACCTGAAGCTGATGGCCGAAGCGGGCGTCACGATGGTGACGGCGGGGATCTACTCGTGGGCCGGCGTCGAACCGCGGCCGGGGGAGTGGGACTTCGGCTGGTTCGACGAGGTCATGGACGGCCTCGCCGGCGCGGGCATCGGCGTCTGCCTGGCGACGATGACCGCGTCGCCGCCGCCGTGGCTGACCCACGCGCACCCCGAGGTCCTGCCGGTGCGTGCCGACGGCGTCCGGCTCTCGCCGGGGGCGCGGCAGCAGTTCTGCCCGTCGAGCCCGGTCTACCTCGCGCACGCCGCCCGGCTGGTCACGGAGCTGGCGACGCGGTACGCGGGGCATCCCGCGCTGGCGATGTGGCACGTCGGCAACGAGTTCGGCTGCCACGTCCGGGCCTGCTACTGCGACGAGTCCGCGTCGGACTTCCGCGTCTGGCTGGAGCAGCGGTACGGCACGATCGAGGCGCTCAACGCGGCGTGGACGACCACCTTCTGGGCCCAGCGCTACGACGACTGGGCCGAGATCCTGCCACCCCGCGTCGCCCCGACCTTCCCGAACCCCGCGCAGCAGCTCGACTTCCACCGGTTCTCCTCCGACGCCGCGCTCGGCTGCTTCCTGACCGAACAGCGGGTGCTGCGCCGCGTCACGCCGGACGTCCCGATCACGACCAACTTCGTCGGCCTGGTCCAGAAATCCCTCGACTGGCACACGTGGACGCCGCACGAGGACGTCGTCAGTCTCGACTCCTACCCCGACCCCGCCGACCCGCGCGCCCACGTCGAAGCCGCGTTCGCCTACGACCTCGTCCGGTCCACGAAGGACCAGCCGTGGATGCTGCTCGAACAGGCGCCCAGCGCGGTGAACTGGCGGCCGCGCAACAGTCCCAAGCCGTCCGGGGCGATGCGGCTCGGCAGCTGGCAGGCCATCGCGCAGGGCGCCGACGCCGTCCTGTTCTTCCAGTGGCGCCAGACCAGTGGCGGCGCCGAAAAGTTCCACTCGGCGATGGTCCCGCACGGCGGCCGCGCCACCCGGACGTTCCGCGAGGCCGCCGCTTTGGGGCAGGAGCTGGCCCGGGTGCCGGAGCTGGCCGGGACGCGCGTGCGCGCCGACGTCGCGCTGCTGCACGACTGGCCGAGCTGGTGGGGTCTCGAACTCGACTCGCACCCGGCTCGGCTGGAGTACCTCGAAACGCACCTCGCGCACTACGCGCCGTTGTTCGACGCCAACGTCACCTGCGACGTCGTCCACCCTTCGCGGGATCTCACGTCGTACCAGCTGGTCGTCGTCCCGAACCTGTACCTGCTGGAGCAGTCGGCCGCTGACAACCTGCGCGCGTACGTCGCGGGTGGCGGGCACCTCGTGGTGTCGTACTTCTCGGGGATCGTCGACGGCTGCGACCGCGCGTACCTGGGCGGCCATCCCGCGCCGCTGCGGGACATCCTCGGCCTGCGGGTCGACGAGTTCTGGCCCCTGGACGGGCCGGTCGATCTCGGTTTCGCCGACGGCACAACGGGTTCCGGGACGATCTGGGCCGAGTGGATCGAACCCGAGGGCGCCGAGGTCGTCGCGTCGTTCGCTTCCGGAGAGCTGGCCGGGCGTCCGGCGATCACGCGGCACGCCTTCGGGGACGGCGTCGCCTGGTACCTCGGCACCCGGCCCGACCTGGCGCCGCTGTTCGGCCGCATCACGGCCGAAGCCGGGGTGACGCCGGTGCTGGCCGCGCCGCCGGGTGTCCAGGCCGTCGTCCGGCACGGCGGGGAAAGCGCTTACGTGATCCTGCTCAACCACGGCACCGAGCCGGTCACCGTCGACCTGCCGCACGCCGCGCCGGACCTGCTGACCGACCCGTCGCGGCCGGTGCGCGAGGTCCGGCTCGCCCCGCGAGGTGTCGCCGTCCTGAAGGGATGAGTATGAGAACACTGGGGAGATGGGCCGCTTTGGTGGCCCTGGCCGCGAGCACGCTGCTCGCGGTGAGCCCGGCGCAGGCCGCGCCGATGTTCGACCAGCAGGTCCTGTTCAAAGCCGCGCAGGATCCCGGGTACAGCTGCTTCCGGATCCCGGCGGTCGTCGAGTCCACCCACGGCACGCTCCTGGCGTTCGCCGAAGGCCGCATCGACAACTGCGGCGACACCGGCGACATCGACCTCGTGCTCAAGCGCTCCACCGACGGCGGGAAGACGTGGTCGCCGCTGCAGGTCGTCAACCGCGGCGGCGGGGACACGCACGGCAACCCGGTGCCCATCGTGGACAGCCGCACCGGCCGGATCGTGCTGATCACGACGTACAACAAGGGGCGTACCGACGACAAGGCGTGCGACGTCCCCTGCCCGCGCACGCCGCACTCGCAGTACAGCGACGACGACGGCCTGACCTGGTCGGCGCCCGTCGACATCAGTGCGCAGGCGAAACTGCCGAACTGGGACTCGTGGTACGCGTCCGGCCCGGTGCACGGAATCCAGCTGACGCACGGTCGCCACGCGGGCCGGCTGGTGTTCGGCGTCAACGCGGAGACGAGTGACGGGACGCATTCGATCGAGAACCACGCCGGACTCGTCTACAGCGACGACGGCGGGCGCAGCTGGCACGTCGGCGCGGTGAACAGCTACCCGCACCCGGTCGGCGGGACGTACACGCAGAAGCCGTCCGAAGTCACCGTGGCCGAGCTGGCCGACGGCTCGATCTACGCCGGCGGCCGCGAGCAGGGCGGCACCGACATCGGCAACCGCGACTACGCGATCAGCCGCGACGGCGGCGAGACGTTCACCAGGTCCTTCACCACCATCCCCGACCTGGTGACGCCGATGGTGCAGGGGTCGGTGCTGCGCGTCGGCAACCGCCTGCTGTTCTCCTCGCCGTCGGACACCGACCGGCGGCGCTGGATGATGATCCGCTCGTCCTACGACAACGGCCGGACGTGGGAGAACGCCGAGCAAGGCACGCGGATCACGACGGATTGGTCGGGGTACTCGGATCTGGTGCAGATCCACGGTTCGACCATCGGGCTGATGTACGAAGGTGGCGCGGTCGACGCGCGGGACGAGATCCGCTTCGCGCGCTTCGACGAGTCCTATCTGGGGTGGCGGAACTCCGCGGGACCGTCCACACCGGACGTTTCCGGCCACGCCGACGCGCGGGTGCTCGGCGGAGCCCCGGTGACGCCCGGGCGGTTCGGCGGCGCGGTGACGCTGGACGGCGTCGACGACTACGTCCGCGTGCCGTACGACCCGGCCCAGCCCCCGGGCGACGGCGACCTGACGTGGACCGGCTGGTTCCGCTACGGCGCCACGAAGGGCAACCAGGTGCTGTTCTGGCTCGGCGGGATGGGCACGACGGCGCCCCAGCTGTGGCTGCGCGGCGAACCGGCCAACCACCGGCTGATCGCGATGATGACCACGGCGGCGGGGAGCGCGTCGATCACGTCGGCGCAGGCGTACGACGACCAGGCGTGGCACCACGTGGCGCTGGAGCGGACCGGCGGACAGTTGCTGCTGTGGGTCGACGGCGTCCAGGTGGCGTCCGGGGCCGCGGCGGCGGGGTCGGTGAGCCGGACGGTGTCGTTCCAGCTGCAGCTGGGGCAGCGGCTGGACAACCAGTTCCGCTGGAACGGCAGCTTCGACGAGGTCCGCTTCTACCGCCGGGCCTTGACGACGTCGGAACTCGACGCGATCCGCCTGCGGAACGCGCCGGTGACCGCGGGCCAGGTGCTGCGCCTGCCGTTCGACCGCATCCACGGCTGAGGTGTCGTGAGTGAGAAACAGGGTTAGAACCCTGTTTCTCACTCACGACCTCCTTATGGCCCTTATCCGGCGGCCCGCGAGTTGGTTGACTCCTCGCGTGAGGATCATGGGTGCGCTGCTCACCGTCCTGCTCGTCACCGCCGGCTTGGCGGTACCCGTGGCCGCGGCGGATCCGCCGTCCTGGACCGGGCCGCTCAGCACCCGGGGCCGGTACATCGTCGACGCCCACGGCGACCGGTTCAAGCTGAAGGCCGCCAACTGGCACGGCGCGAGCGGCACGTGGACCGGCTCCGGCGATGTCGACGACCCGGCGAACCACCACGCCGGCGAGATCGCCTACCAGACGCCGCTCGGGCTGGACCGCGCGTCGATCGACACCGTGATCGACGGGCTCGCGCGGCTGGGCCTCAACAGCGTGCGGCTGCAGTTCTCCAACGCGATGCTCCACGACACCCGGCCGGTCCCGGACCTGCCCGCCAACCCGGACCTGCACGGCCTGACCCCGCTACAGGTCTACGACCGCGTCGTCGACCGGCTGACCGCGCGCGGGTTCGCCGTCATCCTCAACAACCACACCACGACCTCGCGCTGGTGCTGCGGGCTCGACGGCAACGAACGCTGGAACACCGCCCAGACCGAGCAGCAGTGGCAGGACGACTGGCTGTTCATGGCGCGCCGCTACGCCGCGAACAAGCGCGTCGTCGGTGCCGACCTGTACAACGAGGTCCGCCGCAACACCCTTGACGACCCGAACTGGGGCTGGGGCAACGGCACCGACTGGCAGCGCGCGAGCCAGCAGGTCGCCGACCGCATCCTCACCGAGGCGAACCGGGACCTGCTCATCTTCGTCGAAGGCATCAACTGGACCGGGCTGCCGATCGACGGCTTCCCGCACGGCCGGCCCACGCTGGAACCCGCCCGGACGCTGTCGCACACGCTCGTGGACTCCGGCAAGCTCGTCTATTCGGCGCACTTCTACGGCTACACCGGGCCCAACCACTCCGGCGCGACCGGCGTCGGCGAGACGCACGACCCGCGCTACCGCGACCTCTCGCCCCAGGAACTGCGGGACACCCTGTACCGGCAGGCGTTCTTCGTCTCGGCCGACACCGGCAAGCACTACACCGCGCCGCTGTGGATCAGCGAGTTCGGCGAAGGCCGCAACACCACCGACCCGGCGTCGCGCGCGTTCTTCGAAAACTTCGTGAACTACCTCGCCGAGACGGACACGGACTTCGCCTACTGGCCCGCGGTGGGCTTCCAGACCAACGGCTCCGGCGACGGCTGGGCGCTGCTCGAATACGACTCCGCGGGCCGGCGCATCGACGTCCTCGACGGCACGGACTGGCGCGGCCCGGCGTGGCAGCGGCTGATTTCCGCGCCGTCCCGGACCGGGCCGATCGCGGAGGCGGAGCACTGGTCGATGCTGAACCTCGACTACGCCGACTTCCAGGAGTCGCGCCAGGTCCGCGCACTCCCGGACTGGAACTCCGGCGCCCGCAAGGGCGTCTGCCCCGACGGCCAGCGGCTCGCCGGCCTGGCCCACACCGGCAACCGCGGCCTGTGCACCGGGACGCTCGCCGCCCCGAGCGGGTACGTGGTCGTCCGGGACGAGACCTACGTCGACACCGACTGGGCGTCCGGCTACACGAAGACGCAGTGCCCGCCCGACCACGCGGTCGTCGGGTACAGCGTCCAGGGCGCGGCGTTCTCGGCCGTGCTGTGCGGCCGGTCCGCGACGCCACTGGGCCGCACCGGCCGCACGGTGTGGTTCGACCGCGGCGACAACCGGCCGGCCGGCGACCCCGGCGGCGACTTCGCGACGGGCAACTACAAGGGCCAGTGCGCGCCGGGGGAGTACGTCGCCGGCGTCGCCTACACCGGCCGCATCGGCTCGGGCCGGACGCCGGACGCGCTGCTCTGCCGGTCCTAGACGGTCCGGCAGGTCAGTTCCGGGCGGCTCTTCGTGTCGCCGTCGCCGGTGACGGCGGTGAAGCCGAACGTCGTCGCGCCGCCCGCGTCGAGCTTCGCGTTCCAGGCCGCGTTGTCGACCGTGACGGTGTCGCCGTCGACGGTGAAGGTGCCGTTCCACAAATTGGTGATGCGGTGGCCGCCCGGCAGGGACCAGCGGACGCGCCAGCCGGAGAGGTCGTCGGTGCGGTCGTTGCGGACCGTCACCTCGACCTGGTAGCCGCCCGGCCACGAGTTCGTCACCTGGTAGTCGGCGGCGCAGCCCAGGTCCGGCGGAGGGCTGCTGCTGGTGGTCGCCGGCGGTGGGGTCGTCGCGGAGGTCGCCGGGGCGGCGACCGGGGTGGCGTCCGGGACGAGCGCCGTCCCGATCACGACCCCGAGGGCCAGCAGCACGGCTCCGCCGGCGCTCGCCAGCACGACCCGGCGACGGGGGCGGCGGACGCGCAGCAGCCGGGTTTCGGTGCGGGGCCGCGGGCGCGGCGGCGGCAGCGGACGGCCGTCGGTGACGGCCTCGAACAGTTCCTGGACCTCGGCCATCGACGGGCGCTGCGCGGGGTCGCGCTGCAGGAGCCGGCCGAGGACCTCGGCGAGCGGGCTGCCGTGCTGCGGCGGGATGGGCTCTTCGCGGGCGACGCGGAGCAGGAGGACGATCGGGTTGTCGTCGTTGCCGAACGGCGGCCGGCCTTCGAGGGCGCGGTAAAGCGTCGCGCCGAGGGAGAAGACGTCGGCCGGGAAGCCGGCTTCGCCGCCGCCGGCGACTTCGGGGGACAGGTAGGCGGGGGTGCCCGCGATGAAGCCGCCGCCGGTCACGGTGCCCTCGCCGGTGGCCCGGGAGATGCCGAAGTCGGCGATCTTGGCGACGCCGCCGTCGGCGAGCAGGACGTTGGCGGGCGTGACGTCCCGGTGCACGATGCCTTCGGCGTGCGCGGCGGCCAGCGCGGAGGAGACCTGGACGCCGATGCGCGCGACCTCGTCGGCGGGCAGGCGTTCGCGGTCGAGCAGGACCGCGGCGAGGCTGCGCGAGGGCAGGTACTCCATGACGAGGTAGGGCTCGCCGCCGTCCTCGACGACGTCGTGCACGGTGACGGCGTGCGGGTGCCGCAGGCGCGCGGTCAGCCGCGCCTCGCGCAGGGCGCGCTGGGCGGCCTGCTCACCGGCGGCCTGCCCGATGGCGGGCTCGTAGCCCAGCTGCTTGACGGCGACGACGCGGTCGAGCCGCTCATCGCGCGCCCGCCAGACGACACCCATCGCGCCTTGGCCGACCCGTTCGGCAAGGCGGTACCGCCCGGCGATCAGCTGTCCTTCGTCGGTCACGACGACCTCCCGGCCTTCCCCGGAACACACGGATCCGGGGGACGATCGGTTCGAGCTTAACGACCGGGCGCCGGCCCCGCCGACGGGCGCGGGTCACACCCTGGTGTCCGACCGAACCCGCCGCGCGCCGCACTCGCCGACGGGCGCGGCCCGCCCGGAGGCAGGCCGCGCCGTCAGGCGCTCGGCGCGTGCAGCTGGTTCCACGTCGGGACGTACGGGGTGAACCGCAGTTTCATGCCCGCCTCGGCCGGCAGCTTGTCCGCCTTGCGGGCGTTGCAGCTGCGGGACGTCCCGCCGCACGCCGCCACCGTGTTCAGCCACGACGTCCGCGCGCCGCCGCGGCTCAGCGGCGTCACGTGGTCGATCGTCGTCGCGCGGCCGCCGCAGTACGCGCAACGGTGGCCGTCGCGCGTCAGCACCCCGCGGCGGGACCAGCGGGGCGGCTGCGTATATCGCCACTTCATCACGACGTACCGCAGCAACCGCACGATCTTCGGGCGCGGGAACAGCCCGTACGCGAGACCGTCTTCGGCCTCGTGGATCTCGGCGACGTGCCGCACCAGCATGCGAATCGCGTGCGGCACCGAAACCGTTTGCAGCGGCTCGTAACCGGCGTTCAAGACGAGCACCTTCACAACGCACCTCTTTCCTCTCGGCGGAAATCGTCGCCGAGGGGAAAGAGCCGCGTCAATCGTGTTTCAGCGCAGCGGATGCGCGCGGAAGAAGCGCCAGATGACCGGGGTGGCGTCGATGACCGTGGGTGTCGCCGAGTCGTTGTTCGGCTTCGTGCTCGGCCACACGTGCCCCGCACCTTCGACGCGGTAGTGCTCGAGCGCGCAGCCCAGCCACTTCTGCACGACCACGCCGTCGACCGGCGACCACGAAACCGGCCCGGCGAAGCAACCGTCCCTTGTGGACCACGCCGCCAGCCAGTCCGGGATCGCCGGCAGGCCCTTGGCCGGGTTGCCGGTGTAGGGGATCGTCGTGTCGGCCGTGCCGTGGAAGTCGAGGATCGGCACCCGGCGGCTCGGGTCGCACGCGCCGCCCTGCGGGTAGAACGCGCCCGACACCGGGGCGAACGCCGCGATCCGGCCGGCCAGCCGGCACGCCAGCACGCCGACGAACCCGCCGCCGTTGGACTTCCCGGCAGCGAAGATCCGGGCGTTGTCGACGCAGAGCGCGCGCTGCAGCGAGTCCAGCAGGTCGCTGGTGAAGAGGACGTCGTCCGCGGCCGCCGAGTAGGGCGCGCCGGTCCAGGCCGTTTCGCCGTCGGTGCCGACCAGGCCCTGCGGGTACACCGAGATCGCGTCGAGCGCCGAGAAGCCCGACAGCTCCTCCTGGTACTGCGATGTGCGCTTGTGCCCGTGGAACGACAGCACCAGCGGGTACGCGCGGCGCGGGTTGTAGTGCGCCGGCAGGTGGACCGTGTACTCGCGGTCGAGGCCGCCCGAGACGACGTGCGCCGTGGTCGTCACCCCGGCCGGGACCGGGGCCGCGCGCCCGCAGCCGGTGGTGCGGACGGGGTGGTCGGCGACGCCCGCCGCGGCGGCGGGAGCGGCGAAGGCGGTGGTCAGGGCAGCGGTCGCGGCGAACGCGGCGGCCCACCGGGGAAGGCGTCCGGGCACTCGATCCTCCTTGATCGGCAGCGGGGCGTGGCCAGCATCACCCCGGCCGCCGGGCCCGTCTGCATTGCGTTCATAAAGTGCGCGGCCGGGACTGTCGGACCCCGTCGGTAGGATCGACCCAACCAACGGCCGATGCACCCGGAAAGGACCGGAAGTGACCACCCCGATCGAGACGCTGGAGTTCCAGTCGGAAGCGCGTCAGCTGCTGCAGCTGATGATCCATTCGATCTACTCGAACAAGGACACCTTCCTGCGGGAGCTCGTGTCCAACGCCTCCGATGCGCTCGACAAGCTGCGGCTGGAGTCGTACCGCGACAAGGACCTCGGCGCGGACACCTCCGACCTGCACATCACGCTCGAGGCGGACCCGGCCGAGCGGACGCTGACGGTGCGTGACAACGGCATCGGCATGACGCGCGACGAGGTGGTCGCCCTCATCGGCACGATCGCCAAGTCCGGCACCGCCGACTTCCTGACCAAGCTGAAGGAGGCCAAGGACGCCGCCGCGTCGCAGGACCTCATCGGCCAGTTCGGCGTCGGGTTCTACGCCAGCTTCATGGTCGCGGACAAGGTCACGCTCGTGACGCGCAAGGCCGGCACCGGCGAGGGCGTGCGCTGGGAGTCGACCGGCGAAGGCACGTACACGATCGAGCCGGTCGAGGACGCGCCGCAGGGCACCGCGGTGACCCTGCACCTCAAGCCCGAGGACGCCGAGGACCACCTCTACGACTACACGTCCCCGGCGAAGATCCGGGAGATCGTGAAGAAGTACTCCGACTTCATCACCTGGCCCATCCGGATGAAGGGCGAGGGCGACGACGCGGAGCTCGAGACCGTCAACTCGATGAAGGCGCTCTGGGCGCGCTCGTCGAGCGAGGTCACCGAAGACGAGTACCACGAGTTCTACAAGCACGTCAGCCACGACTGGCAGGACCCCCTGGAGACGATCCGGCTGCAGGCCGAGGGGACGTTCGAGTACCAGGCGCTGCTGTTCCTGCCCTCGCACGCGCCGATGGACCTGTTCCTGCGCGAGCGCAAGCGCGGCGTGCAGCTGTACGTGAAGCGCGTCTTCATCATGGACGACTGCGAGTCGCTGGTGCCGGAGTACCTGCGGTTCGTCAAGGGCGTCGTCGACGCGCAGGACCTCTCGCTCAACGTGTCGCGGGAGATCCTGCAGCAGGACCGGCAGATCCAGCTGATCCGCCGTCGCCTGGTGAAGAAGGTCCTCTCGACGGTCAAGACGATGATGACCGCCGACGCCGAGAAGTACGCGACGTTCTGGCGCGAGTTCGGCCGGGCGGTCAAGGAGGGCCTGCTCGACGACTTCGAGAACCGCGAAGCCATCCTCGAGATCTCGTCGTTCGCCTCGACGCACGACGCGGAGAAGCCGACTTCGCTGCGCGACTACGTCTCGCGGATGAAGGAGGGCCAGGAGCACATCTACTTCATGACCGGCGAGTCGCGTTCCGCGATCGAGAACTCGCCGCACATGGAGGCGTTCCGGGCCAAGGGCTACGAGGTGCTGGTCCTGACCGACCCGATCGACGAAATGTGGGTCGACGCGGTCCCGGGCTTCGACGGCAAGCAGTTCCAGTCGATCGCCAAGGGCCAGGTCGACCTGGAGTCCGACGAGGACAAGAAGGCCACCGAAGTCGCGCGTGAGCAGCAGAAGAAGGACTTCGAAAGCCTGCTGACGTGGATGGGCACGGCGCTGGGCGAGGACGTCAAGGAGGTCCGGCTGTCGTCACGGCTGACGACGTCGCCGGCGTGCATCGTCGGGGACACCCACGATCTGAGCCCGACGCTCGAGAAGATGTACCGCGCGATGGGGCAGGAACTGCCGCCGATCAAGCGGATCCTGGAGCTGAACCCGGAGCACGGGCTGGTGACGGGGCTGCGGGAGGCCCACGCGGCGCGGCCGGAGGACGAGGGGCTGGCCGAGACGGCCGAGCTGCTCTACGGCATGGCGTTGCTGGCCGAGGGCGGCGAGCTGGCCGACCCGTCGCGGTTCATCAAGCTGCTGGCGGGCCGCCTGGAGAAGTCGCTCTGACTCGTGGTCGTGAGGGGGAAACCGGGTGCCGGCCCCGTTTCCCCCGCACGACCGGCTCGGGTCAGGGTGCCGCGTTCATCAAGTCCAGCGCGCTCTGCTGCCGGGCCGCGTCGGCCTGGTCGAACGGTCCCGCCCACAGCAACCCGTACGCCTCGGCACTGTTGCGGTCGTTGGCGTAGGCCGAGTTCGCCTGGCGCTGCAAGTACCCCGTGTACGGGTGGTCCGACAACGCCGCGTTCAGCACCGCCAGGTCCCGCGCGTACACGCCCTTGAAGGTCGGCCCGTCCGCACCGCCGCCTCCGGCCGACTCGCCCGGGTCGCGCAGGATGCCGCCCGGGTTCAGCGACCCGTTGGTCGTCGACGCGTTCGCCATCGCCCGCGCCTTCGTCAGCAAGCTTGAGTCGCCCGTCGCGCGGGACAGCTCGGTCAGCGCCGCCAGCGGGACGCCCTGGTTGTACGACCACACGGCCTGGCCGTTGTTCGCGCACGACGTCGTCAGCCCGTCGTTGACCAGGTTCGAGCCGTTGATCATCCCGCTGCCGGCGAACCAGGTCCAGCCCGCCCGGGCCCGCGCCAGGTAGGCCGTGTCACCCGGGATGCGGTTGTGCAGCGCCGCGTTCAGCTGGATGTACAGCGAGTTCGGGATGGCGTTCTTGTACGTGCGGCTCGTGCTCCACCAGACCCCGCCGCCGCAGACGCCGTCCCAGTACGCGTACATGTGGTCCGCGTCCGCCCGGGCCGTGTTCAGGTACTTGCTGTCGCCCGTCAGGTCGTACGCGTCCACCCACGCCAGGCCCCACCAGCCGGTGTCGTCGAGGTAGTCGTTGCGGAACTGGCCGCCCTGGGCGGCGAGGTTCTTCGTGTACGTCGTGTCGACGGCGTACCGGTAGCTGCTCATGCCGCTGATCCGGACGTTGTCGATGATCGCGGTCAGCGCGTTCGCCGAGTTCCACCAGCCGGTCGTGTCGAACAGGCCGGTGCCGAGGTTGTAGCGCTCCATCAGCGCCGTCGCGGCCGCGGTGCGGTGGTCCCACGCGTTCCACGTCGTGCGCGCCCAGCCGGTGCAGGCGATCGAGCCCGAACCGGCGGGCTGCCCGCACGCCCGCAGCAGGCCGACGCCCTTGGCGTTCCAGTCGTCGACGTTGTACATCAGCGTCCGCCAGCCGGTGCCGCCCGACGGCGTCGCCGTGTCGCCCAGCTTGCTGCCCGACGCCCACGTGCGCCCGGCGTCGAACGAGCGGTCCAGCCAGACGTGGTCGCCGGCCGCACCGCCGGTGATCGCCGCCCAGCCCATGTCGTCGCCGTCGTCGAGGTGCAGGGAGAGCCGGCGGCCGCTGATGGTCGCCGAAGCGCCTTCGCGGTCGCCGGGGGAGAGGGCGGGATCCCGGGCGTCGCAGTACTTGTCGCAGATCGCCGCGAGCGGGCTCGCGGCCGGCGAAGGGGCCGGGGTGGGCGTAGCCGCGAGGACCACGGTCAGCAGGGGGATCAGGAGGCTCATCTGTCACCTTCCGCGCCGAAGGGCGATGACTCCATTCTCGGGAGCTAATAATATTGGTCCAGTCCTTACCGGGACAGGTTTCGGACAGGAATTCCCGCGGTAACCCCCGGTCATGACGAACCTCGACGACACCCCGGCCGCGAAGCTGGACGAGTTCGTGCTCGCCCGGCTCGCGGAGGACGAAGAGCGCGTCCGCGAGGGCGAACTGCCGCTGCTCGACGAGGCCGAGCGGCGGGGCAGGCTGCGGATCATGTACGCCGACGACGGCGACGGCCTCATCCTCGCCGGCGGGCCGGTCGAAGCGATGGAGGACCGGCACCCGGTGCCGTTCGCCGAGAAGGCCGAGTTCCTGCGCCGCGAGATCCGGGACGTCCACGACGACGCGTCCGTGAAGCTGATCGCCTCGGTGTACGAGGCCCACCCGGACTGGCAGGACGGCTGGCGGCCCTGAGGGTTTCGTGGCCGGCCGGAACGGGAACGTCCAAGCATGTCAGGAACCCTGCTCACCGACGTGAAGGCGATCCGCGAAGCGGCGACGCCCCTGCGTAGCCCGCAGGACCTCGACCCGCTGGTCCGGCGCCTCGCGCGCGCCCGGATCGTGCTGCTCGGCGAGGCGACGCACGGCACCGCCGAGTTCCAGCGGTGGCGCGCCGAGCTGACGAAACGGCTGCTGGCCGAACGGGACTTCTCGTTCGTCGCCGTCGACGGCGATTGGGCGGAGTGCCACCGGGTGCACTACTGCGTCGCCGGGGCGCCCGGCGCGCCGAACGACCCCGGTCAGGCGCTGTGGGGCTTCCGCCACTGGCCGACCTGGCGGTGGGCCAACGAAGAGGTCGCCGAGTTCGCCCGCTGGCAGCGCGCGTTCAACGCCACCGGCGACGGCGTCCCGTGCGGCTTCCACGGTCTCGACGTCCACAGCCTGGGGGAGTTCCTGCGCGGCGTCCTCGAGTTCGTCCGCGAACACGCGCCCGACCGGCTCGACGCGACGATCCGCGCGTTCCGCTGCTTCGAGCCCGACGGTGACGACCCCCGCGGCTCCGCTGGGCTGGTGCCGGACAACAGCCGCGAAGAGGTCGTGCGCCGGCTGACGTCGGCCCGCGTCGGCGTGCCGGGCGCCGAGGGCTACTACCGCGAGCTCCTCCACGGCGGGGCGCGGGCCCGCGACGCCCGTGCCACCCATCTGAACGACACCCTCGACCGGCTGCTGCGGGCGTACGGCCCGCGGTCGAAGGCCGTGGTGTGGGCGCACAACACGCAGGTCGGCGGCACCCTCGGCCGGCTGGCGCGGGAACGGCACGCGGCCGACGGCGTCGCCACGGTCGGGTTCGGCACCCACCACGGCTCGGTGATCGCCGCCGGCCACTGGGGCGGGTCGGTGCGCCGGATGACGGTCGAGCCGGCGCACCCGGACAGCTGGGAGGGACTGCTGCACGACGCCGTGCCCGACGAGAACAGCTTCTTCGTCTTCCGCGACGACGACGTCTGGGCGCACGAACCGCGCGAGCACCGCGCGATCGGCGTCGTCCACCGCGGCGGCGGGTACGTCCCGGCCGCCCGCTACGACGCGTTCGTCCACTGCGACGAGACCACCGCGATCACCCCGCTGCACCACTGGGAGCCGGAGGAGGAGCCCCCGTTCGTCCCGGCGCAGACTTACCCGCGTGGTGGATGACGAGCGGCTCGTCTTCGCCGACCGCACCGACGGCGGCCGGCGCCTCGCCGCTGAACTGCTGCGCCGGCGCTGGGTGTCCCCGCTCGTGCTCGGCCTCGCCCGGGGCGGTGTGCCGGTGGCCGCGGTCGTGGCGCGCCGGCTGGGCGCCGAACTGGACGTCGCGGTGGCGCGCAAGATCGGCGCGCCCGGGCGGCCCGAATTCGGCGTCGGCGCGGTCACCCCGGACGGCCCGGCGATCTACGACGAAGCGTCCCTGCGCCGGCTGAAGCTCACCGCGGCCCGCATGGCGCGGGCGGAGCACCGGGAACGCGCGGAGGCACGCCGCCGGCTCGAGCGCTACCGGCACGGCCGTCCGCCGGCCGCGCTCGACGACCGCGACGTCATCCTCGTCGACGACGGGCTCGCCACCGGCGTCACCGCGACGGCGGCCCTGCGGGACGTGCGCGCGAGGAACCCGCGGACGGTCGTGTTCGCGGCCCCGGTCGGCGCCCCGGGCGCGGCGGCGGGGTTGCTGCGCGAAGCCGACGACGTCGTCTGCGTGACCGAACCGCCGGACTTTCGCGCCGTGGGTCAGTGGTACGCGGATTTCCACCAGACGAGTGACGAAGACGTTCTCGATGTGCTGCTCCACCTGGGGGAACGGCCTGGTTGACCGGATCGGCGGCGGGGTACCACCGGGCGGGGGCACCGACGGATGGGCAGGCGCGGATGATCGAACGGGACGGGCTCGGCGCGGCGGCGCGCGGGCTGAGGCAGTACCTGCTGGCCGTGGCGGCCGAGCTGGACGCGCCCGCTTGGTTCTGCGAGGTGGACGCCCCCGCGACGGCGTACCTGGCGCTCGAGCGGCGGCTCGCGCGGTTCCCGGACCACGAGACGGCGCTGCTGTGGGACGAGCGGGACGGCTGGGCGGCCGCCGTCGAGTCGGCCACCGGTGAGGACGTGGTCGTCTTGGCGTACCTCGGCGTGGACGTGCTGCCGGCACCGGAAGCGGTGGTCGCGTTCGTCGCCGGCCTCTACGGCGACGACTACCCGGGCCAGCCCGAACCCCCGGACTTCCGGAGACCCGGGGCCCCGGACGGCTTCGACGAGCGCCTCGCCTCCTACGCGAGTGACGAGAACGTCTGCCTGCCCGAGGGCCAAGCCTGAATCAGCGCGCCGGCAAGACGCAGAACTCGTTGCCCTCGGGGTCCGCGAGCACGATCCACGGGTCGTCGGGCGGGTCGTCGAGGACCTTCGCACCCAGCATGACCAGCCGCTCGACCTCGGCGCGTTGATCGCCTTCCGCCGGCGCCAGGTCGAGGTGCAGCCGGTTCTTCACCGACTTCCCTTCGGGCACCGGCTGGAACAGCAACGCGGGCCCCTCGTCGAAGTCGAGCTGCCGGTAGGTCACTCCGTGGGAGTCGGTCCAGGTCCGGGACTTCCCGTGCCCCAGCGCCGCTTTCCAGAACTCCACCAGCAGCTCGGGCCGGTGGCAGTCGACCGCCACGGCCAGGATCTTCGTCACGCCTGCGCCACCACCCGGTTGATCGCCTCGGCGACCAGGTCCGGTTCGCAGACCGTGACCGTCAGCCCGGGGTGGCGGATCAGGCCCCACGGGTCGATACCGCGGACCGGCTCCCGGAACCGCAGGCACACACCGCCTTCGGTGGTCGTGCCGAACGTCAGGCCGCGGTCGGCGAGCGACAGCCGGACACCGAGAGCGCGAACCGGGCTGAACGGCCCGCTGACCTCGGCGCCGGCGATGTTGCCCAGCGGGGTCGTCACGAGCCACGGCCCGAACCGCACGCGCAGGCCGTCGGCGTCCAGCTCCAGCCCGCTGCCGGCGCCCAGCGCGCGGCGCAGGCGGGGGAACCGGACGCAGAAGTCGGCGTGCAGCCGGTGGTGCACGACGACGGTGGGCTCGTCCGCCGCCGCCGAGTCGCCTGTGGTCACCTGGTGCACGGCACCCTCCTTCACGCGGCCACCCGCCGCTGACGCGCCGAAACCGCGCGGGCCCCGGCGATCCCGAGGACCAGCCCGGCGATCGCGGTGAGCCCGTGCAGCACGTTGTCGGCCCAGTTGACGTTGATCGGGTCCTCCGGCGTGCTGAACGCGGTGGCGAGCACGCCGTACGCGGTCATGCCGGCGAAGCCCGCGAACAGCACCCAGCAGTAGATGACCGCCCCCGCTTTCCGCGTCGCGGCGAGCAGCCCGAGCACCCCGACCGCGGTGTGGACGAGGTTGAGGAGCACGCTGGCGCTGAACAGCCCCACCACCCGGCCGGTGGTCACGTGGCCGACCGTCGCCGTCTCCGGCGTCAGCCACCCGGCGATCCCCAACGCGAGGTAGAGCAGCCCAAGGACGGCGACGACCGGGCGGAGCCAGGTCGCGCCGGTCCGGGCGCGGGTCTCGGCGGACGTCATGGAAAGCCTCCTTTTCCTGACGGCCGGATACCCGGCGAACCGGACGGGAAACCGGCGGGTGGAAGGGGCCGGACGGCGGCCCGATGGTCCGCCGCCCGGCCCACGGCCGGGACCCGCGCCGGTCCCTGCAACCGCGGCGCGGGCCCCTGGTCTCAGGGGGAACGCCAGTCGTTCCCGTCGTGGGCGGTGCCGTGCTGGGCACCCATCAGGAGCAGGCCGCCGTCGACGACCAGCGACGTGCCGGTGATGTAGCCGGCCGCGGGTGAGGCGAGGAACGCGACGGCGGCGGCCACCTCGGCGGCGTGGCCGGTGCGCCCCAACGGGATGCCGGGCCGCCGCTGCTCGCGCGGGTCCGCGTCGCCCTGCCCGGTCATCGGCGTCGAGATTTCGCCCGGTGCCACGGAGTTCACGGTGATCGCGTGCTCGGCCAGCTCCAAGGCGAGCACCTGCGTGAGCGCACCCGCCCCGGCTTTGGCGGCACAGTACGGTGCGGCACCGACGCGCGGGACGTGCTCGTGCACGCTGGTGATGGTGATGATCCGGCCCCCGCGGCCGGCGTCGATCATGTGCCGAGCCGCGCGCTGCGACAGGAGGAAGACCCCGTCGAGGTCGACGTCGAGGACTTCGCGCCACTTCTCGTAGCCGAGGTCGAGCACGCGCTGGCTGCTACCGGTACCGGAGCAGTTGACCAGGACATCGATGCCGCCGAGATCGGCGGCGAACGCGTCGACGACGTCGGCGGCTTCGGGCAGACGGGTGAGGTCGAGCTGCCGGACGTGCGCGGTCCCGCCGTGCGATCGGACCTCGGCGGCGGTTTCCTCGGCGCCTTGGACGTCGGAGTGGTAGGTGATGCCCACATCCAGGCCCCCATCGGCGAGCGCGACCGCGATGGCGCGGCCGATGCCGGAATCCGCACCGGTGACGACGGCGCACCGCGGCGGGGTGGCGTCGGCGGGCAGTGGCGCGGGGAGGGACATGGGGCGGTCCTTTCGTTCCCGTTCGGCTACCACGTCCTTCCGGGCCTAAACCAGGAACAGCCGGCGCCGAATCGAGTGTGTGTCCTGGCTTCGGCCGGGTAACCGCGCCGTTCCCGAGCTGAAGGAGACTCCCTTGAGCAAGCCGAATCCGATCGACGGGCCGAGCGGGGTGAGTAAGGAGATCGGCGGCTGATCCGGGCACGGCCCGGGCGGGATGCCGCTCGCCCGGGCCGTCACAGCCGCACGCGAAAAGTACGTCTACAGCAGCGAACTGATCGCCGCGCGGGGTGGGGTTACCGCGCCCAGCTCGGCCACCGCTCGGCAGACCTCCGCCGGGTCGATCTGCTCCAGGCACGGGTGGCCCGGTACCGGGCACACGCGGGCCCGGCTGTCCCGGCACCCGGCGCCCTGGTCGCCCAGCAGTACCACCGGGACGCCGTACGGTGCCCAGCGTGCCGCCGGGACCACCGGGGCGAACAGCGATACCACCGGCGTTCCCGCCGCCGCGGCGAGGTGGGCCGGGCCCGTGTTGGGGGCCACCACCACCTGTGCCCCCGACAGCACCGCCGCCAGCTCGGCCAGGGATGTCCGGCCGCCGAGGTTGACCGCCGCTGTCCCCGCCACGCCCGCCGTCAGGTGCGCCTCGCCCGGGGCGCCCGTCACCAGCACCCGGTGCCCCTCCGCGGCCAGCGCCCGCACCACCCGGTGGCTCCAGGCCGCCGAGGGCTGTCGGGCCGGGACGGACGCCGCCGGGTGCACGACGACGTACGGGCCGCCGCCGGTCAGGCGGGTGATGGGCGGCAGCGGGCGTCGCAAGGCCAAGGCGCCGTGGTCGTCCGGCGGCAGCGCGTACCCGGCCGCCTCGGCCAGCGACAGCATCCGGACCGGCTCCGGAGGGTCGCCCTCGACGCGGTGGCGCAGGTCGAGCAGGCTGCCCGGGTAGTCCTCGGAGATCGCGCCGATCCACGGGACGCCGGCCTGCCGCAGCAGCAGTGCCAAGGGCAGAGGCGACTGGTGGAACGACGTCAGGATCAGCGCCCGGTCGAACGCCTTCGCCCGGATCAGCGCGACGAACTCGCCGGTGTCCTCCGCGGTGACCGGCGGCGGCGCGGGGTCGATCCACGGTGCCGTCCACGTGAGCACTTCGTCGACGCCCGGCAGCAGCTCGCCCGCGGCGCGCCCGTGCGGTCCGGTCAGCAGCGTCACGTGGGACGCCTGCGCGGCGACCGCGCGGAGGCACGGCCCGGCGAGCAGGACGTCGCCGAGGTTGTCCTGGCGGGCGACGAGCACCCGGCTCATCCGGCGACCCCGGCGACGCGCAGCGCTTCGGACAGGTCCCGCGCGACGGCGGCGTGCCGGCGTGCGCGGGCGATCTCGCGTTCGAGCGTGCGGCCCGTCGGCACGAGCACCGCGCGCGCCCCGGCGGCCAGGGCCGCGTCGACGTCGGCGCCGGTGTCGCCGATGACCACGCAGGACGCGGGGTCGACGCCCAGCTCGTCCGCCGCGCGCAACACCATGCCCGGCCGCGGTTTGCGGCAGTCGCAGCCGTCGCCGTCGTCGTGGACGCAGACCTGCCACGTGCCGAACGGGCCCAGCAGCTCGTCCACGCGGGCGTTGACGGCGGCGAGCTGGCCCGGCGCGATCAGTCCTTTCGCGACTCCCGACTGGTTGCTCACGATGCCGACCGGGATGCCGCGGTCACGCAGTCCGCGCACCAGGTCGGCGGCGCCCGGCACCGGGCGGACCCCGGCCGGGTCGTTGAGGTACGGGACGTCGACGATCAGCGTGTCGTCCCGGTCGAACAGCACCGCGACCGGTGGCTTCGGGCGCCGCGCCGCGATCTCCCCGCGGACGCGGTGGTAGCACGCGGCCGGTGGGATGAGGGCGCTCGTGACGGCCATCCGGGCCACCTCGCCCGGGGTCCGCGGGCCCGGCACGATCCGGCGGGCAGCGAACTCCGCCGTCAGCCCGGCCCAGATCCCGGCGGCGAGGACGGCCTTTCCGCGCTGCCGCAGCACCGGCAGTACCACCGCGGCGAGACCGGCCACTGTGGACAGTGCGTGCAGCCCGAGCCGGCCCTGGCCCGCGCCGGTGCGCTGCCGCCAGAGGACGCCGTGCTTGGCGCGCATCAACGCGTTGTCCGCGTTGCCCCGCTGGGCTTTGAGGCTGTAGAAGAACCCGGCGCGGCGGGCCGGGTGCGTCGTGCGCCGCTCGCCCTGGTCGATCCGGTGCCCGGCGTCGGCGACGCGCAGCGCGAGGTCGGAGTCTTCGCGGAACGCGCGCGGGAACCGCTCGTCGAACCCGCCCACCTCGACGAGCGCGGCGCGCCGGTAGGCCATGTCGGCGGTGATCCAGCGGGCGGTCTCGAGGCCCGCCGTGCCGCGCTCGTCGTCGGCCGGACGGCGGTCCGCGGGCAGCGGGACGGTGATCCGGCCCTGCGACGCGGCGACTTCCGGGGGCAGCCACAGCAGGTCTTCGGCCAGCTGCCGGGGCCAGTCGGGCACGAGCACGACGTCGTCGTCGACGAAGGCGATCCACTCGCTCTTCGCCGTGCGCCAGCCGAGGTTCCGCGCGGCGGCCGGGCCGCGCCCACCCGAACGCAGGACGCGCACGCCGCCCGGGATGTCCAGTTCGGACCCACCCGGGCGGTCGTCGACGACGAGGATCTCCGCCGGCCGCGGGCCTTCGCCGCCGAGCAGGGTGTCCAGCAGCGGCCGAAGCGTCTCCCGGCCCGTCGTGGGGATCACCACGGTGTAGTCGAGCGAAGCAGTCACCGGACGGGGCTACCCGCGTGGTGCCCGGTCAAACGGCGTGTCGATCGCGGGCGCGCGGGTAACCGGGCCGGGACGAGAAGGAGGTGCGGATGATCGCGGGGACACTCGAAATCCGGAACCCGGCCGACGGCAGCGTGGTGGGCAGCGTGCCGACCGTGGGCGAAGACGAGATCGACGCAGCCCTGGCGCTGGCGAACGAGACGCGGGCCGCGTGGGCGCGGACGCCGGCCGCCGAACGCGGCGCGCTGCTGCACACCGCGGCCGATCGGCTGCGGGCCCAGGCGGACGAACTGGCCGCCGCGAACGAGGCGGAAACGGGCCGGCCGCGCGACGAAGCCCGCGAAGGGGTGCTCGCCGGCGCCGGAACGCTGGACCAGTACGCGGAGCTCGGCCCGGTCCACCGCGGGCGCAGCCTGCTCGGCGACCCGGGCGCGACCGACCTGATGGTGCCCGAGCCGCGTGGCGTGGTCGTCGCGCTGACGCCGTGGAACGACCCGGTCGCGGTCGCCTGCGGCCTCCTCGGCGCGGCCCTGGTCACCGGGAACACCGTCGTGCACAAGCCGAGCGAGCGCGCGCCGCACACCGGGCAGCTGCTGGGGCAGATCCTGGCCGGGGTGTTCCCCGGCGGCGTGGTGCAGACCGTGCAGGGCGACGGCGGGGTCGGCGCGGTCCTCGCGATGCGCGCCGACGTCGACGTCCTCGCGCACGTCGGCAGCACGGCGACCGGCCGGTCGATCGCCGCGAGCGCGGCCGCGACCGGCGCGAAGACGCTGCTCGAGAACGGCGGCAACGACCCCCTCGTCGTCGACGCGGACGTCGACCCGGCGTGGGCGGCGGGCCAGGCGGCGCTGGGCGCGTTCGCCAACTCCGGCCAGATCTGCGTCGCCGTCGAACGGATCTACGTCCACGAAGCCGTCGCCGACGCTTTCCTCGCCGCGCTGGTGAAGGAAGCCGAAGCGCGGACCCTCGCTCCGCTGGTCGACCGGCGCCACCGCGATCACGTGCACTCGCACGTCGCGGACGCGGTCGAGCGCGGCGCCCGGGTGCTGACCGGGGGCGCGGTGCCGGACGGGCCCGGCGCCCACTACCCGGCGACCGTGCTCACCGGGTGCGCCGCGGACCTGCGGGTGATGACCGAGGAGACGTTCGGCCCGGTGGCCCCGGTCCAGGTCGTGCCGAGCTTCGACGAGGGACTCGCACAGGCGGCGCAAGGTGACTACGGGCTCGCGGCGACCGTGCTCACGGCGTCGATGGCGAACGCCCAGCGCGCGTGGCGGGAGCTGCCGGCCGGGACGGTGAAGGTCAACAACGTCTTCGGCGGCGCGCCCGGCGGTGCGGCCCATCCCCGCGGCCGCAGCGGCAACGGGTACGGCTACGGGCCGGAGCTGCTCGACGAGCTGACCCAGACGAAGCTGGTGCACGTGGCGCCGCCCGGATGACCGACCGGAACGACCGAGACCGCCGCCCGGTCCGGCTGAAGGCGGGGGACGAGGTCCGGCGGGGCCTGGCCGCCGCCTTCGGCCCGGGCGGCACGGACGCCGGACGGCACGACCGGACACCGTGGGGCTGGTTCGCCCGCGCGCTGCGGGTGCCCGGGCGCGAACGCCGGATCCTCGTCCAGACGGCCAAAGCCACGCTGGCCGCGACCGCGGCGTGGCTGCTCGCGACGCTCGTCCTGAAGCTGCCGCAGCCGTTCCTCGCGCCGTACGCGGCCATCTTCCTGGTGGAAGCGACCGTCTACCGGTCGCTGCGCGGGTGGCTCCAGCAGGTCGGCTCGGTGGCCACCGGCGTGCTCCTCGCGGCGGTGGCCGGGCAGCTGATCCCGTCCCAGGCGGTCGCGCTGGCCGTCGTCGTGTTCGTGGGGCTGCTCGCCGGGAACTGGCGGCGGTTCGGGGACGCGGGGGTCTGGGTCGGCGTCACCGGCATGCTGCTGGTCTCCTACGGCACGGCCCGCGACCCGGCGCTGCTGGGCGACCGCCTGCTGGAGACGGCGCTGGGCGCGGCCATCGGCGTCGCGGTCAACACGCTGATCTTCCCGCCGCTGTACGGCGAACGCCTGGCCACGGCGACCGATCGGCTCGCGACGGCGCTGGCGGGCCTGCTCGAGTCGCTGTCGGACGTGGTGCGCGCCGACGACCCGGGCGACCTCGACGACCTGCTGACGCGGTCCGAGGACACCCGGAGCCAGGTGCTGGCGGCGGAGGAGGCGGTCGGCCTGACGCGCGAGGGCCGGATGCTGAACCTGCGCCGCGGCCGCCCGACGTCCGGCGCGGGCCACGAGCGTCCGCTTCGGACACTCACGGCGCTGTGGCCCGCGGTGGCCCAGCTCGTCTCCGCGGTGCGCACCACGACCCGGGCGCGCGACCGGCACCCGTTCGAATACCCCTGGCCGGACGCGCGGGACACCCTGGCCGACCTGGTGCACCTGCTGGCGGGCGCCGTGCAGGCGGTGGCCGTCGTGGGCGAGCCGGTCGACCTGGAGGAGTGCCGCGCGCTGCTGGAGAAGCTGGAGGAGCGCTTGGTGACGGCGGAGGAGGACGGTGTCCCGGCCCGGCTGGGCCTGGGCACGATGATCCTCCCCGCGCGCTTGCTCGTGGAGAAGCTGGAGAACCGCTGAGCGCGGCCCGCGGTCACGGGACCGCGAGCACCTCGGTTTCCGCGCGGTGGCGGCGGCAGGCCGTGCAGACCATCGTCTGGCCCAGCAGCGACCCGTCGCCGGCGACCAGCCGGGCGACGTGCAACGTGGGCAGGCCGCACTCCTCGCAGGGGATCGGCTTGCTGTCGCGGCTGATCATGACTCGGTTCGGCATCGGTGGAGCCCCCCTGACGGGATCGAAGGTCCTGCCCGGCTACCCCCGTGGCGTGCGCCACACTCGTCCGGAGCAAGCACCTCACTCGAAAGGAGTAGTCACGACGCCGGGTACGGCTGCGCGCCGAGCACGGTCGCCAAGTGGACGGCGTTGCGGACCAGCGTCGCGTTCGTCGAGGCCACGGCCTTCGGCGTCTCGTCGAGGTCCTGGTAGTCGCCGCCCTGCATGGCCTCGCCGTTCCAGTACGTCGCACCCTGGGCGGGCACCGTGAAGCCGGTGTCGTTCAGCGCCTGGAACAGGTCCGCGATGATCTTGTGCGCGCCGTCCTCGTTGCCCACCACGGCGGCCACCGCGACCTTGCCGAACATCGCCGGCCGCCCCTCGTCGTCCGTTTCGGACAGTTCCGCGTCCAGCCGTTCGAGGACCCGCTGGGCGACGCTCGACATGTGACCCACCCACGTGGGGGTGGCGATCAGCAGGATGTCCGCGGCCGCGATCTTGCGCCGGATCTCCGGCCACTCGTCGCCCGCGCCCATGTCGGCCTCGACGCCGGGGCGGACGTCGTGGTCGACCACGCGGACCACCTCGCCGGTTGCGCCCCGTTCGGCGAAGAGGTCGAGCAGCTGACGCGCGATGAGGTCGCTGCTCGACTTCGCCGGCGACGGCTTGAGCGTGCAGGTCAGCGCGAGGACGCGCAGGGTCATGACTGCCTCCTGGAGGGGGTGCCGACGCCGACGTGGGTGAAGCCCGGAAGAGCGTCGGGATCGAGCAGGTTGCGGGTGTCGACGACGATCGCCGATGCGGCCGACGCGGCCAGCCGGGCCCAGTCGAGGTCCCGGAACTCCGGCCACTCGGTGAGCACGACCAGCGCGGCGGCGTCCTTGGCCACCAGGTACGGGTCGTCGACGACCTGGACGGCGTCCAGGCCGGGCACGGCGCTCACGGCCGGGTCGTGGGCGGCCAGCTCCGCGCCAGCGCGGGCGAGGTCGGCCGCCACCGCCAGCGCGGGGGAGTCGCGCAGGTCGCCGGTGCCGGCCTTGAACGCCAAGCCCAGCAAGCCGATCCGCGCGCCGGCCAGGGAGCCCGCCGGCGAGCCGGTGACGGCTTGGCGCACGGCTCGCACGACCCGCGCGCGCTGCCGGGCGTTGACGCGGACCGCGTCGCGCAGGATGCCGAATTCGACGCCGGCGGACTCGGCCGCGTGCAGCAGCGCCGAGGTGTCCTTCGGCAGGCACGAGCCGCCCCAGCCGGGCCCGGGGGCGAGGAACTCCGGGCCGATCCGCGCGTCCAGGCCCATGGTGCGGGCGACCTCGCGGACGTCGGCGCCGAACCGCTCGCACAGCTCGGCGAGGACGTTCACGTAGGACAGCTTCACCGCGAGGAACGCGTTGCTCGCGTACTTCGCGAGTTCCGCGCTGGCCGAGTCGGTGGCGACGACCGGGGCGCCGGTCGGCTCGTACAGCCGGGCCACGCGCGAAGCCGCCGCCGACCCCGGCGGGTCGGTTCCGACCACGACCCGGTCCGGGTGCAGGAAGTCCTCGACGGCGTGCCCTTCGCGCAGGAACTCCGGGTTGGCCACGACCGGCAGGTCGTCCCGGCCCAGCAGCCCGGGCAGCCGGGCCGCGGTGCCGACCGGGACCGTCGACTTCGTGACCACCACGCAGCCGGGCCGCAGCAGGCGCCCGAGCTGCGGCTGGACGTGTTCGAGCACGCCGAGGTCGGGCCGGCCGTCCGCGGCGGGCGGGGTCGGCAGGCACAGGAAGACGAGGCCGGCGCCGTACAGCTCGGCCTGGGCGCCGGTGAAGGTGAGCGTCCCGTCGCCGAGGCCCTGGGCGACCAGCTCGGGCAGGCCGGGCTCGGCGATGGCCACCTCGCCCCGGCGCAAGGCGTCCACTTTGGACTGATCGGCGTCCACGCAGGTCACCCGGTGCCCGAGCCGCGCGAAGCAGGCGGCACTGGTCAGGCCGACGTAGCCTGCGCCGACGATCCCGATGTGCTCAGCCATGCGCCACCCGCGCTTCCAGCGCCGCGCGGGTCGCGGCCAGCACGCGTTCCTCGCCGAGGAGGAGCAGGCCGCCGTCGGGTTCCGAGCCGTGCGGGTCGCCGACGTTGCCCGCCCAGAGCACGATGTGTAGTGGCGGGGGTTCCGGGTGGCGGAGCCCCCGGCCCGGGGCGGAGGCCCGGCTGTCACAGTGCTGCCGCGCCGACGGCGGCGGTCCCCACAGCCGCGGCGGCGTCGGGCCGAACAGCAGCACCGACGGCGTGCCGAACGCGGTCGCGAGGTGCCCGACACCGGTGTCGCCGCAGACGACGAGCGCGGCCCCGGCCACCAGCGCGGCCAGCTCCGCCAGGTCCGTCCGCCCGGCGAGCACGGCGTCATCGCCGAGCCCGGCGCGGTCGGCGATCGACGACGCCAGTTCGCGTTCGGCGGCGCTGCCGGTGAGGACCACGCGGTGCCCGGCCGCGGCGAGCGCCCGCACCACGCCGGCGAACCGTTCCGGCGGCCAGCGGCGCGCGGGGAAGGCCGCGCCCGGGTGCACCACGACCGCGTCCGGCGCGCGGCTCGGGCCCGGCGGCACCGGCAGCCGCAGCGCCGTGCGGTCCGCTTCCAGGTGGGCGTACTCGACGAGCCGGCACCAGCGGTCGACTTCGTGGACGTCGGCGCGCCACTCGAGGCCGGGCACGTCGGAGAAGTCCGGGTGGTGGTGGGTCAGCAGCTCGGCCGGGTCGGTGGCCAGCAGGTCGTGGAGACTCTCCGGGCCGCTGCCGTGCAGGTTGACGGCCAGCCTCGGCGGCGGCCCGGGCCACGCGAGGTCGCCCAGGCCCGCCGTCGGCAGCAGCTCGTCGACCGCGTCGATCAGCTCGACGAGGTCGCGCAGCCCCTCGGGGGCAGCCAGCACCAGGCGGTCGTCCGGGTACGCGGCCCGCAGGGCCCGCAGCGCGGGGACGCCGGTCAGCAGGTCGCCGAGCCCGAGCGCCCGCAGCACGAGGACCGCGGAGCTCACGGCCACGACCCCTCCTCCGAAGCGCACACGACGAGTTCGCGGACCTCGGAGCCGGGCGGCTGCCGCAGCGCGAAGACGACCGTGTCCGCCACGTTCTCGGGCTGGTTGAGCTTCGCGTCCGGCGGCGGCTTGTACTGGTCGGTGCGGCCGTCGAAGAAGTGCGTCCACATCCCGCCGGGGATCAGCAGCGTGACGCCGACGCGCCCGGCCAGCTCGGCGGCCAGCGCGCGGGTGAAGCCGACGACGCCGAACTTCGAGGCGCAGTAAGCGGTCGCGTCGCTCACGGCTTTGATGCCCAGTGTGGACGCCACGGTGACGACGGTGCCGTGCGAGCGTTCGAGGTGGGGGAGCGCGGCGCGGACGACGGCGGCGGTGCCGAGCAGGTTCACCTTCACCACCCGCTCCCAGTCCTCCGTGGACACTTCGCCGAGCGGGCCGCAGGCGTCGGTACCGGCGGCGGTGAACACGCCGTCCAGGCCACCCGCGCGGTCGGCGAGCTCGCGCACCGCGGCCTCGGTCGCGGCGGTGTCCGTCAGGTCGGCTTCGACGTATTCGGCCGGGTCGTCGGGGCGGACGCGGTCGAGGACGTACGGGGTGCCGCCCGCCTTGCGGACGGCGTCGACGGTGGCGGCACCGAGGCCGGAAGCGCCACCGGTGATCAGGACGTTGCCGAGGGGTCGCATCGCATTCCTTCGGAGATCGGGGGATTCAGGCACTGGCCGCCGCGGCGACCAGCCGCGACGTCGAATAGCCGGGCACGGTCGGGACGAGCACGACCTCGCCGCCGTGGCGCTCGACGACCTCGCGTTCGGGCAGGTCGGCGGCCGCGTAGTCGCCGCCCTTGACCCACACGTGCGGGCGCAGCCGGTCCAGCACGGCGGCGGGGGAGTCTTCGTCGAACACGACCACGGCGTCCACAAAGGACAACGCGGTCAGCAGCCGCGCCCGGTCGCGGTCCCGCACGAGCGGGCGGCCGGGTCCCTTGAGGGCCCGCACCGAGGAGTCGGAGTTGAGGCACACGACGAGGGCGTCGCCGAGCGCGCGGGCCTGCCGCAGCAGGCTCACGTGCCCAGGGTGCAGCAGGTCGAAGCAGCCACCGGTGGCGATGAGGCGGCCACCGCGGTCCCGGACGCGTTCGGCGAGGCCGAAGGCGTCGGTGGCCGGCTGCGGGTCCGCCACCGGGCCGTCGTTCGTGGACAGCGCGGTGGCCCCGCCGTCGGCGACGAACCGGGCGGCCGCCTCGACCGCGGTCGTGACGGCTTCCCCCGCGTCGGCCCCGGCGAGCAGGGCCGCGGTGGCGGCCGCGGCGAACCGGTCGCCCGCACCGCACGTGTCGGGTGCCGCGTGCCCCGGAGCCCGCGCCGCGGCGGGGACCGGCACGGCCGTTTCGCCGAGGCCGTCGGACAGCACGGCGCCGCGCGAGCCGACGGTCACCGCGACCGCGTCGGCGTGCCAGTGCCCGCGCAGCAGCTTGGCCAGCTCGGCCGGCTCCTCGTGGCCGGCGAGCACCGCGCGGGCCTCGGCGAGGTTCGGCGTGACCAGCGCGATCCCGGGCACCGGCTGGGCGCCGCGCGGATGCGGGTCCCAGACCACCGGGATCCGCTCGGCCCGGTCCCGCAGCAGCCGGCGGACGTGCGGGTTGCGCGTCAGGCCGCGCCCGTAGTCGGCGACGAGGATCGCGCCGGCGTCTTCGAGGGCCTCGCGCACCGCGGCGGGCAGCGGGCCGGCGGTGGCGGTGCCGTCGCCGGAATCCAGGCGCAGCAACGACTGCCCGCCCGCGCGGACGCGGGTCTTGCACACCGTCGTGCCGCGCAGCGGCAGCGGCAGCACGGTGACGTCGGGTTCGAGCAGGCCGGCTAGCGCGTGCCCGCCTTCGTCGTCGCCCAGCGGCGTCACCAGCACGACTTCGGCCGCGGACCGCGCGGCGAGCAAGGCGGCGAGCCCGGCACCACCCGGGCGGCGGCGCCGCGCGGTCAGGTCGACCACGGGCACCGGTGCCTCCGGGCACAGCCGCTCGGCGGTGCCTTCGGCGTCGACGTCGAGCAGCGTGTCGCCGAGGACGACCAGCGGCTTCACGCGGTCACCCCGAGCGCGTCGTCGAGCGCCGCGCACAAGCCGTGCACCAGGACCAGGTGCATCTCCTGGACGGTGGCGACGGTCGGCGCCTCGACCGTCACGGCGTCGTCGCACAACGCGGCGAGGGGGTTCGGCGCGGGCCCGGTCAGCGCCCAGGTCGTGACGCCCAGCTCGTGGGCGGCCTTCGCCGCGGCGACGACGTTCGGGCTGGTGCCGCTGGTGGACAGGCAGACCAGCACGTCACCCGCCCGTCCGTGCGCGCGCACCTGGCGGGCGAAGACCTCGTGGTCGCCGTAGTCGTTGACGATGGCCGTGGTCGCCGAGGTGTCCGCGTGCAGCGCGATCGCCGACAGCGGCCGCCGCTCGTGGCGGAACCGCCCGACCAGCTCTCCCGTCAGGTGCTGGGCCTCGGCGGCGCTGCCGCCGTTGCCGCAGGCGAGCAGCCGCCCGCCGGCCTCGAAGACCCCGGCGAGGTGCCGGCCCCAGCCGGTGATCTTCGGCGCGGATTCGCGGGCCCGCCGGGCGGCCTCGGCCAGAGCGGCGAGATGGTCTTCCATCACGGCACCTCCTTTTCCTCCGGCGACGCCGCGCCGGCTCGTGTCGGACGGGGACGCCGGAGCACGAACGGCCCCAGCGCCAGCAGGTCGATCGGCGCCGAGCCGAAGCACTCGAGCGCGTCGCGGGGCGAGTCGACCATCGGCCGGCCCGCGGTGTTGAGGCTGGTGTTGATCACGACCGGCAGGCCGGTGCGCCGCTCGAACCCGGCGAGCATCCGGGCCAGCACGGGGTTTTCGCGGTCTTCGACGGTCTGGACGCGCGCGGTGCCGTCGACGTGCGTGACGGCGGGGATCTTCTCCCGCCAGTCCTCGGCGACGTCGTGCACGAACAGCATGTACGGGCTCGGCAGCGGGCCGCGGGTGAAGATCCCGGCCGCCCGCTCGGCCCGCACCATCGGCGCCACCGGGCGGAACTGCTCGCGGCCCTTGACGTCGTTGAGGCGTTCGAGGTTCGCCTTGCGGCCCGGGTGGGCCAGCAGCGAGCGGTGGCCCAGCGCCCGCGGCCCGAACTCGGCGCGGCCCTGGAACCAGGCCACGACGGCGTCGTCCGCGAGCGCTTCGGCGACGGCCTCGGCGACGTCGTCAGGCCGCTCGTAAGGCAGCTTCGCCTTGATCAGGATGTCTTCGAGCTGCTCGTCGGTCCATTCGCGACCCAAGCCCGCGTCGCCCATCGGCGCGCCGCGTTCCCCGGCGTCGGCCGCCAGCTGCAGCGCCGCGCCCAGCGCCGTGCCCGCGTCACCCGCCGCGGGCTGCACCCAGACCCGGTCGAACGGGCCCTCGGCGTGCAGCCGGCTGTTGGCGACGCAGTTCAGCGCGATCCCGCCCGCCAAGGCGAGATCGCGGTGACCGGTGCGCTCGTGCAGCCAGTCCGTCAGCTCCAGCAGGATGTCTTCGAGGACCTTTTGGACGCTCGAGGCCAGGTCGGCGTGCCGCCGGGTGAGCTCCTCGCCCGCGGCCCGGCGCGGGGCCAGCGCCGCCAGGTCGACGCCCGCGGCGTGGAAGCCGCCGTCGCCGGTGACGTGGACGTGCTCGCAGAGTTCGTCGACGTACTCGGGTTTGCCGTAGGAGGCCAGCGCCATGACCTTGTACTCGTCGCTGGAGCGGGCGAAACCGAGGTGCTCGGTGAGGTCTTCGTAGAGCAGGCCGAGCGAGTGCGGGAGCTTTTGCGCGGCCAGTTCCTTGAACCGGCCGTCGCGGTACTCACCGGCCAGGTAGGACGTGCTCTCGCCGCGGCCGTCGGCCACCAGCACGGCGCAGTCGCCGAACGGCGCGGCCAGCGCGGCCGACGCGGCGTGCGCGACGTGGTGGCGGACGAACTTGACGATGCCCGGGTCGAGTCCGGGCAACGCGGACTTCAGGAACAGGGGCGCGCGCTTCGCGAACTCGGTCCGCAGCTCCTCGCCACTCGGGTCGTGGCCGGCCAGGCCGGGCTCGACCAATGCGGGATCGTAGGAATATCCGACGGCGTCGAGGTCCTTCGCGGACAGCCCGGCCCGCTCCAGGCACCAGGCCGCGGCTTGCGCGGGCTGTTCCCACGTGGAGAACGGGACGGCCTGCTTGCCGTGCTTGCGGCGGCTGAACCGTTCTTCTTCGGCCGCGGCGACGATCTCGCCGTCCACCACCAGCGCGGCGGCCGGGTCGTGGAAGACGGCGTTGATCCCGAGGATGCGCATCGACCTGCCTCTGGCATTCCGGTGCGGACTTCTTGGCCGGTCCGCTCTCGCGTATAGCGCTACCCGGCGAAGTCACCCATAAACGATCGGGCCCGAAAGCCCTGGGCGTCGCTACTCAGCGCAGCGGCGCCCGGCGGAACCACGCCGCGGTGCGCCGCAGGCCGTCGTCGGCGTCGATCTTCGGTTCCCACCCCAGGACGTCCCGCGCGAGCGAGATGTCGGGGCACCGCCGCTTCGGGTCGTCGACGACGGCGTCGATCTCCTCGATGGGGGAGTCCGAGCCGGTGATCTCCTTGATCCGCTCGGCGACCCGGCGGACGGTCAGCTCGTGCGGGTTGCCGATGTTGACCGGTCCCGGGTGGTCCGACCGCGCCAGGGCGAGGAGGCCGCGGACGGTGTCCTCGACGTAGCAGATGGACCGCGTCTGCTCGCCGGTTCCGGTGACCGTGATCGGCTCGCCCTTGAGGGCCTGGTCGAGGAACGCGGGGATCATCCGGCCGTCGTGGGCGCGCATGCCGGGACCGTAGGTGTTGAAGATCCGCGCGATCCCCGTGTCGACGCCGTGTTCCCGGCGGTAGGCCGACGTCAGGGCTTCGGCGAAGCGCTTGGCCTCGTCGTAGACGCTGCGAGGGCCGATCGGGTTGACGTTGCCCCAATACTCCTCGCGCTGCGGGTGCTCCAGCGGATCGCCGTAGACCTCGCTGGTCGAGGCGAGGACGAACCGGGCGCTGTCGCGGCGGGCGAGGTCGAGCGCGTGCTCGGTGCCGTACGAGCCGGCGCGCAGCGTCTCCAGCGGCAGGGCGAGGTAGTCGCGGGGAGACGCGGCCGAAGCCAGGTGGAAGACGACGTCCGCCCGGCAGTCCAGCGGGATCGGCCGCGTGACGTCGTGGCGCACGAACCGGAACCGGTCGTGGCGGCGCAGCACGTCGAGGGTGTCCGCCGAGGACGTCGCGAGGTTGTCCACGGCGATCACTTCGATGCCGTCTTCGAGCAGCAGCTCGCACAGGTGCGCGCCGACGAAACCGGCACCCCCGGTCACCACCGCACGTTCGAACCGCCTGGTCACTCCCGGATTCGTCATGCCGGTCCGGCTACCCGGCGGCTCCGGCGGCAAACCCGTTTAGCCCGCGGCACCCGGGTACCCGGCACGCATGCGAGTTCTGCTCACCGGATGGGCCAGTTTCCTGCACGGCGAAGCGACCGCGGGGGATGTCCTCAGCTTGCGCGCGGTGGGAACCGCGCTCGCGCAAGCGGGGATCGACCACGACGTCGTGTGGAGCCCCGGCTTCCGCCCCGGCACCCGGCACCTGCCCGACTCCCCACCTGAGGACTACACCCACGTGGTGTTCGCCTGCGGCCCGGTGCACGGGCCGCAGGTGCGTTCACTGCACGACCGGTACGCGCCCTGCCGCCGGATCGCACTCGGCGTGTCCGTGCCCGACCCGGAAGACCCGGCGGCGACGGGGTTCCACCGGATCTTCCCGCGCGACGACGGCGTCACCCCGGACCTCTCCCTGGCCGCGCCGGTCTCGAAGACGCCGGTGCTCGGCGTGGTCCTCGCACCGCACCAGCCCGAGTACGGCGGCGCGGGCCGGCACGACGAAGTCCACGACGCGCTGACCGCGTGGGTCGCGGGCCTCGACTGCGCGCGGGTTCCCCTCGATACGCGGCTGGCGCACGAGGACTGGCAGCGGTGCGCCACCCCGGACCAGTTCGTCTCGTTGCTGTCCACAATGGACGCCGTGGTCACCACGCGGCTGCACGGGCTGGTACTCGGGTTGAAGGCGGGAGTCCCGGTGGTCGCCGTCGATCCGGTGGCCGGCGGGGGAAAGGTGACCGCGCAGGCGAAGGCGCTCGGCTGGCCGGTCGTCGCGGCCGAAGACGCCGGGGACACGGCGTTGCTCGACGCCCGCCTGAAGTCGTGTTTGTCCCTCGCGGTCACGCCGCCGCCGGTGCCGTCGCTGGCCGGGTTCCTGGCCGAACTGACGGCTTCGCGGTGAGCGCGCGCACGACCGTCGTCATCGCCACCTGCAACCGCGCCGGCGAGCTGGCCAACACACTGTCCCAGCTGTCCTCTTTGGACCCGCGACCGCCGGTCATCGTGCTGGACAACGCTTCCGGGGACGACACTCCCGACGTCGCCGCGCGCTTCCCCGGCGTCCGGCTGATCCGGCTGCCGCACAACCTCGGTGCCGCCGCCCGCACGCTCGGGGTGCTCGTCGCCGAGACGCCGTACGTGGCCTTCAGCGACGACGACTCGTGGTGGGCGCCCGGCGCGCTGCCCGAAGCCGAACGGATCTTCGACGAGCACCCGCGGACCGGCCTCCTCGCCGCGCGCACCCTCGTCGGCCCGGAATGCCGGGACGACCCCGTGACGCCCGAGATGGAACGCAGCCCGCTGGGCCGCCCCGACGGCGCGCCCGGGCCGCTGGTGCTCGGGTTCCTCGCCTGCTCCGCGATCGTCCGCCGGACGGCGTACCTGCAAGTGGGCGGCTTCAGCGCGCTCCTGCACTTCGGCGCGGAGGAGCAGCTGCTCGCCTACGACCTGGCCGCGCGCGGCTGGGACGTCTGCTATGTCGGACACCTGCGCGCCCACCACCACCCGTCGCGGTCGCGGCCGCCGTCGTCGTGGCGCCGTCGGGCCGAACTGCGCAACCGGCTGCTCATCGCCGTGCTGCGCCGCCCGCCGCGCGTCTGCCGCCGGGAGGTGGCCCGGACGCTCGTCGCCGCGCCGAGTGCCGTGCTCGGCGCGGTGGCCCGGCTGCCCCGGGCCCTCGGCTCCCGCCGCGTCCTGCCCGCGCACGTCGAACACCAGGCCCGGACTCTGGAAAGGACCGCCGCATGGCGCGCATCTCGGTCGTGATCATCACCTGCAACCGCCGTGAGCAGCTGCGGGAGACCTTGGCGCACATGACGTCCTTGCCGGACGAGCCGCCGGTCTTCGTCGCGGACAACGGGTCCGCCGACGGGACGGCCGCCATGGTCGCCCGCGAGTTCCCCGGTGTCCGGCTGTTCCCGTTGGAGGACAACCTCGGCGCGGTGGCGCGCAACGTCGCCGTCGAGGAGGTCACGACGCCGTACGTCGCGTTCTGCGACGACGACACGACCTGGCAGCCGGGCGCGCTGACCCGGGCGGCCGATCTGCTCGACGCGTACCCAGGGTTGGGCTCGGTGACCGGCCGCTGCCTGGTCGAGCCGGGCCTGGCCGAGGACCCGATCACGCCGGAGCTGCGCGAATCCCCGGTGCCGGGTCCGTCGTGGCTGCCGGGACCGGCACTGCTGGGCATCATGGCCGGGCTGACCGCGGTCCGCGTGAGCGCGTTCCGCGAAGTCGGCGGCTTTTCGACGCGGATGTGGCTGGGCGGCGAGGAAGAGCTGTTCGCGCTGGACCTCGCGGCGCGCGGCTGGTGGATGTGCTGGGCCGAGGACGTCGTGATCCACCACGCGCCGTCGAAGCTGCGCGACCCGCGCCACCGCCGCCGCCTCGGCATCCGCAACACCCTGTGGACGCTCCTGCTGCGCCGCCCCTGGCCGGCGGTCTTCCGCCGCGGCCGCGAGGTGCTGCGCACGGCCCCCCGCGACCGGGCGACGGCGGCCGCGCTCGTCGACGTGCTGCGCGGCCTGCCCCGGGTCCTCGCGGACCGCAAGGTGGTCCCGCCGCACGTCGAACACGGCCTGTGCCTGCTGGAAGAACCCCAGCGGAACTCGAAGGCCCGCCGTTACGTGGGCTGACGACGTTGAGGCCCGCTACGTCCCTGGTATTGGCGAGACCGGCCGCAGTCGCGACTCCGCTATATGCGGGCGAAAAATGGAGGAGTTCGGTGGAGCCGGCTCAGGACCCCGGCGGGGTCCGGTTCGAGAACATCCGCCGGCGTCGCGTGGACCCGAAGCTTCGCCCAAGTCGCGGCCCAGGTCAGCGGGCTTCGGCGGTGACCGCGGTTCCCGGGACCAGCTTGTGGTACGCCCGCAGCGTGTCGGCCGCGACGCGGTCCCACGAATAGCGGGCCACGGCGCGGTCGTGGCCCGCGGTGCCGTACGCGTGGCACAACGCCGGGTCGTCCAGCAGCCGGCGAACCCGCGAAGCGAGCTCCTTCGGCTGGTGCGGCCGGACCAGCAGCCCGGTCACCCCGTCGACGACGGTGTCGGTCAGCCCACCCACCGCCGCCGCGACCACCGGGACGCCGCAGGCCATCGCCTCCAGGGGCACGATCCCGAACGGCTCGTACCACGGCGTGCACACGACGGCGTCGGCCGAGCGCAGCAGGGCCGGCATGTCCTCCCGGGAGACCTGACCGGGCCACCGGACGCGGTCGCCGACGCCGAGCCGGTCGGCCAGCTCCCGCAGGCGCGTCGCCTCCGGGTCCTGGGACAGCCGGCCGCGTTCGGGGCCGCCCGCGATCACCAGTTCGGTGTCCGGCAGCTGGGCGAGCGCGGTGATCGCGATGTCGAACCCCTTGCGCGGCACCAGCCGGCCGACGGCCACCAGGCGGTGGCGTTCCCGGCGGCGGGCGGTGGGCCCGTCGGGGGAGAACCGGCCGAGGTCGACGCCGCAGGGCACGATCGAGATCCGCGATCGCGGCACGCCGAGGCGCGACAGCTCGAACACCTCGTCCGAGCAGGTGGCGATGACTCGCCCGGCTTGCCGCGCGATGATCCGCTCGAGCCGGATCCGGTCGGCCGGGCTGGTGTCCTGGTCCCCTTGGTACCGCTTCTTCACGACGCCGAGCGCGTGGAACGTCTGCGTGACGGGTGTGCCGCTCGCGCTCGCCGCCAGGGCCGTCGCGAGGCCGGACATCCAGAAGTGCGCGTGCGCCACGTCCGGCCGGTCGGTGGCCCACCGGTCGCGCAGGAAGCTCCCGAACTCGCCCATGTACGGCAGGAGACGGTCCTTCGACTCCTTCCGGGGCGGCCCGGCGGGCACGTGCACGACGCCGTAGCCCTGCGGCGCGCGGACTTCGAGCGGCTCGTCGAGGCTTTCCCGGCGCGTGTAGACGGTGACGTCGTGGCCGGCGCGCGTGAGGGCCGCCGACAGCTCGGCGACGTGCACGTTCTGCCCGCCGGCGTCGGCTTCGCCCAGCGCGGCCAAGGGGTTGGCGTGTTCGGACACCATCGCGATCTTCATCGGTGTGGCGTTCCCTTCGGGGTTCAGCGGACCGCCTCGGCGAGGAGGTGGTCCCAAGTGGCGAGGAAGGCGTCCAGCCCGTGTTTTTTCAGGGCGTGTTCGCGGGCGTTCTTGCCGGCGAGCGCGGCGAAGTCGGGTTCGTGCACGAGCTCGCGGAAGCCTTTGGCCAGAACCGAGACGTCGGTGGAGAGCACGCCCGCGTCGGGCGGCACGGCCTCGATCGCCTCGGTGGCGGCGAAGACGACGACCGGCATCGCCAGGTGCATCGCCTCCAAAAGGGACAGTCCCAGCGACGTCCAGCGGGCGGTGTGGAGGTAGACGCGACGGCGGGCGATCTCGTCGTGCAGCGTGGGCGCGGGGACGTCGCCCCGGCCGCCGACTTCTTCCGTCCCGATGCCGAAGAGGTCCACGGGGGCGGCCTCGGCGAGCGTTTCGAGGAGGTCGGCGCCGGTGACGCGGCGGCGGCGTACCGGCTCGTTGATCATCGACACGCCCGCGGCGAGCTCGCCGGTGTAGCGCGCGCCGGGGTCGGGAATGCCGTGCGGGACGACGGTCGTGGGCGCGCGGCCGCAGTCCCACATCGCCTCGTTGAAGTGGGTCACGTGCGCGACGGTGATGTCGGCCCGCCCGGCGAGGGGGTGCTCGCTCGAAGCGGCGTACGGCCGGGGCGCGTTGTGTTCCACGTAGACGGCCGGCACGTCCAACCGCGCGACGAGGTCCAGCTCCTCCGGGCGCTGCACGACCACGACGTCCGGCTCGGCCTCGGCCAGGCGGTCGAGCGGCACCTCGGTCGCGGACGGCCAGTCGCGGCCCGCCTTCCCGAGCCCCCAGGGCGCGCCTTCCCGGGACACCGGCAGCAGGTACTGGTGGCGGCCGCGGACGAAAGCGTCGGTCCACGAGCCGTGCACGTGCCAGAGCAGTACTCGCAGGCGCCGGGATCCGGGTTCGGTCATGGCTCCCTGGTTTCCCGGAGAACGCCTGTTAAACGTGCTCCTTGCGGGGGTACCCGGCTCGCGGCGGCCGCGTCGGCGAAGGGACGGCTTTCATGCGGTTCACCCCGCGAGGTACCCGGTTCTTCGACCTGCTCACCGACGCGGCGGGGAACTTGGTGACCGCCGCCGCGCTCCTGCGCGACCTCGTCGCCGCCGAGCCCGTGGAGCGGGAGTCCTTGACGTCCTCGACTTCATGGACACCGCGGCGGACCTGGCCGTGCTGTACCGCATCGAGGCGTTCCCGCCGGGCACCGACGTGCTGGTCCGAGTGCTGTCCCGCTGCGCCGAGCTGACCGCGAACTCGATGCCGGGGCTCGCGAAGGTCGGCGAGCTCGAGCCGTACTGGATCGAGATCAACGAGCTGGAGAACGAGGCCGACCGCGTCTACCGGCGCCTTCGAGCACGTCGCCGACGTGGTGCAGACCATCGCCGTCAAGGAGTCGTGAGTGACGGGCACGGCCGCGCTGGTCGTCGTGATCGTCCTGACGCTCTTCTTCGACTACACCAACGGGTTCCACGACGCCGCGAACGCCATCGCGAGCGCGGTGTCGACGCGCGCGCTGACCCTGCGCGCGGCGCTGCTGCTGGCGGCGGTGATGAACCTGGCGGGCGCGCTGCTGTCGACGGGCATCGCCGCGACGGTGGCGAAGGGCATCATCGACGTCCCGGCCGGCCCGGACGCGCTCACGGTGGTGTTCGCCGCGCTCGCCGGCGCGATCACCTGGAACCTCGTGACCTGGTACTTCGGGCTGCCGTCGTCGTCCTCGCACTCGCTGATCGGCGGGATGGTGGGCGCGGCGCTGGCGGCCGCGAGCACGGTCCACTGGGCGGGGATCGGCGAGAAGGTGCTGATCCCGATGGTGGCGTCCCCGCTGCTCGGGCTCGGGCTGGGCTACGCGGCGATGGTGGCCGCACTGTGGCTGCTGCGCCGCGCCAACCCGCACCGCAGCGGCCGGGTGTTCCGCCGGTTCCAGATCCTCTCGGCGTCGGCGCTCGCCCTCGGCCACGGGCTGCAGGACGCGCAGAAGGGCATGGGCGTGATCGTCCTGGCGCGCGGGGGAGCAGCAGACGTTCGACGTGCCCTTGTGGGCGACCCTGCTGTGAGCGGCGGCCTTGTCGCTGGGCACCTATTCGGGTGGTCTCCGGATCATGCGCACGCTGGGCCGCCGGGTGTTCCCGCTGGACCCGCCGCACGGGTTCGTGGCGGAGTCGGTGGCGTCGTCGGTGCTGTATGTGACGGCGTTCGCGGTGAAGGCCCCGATCTCGACGACGCACGTGATCACGGCGGCGATCATGGGCGTGGGTGCCACGCGCCGGCTGTCGGCGGTGTACCTGGTGGCGGACGCGCTGACCTGAGCCGCGTTTGCCTCTTCCTTCTTCGGGAAACCGGGCCCCGAGGACCCCGTACCCGGAAAGGGAGAGCCATGAAGGCAGTGACCTGGCACGGCAAGCGCGACGTCCGCGTCGAGGACGTACCGGACCCCAAGATCGAGGAGTCCACCGACGCCGTCATCCGCGTCACCTCGACCGGGATCTGCGGCTCCGACCTGCACCTCTACGAAGTGCTCGGCGCGTTCATGACCGAAGGCGACATCCTCGGCCACGAGCCGATGGGGATCGTCGAAGAGGTGGGGGACGCCGTCACCGGCATCAAGCCCGGCGACCGCGTCGTCATCCCCTTCAACATCTCCTGCGGCCACTGCTGGATGTGCGAACGCGGCCTGCAGTCGCAGTGCGAGACCACCCAGGTCAAGGAGCAGGGCAAGGGCGCCGCGCTGCTCGGCTACACCAAGCTCTACGGCCAGGTCCCCGGCGGCCAGGCCGAGTACCTGCGCGTCCCGCAGGCGCAGTACGGCCCGATCAAGGTGCCGGACGGCCCGCCGGACGAGCGGTTCGTCTACCTCTCCGACGTCGTCCCGACCGCGTGGCAGGCCGTCGAGTACGCGAACGTCCCGGAGGACGGCACGGTCGTCGTCTTCGGGCTCGGGCCGATCGGGCAGATGAGCTGCCGGATCGCGCGGCACCGCGGGGCCGGCCAGGTTATCGGCGTCGACCTCGTGCCCGAGCGGCTCGCCCGGGCCCGCGAGCACGGCGCCACCGCCCTCGACACCCGCGACCACAAGAACATCGCCGACGCCATCCGGCAGCTCACGAACGGCCGGGGCGCGGACTCCGTCATCGACGCCGTCGGCATGGAGGCGCACGGCGCGCCGGTCGGCAAGCTCGCGCACAACCTGGTCAACCTGCTCCCGCAGGCCATCGGGGCCAGGGTCACCGAGAAGGCCGGCATCGACCGCCTGAGCGTGCTGTACGCGGCCATCGACGCCGTCCGCCGCGGCGGGACGATCTCGCTGTCCGGCGTCTACGGCGGCATGGTCGACCCGATGCCGATGATGGAGCTGTTCGACAAGCAGGTGCAGCTGCGGATGGGCCAGGCCAACGTCCGGCACTGGGTTGACGACATCATGCCGGTGCTCACCGCCGACGGTGACCCGCTCGGCGTCGAGGGTTTCGCCACCCACAAGCTGCCCCTGGCCGAGGCGCCGCGCGCGTACGAGATCTTCCAGAAGAAGCTGGACGGCGCCCAGAAGATCCTGCTCCAGCCCTAGACCCCGGGAGGGAACCGACTCTTGCGAGCCGTCACCTCGCTGCCGCACGAAATCACCGTCTCCGACCACGTCCGGATCCCGGCGTCCGACGGGACCGCGCTGTCCGCCCGCATCTGGCGGCCGGTCTCCTCGGACGCCGAGCCGGTCCCGGCGATCCTCGAGTACATCCCGTACCGCAAGCGCGACCTGACCGCCCCACGCGACTCGATCCACCACCCCTACCTCGCCGGCCACGGCTACGCGTGCGTGCGCGTGGACATCCGCGGCACCGGCGAGTCCGAGGGCGTCCTGGCCGACGAGTACCTCGAACGCGAGCAGCTCGACGCCGAGGACGTCCTCGAGTGGATCGCCGCGCAGCCGTGGTGCACCGGCGACACCGGGATGATGGGGATCTCCTGGGGCGCGTTCGCGGCCCTGCAGGTCGCGGCGCGGAAACCGCCGAGCCTGCGCGCGATCGTCATCTCCTCGTTCACCGACGACCGCTTCGCCGATGACATGCACTACATGGGCGGCTGCCTGCTGTCGGACAACGTCGCCGAGTCCGGCACGATGTTCGCCTACGCCACGCTGCCGCCGGACCCGGCGGTCGTCGGCGACCGGTGGCGCGAGATGTGGCTGGAACGGCTGGAGAACTGCAGCCTCTGGATCGAGAACTGGCTCGGCCACCAGCGGCGTGACGACTACTGGCGGCACGCCTCGGTGTCGGAGAACTACAGCGACGTCCAGGTCCCGGTGCTGGCCTCCAGCGGGTGGGCCGACGGCTACTCCAACGCCGTCATCCGGCTGCTCGCCCACCTCGACGTCCCGCGGCGCGGGCTGATCGGGCCGTGGTCGCACAAGTACCCCCACCTCGGCGAGCCGGGTCCCGCGATCGGCTACCTCCAGGAAGTCGTGACGTGGTGGGACCACTGGCTGCGCGGCGCCGAGAACGAGGCCATGGACGGGCCGATGCTGCGGACGTGGATGCAGGAGAGCGTGCCGCCCTCGACGTCCTACGAAGACCGGCCCGGCCGGTGGGTCGGGGAGGCGACCTGGCCGTCGCCGCACGTCAAGCCGCAGCAGCTGCCGCTGGCACGGCACCGGCTCGCGCGACCGGGGGAGAGCGTCGAAGACGAGGCCTTGACGGTGTCTTCGCCGCTGTCGGTCGGGCAGTTCTCCGGCAAGTGGGCGTCCTACAGCGCCCCGCCGGACCTGCCCTACGACCAGCGCGAGGAGGACGGCGGCTCGCTGGTCTTCGACACCGACGTGCTCACCGAACGCTGCGAAATCCTCGGCTCCCCGGTGGTGCGGCTGGAGGTCTCGGCCGACCGGCCGGTCGCGATGGTCGCGGCCCGGCTGTCCGACGTCGCCCCGGACGGGCGCGCCACCCGCGTCACCTACGGCCTGCTCAACCTGACCCACCGGAACGGCCACGACGAGCCGGCGCCGATGGAGCCGGGACAGCGGTGCGCCGTCGAGATCGAGCTGAACGCCGTCGCGCAGGCTTTCCCGGCCGGGCACCGGATCCGGCTGTCACTGTCCACTTCGTACTGGCCGCTGGCGTGGCCGCCGCCGAAGCCGGTGCTGCTGAGTGTCCACACCGGACACAGCGCGCTGGAGCTGCCGGTGCGGCCGGTCGCCGAGCCGGACGAGCTGCCCGCCCGGCCGTTCGGCGAACCCGAAGGCGCGCCGCCGATGCCCGTCACCGCGCTGACGCCGGGGGAGCAGCGCTGGACCGTCTCGCGCGACCTCGTCGACTACCACTCCGCGCTCGACATCGTGAAGAACGCGGGCACCGTGCGCTTCGACGACCTCGACCTCGAGGTCAGCCGCGACGTCCGCGAGCGCTACAGCTGGGAGGCCGACGACTTCTGCTCGCCGGTCGCCGAAACCGAGTGGACCGTGACCTTCTCCCGCGGCGAGTGGCTCGCGCGCAGCGAGACGCGCACCCGGGTGTCCTGCACGGACACCGAGTTCGTGATCGACGCGCAGCTCGACGGGTACGACGGCGCCCGCCGGATCGTCTCCCGGAACTGGCACCGGCGGATCCCGCGCGACCTGGTCTAGTTCCACCGTCTGGTTTCATCGGCGCGTGACGGGGTACGCACTGCGGGTGCGGATCGTGATCACCGGGGCCACCGGCAACGTCGGAACGGCGCTGCTGGCCGCCCTCGACCCTGCCCACGACGTCGTCGGCCTGGCGCGCCGGCTGCCCGACACGACGGCCCTGCCCTACCGCCGGGTGGGCTGGCGCGCCACCGACATCGGCGCCCCGGGCGCCGAACCGGAGCTGACCCGGCTCTTCGAAGGCGCCGACGCCGTCGTCCACCTCGCGTGGGCCATCTCCCCGGTGCGCGGCGACCCGCCGATGTGGCGCACGAACGACCACGGCACCCGGAACGTCCTCGCCGCGGCCGCGGCGGCCGGGGTGCCGCACCTGGTCGTCGCGTCGTCAGTCGCCGCCTACGGCCCGGCGCCGCGCTGGGAGAAGGTGCCCGAAACCCACGCCTGCACCGGGATCGCGCACAGCGCCTACAGCCGGAGCAAGGCCGCGTTGGAAACACTGCTCGACCGGTTCGGGGAGCGGCACCCCGAGGTGTCGGTGGCCCGGCTCCGGCCGTGCGCGATCGTCCACCGGCGCGCGGCCGGGGAGTTCGCGCGCTGGCTGCTCGACCCGGTGGTGCCCGCCCGGATCGTCGGCGGCCGGGGGCTGCCGGTTCCGCTGTGGACCGGGCTGCGCGCCCAGGCGGTGCACACCGCCGACGTCGCCGACGCGATCCGGCTGATCCTCGACCGCCGCTTCGCCGGCGCGGTCAACCTCGCCGCACCCGAGGTGCTCGACTCCGACGCGCTGGCCGGGATCCTCGGCGGCCGGCGGCTCCCGGTCCCGAAGCCGCTCGCGCAGGTGGCGGTCCTGGCGGCGTGGGCGGGCGGCGTGCTGCCGGTGCACCCGGGCTGGCTGGAGCTCGCCGATCGCGCGGCGCTCGCCGACACGACGCTGGCGGAGACCGCGCTGGGCTGGCAACCTCGGTACGACGCCGCGTCCGCGGTCGCCGAGCTGGTCGCCGGGCTCCGGTCGGGCGAGGGGGCGGCGAGCCCGCCCCTGGCCCCGCCGCGCCGCGGCGGGGTCGTCTCGAGGCTGCGCTCGCTCACGCGGGTGGGGCCGAGCCACCAGTCGCAAGCCTGAACGGGAGGCCGCCAGTGAGCACCGAAGCCGCCGACGCCGTGGTCATCGGCGCCGGCCACAACGGACTGGTGGCGGCGAACCTGCTGGCCGACGCGGGCTGGTCGGTGCTCGTGCTGGAGGCGACCGAGCACGTGGGCGGCGCGGTCCGCACCGCCGAGGTCACCGAGCCGGGCTTCCGCAACGACCTGTTCAGCGCGTTCTACCCGCTCTCGGCGGTGTCGCCGGTGATCCGGGGCCTGAAGCTGGAGGAGCACGGCCTGCGCTGGCGGCACGCCCCCGACGTCCTCGCGCACGTGCTGCCGGACGACCGGTGCGCGGTGCTGTCGCGGGACATCGACCGCACGGCGGCGTCGGCCGACGAGTTCGCCCCGGGCGACGGCGACGCGTGGCGCCGGCTGTTCGAGCAGTGGCGGGAGATCCGCGAGCCGCTGTTGAACGCGTTGTTCACGCCGTTCCCGCCGGTCCGCCCGGCGCTGAAGCTGCTGCGGCGCACCGGAACCGGGGACGCGCTGCGCCTGGCGCGGATGCTGACGCTGCCGGCCCGCCGGTTCGGCGACGAACTGTTCACCGGCGAGGGCGCGAAGCTGCTCGTGGCGGGCAACTCCGCGCACAGCGACCTGTCCGTGGACAACGCGGGCAGCGCGGTCTTCGGCTGGTTGCTGGCGATGATCGGCCAGGACGCGGGGTTCCCGGTGCCCGAAGGCGGGGCGGGGGAGCTGATCGCGGCCTTGGTGCGCCGGCTGGAGTCCCGCGGCGGGAAGGTCCACTGTGGACGTCCGGTGCGCGAGGTGCTCGTCGGCGACGGCCGCGCGCTCGGCGTCCGCGACGGTTCCGGTGTCGCGGTGCGGGCGAACAAGGCCGTCCTCGCCGATGTGCCCGCCCCGGTGCTGTACCGCAAGCTCGTGGGGGAGGAGTGGCTGCCGTCGCGGCTGCTCGAAGACCTCGGCAAGTTCGAATGGGACAGCGCGACGGTGAAGGTGGACTGGGCGTTGTCCGGCCCGATCCCGTGGACGGCCGAGGCCGCGCGCGGCGCCGGCACGGTCCACCTCGGGACGGACCTGGACGGGCTGTCGGCGTTCGGCGGCGAGCTCGCCCGCGGCCGGACCCCGCGCCGCCCGTTCCTGCTGCTGGGCCAGATGACCACGACCGACCCGACGCGCTCGCCGGCGGGCACGGAGGCGGCGTGGGCGTACACGCACGTGCCGCGCGGCACGATGGAGAACCGCGCGGCGCTGGAGCGGCGGGCCAAGCGCATCGAGGAGACGGTCGAGGCGAACGCGCCGGGCTTCACCGGCCTGATCAAGGCCCGCTACCTGCAGGGGCCGGCCGAGCTGGCGGACCACAACCCGGGCCTGGTCGGCGGCGCGATCAACGCGGGCACGACGGCGATCCACCAGCAGCTGTTCTTCCGCCCGGTCCCGGGCACGGGCCGCGCGGACACCCCGGTGGACCGGTTGTTCTTGGCGGGAGCATCGGCCCACCCGGGCGGCGCGGTGCACGGAGGCCCGGGCGCGAACGCGGCCAAGGCGGCGCTGGCCCGGGCGGGCGTTTTCGGTGGGGGGTACGCGGCGGTGATCCGGGCGGCGCACCGCGCGATCTACGGTTGAGCGGGTGCCGGTGGTGTTCCGGTCGGGCTGCCGCGCGATTTGCCGCTGAGGGCTGTGTGGTGGTGGTCGGGTGGCGTGCTGCGCGATTTGCGGTTGGGCGAGGGGTGCTCGGCGGTGGTCGGGCGGGCCAGCCGCGCGGTCGATGGTCGAGCGGAGCCCCACCCGCGAGCCCCCTGAGCCCGGCCGCCGCCCCGTGCGCCGTATTTCGCTTGCGGCCGCACTCCGGCTACCGCATACTCGGCCGCCGATGCTGGGACCTGCGGAAACGGGTGGTTCGTGTTCGATGTGATCATCGCCGGGTGTGGGCCCACCGGCGCGATGCTGGCCGCCGAACTGCGGCTGCACGATGTGCGGGTCCTCGTGCTGGAGAAGGAACCCGAACCGGCGTCGTCGTTCGTCCGCGTCGTGAGCCTGCACGTCCGCAGCCTCGAACTCATGGCGATGCGCGGACTCCTCGACCGCCTCCTCGAGCACGGCCGCCGGCGCCCGGTCGGCGGGGTCTTCGCCGCCATCCCCAAGCCCGCGCCCGACGCGCTCGACTCCGCCTACCTGCTGGGCATCCCGCAACCGGTCGTCGATCGGCTGCTCGGCGACCACGCGGCCGAATCGGGCGCGGAGATCCGGCGCGGCACTCAGGTGGCCGGTCTGGAGCAGGACAACGACGGAGTGACCGTCGAACTCGCCGACGGCGAGCGGCTGCGGTCGCGGTACCTCGTCGGCTGCGACGGCGCGCGCAGCACCGTCCGCAAGCTGCTCGGCGTCGGCTTCCCCGGCGAACCCGCGCGAACCTTCACGCTGATGGGCGAAATGGAAGTGGGCGCCCCGCCGGCGGAAATCTCGGCCAAGGTCGCCGAAGTCCGCGAGACGACCAAGTCGTTCGACTTCCGTCCCTTCGGCGAAGGTATCTACCGCGTCGTGGTGCCCGAGTCGGAAGCCGGTGCGGAAACGCCTGTCATCGAGGACTTTCGGCACGCCCTGAACGCGGTCGCCGGGACCGACTTCGGCGTCCATTCCCCACGCTGGATGTCCCGCTTCGGCGACGCCACCCGGCTGGTCGAGCAGTACCGGGTCGGCCGGGTGCTGCTGGCCGGGGACGCGGCGCACATCCACCCACCGGCCGGCGGGCAGGGCCTGAACCTGGGCGTCCAGGACGCGGTCAACCTGGGCTGGAAACTGGCCGGACACCTCCGCGGCTGGGCGCCGGAAACCCTGCTCGACACCTACCACGCCGAACGCCACCCGGTCGCCGAGGACGTGCTGGCCAACACCCGCGCCCAGGTCGAACTGCAGGCTGCCGGACCGGGGCCGCGGGCCGTGCGCGCGCTGCTCACCGAGTTGATGGACTTCCCCGAGGTGAACCGGTACCTGATCGAGAAGATCACCGCGACCGGCCTCCGCTACGACTTCGGCGCGGAGCCGGACCCGGTCGGCCGCCGCCTGCGGGACGTCGAGCTGAAGCAGGGCCGCCTCTACGACCGGTTGCGCCGGGGCCGCGGCCTCGTGCTCGACCGCACCGAGCGGCTGACCGCCGGGGGCTGGGCGGACCGGGTCGACGTCATCGCGGACCCCACGGCGGCCGTGGACGTCCCCGCGCTCCTGCTCCGCCCCGACGGGTACGTCGCCTGGGTCGGCGAGCACCAGCAGGAGCTGGACGGCAACCTGACCCGCTGGTTCGGCGAGCCCGCCGGCTGATCACGGGCGCGGGTGGCCGCTCTTCGCGCGGGCGTACTTGCCGGTCGCGAGATCCGCCAGCCGCGCCAGGGACTCGGTGTTCCGCGGCTTCACCAGCAGCGCCTGCAGGGCCGCCGGCAGCACCTTCCCCGGGCCGCGGACGATGTGCTCGGTCATCCGCACCAGCGTCCTGCCCTCGCCGTGCGGGACCAGCGTCAGCCCGACGGCCGCCGCGCCCAGCGGCCAGCCGCGGGCCTCCAGCGACAGCGAAACGCCCGGCTCGACCGCCGTCACGACGGTCTCGTCCTGGATGTGGACCGGCCACGGGCCGACGCTGTGGTGGATCCGCGAACCCACGGCGGGCCAGTCCTGGTCGACGTCGCGGATGTGCGAGCTCCCGACCACCCAGCCGGCGTAGAGCCAGCCGTCGGCGAGGACGTCGAACACGGCGTCGGGCGGTACGTCGATCACGCGGCTGACCTCGGTCACGGCTTCCTCCTGCTGGTCGGGACGAACGAGGAGTACCCCGTCCCGGACGGGGTATGCCCAGCGCCTGAGCAGGAGGTGGCGATGGCAGCCGATCGAGGGAAAACGCCCGAAGGCCCGGGCGAGCTGGACAAGCGGACGTGGGGCGGGGTGCTCAAGCGCACCTTCAAGCAGTTCAACCGCGACAACCTGACCGACTGGGCCGCGGCGCTCACCTACTACGGCGTGCTGTCGCTGTTCCCGGGCATCATCGTGCTCACGGCGATCCTCGGCCTGCTCGGCCCGAACGCGATCCAGACCGTGATCGACACCATCACCCAGGTGGTTCCGGGGCAGGGCAAGGACATCCTCGTCGGCGCGATCAAGGAGCTGGCGGGCTCGCGCAGCCTGGCCGGGCCGGTGGCGATCATCGGCCTGCTGGGCGCGCTGTGGTCGGCGTCCGGCTACGTCGGGGCGTTCATGCGCGCGTCGAACGCGATCTACGGCATGCCCGAGGGACGGCCGGTCTGGAAGACGATCCCGCTGCGGATCGCGCTGACGGTCGGGATCGTGGTGCTGCTGGCGGCGTGCGCGCTGGGCGTGGTGGCGACGGGTTCGGTGGCCCGCCGGATCGGCGATCTGATCGGGCTCGGCTCGACGGGCGTGCTGGTGTGGGAGATCGCGAAGTGGCCGGTGATCGCCCTGCTCGTCAGCCTGGCGTTCGCGCTGCTGTACTGGGTGGGGCCGAACGTGCGGCTGCCGGGGTTCAAGTGGCTGACGCCGGGTGGGCTGCTGGCCGTCGTGCTGTGGGTGGCGGCGTCGGCGGGGTTCGCGTTGTACGTCGCGAACTTCGGGTCGTACAACAAGACCTACGGTTCGCTGGCCGGGGTGATCGTGTTCCTTGTATGGTTGTGGATCTCGAACATCGCGGTGTTGCTGGGGGCGGAACTGGACGCCGAGCTGGCTCGCGGGCGCGCGATCGAGGCGGGCCGCGAGGACGACCAGGCGGAGCCGTTCCTGCCGCCGCGCGACACGAAGGCGATGGACGCGGACGAAGCCGCGATCGTGGCGAAGGAAACCGAACGGAGCTGAGCGGATGGCCTGCCGGATCACGGAACTGGTGCTGGACTGCCACGACCCGGACCGGCTGGCCGAGTTCTGGTGCGCCGTGCTCGGTTACGAGGTGATCGGTCACGAGCCCGACGGCCTCGAGCTGGGTCCGCCGGGCGGCCGGTTCGGCGCGGGCCCGCCGACGCTGATCCTGGCGCGGACGGAGAGCCCGAAGCGGGGCAAGCTGCCGTTGCACCTGGACGTGAGCCCGGCGGGGACGGACCACGAGACGGAGCTGGCGAGGTTGCTGGCGTTGGGAGCCCGCCGGGCGGACGTCGGGCAGGACGGGAGCGAGTCCTGGGAGGTGCTGCAGGACCCGGAGGGCAACGAGTTCTGCTTGCTGCGCAAGGATGTGGGGGAGGCCCGCTAGCCTCAGCTTTCCGCGGGCTCCACGGCACAGCGACGCCACCGGACCTGGTCCCCGGCCGGATCGGCGTGCCACACGGCGGTCCCCTCGGACTCCCAGGTGGGAACCAGCCGCCCGGTGACCACCCGGCCCCGGGCCACCTGCCCGAACAACTCGACCCCGTCGGCCCGCCGGGCCGCCGGGATCCACGCCGGGAACCTGGTCCGCGGCAGCTTCCGCTCGACCCACTCGCGGGCCGATCCCTCACTGCCGTGCTCGGACTCGACGATGCTCGACACCGGGCCGTCGCCGCCGACCGTCAGGCCGATCGACGCGCGCCAGCGCACGGGGGAAGCGTCGGGGTTCACCGGTCCCAGGTTCCCGGACGACCGGGTCCGCGGGCCAGTACACGGACGGGTGGATCGACGCTCACTCACCGTGTCTCCTGTCACTCGCCGGGGGGAAGCCACCGGCGGGGTTCCCCGCCCGGGTGATCTTCAATCACGCGTGGCTGAGCAATCGTGCGCAGGCCTTCTCGAGCACCGCTCGCGCGTCGTCGCCGTCGAGCCGGGCTGCCCGCTTCAGGGCCGCCGAGATCGTGCGCTCGTCGCGGTACGCCTCGACCAGCCGGGGGTCCACATAGGACGACCGGCACACCGCCGGGGTGTTGCCGAGCGCCTTCGAGACCTCCTTCATCACCCCGGACTCCGCCCGCTTGGCCGCGGCCTTCGACGCCGGCGCCTCCGCCGTCGCGAACGCGGCCGCCGCGAGCACCGTCGCGTTCCACGTCCGCAGGTCCTTCGCCGTGCAGTCGTCGCCGGCCAGCTCCTTGAACCGCTCGTTGACGTCGGCCGCGTGCACCTCGTGCCAGGTGCGGCCCTCGCGGTAGACGAGCAGCCGGTCGCTGCCGGACTTGCTGCGCAGCAGCGACTTCACCACCGACGCCAGCGCGGCGTCCCGGATCGCCACTTCGCGGTCGATACCGCCCTTCGCGACGTAGCAGAACCGGCACTCGTCCCCGCGGACCGACGCGTGCGAACGCAGCAGCGTCGCGACGCCGTGGGTGCCGTTCTCCTCCGCGTACTCCTCGCCGCCGGTCCGGAAGATCCCCCGGTCGAGCATCCGCAACGCCGCCGCGAGCACCCTCTTCCGGGTGAGGCCGGACCCGGTCAGGTCCTCCTCGACGGACGCGCGCCACGACGGCAGCCGTCGCGCCATCGCCAGCACGCGATCGTGCTTCTCTTCGTCGCGGTCCCGCCGCCACTGCTCGTGGTACAGGTACTGGCGCCGCCCGGCGTCGTCCGTGCCGACGGCCTGGACGTGCCCGTTCGGGTACGGGCAGATCCACACGTTCCGCCAGGCGGGCGGGATGACCAGGCCCTTGATCCGGTCGAGCAGCTCCGGGTCGGTGACCGGCGAGCCGTCGGGCGTGGCGTAGGAGAAGCCCCGGCCGCGGCGGATCCGCCGGATGCCGGGGCCGCTCAGGTCACTGCGGCGGAGTCGGGTGCGTCCCATCGCCGCGAAATACCCGCCCCGCGTACCGGGAAACCACGATTGCCCGATGGCGGGCGGAGTACGCCGCAGGTAGTCAACCGGAAGGGAGCGGTCGCACGACCACTGCGACCGAGCCACTGGCCGCAGTCACCGGCGCGTCCAGCGGGATCGGGCTCGAACTGGCGAAGCAGTTGGCCCGGCACGACTTCGACGTCGTGCCCGCGGCCGAGGACGCCGAGCCGGTCGCGGCAGCCGACCAGGTCCGCGCCTGCGGGGGGCCCGGGTCGAGGAGCTCGTCCGGCAGCTCGACGGCCGACCGGTGGAGGCGCCGGCCGTAAACGCCGACGTGTCGGCATCAACGGCGAGTTCGCCGGCGACACCCTCCTCAAGGACCAGCTGACCGTCGTCGACCTCAACGCGCGCTCGGCCGTGCACCTCACCAAGCGGGTCGTGCCCGGCATGGTCGGGCACGGCCGCGCGCGGGTGCTGTCCACCTCGTCGAAAGGCGTTCTGACGTCCTTCTCCGAGGGCCTGCGGGCCGAAGTGAAGGACAAGGGCGTCACCCTGACGGCAATGCTGCCCGGCCCGGTCGGCACCGAGTTCTCGAACGCGCGGACATGGAGGACACCAAGATCGCCGCCGGAGACAAGGATTCGCCGGCCGAGATCGCCGAAGCCGGTTACGACGCTCGTATAGGCGGCGAGGACAAGATCGTGCCCGGCGCCGCGAAGGACAAAGCCCCGACGAACTGAACGAGTCCGTCCCGGCGAAGGGCCACGTCGGGCACGCGGTGGGCGAGCTGCTGACGTGCCCGTGCTGCCTGAACGTGTGGGTCGGCACCCGGGCTCGGGCTTGGTCATCGCGCCCCGCCCGACCCGGCTGGCGGCCACGGTCCTGACCGCGATCGGTATCGCCGACGCCCTGCACCTGCTCTACGACGCCGGCAAGAAGGTCGCCTCCGGCTAGCCGGCGCTCTCACGGGAAGGTCACGCGGGGCCGCGGCGCAGCGGGCGCACCGCCGGGCCCTGCACGACTTCGCCGTCCACGCCGAAGCGCGAGCCGTGGCAGGGGCAGTCCCAGGTCTTCTCGGCGTCGTTGAACGACACCAGGCAGCCCAGGTGGGTGCAGTGCGCGCCGACGGTGTGCAGCTGCCCGGCTTCGTCGCGGTGCGCGGCGACGAGCTCGCCGCCGACGCGGACGACCTCGGCGTCCCCGGGCGCGAGGTCATCGAGCTTCTCCGACCGCCACAGCGCCGCCACGTGGTCGCCGATCAGGTACTTCGCGACGGTCAGGTTGTCCTCGGCCACCCCGAGCACCGAACGGGCGTCGAAGCGGTTGGGGTCGAACAGGTCCGCGGCCGGGTGCGGCTCGCCGAGGATCCGCGCGGCGAGGACGTGCCCCGCGGCGGTGCCACCGGTCATGCCCCACTGGCCGAACCCGGTGGCCACCCACAGGTTCTTCGTCCCCGGCAGGTACCGCCCGACGTACGGCAGCAGGTCCACAGTGGACATGTCGTGCGCGGACCAGCGGTGGGTCACCCGGTGCAGGCCCGCGTGCGCATCCGCCCAGTCCGCGAGCCGCCGGTACCGGCGCTCGACGTGGACGTGCGCCCCGACGCGGTAGTGCTCGCCGCCGGCGATCACCATCGGCGTGCCTCGCTCGGTATACCCGCGCACGGAGTGGTGCGTGTCGGCGTCGAGGAACATCCCCGACGGCGGCGCGTTCCCGGCCGCCGGACCGGCGACGACCAGGTCGCGGACCGGTTCCAGCCGGGCGAAGTACAAGCCGCGGTCGAGGACGGGGTAGTGGGTCGCGACGACGACCTCGCCGGCCACGACGTCGCCGCGCGAGGTCCGGACGGTCTGCCCGTTCACCGCGGTCGCGCGGGCGTTCTCGACGACGGTGCCGCCGGCGCGCTCGACCTCGGCGGCCAGCCCGAGCAGCCACCGGCGCGGGTGGAAGTGCGCCTGCCCGGTGGTCCGGACGGCGCCGAGCGCGGGCACGTCGAGGCTGACGTCCGTGGTGAACGACGCGGGCAGGCCCGCCGCGGCGGCGGCGTCCGCCTCCCGCTTCAGCGAGTCGACGGTCTTTTCAAGCGTCGTGTACACGTAGCTGTCCGCGCGGGTGAAGCCGCAGTCGATCCCCAGCTCGGCCGCGGTGGCGGCGATCCACTCCAGGGCGGCGCTCTGCGTCCGGGCGTAGGTCCGCGCCGCTTCTTCGCCGTGGCGGGACGTCAGCTCCGCGTACTTGGCCCCGTGCTGGGCGCTGACCTTCGCGGTGGTGTGGCCGGACACCCCGGCGGCGACCCGGTCCGCTTCGAGCACGACGACCGAGCGGCCGCCGCGGGCGAGCAGCAGGGCCGTGGTGAGCCCGGCGATGCCCGCGCCCAGCACCGCGACGTCGGCCGACTCCGGGACCGGAACCCCCGTCCGGTCCGGCGCGGGCGCGGTCTCGACCCAGAGGGAAAGCGGTTCGGGCAGTGCGGTCATGCGCGCGGGGTGCCCGCTCCCGGTGCGCCGAAACTCGGCCGTCCGGACCGTTTCGGCCCCCGGGCCCCGGGTAGGCCACGGTCATGAGCAACAACATCTTCGTGGTCGGGCTGGACGAGGAGAACCAGCGCGTCCTGCAGAGACTGCCCTGGGCCGGGACGTACGAGTTCCACGGTCTGCTTACGCCGGAAGAACTGCAGCACGGCGAGATCGACTTCGAGGCGCTGCTGAAGACGGCGCAGCACCAGCTGGACGCCTTCGACGGCGACATCGCCGCGATCGTCACCTACTGGGACTTCCCGGCGGCGACGCTCGTCCCGATCCTGTGCGCCCGCTACGGCCTGCCCAGCCTGTCGCTGGAAGCGGTGCTCAAGTGCGAGCACAAGTACTGGAGCCGGCTGGAGCAGCGCGAGGTGATCGACGAGCTGCCGAACTTCGGCGTCGTCGACCTCGACGACGAGCACCCCGCCCCGCCTCGCGGCGTGAACTTCCCGATGTGGCTCAAGCCGGTCAAGTCGTTCTCGTCGGAGCTCGCGTTCAAGGCCGGGGACGAAGCCGAATTCGCCGACGCGGTCGCCGAAATCCGGGCCGGGGTGGGACGCGTGGGCGAGCCGTTCGGGTACGTGCTCGACCAGGTGCGGCTGCCGCCGGAGATCGCCCGGGTCGGCGGATCCGCTTGCCTGGCCGAAGAAGCGCTGCACGGCGCCCAGGCGGCCGTGGAGGGCTACGTGTACCACGGCGAGGTCGTCGTCTACGGCGCCCTCGACTCGATCAACTACCCGGACAGCTCGTCGTTCCTGCGCCACCAGTACCCGTCGCAGCTGGGGGAGGAACCCGTGCGGCGGATGCGCGAGGTGGCCGAGCGGGTGATGCGGCAGATCGGCTACGACAACGGCACCTTCAGCATCGAGTTCTTCTGCGACCCCGAATCGGGCCAGGTCGCCCTGCTGGAGATCAACCCGCGGCACTCGCAGTCGCACGCCGAGCTGTTCGAGTTCGTCGACGGCGTCGCCAACCACGAGATCATGGTGCGCCTCGGCCTCGGCCAGGACCCCGGCCGCCGGCCCAGCAGGGGGAAGTACCAGATCGCGGCGAAGTGGTACCTGCGCCGCTTCGAAGACGCCGTCGTCACGCGCGTGCCGACGCGGGAAGAGGTCGCCGCGATCGAGGACCGGATCGAAGGCACGCAGATCGCGATCGTGCCGAAGGCCGGGCAGCGGCTCTCGGAGCTGCCGGAGCAGGACAGCTACAGCTTCGAACTGGCCCAGCTGTTCGTGGCGGCGCACACCGAGCACGAGATGACCCAGAAGTACCAGGCGTGCGTGGACGCCCTGCGGTTCGAGTTCGACGAAGGGTGACGAGCAGGTTTCGGCGAGCGCCCGGAGGTCTCCCGGGACGGTGACGGGTCTACCGTGACCGGTGAGGAGGTGGTCGCCGTGCCCGTCCAGCGGGACGTGGTGGTGATCGGCGCGTCCGCGGGCGGCGTGGAGGCGCTCCGTCAGCTGGTCCGGGTGCTGCCGGTGAACTTCCCGGCGGCGATCCTCGTGGTCATGCACCTGGCCCCGGGCGGAACGAGCGCGCTGCCCCAGATCCTCGGCCGGGCCGGCGAGCTCCCCGCGGTCGCCGCGACGCACGGCCGCCGGCTGTCCGCGGGCGTGGTCCACGTCGCCCCACCGGACCGTCACCTGCTCCTCGACGACGGCGTGCTGTTCCTCAGCCACGGCCCCACCGAAAGCGGGCACCGCCCGGCGGTCAACGCCACCTTCCGGTCCGTGGCCATCGCGGCGGGCCCGGCGGCGGTCGGGGTGGTGCTCTCGGGCGCCCTCGACGACGGCGCGCTCGGGCTCCGCGCGATCGTCGACCGGGGCGGCGCCGCGCTGGTGCAGGACCCGGCCGAGGCGCTCTACCCCGGAATGCCCGAGAGCGCGCTCGCCCGCACCCCGACCGAGCACGTGTACCCGGTCGAGGTGCTCGGCAAGGTGCTGGACAAGCTGGTCCGCACCCCGGCGCCGGCGGCCGCGGTGGCGCAGCCTTCCCCCGCGCTGCTCCTGGAAGACCGGATCGCGCGGGACGGCGTCCGGCTCGACGCCGTCGTTCCGGACGACGTGACCCCGCCTTCCGGCCACAGCTGCCCGGACTGCGGCGGCTCGCTCGTGGAGGTCGGCGGCCGGGACGGGCACTACCGGTGCCGCATCGGCCACGGCTGGTCGGCCGAGGCCTTGCTCGGAGCCCACGACCTCGAGTTCGAACGGGCGCTGTGGACGGCGTTGCGGTCCCTCGACGAGAAAACGGCGCTCGCCCGGCGGATGCAGGACAACGCCGGCGACCGGATCGGCCTGCTGGGCCGGCGGTACGAGAACACCGTGCGCGAGTGCGTCGCCGCCGCGGAGACGCTGCGGCGGTTCCTGCTCGCACAGGATCCCGGGACCGGTGCCGACGATGACCGGTGAGGACGCCGTGGTGCGCCTGGTCCCGGAGACGCGGGCCGGGGCCACGGTGGTGACCGTGACCGGCCGGCTCGGTCACGCGAGCTATCCCGACCTGCGCGACGGCCTGCTCAAGATCGCCACGGACGCCCCGGACAGCGTGATCGCCGACATCGGCCAGCTCTCCATCGACGAAGACCGGCTGGCCGTCGTCTTCGCGACGATCGCCATGCGGATCAGCGACTGGCCCGGTGTCCCGTTCGCGCTGGTCTCCTCCCGGCCGGAGCACCTCGCGGTGCTGAAGGTCCGGACGATAGACCGCTTCGTGGCGGTCCACCCGGACGTCGCGACGGCTGAGCTCGAACGGGACCACCCGCCGCGGCGCCGGGCGGTGCAGCTGCTGATGCCGTCGGTCCACGCCTCGGCACTGGCGCGGCAGTTCGTCACCCGCGTCTGCGCCGAGTGGGGCGTACCCGAACACAGCGAGGACGCCCTGCTCATCGCGACGGAGCTGGTGGAGAACACGATCCGGCACACCCTTTCGGCGCCTCGGCTCCGGCTCGAGCTGCGCAGGGACGTGTTCACCGTCGCCGTCGGCGACGACGACCCGCACCCGGCGGTGCGGCACGAGCGCGTCCACAGCTCCGATCCGGGGCTGGGCCTGCAGATGGTCGCGCAGATCGCCCGGGTCTGGGGGTGCAGCCGGTCCTGGCGGGGCGGCAAGGTCGTCTGGGCGGTGCTGGCCCGGCGTCGCCGCCCACGCGCGGCCGGCGAGTAGCGTGTCCTCGGTGACGGATCCCCGGGCGGAAACCGACGACGAGTTCGAGTCCGTGCTCGCCTACCTCAAGGAGTCCCGCGGCTTCGACTTCACCGGCTACAAGCGGACCAGCCTGATGCGGCGGGTCCAGCGGCGCATGAGCCAGGTCGGTGCCGAGAGCTACGCGGACTACGTCGACCAGCTCCAGGTGAACGCCGACGAGTTCGCCGCCCTGTTCAACACCATCCTGATCAACGTCACCGGGTTCTTCCGCGACCCCGAAGCCTGGGAGTACCTGCGCGAGCACGCGATCCCGGCCCTGCTGGCCGAACGCAACCCCGAGGAGCCGATCCGCGTGTGGAGCTCGGGGTGCGCGGCCGGCCAGGAGGCCTACAGCATCGCCATCGCGTTCGCCGAGACGCTCGGGACCGAAGCCTTCCGCCAGCGGGTCAAGATCTACGCCACCGACGTCGACGAGGAAGCCCTCGCCCAGGCCCGGCACGCGTCCTACAGCCCGGACGAGCTCGGCGGCGTGTCCGAGGCCCAGCTCGCGGAGTACTTCGAGCAGCAGGGTGGCCGCTACACCTTTCGCAAGGACCTGCGTCGCTCGGTGATCTTCGGGCGCAACGACCTCGTGCAGGACGCCCCCATCTCCCGCATCGACCTGCTCGTGTGCCGCAACACCCTGATGTACTTCAACGCCGACACCCAGACGAAGATCCTCGAGCGGTTCCACTTCGCGCTGGCGCCCCGGGGCATGATGTTCCTGGGCAAGGCCGAGATGCTGCTGAGCCACACCCGCCTGTTCGAGCCGCTCGACCTCAAGCAGCGGATCTTCCGCAAGAGCGCCACCGCCGGGGTCGGCTACCGGTACTTCGGCGGGCACAACCACCCGCCGCGCCGTTCGGCCGACGTGTCCACTCTCGACCAGCTGCGCGAGCACGCGTTCTCGACCAGTCCCGTCGCCCAGATCGTGGTGACCGGCGACGAGGTCGTCGCGTTGGTCAACCAGCAGGCCGAAAGCGCGTTCGGACTGTCCGAACGGGACGTCGGCCGGAAGCTCTGGGACCTCGACGTCTCCTACCGCCCGGTCACGCTCCGGCCCTACGTCGAGCAGGCGCGCCTGGAACGCCGATCGCTGCGGATCAAGGACGTCGAGTGGCGCCGCAGCGGCGACGCCGTGTGGTACGAGGTGCACGTGAACCCGCTGCTGGGCAAGGAGAAGAGCCTGCTCGGCGTGTCGGTGGTGTTCCACGACGTGAGCTGGGCGCGGTTGCTGCTCACCGAGCTCGAGTACACGAACGGCAGGCTCAAGTCGGCCTACGAAGAGCTGCAGTCGGCCAACGAGGAACTGGAGACCACCAACGAGGAGCTCCAGTCCACCGTGGAGGAGCTGGAGACGACCAACGAAGAGCTCCAGTCCACCAACGAAGAGCTCGAAACGATGAACGAGGAGCTGCACTCCACCAACGACGAGCTGCAGACGATCAACGACGCGCTGCGGGACCGCGGCCTCGAGCTCGACGAGCTGAACGACTTCCTGGAGTCGGTGCTGACCGCCGTCCAGGCCGGGATCGTGGTGATCGACACCGAGATGCGGATCAAGGCCTGGAACCGCGCCGCGGAGAACCTCTGGGGGGTCCGCCGTGAAGAGGCGCAGGGGATCCACCTGCTCAACCTGGACATCGGCCTGCCGATCGCCGAGCTGCGCCCGGTGGTCCGGGACGCGCTCGCCGACACCGGTTCCCCGGCCGAGCTGGCCCTGGACGCCGTCAACCGCCGGGGGCGCGCCGTCGTGGTGCGGCTGGTGTGCAGCACCCTGCGGGGCCGTGACGGGCAGAGCGTGGGCGCGCTGCTCATGATGGAGGAAACCGGGCCGGTGCCCGAAGAGGCCGCGCCGACGTCCTGACCCGCGGGTGGGACGACCACCGAGGCCGGGCCGAGCGTCGTGCGCGGCACCTCCCTGCGGTCCGGGTCAGCCGGACTGCGGGTCGCTGTCGTCGTGCTGATCGCCGCTCGACGTGCCCTGCTCGCCGCGCAGCGTTTCGCGCTGGGCCTCGGGGGTGTCGCCGTGCGGGTCGTCGCCCTCGGCGGGGTTCGCCGGGTGCTGCGTGCGGTCCTGACTCGTCATCTCGGATCCTCCTCCGGAAGTCTTTTCCGGACGCGGTTACCCCGTGACACCTCCGTCAACCACTCCGCGGCCGATCGGTTTGCGGCGATCTTCGCCGGGTAGCCGGGGCCGACGCGGTTGTCCGCCGGCGAGTGCGCCGGGCCGCGGCGAGTGAAGGAGACCGAGATGACCACGTCGGCGGAACCCGTCCGCCCGGGCCCCTTGGCCGCCCGGCCCGTCGTCCTCCGGCCCGCCCCGCGGCTGCTGCGGCTCCCGGGCGTCTACCGCCCCCAAGAGGACACCGCCCTGCTCGCCGCGGCGATCGCCGAGCTGGCGATCCCGCCCGGCGCGCGGGCCCTCGACCTCTGCACGGGCACCGGCGCCCAGGCGCTCACGCTCGCCCGTCGCGGCGCGGAAACCGTGCTGGCGCTGGACCTTTCCCGTCGTGCCCTGGTGTCGGTCCGCCTCAACGCGCTCACCCGGGGCCTGCGGATCCGGCCCCGCCGCGGCGACCTCGCGACCGCGCTGGGGGAGGGGCCGTTCGACGTCGTCGTCGCCAACCCGCCGTACGTGCCGTCCCCGGCCGCGACGGTCCGCGCCACCCGCGGCTGGGACGCGGGCCCGGACGGCCGGGCCGTCCTCGACCCGCTCTGCGACCGGGCGGACACGCTCCTGCGGCCCGGCGGCACGATGCTGATCGTCCAATCCCGACTGTCGGATGTGGACAAGTCGCTGCAGGTGCTGACCGCGCGCGGACTGCGCGCCGACGTGGTCCGCACCGCGCGCATCCCGTTCGGGCCGGTCCTTTCCGGACGGATGGAGTTCCTGGAGGCCGCCGGCCTGATCGAGCCGGGGCAGCGGATGGAGGAGCTGGTGGTGCTGCGTGCCGTCCGCTGACCGCCCCCGCCGCGTCACCGTCGTCCCGGGTGGACCGGTCCTCGTCGAAGGACCGGTCGAACTGCGCACCCCGGAGGGCGAAGTCGTCACGTCCGACCGGTTCGTCGTCGCGGTGTGCGCGTGCCGCCGGAGCAAGCGGTTCCCCTTCTGCGACACCAGCCACCGCAAACGCGTCCGGGCTCAGCCCGCCGACGGCTGACGCAGCGACGACCGCCCGGCCCGCCAGCTCTCCAGCAGCCCCGCGGCGAACCGGCCTTCCAGGAACTCCGTCGCCTGGATCCCCAGCACGACGTCGGCGGCCAGCTCGGGCTCCTGCTCGAGCAGGTCGCCGAGCACGTCGTGGCGCATCACCTGTTCGTGCACGGCGTCGGCCTCGATGTGCTCGGTGAAGAAGAACCGGCACGCCTCGGGTGCGCTCAGCCGGCGCAACCCCTGGTCCAGCCGCGTCGCCGACGGCGCCGTCGTGATCTCCGCCGCCGCGAAGTGACCGCACAGCGCGCCCCGCAGCGACCGGTGCAGGCCGAACATCGACATCATGTTGACCACCGCGAGCATCGTGCCCGGCACCTGGTCGATCAGCTCGAGGTAGCCGTCCGGCAGGCCCGCCGCGCGCAGCAGGTCCGTGTAGAGGCGGGCGTGCGCCAGCTCCGCGCGGCCGCCGCCGAACTCGTCGAACTCCACCGCCACCACCGCCGCCTTGGCCCGGCCGCGCAGCCGCGGGATCACCCACGCGTGCGGGTCGGCTTCCTTGTGGTGGTAGATCGAGCGGTGCGTGAAGTACTCGCGCACGTGGTTCCAGTCGCCGTGGTCGCGCAGGAAGTGCGACACCCCTTCGGCGTCAAGCGGTTCGACGAGCAACGCGTCGAGTTCGGCGGTGACGTCGTCGCCGCCCCGCACGTTTTCCCGCAGTGCGGCCAGGAACCGCGCCTCGAGCGCGCCGCGCAGCCGCAGCAGCTCCGGGTCCCACTCCCAGTCGGGCGAGACGCCCGGCAGGCCCTGGTAGTGCAGCTCGTAGCACAGGTGCAGGGCGAGCTGGAGGTCGTCGCCGAGCGGGTCGGCGTCCGCGAGGCCGTCGAAACTCAGGTCCGCGCGAGGCTGTTCGCGCAGCAGCGTCTGCAAAACACTCGCCGAAAGCGGACCGCGGGACGCCGGCAGGGTGGCTGCGGCGGTGAAGGTCGTCATGGCCGGGGTTTACCCGGTCAGCCGCGTTCCATGCCCGGCCGGCACGGTCCGCGCGGTGAGCCACCGCACCGCCTCCGCCGTCCCGCGCCCGGCCACCGCGCGCTGCTGCACCGAACCGGTCCCGTCGGCGCGCAGCGCCGCCACGAGCGCCTGGACCTCCGTCAGGTCCCCGCTGTCATCGAGCGCCGTCCGGACGTGGTCCAGCAGCGCCTCGACCAGCGACCACGCCGGCCGGCGCGTCTCTTCGAGCGGGTCGACGAGCAGGCCGGTCAGCCCGTGGCGCGCCGCGGCCCACACCGCCGCCGCGGTCACCTGCGGGGACAGCGGCGTGGCTTCGCGCCCGGCGGCCAGGTCGTCGAGAGCCCGCCGCACCAGCGCCCGGCTGAGCAGGGCCTGCAGTACGGCGTGGTCGACGGTCAGCGCGGTGTCGGCGACGCGGAGCTCGACCGTCGGGAAGCGGCCGGACGGCCGCGCGAGCCAGAACGTCTGGTCCGGGTCGACGAGCGCGCCGCAGTCGACGAGCGTCTCGACCGCCCGCCGGTACTCGGCGTGGTCCCGCAGGTGCGGCGCGACGCCGGAACCGGGGAAGCGGGACTGCAGGACCATCCGCCAGCTGTGGTAACCGGTGTCGCGCCCGTGGTCGAACGGCGCGTTGGCGGAGAGGGCGAGCAGGGTGGGCAGCCACCGGCCGAGGTGGTTGACGACCGCGACCGCGGTGTCGGGGTCGGCGACCCCGACGTGGACGTGGCAGCCGCAGGCCTCGTAGTCGGCGACCACCGCGCCGTAGGCGGCGTCGATGTCGGCGTAGCGGCCGGTCGCCGCGGGCGGGGGCGTGGCCGGTCCGGGCCCGACGGGCGTGCCGGTCGCCAGCAGCGCGCAGTCCTCGGCCGCGGCCGCGCCGGCCAGCACCCGCCGCGCCGCCGTCAAGTGCTCACGCAGTTCCCCGGCGGTGGTGCAGACGCCGCTGGCGGCCTCGATCTGGGTGAGCCGCAGCTCGCGGTGCACCCGGACGCCGTCCGGCAGCGGGCCGTGGTGGCGGTACCGCGCCAGCACCGGCTCCGCGCCCGGTGACGCGTGCCCGGTGCGCGGGTTGACCAGCAAGAACTCTTCCTCGACGCCCATCGTGGGCGGGCCGTCGGCCATGGCGGGCTCCTTCCGCGCGGGCGTTCGGCGGTGGTTACCCGTTCGGCCGGGGTAAATGCGCCTGGGCCCGGCCTTTGTTTGGCCGTCGGCGCGCGAGGGGTATCTCGGACGCATGACAACCTACGAGCGCCCGCGGGTGGTGGCAGCCGATCCGCCGCGGACGCCGCGGGTTCCGGCGCCCCGCGCCCCCGCGGAGGGGGACCTCCGGAGCAAGCTCCGGTGGAAGTCGCCGGACGCGATCGTCGTCCAGGTCGGCGGCGAGGTCGACCTCTGCACCGCGAGCGCGCTCGAAGCGACCTTGGCCGAGCACATCCGCGCCTGCCCCGGGGTCCTGCGGGTCGACCTGGCCGAGGTCCGGTTCTTCGGCGCGGCGGGCCTGCGGGTCCTCGTGCGTGCCCACCGGTCCGCCGAAGCGGCCGGTGTCCACCTCGTCGTCGACCCCGGCCGTTCCCGGGCCGCCGTCCGCGCGCTCGAGCTGCTCGACGCGCTCGAACCCCTTCTGCCCTAGGCGCTTCCGGTCAGCACGTCGACCACGGCCTCCGCCGAGTTCTTTTCCGCGAAGGCACGCCGCTGCCGGTCGGCGCCGCCGCCTTCGGCCGCCAAGCGGGCCGTGGTCTCGCGCGCGAAGTCCAGGTCTCCCGCCGTCTTCAAAGCCGGGGCGGTCAGCGCGATCAAGTCGTCCAGCACCGCCTTCACCGGCTCCAGCTCGCCGGTCCGCGGGTGCGGGCAGGAGCCGGTGACCCCTTCCTTCGACGCCCGCCAGAGCCGGCCGCGCAGCACCTCGTTCGACAGCTCCGGCGCCGGGCCGTCGTCGGCCAGCGCGGTCGCGACGAGCCCGCGGGCCAGCACGGCCAGCAGCACCGCTTCCGTCGGCGTCGCGGCGACGTCGGAGATGCGGAACTCCAGCGTCGGCTGCTTCTCCGACAGCCGGACGTCCCAGTAGATCATCCCGCGGTCCAGGATCGCGCCGGAGCGCAGCCAGCCGTCGACGATGCTCTCGTACTCGTCGAGCGACGCGAACCGCGGCGGCGGCCCGGCCGAGGGCCACCGGCTCCACTGGTGGTAGCGCCAGCTCGCGTACCCGGTGTCGTAGCCGTCGACGATCGCCGAGTTCGCGGTGATCGTCAGCAGCGCGGGCAGCCACGGCCGGACGTGGTTGAGCACGTCGATCCCCCGCGCCTTGTCGGGGATCGCGACGTGCACGTGGCAGCCGCAGGTGAGCGAAGTCCAGGCGGTGGCGCCGAAGTGCTCGGCCATCCGCTGGTAGCGCGGGTTCGGCGTGATCCGCGGCGGCTCCGCTTCGGACAGCGGGGGCGCGCCGGCGGGCAGCAGCCGGTAGCCGCGGGCCCGGGCCGCCTCGGCCAGGTCGTCCCGCAGCCCGCCGACCTGGCGCAGTGCCTCGGCGTGGGTGCTGCAGACGTCGGTGGCGGCTTCGGCCTGCGACAGGTTCAGCTCGTGTTGCAGCTCGCCTTGGACGTCCTCGGCCGCCTCCGCGGCGTCGACGACGTCGTCGCCGGCCTGCGAGAGGTGACCACGCCGGTCGACGACGAAGAACTCCTCTTCGATGCCGAAGGTCAGCACGTCTGGGTTCACCGGGGTTGCTCCTGGGGGGTCGGGGAGCCGGTGGGATACCCGCGCGGCGACCGGCGCAAACGGCGTTTTCCCCGGCGGGGAGCGGGTAACCGGGCGCTCATGGACGCTCCCACACCGTCGCTGCTGGCCGCCGACGCCGGGGCCACCGTGCGCCGGCTGGCCCGCTGCGTCGGCGACGGCGGGCTCGACTCACCCGCCGAGCTGTACCGCGTGCTGGGCGCCTTGCGGCTGCTCGCGGACGACCTGACCCACCTGCTGCCCGCCCTGCAGGGCCGGCTGGAGGAGGGCCTGCTGTCCGGCCGGGTGGCCGGCCACGGCGGCGACGACGCCGTCGCGGCCACGTGGGACTCGGTGGGGGACGTCGGCCGGGCGCTGGCCCACGCCGGCACCGTGGCCCTGCTGATGACGAAGGAACTGGAAAACGCCCAGGTCACCCTGCGGGGCCTGGCCGCACCGTGAGGACACCGATGTCGACCGACGCGATCGTGCTGCTCAAGAACGACCACAAGACCGTGGAGAAGCTGTTCAAGGAGTTCGAGAAGGCGGGCGAGGAGGCGTACGGCGAAAAGCGCCGGATCGCCGACTCGATCATCGAGGAGCTGACCGTCCACGCGTACATCGAGGAGGAGATCTTCTACCCGGCCGCGCGCGAAGCCGTGCCGGACACGAAGGACCACATCCTGGAAAGCGTGGAGGAGCACCACGTCGTCGTCTGGATGCTGTCCGAGCTGCTCGGCATGGACCCGAAGGACGAGACGTTCGACGCGAAGGTGACGGTGCTGACGGAGAACGTCCGCCACCACGTCGAAGAGGAAGAAGACGAGTGGTTCCCGGAGGTCCGTTCGGCGATGGGCCGCAAGCGGCTGCAGGAACTGGGGCAGCGGATGATCGACGCGCGCGGTGACGCGCCCAAGAACCCGCTGGAACTCAAGAGCGCCAAGGCCTAGGGCGTGTCCTGTAAGTGACCTAGCTGCGGTCCGGTTGGATTGCGGACGTGGTTGGTCGCGGTGAGTTGACGGACAAGGCCTGGGCGGTGAT